>CAZPGB010000018.1:0-9147 GCA_964585945.1 uncultured bacterium | reverse complement strand
AGGAGCCCGAGCCGGAGCCCGAACCCGCGGCGGAGGAAGCCGAGCCTGTGGCGCAGGAGCCCGAGCCGGAGCCCGAGCCTGCGGCGGAGGAAGCCGAGCCTGTGGCGGAGGAGCCCGAGCCGGAGCCCGAACCTGCGGCGGAGGAAGCCGAGCCTGTGGCGGAGGAGCCCGAGCCGGAGCCCGAACCTGCGGCGGAGGAAGCCGAGCCTGTGGCGGAGGAGCCCGAGCCTGAGCCTGCGGCGGAGGAGCCTGAGCCCGAGCCCGAGCCTGAGCCTGCGGCGGAGGAGCCTGAGCCCGAGCCTGAGCCTGCGGCGGAGGAGCCTGAGCCCGAGCCCGAGCCGGAGCCCGAGCCTGCGGCGGAGGAGCCCGAGCCCGAGCCGGAGCCTGCGGCGGAGGAGCCCGAGCCCGAGCCTGAGCCTGCGGCGGAGGAGCCTGAGCCTGAGCCCGAGCCTGCGCAGAAGCCTGCCCCCAAGCCGCGGCGCCCACTCAAGGAGCGCATCCTCGCGGGGGTGACGCCGATGCTGATGATCGTGGCCGGCGCTGCGCTGCTCTCGATCTTCCTGAGCATGGCGGCCGTCTGGAAGGCCGACAAGTACAAGCAGCAGCTCGCGACGGTCCTCGCGATCGCGCGCGACCCGGCCAACCTGACGCACTTCCGTGAAGCGAACCTCCGACTGCTGGCGGAAGACCGCTACAAGCCCGGGACCCTCACGGTCGTCTACGGCGCGGACTTCGGGCAGCAGTGGAAGATGCTACGGGTCCTCAGAGCCAAGGGCATCGTGAATCGCTCCATCCACGGCCAGAATCTCGTGCAACTCTCGATGCGGGCCGAACAGGACGTTGTCGGCTTGACACCCCGTCAGGTGGTCCTCGTGCCGCCGCTGCGCGACGTGGTCAGGCCCAAGCAGCTTCTGATGCAGCTTCGCATCCTCGGCGAGACGGTGGAGGAACAGGGCGTGCGACCGATCCTGGCCAAGGTCCCTCCCATCCCCGCCGCAGCCGATACCGCTTCGAGCGGGTACATAGGTCGCATCGTGGCGGTGAATCGGAGTCTGGACGAGTTGGCAGCCAGGCAGAGCTGGCCCGTGCTGGATCTGTTCACACCACTGGTCGGGGAGCACCAGTACCTAGCGCGCGAATACCGGGGCGAGGGAGCCTGGCCGAACCACACCGGCTATCGCATTCTGACCGAGAAGCTGGAGGCGTTCATCGATTCGCTGGCCGCGACGGAGACCCTCGCAACGCAGGACGGCTCCGGGGACCAGGCAACCCGGGTTGCAGAAGGCGAGCGTCCCTAGACCCCAGCCCGCGAGCTATCAATCCACGGATCCAAAGGCGCCGACGAGCCCGCAACCCGCCGGCGCGCTTTCGGGTAGGCAGGGCGACCCCGGCTGAAGGCGGAAGTCCCCCGACGCAATGTCTACGTAGAGCGGATCGGCCGCGAAGTTCCCGTCCGTGCCCGTGGGGTCGGGACACCCGTCGAGCTCGGCAACGATATCGCAGCAGGCGAACGAGACCACCGGTGAGGCCTCGCACTTGATCCCGTGGCGGCCACCGGTCAGGGTGCTGAAGATGCAGTTGGAGAAGTCCGCCTGCGTGTCGTAGAGCCAGACCATGGGGATCAGGTCGTCGCACATTGTCTCGCACTGGCCGTCGAGCGTCACACCGTCGAGTTCAAGCTCACTTTCGAGCGCGGTCAGTCCGCAGTGAATCAGTCCGCACCGGCGCAGCGTCACGCCGGATGCCACCATCTCGATCGCATTGCTGCAGTCGGTCTTCACCTGGCGGAAGCCCATGGCTTCGATCACCACGTTCTCCGCGTTCAGGATGGTCAGCACGCGATCCAGGTTATCGGTGTGCTCGACCCTGGTGAGGTCGGCTCCCGCGCCGACCAACACGAGCGACTTGCCGTCGATCTGCAACGTTCCCGTGTAGACGCCGGGCGCCACCTGGATGGTGTCGAGGGAAGAGGCCTGGGTGATCGCCTCCTCGATGGTGCGGAAGTCACCCGAACCGTCCGGATCGACGAGCCATCTGCGCGGCGAGGCAGTGGTGCCCGACGCCACGTTGGAGAGCCCCGAGACCAGACCGCTGTCGTCGGCCACGCGCAGAGCGAAGTAGTAGGTGGTTGCGGAATCGAGCCCGCCTACCCGCAGGCTCTCGGGCTCGCCGGAAGTCTGCGGAGGGGGTTCGTCTTCGACACGGACCGCCGCCTCCCAGTCCGATAGGCTGGCGAATCCCGAGAGGTTGTAGCGCAGGTCGTAGGCTTCGGCGATCCCGTCGGTGCTGTCGTCGCCCGAGGCGGTCCAGCGGATCACGAGCGCGTCGGCGGTGGAGGAATGCGGATCGATACGCAGGTCGGTCACCGTCGCCGGAGGAACAGTGTCGGGTGCGCAGAGCTCGCCCGAAGCGCTGTTGGACAAGGGCGACCAGTTGCCCGCCTCATCCCGCGCCTTGATCGCGAAATAGTAAACGCCTGGATCCAGGCCGTGGACGTCGAAGCTCTCATCGGTTCCGGCCGGCAGAGGTGCGGGGAGTCCGCCGACGGGGGTGGCGGCCGACCAGAGCTCTTCTGTGCCCAGGCCGTTGAGGCTGTAGCGCAGTTCATAGACCTCGGCGGCGCCGTCCAGACTGTCATCGCCGGTGGCGGTCCAGGCCAGCGTGAAGAAGCTCACGCACGTGAATCCCCCCTCGATGTGCAAGTCCTGGATCGCCGCGGGAGGGATTGTGTCCTGCGGCAGAGGCTTCACGCCGTCCCCTTCGGTATCGCACCCGATAAGCGGCACAGAGGGGAAGAGCAGCAGAATCCACGCTGCAATCGTGAGAGGCTTCGGCATCCGGACACCTCTTCCTTCCGCGCGCGCGGGCAAGCCGGCACCGGATGAGCGCTCCCGGCAATGCGGGCGTCGCTCCTGGGTCGGGCGGCACCCTCCGTACGGCGGCAGCACTTCGTTTGACCGGCTCATGGCGGTGGAGTAGCCTGCGCTCGTTCGTTGCGGCCGACGCGCTCGCGCCGGACCGATCGCGCGAGGAAGGATCGGCCGACATTCGTCCTTCGTGGAGGAGCTACCCGCATGCGTATCCATCAGTTCCACGTCACGCCCGCCTTGCCCGAACCTCTCCTGCCGCTCAAAGAGATCGCCTACAACCTACGATGGTCCTGGGATCATTACAGCATCGAGCTCTTCCGCCGCATCGACAAGAAGCTCTGGGAGGAATCGGGTCACAACCCGGTGAAGCTCTTGGGCGACGTGGATCAAGACCGGCTGGAGCAGCTCGCCCAGGACGACGGCTTCGGTGTGCACATGAAGCGGGTGTTGGATGAGCTCCATCACCACCAGGCGCGCCAGGGTTGGTTCTGCAACCACGTCCGCCAGGACGAGATGTGCACCGTGGCCTATTTCTCGGCCGAGTTCGCCATTACCGAGTCTCTGCCGATCTACTCGGGCGGCCTGGGCATCCTGGCCGGCGACCACCTGAAGTCCGCCTCCGAGCTGGGGGTGCCCCTGGTGGGGGTGGGCATTCTCTATCAGAAGGGCTATTTCCAGCAGTACCTGACCAATGACGGTTGGCAGCACGAGAAGTACCCCATCAACGATTTCCCGGTGATGCCGGTCACGATGGAGCGCAAGCCGGACGGCTCGCCCCTGCGGATCATCGTGGAGATGGCCGACCGCCAGGTCGTGGCGCAGGTTTGGCGCGTCCAGGTGGGACGCATTCCGCTCTACCTGTTGGACACGAACATCCCGCCCAATCCGGCCGGCGACCACGACGTCTCCGACGAGTTGTACGGTGGGGACAAGGAGATGCGCATCCGGCAGGAGGTCCTTTTGGGCGTCGGTGGTCTGCGCGCCCTGGAGGCTCTGGGTGTCAAGGCGACCGTCTGCCATATGAACGAGGGGCATTCCGCGTTTCTCGCTATCGAGCGCATCCGGTGGCTGATGCAGTCGCTTGGCCTGAGCTTCGACGAGGCCCGCTTGGCGTCCGAGGCGGGCAATGTCTTCACCACGCACACGCCGGTGCCCGCCGGCATCGACGTGTTCCCCGTGCCGCTGGTCCAGGTCTACTTGAAGCCCTACGCCGAGCAGTTGGGGGTGCCGCTGGAGAGGCTCATCGAGCTGGGCACCGACGCGAAGAAGGACGAATTCAGCATGGCCGTGCTGGCGATCCGGTTGGCCAATCGCATCAACGGGGTGAGCCGACTGCACGGCCGGGTTTCGCGCAAGATGTTCGCCCACCTCTGGCCGGGCACGCCGGTCGACGAGGTTCCCATCGGACACATCACCAACGGCATTCATGCGCGGTCCTGGATCTCCCACGACATGGCCACGCTCTACGATCGCTACCTGGGTCCGCGCTGGACCGAGGATCCCTCCGACCAATCCGTGTGGGAAGGCGTCAGCGACATTCCCGACGAGGAGCTCTGGCGAACGCACGAGCGCCGGCGCGAGCGGCTGGTGGCCTTTGCGCGCAGGGCCTTGGCGCAGCAGCTCGAGAATCGCGGCGCATCGGACACCGATCTCAGGCTGGCGGGCGAGGTGCTCGACCCCCGCGCCCTGACGATCGGGTTTGCCCGGCGCTTCGCCCCTTACAAGCGTGGCACACTGCTCTTCCACAACTTCGAGCGCTTGGTGCGCATCCTGTGCGGCACGGACCGGCCGGTCCAGATCATCTTCTCCGGAAAGGCGCATCCCCAGGACGAGAAGGGCAAGGAGCTCATCCGAAAGCTCATCCACCATATCCGCGACGAGCGCATCCGCCGCCGGGTGGTCTTCCTGGAGAACTACGACATGGTGATCGGCCGCTACCTGGTTCAAGGTTGCGACGTCTGGCTGAACACGCCCCGCCGCCCCCGCGAGGCCAGCGGCACCAGCGGCATGAAGGCCGTGGCCAACGGCGCCCCGAATCTGAGCATCCTCGACGGCTGGTGGGACGAAGCCTACTCGCGGGAGGTGGGCTGGGCCATCGGCCACGGCGAGGAGTACAGTGACGAGGAGTACCAGGATCTGGTGGAGTCGCGCTCGGTCTATGACCTGCTCGAGCACGATATCGTGCCGCTCTTCTACGATCGCGGCAGCGATGGCGTGCCGCGGGGTTGGATCGCAAAGATGAAGGCCGCCATGCGCCATCTGTGCCCCGAGTTCAACACCAATCGCATGGTCTGTGACTACGTGAACGACTACTACACCGCTTCCGCAGAGCGGTACCGGGACCTCACCGACAACGGCGGCGAGCGGGCCCGGGCCCTGGCGGCCTGGCAAGGGCGGGTGGCGCGGGAGTGGCATCGGGTCAAGATCCGCAGCGTGCACTCCAGCGGCACCGACGAGGCCAAGGTGGGGCAGGAAGTCAGCGTCTGGTGTCAGGTGGAGCTGGGCGCCCTGAAGCCCGAGGACGTGGTCGTCGAGGTCTTCTTCGGTCACATCGACTCCCACGGCAAGATCACCCAGCCCGAGACGATCATCATGCGGTGCGAAGGGCACGAGGGCGAGCAGGTGCACCTCTACCGCGGGGAGATGGAGTGCCGGCGCAGCGGGCGCGAGGGGTACGCGGTGCGCGTGATGCCCAGCCACGTCGACATGTGCAATCGGCACGTCATGCGGCTCATCTACTGGTGGGAATAGGTCATGGCGATGATGCGCCCGAGTGGCCCCGCCGATCGACCCTCGTCGGACTCGTACATGGGAGCGTACCGGTTCTGCCCGCACTGTGGGCATCGGCTGCTCAGGAGGGATCCTACCGAGCACCCGACCTGCCCTGACTGCGGGTTTGTCCATTACCGCAACCCGATCGCCGTCGTGGCAGGTGTCCTGCTCGCACGAGGGCCGTGGCTTCCAGAGCCCGACGCCTGGGTCGATCCCGCGGAGGCCACCCACATCTTGCTGGTGCGCCGCACCGGGACCTATCGCGGAACGTGGTGCATTCCATGCGGATACGTGGAGTATGGCGAGGAGATTCGTCGTGCCGCCGCGCGCGAGATGCGGGAAGAGACCGGACTGCTGGTGGAGGCCGGACCGATTCTGGCGGTCCACAGCAACTTCCACGATCCAGGTCAGCTCACCGTGGGCAACTGGTTTCTTATGAAATACTTAGGAGGGAAGCTGCGACCCGGTTCCGACGCGGACCGGGCCGAGCTCGTACCCATCGATGCGTGCCCACATCCCCTGGCTTTCCCCACCGACGAGCTGGTCCTGGCAGATCTTGCCAGCGGCCGCGATGTAGCTAAGCCCACACAGCAATAGGGGTTGATTGTATATACTTGTATATTCCCAACCTTCTTGTATGGCAGTCAGTTAGCAGTTCGCGGTCGGCCAATTTCGTTGCGTTCGCGCCCCTGGAATCGGTATACTTGCTCCGTGGCGATGGGCCCCACCCCACCGTGGGGCTCGGACCGCAAGAGAGTGTTCTGGTCATTGCATCGGTAGACTGATTTCTCTGAAGCCGATGTCGGCCTGCAGCCTGGTCAGCGAAACAGGTCGATGTGCAGAGAAGTCCTATAGTTGGCAATGATCCAGGAGGAAGTAAGCAATGAAGAAGCTTCTAGGCGTCTTGGTCCTGGTTGCCTTCGCGAGCACCGCCTACGCTTCCAACGAGATCGCAAACGTAGGCACGGTTCCCCAGTACGCCCCTGAGCGCATCCTCGACGAGGTTGGCTACATCCCGTTGGATGTGAACGACTACTGCGTCGGGACGGGCTTCGACGGCATGTACATCTGGGTCACCGCTGGCGACCAGATGACGGGGACTTGCGAGTTCTATCTCTTCGATGAGTACGGCAACCAGATCGACAACGCTCCCCAGGGCGCTGGCGCGACCGGCTGGGGTCACCGTGACATGGCGTTCACGGGCGACTACATGTTCGGCAGCTACAGCACCTTGGTCGACGGGTATTCGGACATCTACACCTTTGAAGGCTACTTCATGGGTGCTCCGATCAGCCCGAACCGCGCTCTGGCCTATGCCGCTGGCTCGTTCTACACCAGTGGCTTCGGCGAGAGTCTCTACAAGCTGACCTGGGACGGCACGTTCGGTTCCTCGGCTGTGGTCGAGAACCTGGGCGGTCCCTGGGACGCGGCCTACGGTCTGGCCTACGACTGCGGCTGGGACTGCCTGTGGATGACCACGGCCAGCAGTGCCGGCTACGGCGTGCACCAGATCGCCCTCGACGGCTTCCATATCAACACCTTCGTCGACCCGGTGCACCCGCTGTACGGCGGCTGCACGATGGTTGACACGGCCCAGTACGGCTACGTCCTGTGCGCGCTCGTGCAGGAGAGCCCCGACGGCCTGGTGTTGTACGACATGGAGTCGACGGGTCCCTCCCCGGTCAATGACAGTAGCTGGGGCGAGATCAAGAACCTGTTCAAGTAGGTTTCAGCGGAGCCGTCTGACGCTGGAGGGTGGGATTCAGCACAGGACGGGCCCGATTGGAGTCTTCGAAGGACCCCGCCGGGTTGCCCCGGCGGGGTCCTTCCTTTCGGTCTTCAGCTCGGTCTTCAGCGCTGGCTCGCAGCACCGCCTCCCAGCCCCCAGCTTCCTTCCGGAGCAGGTCCGACCTTCCCAGGCTCCACGCAGCAACCTGAGCGAGCCAGTATCCATATCTATTTGCAATACAGTGACATGCAGCGCTCGGGGATGCGACTACTTCTGGAAGCTACTCTTATGGTACGCATAAGCAATAACGAGCCCCAATCCGTTTGTTTACTTGTGTATCTGTATGAATTGAAGATGTTACGGGGTAAGGGAGTTGTCTCATATCCGTCGGAAACCCATTGAATCCGCGCAACGCGGCTCGGTATAATTCTGGATGTGGGTGAGGCTCATCCCACCATGAGCCGATCCCACAGCAGAGTGTTCTGGTCATTGCATCCTTAGAGTTGAGCTCTGCGCAAACAGATGGCGGCTTGCCTGGTCAGCAAGCACAAGAAAGCCGATGCGCAGACACGACATGGCAGCCAATGATCCAGGAGGAAGAAAGAAATGAAGAAGCTTCTAGGCGCATTGGTCCTGGTTGCCTTCGCAGGCACCGCCTTCGCGTCGAACGAGATTGCGAACGTCGGCACCGTGCCCCAGTATGAGCCTGAGCGCATTCTCGACGAGGTTGGTTACATCCCGCTGGCGATGAACGACTACTGCGTCGGGACAGGCTATGACGGTACGTACATCTGGGTCTCCGCCGGCGACCAAGCGACGGGCGCTTGCGAGTTCTATCTCTTCGATGAGTACGGCAACCAGATCGACAACGCTCCCCAGGGCGCTGGCGCGACCGGCTGGGGTCACCGTGACATGGCGTTCACGGGCGACTACATGTTCGGCAGCTACAGCACCTTGGTCGACGGGTATTCGGACATCTACACCTTTGAAGGCTACTTCATGGGTGCTCCGATCAGCCCGAACCGCGCTCTGGCCTATGCCGCTGGCTCGTTCTACACCAGTGGCTTCGGCGAGAGTCTCTACAAGCTGACCTGGGACGGCACGTTCGGTTCCTCGGCTGTGGTCGAGAACCTGGGCGGTCCCTGGGACGCGGCCTACGGTCTGGCCTACGACTGCGGCTGGGACTGCCTGTGGATGACCACGGCCAGCAGTGCCGGCTACGGCGTGCACCAGATCGCCCTCGACGGCTTCCATATCAACACCTTCTTCGACCCGGTGCACCCGCTGTACGGCGGCTGCACGATGGTCGACACGGCCCAGTATGGCTACGTCCTGTGCGCGCTCGTGCAGGAGAGCCCCGACGGCCTGGTGTTCTACGACATGGAGTCGACAGGTCCCTCCCCGGTCAACGACAGTAGCTGGGGTGAGATCAAGGGGTTGTTCCGGTAGGAATCCGCCAGCGGTCTGACGGTGGGAATCAACCGCTGCGGTCATGCCTGAACGTGAGAGCCTCCGCCGGATCATCCGGCGGAGGCTCTCTGTATCTGGAGCGCAGGCAATCGGTCGGTGAATCCCCACTTGGGCCTGTTTGCAGGGGATGCCCATCCAACGTATCCGCTCGGTTCGGTCATATCACTAGCCCTACCGTGCAACGAAACAGCTCCGGTTCAAGCCGCAGGCGTAGAGCATCGCGAAGCGTGGCTCGCCAATCAGCCCCTCCCACCTGCAAGGCAGACACTAGTTTTTGACGTGTTTCTCCCCCTGAAGGCGGATCCC
>CAZPGB010000017.1:0-107180 GCA_964585945.1 uncultured bacterium | reverse complement strand
TGATCTCTCAGGGCCCAACGAGGTTTTTCCTTTTTTCAGGCGGTGGATCTGGGGAAAGCCGGGCGTAGAATCGCCTCGGAGATTGCGCATTTTGCGTGCTGGTAGGATGATACCATTCGGATGCCGGTTCGCGCAGGCTCGGCCGGTAAAGGGCTGGGGCCGTGGGCCAGGCAGCCGCCCAAGAGGCGCGCAGGGACGCAATTGAATTGCGCATAGAGGGTTGCGCTCGTGTGGCCGGTCTGCACCACGGCCACCGGGGTCGTGAAGACAGGATCGGTCCACGGCCAAGGGGAGTCCATTGAAGCGTGAGGGGACCGGACATCGTCGCCGCACGGGCCGCCGTGGGGAGGGGACGCCCAGGCGCATTCGGCCGCGGATGCTCTGCGCCGATGACGAGGGTCTGATCCGGGACCATCCGCATCTGCTCGCGGTGGGCGAAGCGGGCGAGGCACGTCCCCTGAGCGGGACCGAGACAGAGGTCATGCGTCTGCCGCGGGGCAGCGACCTCTTCATGTTGCCGGGGCGCAGCCCCCTGGGATGGGACCCCGAGCAGCGCGTGATGGTGCCCTACGAGCGCGATGAGGAGGGCCGCGGCGTACATGCCGTAGCCGCCTTCCTGGCCCCGGCGCACACCGGCACCCTGCTGAGTGCCTACGAGATGCGCGCAGGTGCCCCGGCGCTGCCGCTCTTCTCCTACGCGGCGGTGGGGTTCTCGCGCGGCACCTACTGGGCGGCGGCGCAGCGAGTGGATCCCGACACGCGGCAGGACCCCTGGCGCTTCGATGCATCGGCCATCGCCGAGGCGGTGGACGCGCACCTGAGCGAGCGGCCCGACAACCGGCTTCTCCAGCAACTCCGCAAGTGCGCGCTCGAGTACCAGTGCCGGGCGGCCCAGAACTTCTTCCTCGGTCGCCATGAGGCCCCTCTGCCCACCAGCATCGTCTGCAACGCCCGTTGTCTGGGATGCATCAGCCTGCAACCCGACGGCGCCTTCAAGGCGGCGCACGATCGCCTGCAGGAGCCCCCTTCGGCCGACGATGTCGCCGAGGTGGCGCTGCTGCACATCGGGCGCGTGGCCCGCGCGGTGGTCAGCTTCGGCCAGGGCTGCGAGGGCGAGCCGCTGCTGATGGAAGACCTGCTGCGAGGGGCCGTGGAGCGCATCCGCGCGGCGACCGGCGCGGGCACGATCAACCTCAATACCAATGCCAGCCGGCCGCAGGTGGTGGGCGAGCTGGCCGATCTGGGGCTCGACAGCATGCGGGTGAGCCTCAACAGCGCCCGGCCCGAGCTCTACGAGGCCTACCACCGGCCCCGGGGATACGGCTGGTCCGATGTCGTGGCGGCGATGATGCAGATGCGCCGACGCGATCGGTTCGTGAGCCTGAACCTGCTCTACTTCCCGGGGGTGACCGATCGTCCCGAAGAGGTCGCCGCCCTCACGGACCTGATCGCCCAGACCGGCGTGGAGATGATCCAGCTCCGCAACCTGAACATCGATCCCGAGCTGTACCGCGGCAGTCTGCCGCCGGGTGTGCTGGGACCGGGGATGGGGCTGGGTGGCTTTCGGGATGCGCTGCGCGAGTGGTTTCCGCGCCTGCGGTTCGGCTACTTCAACCCGCCGCGCGAGCGGTACGAGGCTTGGCGCCGATCGACGTGAAACCGCCCCCTCGGCCGTCGGTACTAGCTTGCCAGAGGAGAGGAGGGTCACTCGTGACTCCATGCACGCTCGCCCCACGTCGAACCTTGCCGACGCTGCCCGAATCTCGAGCCGCTTCGTTCCCGGCCGCCGCATCGCGATCCGGCTCGTTCCCGGCCGCCGCATCGCGAGCTGCTTCGTCCGCGGTCCGCCGCCCCAAGCTGCGCGTGCTCTTCGCAGCGCTCCTGGTGATCGGATGCGGGATCGCGCCAGGCGCCTCGCCCGCGTGGGCGGATCGCACCCTGACGCGCGAGCTCACCTACCCCGCGCCCGAGGTGTCGCTCACCGACGATGGCGCCTGGTCACGGGTCGACCTGGAAGGCGGCCGCCTGGCGATCTGGCCCGGTGAGCCAGCCTTGCCGTCGCTTCGATTGCGCCTTCCCCTGGAGGCGAAGGAGCGCGTGAGCCAGGTGCGCCTGGTCGTCCTCGAGCAGGAGGATCTGGCGCTCGATGCACCGCTTCAGCCCTACCAGGGCGGTCGCTCCACCGCCCAGGAAGACCCTCCGTGGGTGGATCCCGATCCGGCCGTGTACGAGACCGACGCGCTCTTTCCTTCCGCGCCCGCTTCTCTGGTCTCGGAGTTCGAGCTCTCGACGGGGCGGCGCTACGCCGTGGTCCGGATCTATCCGCTGCGCTACCAGCCGCTCGCGCAGCAACTCACGGTGGTGCGCCGCGCGCGCTTGGTGGTGGAGCTGACGACGGCCGCACGGGAGACGCCTGAAGAGCTCCGGACCGACCGGTGGCCGGCGACCCCGGGGCGCTTGCTGACCCACGAGCCGGGGCTGCGCGCCACCGAGACCCCGTCGGTCGACGGCAGCGCGGTGCGCTACGTCATCATCACCGGGCCCGATGCATCGATGGCCGAGGCCTGGCAGCCGCTGGCCGACTGGAAGACCGCCTGCGGTCATCCCGCCCGGGTGGTGACGACCGACTGGGTGCGCGACCACTACCCGGGCGGCTCCGACCTGGCCGAGAAGATCCGCCTCTTCTTGCGCGACGCCTATCTGCACTGGGGCCTTCAGGCGGCGCTGCTCGGGGGCGACACCGAGCTCGTCCCCACGCGCACGGTGGGCACATCGCCGTACGGGGTGGCGTCCGACTACTACTACGCCTGCCTGGACGGCACCTGGGACGAGAACGGCAACGGCATCTTCGGCGAACGGCCGGCCGACGGCCCCGACCTGGTGCCCGAGATCCAGGTGGGGCGCGTGAGTGCGCGGGATGCCGATCAGGTGGGGACCTACCTGGAGAAGTACTTCATCTACGTCCAGACCCCGCCCGATGACGGCTACCTCGACCGGGGGTTGATGCTGGGGGAGGTGCTCTTCAGCGCCGCCTGGTCACGCAACGGCCGCGGTGCGGGGATCCCCGACTGCAACGACTGCGACGAGCCCGACTGTCGCGTCTATCAGGGATCGACCGTCTGCGTGGTCTGGGACGGGGCCGACGACTGCTTCGACGTGGAGACCTCCATGCGCGCGGCCGGGTATCCGGGCACGCTCGACTTCCTGCTGGAACGGTCGGAGTACTGGGCGGTGAACGAGCCGGTCCACGTCTCGGAGGTCGAGAATCGGGAGAGCACCATCGACTATCTGAGCGAGGGGTACAACTTCGTCCTGCACGTCGGCCACGGCGCCTGGGACCGCTGGGCCGTGGGCGACGGCCGTCTCATCAAGAGCGACTTCCCGCTGCTCACCAACGGCCAGGCCGGGCGCTACTTCTGGGCTTACGGCGTGAACTGCAGCTCGGCCGGCATCCACCTGGACAGCTTCGGCGAGCAGCTCGTGCTGCTGCCGGGGCACGGGGCGCTGGCCTACATCGGCTCCACCTACGCCTCGAGCGCCGGCTGGGCGGCGGCGTTGGCGGGCGACTTCTTCCACTACCTGTATGTGGATGAAGGCGGCACGCTGGGCGACGGCTTCTACGGATCGGCGGCGGCTAACGCCGCGATCGGCGATCGCATCATCTACGGGCGGGCGCTGCTGGGCGAGCCCACCATGATGGTGTGGCGTGCCACGCCGGGAGAGATGGACGTGGCCTTCGACGCCGCTGTACCCGTGGGGCGCGACACGCTGGAGGTGGTCGTGACCGATGCCGTGGTTACGACGCCGGTCGCGGGCGCACGCGTCTGCCTGCAGAAGGAGGGCGAGGCCTATGCCGTGGCGCTGACCGGCGAGGACGGCCGGGCCGCGTTGCCCTTCTTTCCCGCCACCGAGGGCGCGTTCGATCTCACCGTCATCTCGCCCGCGCACCGTCCGGCCCGGCTGCAGCGCACGGTGGCCGGCACGTCGACGACGGCGGCGCTGCGCATCGAGGAGGTGGCCCTCGTCGACGACGGCAGCGCCGGCAGCAGCGGCAACGGCAACGGCGCGCTCGAAGTGGGCGAGACCGCCAGGCTGCGGCTGCAACTGGCGAACGTGGGCGCGGGCGCGAGCGGCGCGATCACCGCCCATCTCTCGGTGGACGCACCCGAGGGTCTGTTGACGGTCCCCGACGAGGATGCCGCGCTGGATGCCATCGGACCCGGATCCGCCGCCGAAGACGCCGAGGCGTTTCTCGTGAGCGTGTGGGACGCGGTGGGTGACCTGGTGTTCGGCGACACCGACCGCATCACCGCGACGCTGAGCATCGAGATCGTGCACGAGGGCGACGCATGGGTCTTCACGACGCCGCTGGAGATCTCCCGCGCGCGTCTCACCCTGGCCGCCAACACGTGGGAGTGGACGGCCGCCGACAGCGCGCGGCTCTGGGTGGGCGTCGCCAACCGGGGCAAGGCGACCGGCAGCCGTCTGCGTGGTTACCTCGCACCGGCGGAAGGAGACACGGCGATCGTGTCGGTGATGCCCGCCTCGCTCGACCTGCCCGATCTCGCGCCCGACGAGGAGCTTCAGGTGGGACCGTTTACGGTGCGCACCACCGGAAGCGGCGTGGGGCAGATGATCTTCACGGTGACTGACACCCTCAGTGATCCATCGGTCGTGCTCCACGAGGCGCACATCACGACCGCGCAGCCCGCGCCGGCCACGGACCTCTCGGCGATCGGCCTGCCCGAGGCGATCGAGCTGCGCTGGGAGGCGCCCGACGCGGGTGGCGGGTCTGCGTCCGATTCGCTGGGCGGCTACATCGTCTCGCGCGCCCAGGAAGGCGCCGGCGCCTTTGAGCCCGCGCACGCCGGCGTACTGCGGGATCATCGCTACCTGCTGGACGATCTGCTCGAGGACCTGACGCGCTACAGCTACGTGGTGCAGTCGGTCGACGCCGGGGGCAACACGAGCGCGCCCTCCGAGACGCTCAGCGCGTCGACCTCGCCCGGCCTGGCCGGCGGTTGGCCGCAGCAGTTCATCTACAGCTCCCAGGTCGCGTCGCCGCTGGTATGCGAGCTGGACTGTCTGCCCGATGAGGAGGGATGCACGCATGTGCGCGAGCTCTTCTTCGGCGGAGACCTGCTCAACGGCTTTCACGGCAACGGCACCGAGATCACCGACGGGGACGAAAACGTGATCAGCCAGGGGCCCTTCTCGCAGGACCCCGCAGGCGGAGAGACCAAGTACGAGTTCCGCGGCAAGGCAGCCGCAGCCGACCTCGACGGCGACGGCACGATGGAGGTTCTGGCAGTATCGCGCCAGCAGCGCACGCTCATCTGCTGGAGCCCCGCGGGGGGTGAGCCCGTCTGGGAAGTCGACCTCCCGGTCTGGATCGCCTGGCGGACGCCCGTGCTGGCCGATCTGGACAACGACGGGTCGCTCGAGGTGATCGTGACCGCGGGTGAGAGCGGCCACGAGGGTATCTATGTGTTCAACCACGATGGATCGCCCTACCTGTCCGGGACCGACGGCCGCTTGGCCGACTTCCAGGACAACTACCTGTACCACTCCCCGGCGGTGGGAGACGTGGATGCCGACGGCTATGCCGATATCGTGATGGCCACGCGCACCGGGCGTCTCTACGTGATCGACGGGCGCACCGGCGCGGCGCTGCCGGGCTTTCAAAACCTGCGCTTCGACGCCTGGCACGACGGCGAGATCAGCCGTGCCTCGCCGACGCTGGCCAACGTCGACGGTCAGCCTGGCGACGAGATCTTCGTCGTCACGCGCGGGTATCTCTGGACCTTCGGCCAGCAGGCCAGCTTCCGCTGGGAGCCGCGCGCCTTCAGTGAGCCCTTCTCGCTCAGCAGCAGCGCCGACCTCTACCCCGAGCCCGCGCTGGGCGACATCGACGGCGACGGTCACATCGACATCGCCATCGCCGACGCCGGCGGCAGCCTGTGGGCCTGGCGCGCGGTCGACGGCGCCCAGCTCGAGAGCTTTCCCGTGACCCTCGAGCGCGGGCCGACCGTCAGGTACGGCTCGTGCATCCTGGTCAACGTCGACAGCGATTCGTTGCCGGAGATCGTCTTCGGCGACAGCAAGGGCCGCATCTACGCCTACACCGCCGACGGCACAGCCGCCCGCGGGTTCCCGCTCGAGTTCGGCGGCAATATGGGCAAGATGTCGCTGGCCGCCTGGGACGTGGACGGCGACGGTTACCAGAACCTGATCGCGCAGGCCGAGGGCGTGCTCAAGCTGGGTGTGTATCACCTGGCCGGGGCCGAGTTCGATCCGGCGCACAACCCTTGGCCGATGCGCCACCGCGATGCGCGCAACACGGGCCGCTACGCCGAGCCGTCGCCCCGGCTGACGGTGACGCTGGATCGAGCCGAGGTCTCTGGCGGCGGCGTGGCGACGCTCGAGTGGTCCTGCCCCGGAGCCCCGTCCGCCCTGTTCGCCAGCGAGGTAAGACGCTGGGGGCCCGCGGTCGATGGTCTGCCCGGAGAGATGGTCTGGGTCGGTCGGGTCATCGGGAACGGGCACACCGGACCGCAGCCCTATGGGATCACCGATTCGCTGCCCGAGCCCGGGACCTACGCCTACTGCATCAACCCGGTCGGTTTCGACGGGTGGGAGCAGACCGGCCTCTCGGTCACGCTCGAGCTGACCGAGGAGCCCGAGAGCCGCTTCGGCATCGACTGGGTGGGCCCCAGCCCGGGGCTTACGGGCAAGCCCCAGGTCGTGCGCTTCCAGCTCCCCACGGCCGCCGGCACCACGCTGCCGGTCAAGCTGCGCGTCTACGATCTGCAGGGCCGGCTGCAGCGGACGCTACTGGATGGCCCCGCCTCTACAGGGGAGATCAGCCTGGAGTGGCATGGGCGCGACGACGGCGGGCGGATTCTGCCGACGGGGATCTACTTCATGCGGCTGGAGGCGGCGGGTCAGGAGCAGGTGCGGCGGGTGGTGCTGGTGCATTGAGGTGGGGCTGCTGCTCGAGGCGGAGGCTGGTGCATCGCGGCGGAGGCTGGGGCATTGAGACGGGGTGCTGGTCCACGGAGGCGGGGTGCTGATCCACGGCGGCAGCGCCGTGCCCGCAGGGGTGGTTGTTGCCCCGGGGCAGCGGCGGGCGCGGAGCACTGGCGGACCTGCAGCGGCGGTTGTTGCCCCGGGGCAAAAACCGCCGCTTCTGCTTGCAGTAAAAACAGATACACGCATAGCATCTAAGTTGCAGGTTCTGCGAACAGCGGTATCGTGCTCCGAAGCCGCTTGGACGATCGTTCGTCCGCCCTCCGGTGCCGCTCGGACGATCGTTCGTCCGCCTTCCGATGCCGCTTGGACGATCGTTCGTCCGCCCTCCGACGCCCAGAAGGCGCGTTCCCCGATCCTCGGAGGCCTGGGAGTGCGCTGTCCTCCCACCACGTCTCCCGTCCGGCTCCGGCTCCCGACGTCTGCGAACCGGTGGAGTACCCATCCAGCAGTCCGCGCTTGCGGCCGATATCCACAGAAGGTGACTCGGTCACGGTCGCCCGCCATGCTTGCCCTGGTCCGGTTTGCGGACTCGGGGTTCGATCGCTCCTTCACCGGCTGCACTGTGGGAGGGACAAATGGGCAGCGCACGCTGGATCCTCATGAGCACCCTGGCGCTCGGCTCGGCATGTCTGGCACTGGCCGGTTGCGGCGGGGACAAGGTCGAGGCGCCGGGCGGCGGTGAGGAGACCGCCTGGAGCTACGGCGGATCGCGCACCTATGCGATCCCGCCCGACACGTACGTCACCGTGATCGACTCGGCCTCCGCCACGGTCTTCCGTCTGCCCAGCGGGGGAGGCGAGTTCACGATCCGCGACATCATCGCCGGGCCGATGACGGCCGCCGACGAAGGCGCCTTCGAGATCGAGTACACCGGAACCAGTGACGTCCAGCTCCTGGTGCCCCACGATTCCGACGACCTCGACTACGTGCTCGGCTACAGCTCGCTTGCCTATGCCGTGCTGGAGGCGGAGCCCCCCGACACCTCCGGCTGGATGCCGATCCTCGAGAGCGCCACGCTCACCGGTCCGCAAGGCGACAGCTTGGTTTTCGACCTTCCCCTGAGCAGCGGACAGACCGATGCGCCGGTCAGCGAGGTGACGAAGTACAAGAAGCTCACCTACCGGAAAGACACCGATATCGAGGTGCTCAGCCGCCAGATCGAGCAGAACATCCGCGACGCGGCCACGAGCCTCATCGACTTCGTGCCCGCGTCACGCCAGGCCGCGGCGATGGAGGCGATCAACGGCCCGCTCGAGCCCAGGTTCTACGTGCCCGAGAATCGCGAGGCCTGGGTCTACACCGAGGACCCCAAGTACATTCCGTTCTGGGACTACACGGCGCTGGTGCCCCGGTGCTGGATCGTCATTCCCGACAACTCGGTGGGCAGCGTGGCCCACGAAGTGGGCCACTACTTCCACCACGTCTTGATCGGAAACTACGCCTACGGGTCCTTCTTCCGCAATCCGCGACCCGACGGCCATCACATCGGGATGGAGGGCGCCTTCGCGAACCTGATCGAGGAGCCGGCCTATCTGGCGGAGTATCTGCTCAAGGGGAGCATCGGCATGTCGTCCAATCCCGAGAACGGCAGCGTGTTGACCAACGGGCACGGCAATTCGCCCACGCCCCGCACGGTCGACTACCGCGATCTGGAGGGCATGGGCGTGGCGCTGTGCGCGGCATTGATCCGCAGCGACAACCTGATCTACAACCACACGGGCGAGCGCACGACCGTCCCGGTCATTGCCGGCGATCGCGTCGAGAAGGCCCGCGACTGCTACGAGATTATCGCCCAGGGCACCGACGACATCCTCGAGCTGCGCGACAAGCTCGAGACGCTGCTGGTGACCGAATACGGCGGCGCTGAGGCCCTACCGGCCATGCTCGAGCCGCTGGGATGGAGCTACCACGTCAACTGCCGGTTCGTCGACGCCCAGGGCGAACCCGTGTCCGGGCTGGAGGCGCGCTCGGTGTGCAAGGCCGGCGGCCGCGAATATGTCCTGCCGGTACGCGGGACGCCCAGCGACGATCAGGGACGCTATACGTTGGAAAGGTTCTTCCCCGGCAAGAGCACCCTGCGCGTCTACCACGGCACCGACTCGACCGACGTGGCCGACATCACGATTCCGTGGACGCGGGCCACGACGCAGGAGAACGACCTGGGCGACATCTACATCGAGGGCGAGTCGGACCTTTTGGCGAAGCTGCGCACGCGGGGCGGAATGTACAGCAGCGTCACGGGGATCATGGACGTCTCGGGCGGTGAGCCGGCCCACGTCGGCTTCGGCTTCAGCATCTACGACTACGCCGGCAATGTCTGCGACTCGCTGAAGTGGAACGGCGTGGAGGGCCACTACGGGTGCACTCGCACCACCGAGGACGGCTGGGAGCGCCACATGGCGCGCGACAGCATCTATGTGCGGGCGGCGATCACCGCCCGCAGCCTCGAGACTCTCTACCTGCGCACCGAGCGCGTCACGACCGTGCTCGCCGACCAGAGCCAGACGATCTACATCACGGAGATCGAGCTCACCGATGTGCCGGTTCTCTACTATCCGGGCGACCCTTGGGGGAGCGACAAGTTCACCTTCGATCTCGAGGAGGCCGAGATGCCCACGCACGTGCGTCGCGCCTACTACCGAAGCTGGTCGACCCACTTCGGCGGCGTGGAATCGAGCACGTTCCTGAGCTCGCCCGACGGGGCGGGGATTACGTTCGAGCACTACTCGAGCGCGTGGGACGGAGCGCCGGGGCGCCGACCTTGATGTCGGCGCGCCAGCCGCCCATCATATCGCGAGGGGGCGATGATCCGCCCGCGGTTGCTGCTGATGATTGTGGCGAGCGTGCTCTGCCCGTCTGCTTCCGCCTCCACGCGGGATGCGGATGCCGAAGCCCTGCACAGAGCAAGCTCCGAGGTCGTTTGGGACACGGTCAACGAGTGCCACTTCGATTCGACTTTCGGAGGGCTCGACTGGCGCGGGATTCGCGACTCCAATGACGATCTCGCCGATCACGTCGCGGACGACGCTGGCTTCATCGAGCTCATGAACCGGATGCTGGGCGAGTTGCGACTATCCCACTACGCCGTCTTCCGCACGGACGAGAAGGGGCGGCCCCGAGACCACGTTCGACGGTACGATCGGACTCGAGGTGCGTCTGCTCGACGGCGCCGTGGTCGTGACCGCGGTCAGGCCGAGCTTCCCCGCGGCCGCGGCGGGTCTGAAGCCCGGCTTTACCATCGATCGCATCGATGACGCGGCGGTGGCGCAGATCATGGCTGCGAGTGACGCACGCGCCGGTGCAGGGGCCGGCGAGCCTCGCCGGCGATCCGACCGGGCACGGGGTGATTCCGGATGTGGACGTCGGGGTGGAGCGCAAGTCTCTCCTGGATGGAAGAGACGCGCAATTGGAGCGGGCGATCGAGCTCATTCATAGTATCCCCGAGCCACCGGCCCACATGGACCTTCCGCACCCCGACGGCGTGGAGTAGGCTCCCATCAGACCGTCCCCGAACGCCGGGCCCCGCCCGTGCCGAACACAGGAGGCCGCCCGCCCCGAACGCCGGGCCCCGCCCGTGCCGAACACAGGAGGCCGCCCGCCCCGAACGCCGGGCCCCGCCCGTGCCGAACACAGGAGGCCGCCATGGCAGTGCGACCCGTCCAGAAGATCTCGGAGGCCAAGCCGACGCTCGAGGGCGCGGGTGTGCGCCTGCGCCGGGCGTTCGGCTTCGGCAAGACGGCCGACTTCGATCCCTTCCTGCTTCTCGACGACTTTCGCAACGACCGGCCGGAGGACTTTTTGCCCGGGTTCCCGTGGCATCCGCACCGGGGCATCGAGACGATCACCTACATGCTGGCCGGGACGGTGGAGCACGGTGACAGCATCGGCCACAAGGGCACGCTCGGCTCCGGCGACGTGCAGTGGATGACCGCCGGCAGCGGCATCATCCATCAGGAGATGCCCAAGGGGGACGCGCAGGGGCGCATGCACGGGTTTCAGCTCTGGGCCAATCTTCCTGCCACGCTCAAGATGACGGACCCGCGCTATCAGGAGTTCCGCGCCTCCGAGATCCCCGAAGTTGAAGATGAAGATGGAACACGCGTGCGCGTCGTCTGCGGCCGCTACGGGAATGCGCAAGGTCCGGTCGAGGACATCGCCGCCAATCCGATCTTTCTCGACGTCGCGGTGCCGCCCGGTGCGCGCAAGGCGATTTCGGTCGCATCCGAGCGCAATGCCTTCGCCTACGTCTTCGGCGGGGCGGGGACCTTCTGCGACGCCTCCGAGCCACTGGCCGTGCCGACCGAGTCGGCGGGCTGGTGGGAATCCAAGCCGCCGAAGGACGCCGCCAACCGGATGCTGATTCTCTTCGGCGCCGGCGACGAGATCGCCGTGCAGGCCGGGGAGGAGGGCATCCGCTTCTTGCTGGTGTCGGGCAAGCCGCTGCGGGAGCCGGTTGCCTGGTACGGTCCGATCGTCATGAACACGCAGGCCGAGCTGCGCCAAGCGTTCCAAGACCTCGACCAGGGGACGTTCCTCAAGCACCGCGGCGATCAGGGGATGCCCTGAGCGCGGTGGTCTAGAACCATCCCTGTGCGTCCACCGGACTCATCCACCGGTCTCACGGACCGATCTCACCCACCGGTCTCACGGACCGATCTCACCCACCGGACTCACCCATCGGTTGAGATCCTGCAGTCGTGGGGGAGCTGCCCGATATCTCGATCCTTGGCTGTTGCCCGGGGCAACAGCCGCCGTGCCTCCTCGGTTGTTGCCCCGGGGCAAAGACCGTTGTGCCCTCCTCAGGTTGTTGCCCCGGGGCAAAAATCGCCGTAACAATTTCAAAAGGAAAGTATTACAGTTGTAGCAACTAATATGCATTTATGATTGGAGAAGGGGCAGGTGCTTCCGATCCAATCTGAAGCCAAGCCGTGTTCACCCGCCCGCCTGCCGGCCCGCTCCGCGGCGCCCCGCCCGCCTGCCGGCCCGCTCCGCGGCGCCCCGCCCGTCTGCCGGCCCGCTCCGCGGCGCCCCGCCCGCCTGCCGGCATGCTCCGCGGCGCCCCGCCCGTCTGCCGGCCCGCGGCCCCTGGCCCGCGGCCCAGCGCCTTGCGGCCCTACGCCGCCTCCGCCCCCTCGGCCACGTCCAGCGCGACCGTGAACCAGAAGCGCGATCCCTCGCCGTCCTCGCTGTCGACGCCGATCTTGCCGCCCATCAGCTCGACCAGCTCGCGGGAGATGGCCAGCCCGAGCCCGGTGCCGCCGAAGCGACGCGTGGTCGACGTATCGACCTGGGAGAAGGCCTGGAAGAGACGGTCCATGCGCTGCGGAGGGATGCCGATGCCGGTATCGGTGACGTCGAACTGCAGATGGGCCCGGTTGCGGGAGCGGCCCAGGAGCGAGACGCGCACGGACACGCCGCCCAGATCGGTGAACTTGACCGCGTTGTTGGCCAGGTTGAGCAGCACCTGCTCCAGGCGGCCCGGGTCCCCGAGCAGCGACTCGGGCACCTCGCTCTGAACGGTCACTTCGAGCGCCAGGCCCTTCTCCCGCGCCTTGGATGCGATCAGATCCTTTACCTTGCGCACGCTCGCGCGGATGTCGAAGGCCACGTGCTCCAGGTCCAAGCGGCGCGCCTCGATCTTTGAGAAGTCCAGGATGTCATTGATGATGGCGAGAAGGGTCTCGCCCGAGCTCTGCACGATCTCGACGAACTTGCGCCGTTCGTCGTCGAAGTCGGACGCCAGCAGCATGTCGGTCATCCCGATGATGCCGTTGAGCGGGGTGCGGATCTCGTGGCTCATCGTGGCCAGGAACTCCGACTTGGCCCGCGCGGCCCCCTCGGCTGCCTCCTTGGCCTCGATCAACGCCTGCTCGGCCGCTCGCCGCTCGCCGATGTCGTTCAAGAAGCTGAGCAGCGCCGGACGCCCCTCCCATTCGAAGGCCACCACGATCGCCTCCACCCAGCGGGCGGCGCCGCTGCGCTGCAAGGCGCGAAACGTGCACGTGGCCCGGTGACTGCCGTCGACCAGGCAGCGTCCGTGATGGGCGCGCACGGCTTCGCGATCGGAGACGTGAACCAGCTCGAGGAAGGGCCGGCCGACGAGCTCGCGCTCGCGATAGCCGGTCAGGGCCGTGAAGGCCGGATTGACCAGCACGAGGCGATCGTCCTGGATCACACTGATGCCCTCGCCGGCGTTCTCCACCACCGCCCGGTGCTTGGCCTCGGAGGTCTGTAGGTGCTCGGCGGCGTGCTTCCAGGCGGTGATGTCTCGGATGACCCCTTCGTAGGCGGTCAAGCGCCCGCGCTTGTCGTAGTGCCGGACCGTGGTGTTGCGCACCCAGCGCACTTGGCCGTCCTTGCGGACGATGCGGTGTTCCAGCGGCTGGGTCTCACCCCCCGCCAAGACCTGCCGGGCGTGCTCTTCGACCGCGGGACGATTCTCGGGCGGCACCATGGCGATCCAGAGCAGCGGGTCGCTTCTGAAGTCGTCGGGCGTATAGCCGGTCACCGCCTCGCTGGCCGGTCCATGAAACGTCTCGACCGCTTCGCCCTCCACGACGCGCACGGTGTAGACGTAGTCGGTCAACGTGCCCACGACGTAGCCGTAGCGGGCCTGGGTCTCGGCCAGGGTGCGCTCGGCCAGCACGCGTTCGGAGACGTCCTCCAGGGCCAGGCCCAGTCGACGTTGCGGCAGCCGGAACGCGCGCACACGGGTGAAGATGGTTCTCCCCGCCGGGGCGCGGTACTCCACTTCATCCAGCGCCAGCGGCTCGCCCGTGCGCATCACGTCGAGGAGGGCCGCGTACAGGTCGATGCCTGTGACGCCGCGGCAAAGATCCCGCGCACTGCGGCCCCGCCAGCGGCCCAACACGTCCTTCAGGAGGCGCTCGGCCGCGGGGTTCGCCTCGGCCAGGATCAGCTCACCCGGGGAGGCGAAGCGGCAGGTCAGGAATCCGATCGGCAGCGAGCGCACCAGGTCGGCGCCGGCCTGCAGCGAATCGTGCAGGTCGCGCTCGGCTACTATGCGCGCCATGGCGTCGGCGGCCTGCGCGACCACGGAATCCAGCCAGGGCGCGACATGGGGTGGCATGGTCGCCGCGCGCCGCGATGCGACCGCCACCACCGCCAGCGGCTGCTTCTCGTGTCGGGCCACGACGGTGTGCAGCGCCCTCGCGGCGCCGCGAGGATCTTCCGCAGACGATGTCGACAAGCCGAGCGGGTCATCCGTTGCGGCCTTCGATCGCAGCAGACGCTGGACGCGGGCATCATCGCCGGTCAGGTGCCAGCGGCGGGAGGTGACCTCCGGACCCATTTCCTTGGTCAGGACCAGATGGAGGTCCCCCGAGAGCGGATCCACCCGATAGATGAAGCCCGCTTCCATGCCGGAGGCCTGGAGGGCCGCCTCCAGGCAGAGACGAAACGCGCGCTCGAGGTCGCTCGTTCCGGCCAGGGCCAGGGCCAGGTCGCGCTGCAGCCGGATGAATTCGCCGGCCTGCTTCTGCCGCGTGACATCGATCAGCGAGGCGATGCTCCGGCGGCTGCCGGGGATCAGATCCACCACCAAGTGGATCTGCTTCCGGTTGCCGTCACGGGCCACGAAGGCGAACTCGTAACTGGTGGGGATCCCGGACTCGACCCGCCGTCGGGCATCGTGGTAGCGCCGCATGCGATCCAGGTCTTCGGCGGCGACGAACTCGGTCCACTTCGCGCGACCGTCGATCTCCTCGGTCGGGCACGCGGCCAGACGACGGAACTCGGCGTTCGATCGGGATATGGTGCAGTCGTCCTCGACGAGGACCATGGCGGTGCCGCTGTTCTCGAAGCAGGCACGCCAAAGCGCCTCCAGCTCGCGACACTGGCGCTCGAGCTGGGTGCGGCGCGAACCGGTGGACGCTTGGGTGGCATCGCACGCGGACGGCTGTGCACGGGTGCGCTTGCGGGCCATAGATGGGCCTTCCCTGGGGAGACGAGACGCCAAGGCTTCGCCCCGTCGCAAACGAATCGACTGCCACTATGGTGATCGGCCGCTCGGGGCGCGAGCCTGAGCCCGAACGGCGTCCAGGTGGTGGATTGGGAGTGTCCAACTACCATGGCAGTAGGGGGTTGCAATTGGAGGGTCCCGAGCGGAGAGCTACAGCCCGGCGTAGACCGCCGCGGTCTTGGCCGCCACGGCGTCGGGGTGGAAGCGCTCGCGGGCCTCGGCGGCGATCCGCGCCGCCATCGCCTGGCGGAGCTGGTCATCGTCCAGGATGCGCGCGATCACGACCGAACAAGCCTCGACATCGCCCAGCGGGAAGAGCAGGGCGGTCTGTCCGTCGCGCACCATGTGGGGCACGCCACCGACCGCCGACGAAACGACGGGCAATCCACAGGCCATCGCCTGGGCGATGATCTGCGGCGCGGTCTCCTCACGGGAGGCCAGAACCAACAGGTCCGCGCGGGCGTACTCTTCGAACAGCTCCTTCTGACTCAAGGCGCCGGTCAGCGTGACCGTGTCACTCAAGCCGTGACGCGCGATCGTCTCCCGGACGAGCCGTTCGCTGGCGGGGACGACCAGCGGGCCGGCGATCCGAAGCTGCAACCGGTCGAGCCACACCGGCGGGCGCTCGGTGCCGCTGGGCGCCTGCTGCTTGAGGATCGCCACCGCCGCCACCAGGTCGTGGACGCGCTTGCGGGGCACCACCGTGCCGGCGAACAACAGCCGCCCGCGCTCGGGGCGCCGCTCGAGCTCGAAGAACCGCTGCTCGATCGGGTTCTCGATGAAGTGGGTCCGCCCCGTCAGCAGCGACCCGTAGACCGACGGCAGGTAGCGCGAGATGATGATCATGTCGGGGCTGCGCTGGAAGACCTCGCGCTCGGTGCGGTCGAGAAGGTACTTGCGCACGGCCCCGATCGGATCGAGGGCGTGACGCTTGTACAAGGCGCTTTCGACGAAGATGACGCCGTGCGGGGTCACGACCACCGGCCGTCCCGATCGCACCGCCGCCAGGCCGTGGCGGTCCTGCCCCTGCCCGTGGACGACGTCCGGGTCGATGGCGCGCACGGCGGCCAACAGACGCGGCACGTCGTAGGCGCGGCATGTCGCCAGGCGCGGCAGCGGCGGCCGCTTCACGAAGTGCACGTGCAGCGCGCCCACACGCCGGTAGGACTCATGCGGATCGCGCGTCGCGCATACCACGTGACATTCGATGTCCGCGCGCCGGGCCAACGCGTGGGCCAACGTGTGCGTGACCGACTGAACGCCGCCGCCGTGGATCGCATCCTCGCGCACCGGATACTCGCCCAGCATGGCGACGCGCAAGCGTCTGCGACCCGCCCTCGGCGCATCTTGCCTTCCGGCGCCCGCGCTCACGCACTGTCTCCCGCAAGGACGCCCAGGTCGACCGCCAAACGCCGCAGCCCTTCCTCCAGAGTCACGCTCGGTCGCCAGCCCAGCGCCTTCAGCTTGGAGATGTCGCCCGAGAGCACCTCGATGTCTCCCTTCCACGAGGGCAGACCGTAGATCACCTCGGTGTCCTCGAGCTTGAGCGTGTGGAGGATGAGCGCGACCAGCTCGCGGATGCTGACCGTCCGACCGCCGGCGATGTTGAACACCTCCGGCTGTTCCGCCGGAGTCTCGCCGGCCAGGATGAGGGCGCCCACGGTGTCGTCGATGTAACTGTAGTCGCGCTTCTGGTCGCCCGTGCCCAGCACCTCGAGCCGCTTTGGATTGCGGGCCAGCTTCATCATCAGATCGTAGGCCACGTAGCGTGGCTGGCGCGGACCGTAGGTGTTGAAGATGCGCACGATCGCCAGCTCGAAGTCGAAGGTGTGGGCGTAGCCGGAGAGCAGCCGCTCGGAGGCGGTTTTCGACGCGCCGTAGGGCGAGATCGGATTCAAGGGGTGTTTCTCGTCGACCGGCGTGTACTGCGGCGGTCCGTAGACCGCGGCCGTCGAGGCGTAGACGATGCGGCGCACGCCGAAACGCACGGCGGCATCGGCCACATGATAGGTGCCCAGAGTATTGGACTGGAAATCGTAGGCTCGGTCGTCCACCGAAGCGGGCACCGAGGCGTTGGCTCCGACGTGGAAGACGACCTCACACCCATCGACGGCGCCGGCGACCGGGTCGGGATCGCGCAGATCGGCGATGCGCAGGTCGATCTGATCGCGCGCCGCCAGGTTCTTCTCCGAACCGGCCTGCAGGTTGTCGAGCACGCGCACGCGCGCGCCGCGCGCCACGAGGTGATCGACCAGGTGCGAGCCGATGAAGCCCGCGCCGCCGGTCACCAGAACGGGCATCCCGCTCCAGGCATCCTGCGCATCTCGACCGGGACTCGTGGGCGTCGATGGGGTCATCCCCGGAGTCTCCTTTCCCATCCCCGCAGGCCGCGATCGCCGGTGTGGGCGCCGACGATGGCCGTCCGTGCGTTAACGTCGCGGGCTTGACCGCCGCCGTTCTCTCTCAACGCCGGCCGCCAACGATGGGCTCGTTGGCGCATAAGTTCCGGCCATGGTAGCAGAAATGGTGCGGGGGCGGCAACGAGCCTCGCGGCCGGAACGGGACGGCCCGGCGCGCCCCTCATGCTGTGCAGCCCACGATGCTGTGCTGAAGGCAAGCTCCTCGCCGGGCGGCGTCCTATGCCACCTCTTGCCGGGCCGACTCTTCGCCGAGGGGCAATGTGACCTGGACGGTGAAGGTGGATCCCTCACCCAGCCTGCTCTCGACCGAGAGCTCGCCGCCCATCATCTGGGTCAGCCGGCGCGCGATCGCCAACCCCAGCCCGGTGCCCCCGTAGCGGCGCGCCGTCGAGCCGTCGACCTGGGTGAAGCTGTCGAAGATCATCTCCAGCTTCTCGGGAGCGATGCCGATGCCGGTGTCGATGACCTCGAAGCGGGCGCGGCAGTACGTGCGGCTCTCGTCCGGCTCGAGCGCGAGGAGCACACGGACGCCACCGCGCTCGGTGAACTTCACGGCGTTCGCCACGAGGTTCAGGAGCACCTGGAATAGTCGGCGCTCATCGCCCACCAGCGTCACATCCGGATCGCCGAAGACTTCAAGCTCCAGGTGGAGATTCTGGGAGTCGGCCTTTGGCTTCACCGTGGCGATGGTGCGCTCGGCCACCCGCTTGGGCTGGAAGTCGTACTCCTGCAGCTCCAGCTTGCCGGACTCGATCTTGGAGAAGTCCAGCACGTCGTTGATGAGCGCGAGCAGATTCTCGCCGCACTGCAGGATGTTGTTGACCCAGGCCTGTTGCTGCTGGGACACCTCCGAAATGGCGAGCAGATCCGCCAGTCCGATAATGCCGTTGAGGGGCGTGCGAATCTCATGGGAGACGTTGGCCAGGAACTCGGACTTGACCATGCTCGCGTTCTCGGCCGCCTCCTTGGCGGCGCGCAGCTCGCGCGTGCGGGCCTCGACCATCTTCTCCAGATCCTCGGCGTAACGCTGCACCTGCGCCTGCGACCGAATCAATCGTTGGTTGGTCGCGGAGAGCTGGCCGTTGGCGGCCTGGATGGACGTCACCATCGCGTTGAAGCTCTCGGCCAGCAGCCCGATCTCGTCGCGCCCGGTGTCCGGAATCCGGGTGTCGAGCTCACCTTCGGCCAGTCGATGGGCGCCCTCGGTCAACCGGTGCAGACGCCCCGCCACCGTCTGGAACAGCACGCCGGCCACCAGGCTCGACACGAGCATGGCGGCCAACGCGGCGGCGGCGACCAGCGCAACGTTCTGCCTCGCCTGTTGCGCGACCGGCGTGGTGTCGAAGGCCAAGAAGAGCGCCCCGATGGCACGATCGCGATGCTTGATCGGCCGTTCGACCAGCATCAGGCGCGAGGTGTCGATCTGGAAGTATCCCGCGCCGTCCGGATCGGCGGCGTCGGGCCGGCGATCGAAGTGGGCCATCAAACGCCCTTCGCTGTTGAGCACCCAGGCTTGCTCGATGTCGGGCACGGCCAGCAGGGAGCCGAGCGCTTCGGAGACCGCCTCGCGATCGGCGAACAGGACCGCCGGCGCGCTGCTCAAGGCGACGAGGTCGGCGGCCTGCTCGGCGAGCTGCGCCGCACTGCGGCGCACCATGCGGTTCTCCCGATGGATGAAGAAGAGGCCCAGACCCAGGTTGACCACGGTGGTGGCCAACAGCGTGAAGCCGATCAGCTTCTTGCGCAGCGAGAGGTGGGGAGCACGGGGGGCAATGCGCATGGCAGGGGCTCATCCTCTCCTGGGCTCGGACAACTCCGGTGATACCTGGCTCGACTGCTCCCGCGCGAGATTCAGAAGCTTGGAGCTGATCATCAAACCGGCTTCCTTCGCCAGGCTCTGGCTGATCTCGAAGCGCACGCGACTGCCCTCGCGGAACAGGTGAATGACGGTGCCCTCCCGCGGCTGGTTCCACACGCCGACGGTCAAGATGCCGGCCTTGTGCGCTCGGGCCAAGTCGGGCAGGCTGTCGGATTGGATCCCGTTTCCCAGAACCAGGATCTCGCACCGCTCGGCCTCCGCAGGGTTCGAGACCGCCGTCACCGCCAGCACGTAGGGCGCGCCGAATCCGAGTTGGTTCTCCTGCTCCACCAGGTGAGACAGCATCTCCAACAGCTTCTCGTCGCCGCTGACCCCGATCAGCAACGTGTCGCCGGGGGAGGTGCTCCAGCTAATGAAGTCCGGGAAACGCAGCAGGAACGCCGCCTTGATCTCGGACTCGGTCTCCTGGGTGGCCTGGACGTCGTTGAACGCCTCCTCGTAGTGGAGCTCGATCGTGGAGGCCAGGGCCGGCGCGACCGCAGGCGGCGGCTGCAGCGCCAAGCACAGCAACGCGAGCAGCAGCGTCCCCGCTGCGTCACGGCGAATCTGCCGCAACCGCTCACGTCTCATGGCGTGCGCCTCCATTGCAGACAGCCCGCCGACTAAAGCGCGACCTCGCGGTCCGGACGGACGTGTCTCGCAGGCGTAGAATTCCTTCTTCACCACGGTGTTCGGCATTCTCGGGGACCTTCTTGACCGGGCCCCATGGGGGCAGGTGCCGAAGTGGTGGGAACTTACCAAGAGTGGTCGAAAGAAGCGCACGGAGGCTGCCGACTCTCTAGAGAGACGGGCGAATGGTCGAGATGCGCCTGCCCAAGGCGCCCGGCATCCCGCCCGCCGGGGGGAGTGCGCCCATGTTCGAGAGCCTCTTTGAGTGGAACCGCAGCGCGCGCGGGTTCGGCCGCTTGGCGACCTTCGGGGCCGCATTGGGGCTGCACCTGTGCGTTCTGGCTGCGATCATGGTCGGGCAGCATCTCGCGCCGCCCCTCCAAGAAGAGGGGCCTGTGCACGTTACGTTTCTGAAGTTCTCTCCGGGGTCGGCGCGGCCGGCCCCCGATCCCGGGCCGCCGCCCGCTGGGCCGCCGCTGGGGCCGGGCGCTGGCGAGAGCGCAGAGCTCGCGCCGGAGGCGCCACCGATCACGTCGCGCACAGAGCAGGCCGAAGCGGACCCCGAGCCGGAGCCGGTCGTTGCCGAGCCCGCGGAAGAGCTCTCGCCGGCCGAGCGTTTTGCGGCCGAGTTCGAGGCCATCGAGGACGAAGTCGTGCAGCCCCAGCGGGTCCCCGACTCGATCCGTACGGCGCCCGTGCCGGGACACCAGCGCCTCGCGGCGAACACTCCCGCGGGCGGTGACGGCGCCGCGGGAGGCGCGCCGTGGGGTGTGCCCGGCGGCGTGGTGGGCGGCGCGCCGGGGGGCGTTCCGGGTGCGCCGCTGTGGGCCGGCGGCGATGTGACCGCCCCGATGGTGATCCACCGGGTGCGGCCCGAGTATCCGATGATGGCGCGCCGAGCGCGCCTGGAGGGCGAGGTAACCCTGGAAGCCGTGATTCGGCGCGATGGGACGGTGGGTGAGATCCGCGTCGTCAAGGGTCTGGGCCTGGGGTGCACCGAGGCCGCCATCGAAGCCCTCGAGCAGTGGCGCTTTCGGCCCGGGGAGCGCAACGGTGTTCCCGCAGACGTCTACTTCACGCTGACGGTGGATTTCATCCTGAACTAGGGGAACGACGCGATGCAGCCAACGACCACCTTTGGGCCCCTCGAGATCTGGCAGTCGATGGGAACGGTGGGACACCTGGTTCTGTTCGGCCTGTTCCTGATGTCCGTCTACTCGACCGGCGTCATGATCGACCGATGGGTGCTCTTGCGGCGCGCCCAACGACAGACGCTCGAGTTCACGCGCCGTTGCCGGGCCCTGCTCGAGCAGGACCGCCTCGCCGAGCTGATTGTGGAGGCGAGTCGGCACCCGCACAGCCACGTGGCGCGCATCTATCGGCGCGGGCTCGAGGAGGGCGTGCCCGACCGGAACGACGGTCTGTCGGCCGAGAGCTTCGAGAATGCGCTGCGCGGGGCCACGGAGCGTGAACGCGCGCGGATCACACAGGACTTCAAGCACGGCCTCTCCGGCCTGGCGTCGATCGCGGCCACGGCCCCGTTCGTGGGCCTCTTCGGCACGGTGATCGGCATCATGAACAGCTTCTTCGGCATGGCGGCGAGCGGTTCGGGTGGGATCGGCACGGTGGCCGGCGGAATCGCCGAGGCGCTGGTGAACACCGCCGCCGGCATCCTGGTCGCGTTGCCGGCCGTCTGGGGATTCAACTACTTCTTGGGACGTCTGGAGCGGGTACATAGCGAGATGAACAACGCCAGCAGCGAGCTGGCGGACTACGTCATCCGGAGATCACAGAACGAAGCATGGAAACTCGAGGCAACGACGGGCCGTCCGGTCAATCGCTGAACAGCGAGATCAACATCACCCCTCTGGTCGATGTGATGCTGGTGGTCCTCATCATTTTCATGGTGGTGGCCCCCATGCTCCAGAAGGGCGTGGACGTCGATCTGCCGCCGGCCCGCAACGTCGTGGATGCATCCGAGGATGAGAATCGAACGCTCACGGTCGTGCTGCAGGACGGCGGCCGGATGTTCCTGGGAACCGATCCGCTCGACCCGGTGGACCTGGCCGACGCCTTGCGCACCCGCCGGAAAGGCGATCCGTACCTTCGATTCCAAGTGAAGGCGGACCGAGACGTCGCCTACGGTGAGATCAAGCGGATCCTGCAGGTGGCCCGCGAGGCGGGGTTTCGGGGCGCCGCGCTGATCGCGCGCGAGATCGACGCGGGCGGCGCGCAGGCCCGGCCGGCCCAGAGCCGCGTGGCCGCGGGAGACTGACCGATGGGTTCTCCGCTCGACGGACTCGGCCGGATGCGGGCCGCCATCAACGTCACGCCCCTGGTCGACGTGCTTCTCGTGCTGCTGATCATCTTCATCATGGTGACTCCCATCCTGACAAAGGCCGTGCCGTCGAACATCCCGCAGAAGACGAGTCAGCCGTTTCCGTCGGAGGTCGCCGATCGGCAGTTGGTGATCCACGTCCGGGCCGACGGACGTGTGATTCTGAACCATGAGGACGTCGACGCGGAGCGTCTGCCGGCGCGCCTGCGCGAGGTTTTCGCGCAGCGGGGCGGCCGGCGCATCGTTTTCATCGATGCCGCCGACGAGGTGCCCTATGGCGCCGTGGTCGCGGTGATGGATTTGTGTCGGGACGGCGGCGTGCGGACCCTCGGGGTCGTGCCCGATTCGATTGGGACCCATCCGTAGAAGTCTGGCCCCGCCGCGGCGATCCCCACCAGCGATGCCCGGCAGGGATCATTCCGGCCGCGGCGATCCCCACCGGCGATCGTTCCCTTCGGCCGAGCCTGGCTGGAGCGTCGTCTCAGAATCTCGCCTGGACGGCGAAGACGATCTGCCGCGGGCCCTGGAAGATCACCGGCTTCTTGAAGTCGGGATTCGCGCACTCGGGGCACGGGTCCTCGGGACTGAAGGGCTCGCCCTGCACCGAGCCCCCGATCTCGGCCAGATCGTCGACGTAGACCGCCTTCTGCTCGTTCAGGACGTTGAAGACGTCCATGCTCACCTCGATCACCTTGACGCCGAGACCGGCCATGCTCTCGGGCAGGGCGATCGGATAGCCGAGGTGCAGCCCCACGTTGGTGGTCGTGGGCGTGCGGCCGCTCGCGCCGGGGAGCTCCAGCAGGATCTCGCCCTCACTGGCGTAGACGTAGTTGTAGCCCAGACGAGTGATCGGGGTCCCGCTCTTGACCTTCAGGCTCAGGCCGATGTCGAGGCCGTTCCTCAGCCGATAGGAGCCGTACCCGCCGAAGACGTGCGTGCGGTCGTTGGGCAATACGCCGCTCGCGCTCGTGTACTTCCACACCTCCGGATCCAGCAGGTACGGGAAGTCGAAGGCCGACGTGATGAACGGGTCGCTCTGCCCGGTCTGACGGCGGAAGTAGCCTTCGTAGTTCCCCCAGAGCTGTGACCAGGTGTAGGAGGCCAAGAGCTGCCAGTCGTCGTGGAAGCGCTTCTCCAACTTCAAGGTCACGGCGTCGTAGTTGCGCTTGGGCTCGGGGAAGAGGGGCGGCCCCGGGTTCGTGATGACGTACTCGCCGAACCCGCCCCCGTGGATCTGCGCCGTGTAGGAGCTGTCCTGGGTGTCTTCGAGTGTGCGCCCGAGATGGCGGTGTAGATAGGTGAGGCTCACCGTGAAGAACGGGATCACCTCGCGCTCGGCGCCGACGACGAACTCATCCGCGTAGCTCAGCTTGGCGTCCGGATCGATGCGGGTCTGCTCGTCACCGAGGACGATCGGGTCCCCAAGTTGCGCGTCCGGGCCGATGCCCTGCGGATTGGCGGGGTCGGTCAGGTCGATCATGTCCAGGTCGTAGTTGACGACGTAGGTCGTCTCCTGTGACATGGCGCGCACCGCCAGGTCGTTGGGGACCTTGCCGAAGTAGCGCCCGTAGGCGAAGAACAGCTTGGTCCGGTTGTCCCGAGTCGGATCGTAGGTCACGTGAAAGCGCGGCGACCAGTTGTCCTTCCAGGTGAAGCTCGTGACGTTGCCCTCCAGCTTCTCCTGCTCGTAGCGCACCCCGGCCATGAGGCTCAGATACTTGGTCGGATTCCAGGTGTCCGACACGAAGGCGGCCGTGTAGTCGGCGCTGGTCTCGGCGCCCAGGTCGCCGCTGCGGATGCGGTTGATGCGAAAGCGGGTCGCGGCCGGGTCGATGTCCCAGCTATACCCGCTGGTCGACGTCACCGTCCTGCCGTCGGCCAGGCGGATGGCGATCCCGGACGGGCCGGTGAAACTGGCGACCTCTTCGTAGCCGATATCCTGGTAGGCCACCCCATAGCGCACGTTGTGCTCGCCGGCGCCCTGCAGGAAGTTCGAGAACTTGAGCTGGTATTGCGTGTTGGTGGAGGTGTTGTTCTCGATGAACCCGATGCCGCCGTAGCGACGGAAGACGTAGTCCCGCAGATCGAATCCTTGCGGCTGGTCGATGGCTGGATCCTCTTCGAACTCGTCCTGATGATGCGCGACGGTGGCCTCGATGAACCAGTTGTCGGTCAGTTGGCCGTTCCAGTGTCCGACGACGTTGCTGCCGCCGTAGGTGATCTCCGAGTAGCGGCTCTTCGGGTCGGGCACGGCCACCGCAGACGCGCGCTGCGGGCCCTTCTCGCCCACCGAGGGGTCGCCGAAGGCCGAGAAGGAGAGCGTGTGCGTGGGGTTTACCTGCCACTTCAGATTGGCGGCGTAGTTGTAGATGGTCCGCTTGACGTCGACCTCGTGGTCGAAGCCCTGCGCCGCGTTGACAGCGAGTGACGTCCGGCGAATGCCCCTGATGAAGGTCGGATTGAAGGCCGCGTACCAGAAGGCCTTGTCCCTGACGATGGGGCCGCCGGCCTCGAACCCGTAGTCCCTGCTCTCGTAGCCGGTGACGTGAGACGAGAGCAACCAGTGATCGGATTTCACCCGGTCGGTCTCCAACTCGCTGAACTGCTGATACGTGAAGACGCTGCCTCTGAATTCGTTGGTGCCCGACTTGGTGACCAGGTTGATGAACCCGCCCAGCGCCTCGCCGTATTCAGGCTCGTACCCACCGGTCTTGACCTGGATCTCTTGGATGTAGTCGTAGTTGACGCCGGTTCCGAGTGAACCGTAGATGATCGAGTAGGATCCCGCGCTGCCGTATCCCGTGTTGCCGATGCTCATGCCGTCGACGATGTACGTGTTCTCCAGTCCGCTGGCCCCGGCGATGGAGGGGTTGGAGTTGTCGATGCCGCTGTCGACGACATTGGGCGCCATGCCGAAGGTGCTGGAGAAGGCGCGCCCGATCGGCATGCTGGACATCATCTCGTTGCTGATGGTGGCGCCCGTGGTCGTGGAGGAGAGGTCGATCACCGGCGCGCTGCCGACGACCTCGATCTTCTCGGATGCTCCCGGGGTCAGGACCGCTTCCACACGGACCCGGGCGAGCAAACGGACGCGGATATTCTGGCTCTCGGCGGTGATGTAGCCCGGGCGCGACGCGGTGAGGCTGTAGATTCCCGGCGTCAGGTAGAGGAAGCGAAACCGCCCACTCTCATCGGTCTGCGCCGTCTTGGATCCCTGCTGCGAGGAAATCGTCACGGTGGCACTGGGCAGTGGCAGCCCCTGAGGGTCGGTGACCGTGCCCAGGATGGCTCCGGTGGTCGCTTCCTGGCCTCGAGCGGGTCCGGCCCAGGCGACCAGCATCATTACCGGCAGCACGGCCCATAGGATCCTGCGCATCATGTCCGTCTTCCTCCACTTGCGATCTTGGCTGCCTCGCGCATTGACGCATTGAATCGACCGGCTGTACCGCGAGCCCCGCCGCCCGCCGGCGCACCCGCAGCGGGCGCGCCGGGCACATGCGGGTCTGCGTACACACCTTCAGGATTCCCGTCGGACTGTCGCGAGCAGATCTTGAATGTCTGTTCGATGCTTTGACTTGGCGGGCGGCGGTCGCTCAGGCGTCGGCCGGGGGCGACGCGCACCGAGCCCGTGCCGCGAGCGCACGCGACCGACGAGGGCGGATCTTCTAACTTGCTTTATCAAAGATAGTTAGGGAGAGGATTTCCGCGGTCTGTCCGCGCCCGTGCTCGGTTGTCGTGGTGGCCCGGGCGTGTCGTGAGGCCTTGGGGCACGAATAGGAGCACCCGCAGCGCCGCCGCCGGGACCGTTGCCCGTGAGAGGGCTCCCCGGCCGAGGCTACGGCCGATCGATCCGCAGTGTGAATTCTCCCGGCAGGTCCTTCCCGCTGTCGACCACCAGGAAGTAGCGACCCTTCTCCAAGTGGATCGAAAGACCTCGATCCGATCCCTCCAGGGCATCGACCGCCCCTCGGCCCGTCGAGATCTCGAGAGAGGCCAGCAGGAAGAGGTCGTTGTCGATGCCCTCTTCCTTGAAGTCCGTCAGGCGGACGATGAGAGAGTCCGCGGTCAGCATCTCCAGGGCGAAGATCACCTCCGGACCGGGCTGGTCCCTTCCGGGATCAACCGGGTAGGTGTCGAAGGCCATCGAAACCACATCGCGGGTGTTGCCTGCCCACGTGAACGGCAGCGCCCCCGAACAGACCTCGATGGGCAGCGCGGTCGTTCCCCGTGGGTCCGCGTCCTCCCGGATGTTGTTGTAGCGGATCGCCTCATAGCCGTTCTCCGCCAGCGTCTGCCACGAGGTTCGGCGGAAGCGGACGCCGTGTCGCCGCGCGTCCAAGACCATCGGCGTTCCATCGCGGGTCTCGTAGACGAACAGCATGACGTGCCGGTCATTGATCAGGGCGTCGCCCTTGCGCAGCCCGTCGATTCTCTCCGTCTCGACGTCGACCTCCGGCACGGGGTGGGTGATTGCCCCCAGCTTGCGGCGGATCCGGGGGCTCTTGTAGTTGAGCGTGTACTTGTGGTTCAGGCGCCAGGCCCGAGAGACAAGCCCCGCGCACGAGGTGCCGGTGACGCATGCGCGCGGATAGGCGTCATAGGTCGAAGAGCCGGCGCCCGTGCCGGCGCCGTACCCCTCGGCGAGCTTGCGCAAGAAGTCGTCCACCTCATCCCACCCGCCCCACTTGTAGGCCATTCCGATTCGCGCGCCCAGGGGATAGGTGCTCTCGAAGCCTCCCCCGCAATCCCGGCCGACGCGGTTGATTTCGCGCATCGTCCAGTGCACGCGCGCGAAGCGATCGGCGATCAGGATCGCCTGGCTGCGGGTGACCGGAGGCCCGTCCACGCCGTCGCCGCCGACGGCGACGGCGACGGGGACGAGGAGGCCCGATACGGCGATGGCGCCAAGGCGCAGCCATACCCGCCGCGTCCGCGCATGCAAATGCAGCGGCTGGCGACGACGGCTGGGTGATCGCGCCTTCATCTCGCGGGCGGCTCCTTCAAGAGATCTCCCGATGCCCGATGTCAGCCCCGCCTGAGCGCCTTCCAGCGTGAGGATCTCGAACCGCACGCGGTCATCGTGAACCGGCACGCCCCGCGCCTCGTCGCGGTACGCGATCGAAGGCTCGGTGACGACCCGGCCGCAACGAGACAGCTCCGGCGGCGTCCGCACGGCGCTGTCCTGATGGCCCAAGCCAGACGTTGTTTGACCATCGGCTTGGATTCTGGTGTCCGATACCGCCGGGCGCAAGGCGCTTCGCCATCGGGTTTCCCCGGGCGAGAGGCGGCGGCATAGCCCGGTCTGCTCGCGGTCCCGGCCAGGTCCCGGCGCGTCCGGATCGGGACCGTGCCGGTGAAGGCTTGACCGGGCCGGATGTGCCGGGGGAGTATGGGCGCTCGAGCATGCCGACCGGAGGAGCATCATGCGCCCCCCACTGGGACGACCGCCACGCATCCTGGCACGATCGCCCCGCATCCTGGGACGATCGCCCCGCATGCCAAGCATGGCAGCGCAGCGCTTCGCGCCTGCACGAGGCGGACCCCTGCGCGGGCAATCGGCATTGCGACGCCGCCTGGCCTGCGCGCTCCGCCTGGCCTGCGCGCTCCGCCTGGCCTGGGCGCTCCGCCTGGCCTGCGCGGTTCTCCCGGCGCTGGCCGGGCTCTCCTGCTCCGGCGAAGGGCCCCATCAGGCGCGCTACAACCTGCTCCTGGTGACGCTCGACACCACGCGGTGCGATTCCCTGGGCTGCTACGGCGCTCCCGGCGATCCCACACCCCATCTGGATGCGCTGGCCGCCGAGGGGGTCCGGTTCGAGATGGCGATCTCGCCGTCGGCCTCGACGCCCGTGTCCCACGCGTCGATCCTGACCGGCTTGAATCCCTACCAGCACGGGCTGCGCGTCATCTACGCCGCGGATGGCTGCCGGCTTCCCGAGCATGTGCCCACCCTGGGAACGTGGGCGCGGCGGGTCGGCTATCGCACCGGAGCCTTCCTGAGCTCCTTCACGGTGTCCGAGTTCTACGGCCTCGATCAGGGCTTCGATCGGTTCGATTCCGGGCTCGGAGTCCCCGCGCAGGAGGCCCTCCGCGAGGTTGCCGGCGGCTTCTGGGATTGGCCGCTCGAGCGCAACCAGCGCCGCAGTGACGCGACCACGGACGAGGCCTGCCGCTGGATCACCGGCGATCGCGAACCGTTCTTCGCGTGGGTGCACTACTGGGACCCGCATGATCCCATGGTCCTGCCGCCGAGGGAGGTTCTGCAGCGGTACGCGACGGGTGAGGCGGAGTCGGCCGACCACCGGCGGGCCATCTACGGCGCCGAGATCCGGTACATGGATACGCAGTTCGGACGGCTCCTGGATCATCTGAAGTCGCGTGGCCTCTACGACCGCACGGTCATCGTGGTGGTCGCCGATCACGGCGAGGGGCTGGGCGATCACGGCTGGTGGTATCACCGCATCCTGTATCAGGAGCAGATCCGCGTGCCGATGTTGGTGCGCGTGCCCGGGTGGCCCTCCGGCAGGGTTGTCGAGGATCTGGTGCGCACGACCGACATCGCCCCGACGGTGCTGGAGCTCTTGGGACTGGACGCGCCGCGGCAGACGGCGGGACGCAGCCTGTCGGGGCTGGTCGCGGGCGAACCGGAGTCGCCGCGCGTGGCCTACGCCGATGCGATCAACCTGTTCGATCTGAACGCCCGCATGGTGCAGGTGCGGCCCGACGACGGGCTGCTCTACTGCGCCATGGATCGCAACTGGAAGCTCATCCACCGACCGCAACGCGACGGCATGGATGAGCTCTACCACCTGGCGCAAGATCCCCGAGAGCGACGCAATCTTCTGGCCGAGGAGCCCCAGCAAGCCGCGCGCCTCATGGAAGAGATCCGGCGGTTCGACGGCTTCGTGACCCGGCCCTTCGGGGAGGCGCTCGATCCGCGGGTGCTCGAGCGGTTGCGCTCGCTGGGCTACATCGGAGACTGACCGCACGCGCTTCCCGGGCGGATTCCCCAACCGGTCACTCGGCGCCGCTTCGACGGCCTGCTTCGGGTACGGAGCCGTTCGGCTCGGCTGGGTCCGCGCCTAGACGCCCGCGCCTGCGCCGCGCAGTATCGCTTCCACCGCCGCCAGGCGTGACGGCCGCAACACGTCGGGCCCGTGCCGGCCCGCGGACCAGGCGCGGCCGCGTTCGCCCAGGGCCCGCGCGCTCTGTGGGTCGGCCAGCAGCTCGAGCACCGCAGCGACCAACCCCTCCGCGCCGGCGGCCACGCGCAGATGCTCGTCCGCCTCACAGGTCAGTCCGGCCACGGCGACCGGTGTTGCCACGATCGGCAGACCGGCCGCCAGCGCCTCCAGGATGCGAATGCGCACCCCGCCGCCGAACCGCAGAGGGACCAGGAGCACGTCGATCGAGGCGAAGTAGGCCTCCAGGTCGTCCACAAAGCCGAGCCACGCCGCGCCCTCGCGCTCGGCGCGCGTCTTGAGCGGCCCATCGTAGCCGTTGCCGGCGATGCGCAGCTCGGCCTCGGGCGCCCGCGCCCGCAGACGGGGCCAGATCTCGTCGAGAATGTAGGTGAGCGCGTCGCGATTGAAATCGGCGCGGAAGGTGCCCATGAAGCCGATGCGCTGCCCGCTCTGCTCCGGCCGGCGATAGGTGAAGAACTCGGCCGGCACCGGCACCGGCAGGTGCTGGATGACCGGCAACCGGTCGGCCGGCACGCCCGAAGCGGTCAGCTCGGCCACCACGGTCTCCCGATCGGCCTCGGTGAGCGTCAGGATGCCGTCGAACAGCTTCCAGGCCTCGACCTCGAGCCTCTTCAGGTGCTCCAGACGCGCGGCGCGCCGCGCGCGCTCGGATGCGTCGGCGGCGGCCTGCACCGCGCGCTCCAGGATGCGGAAGGCCGCGTCGTGCGCCAGCAGGCCCGCCCGGCCGCAGGTGATCGCGCGTCGCAGGGGATAGGTCTCCCAGCTCTCGAGGATGGTCAGGTCCGGGCGCAGCTCGCCGCACTGGCGCACCAGATTCGACCGCAGCGCGCGGTTCGACCAGTAGAGGCTGAGCTCGGGTGTCCCGGTCAGCCGGCTCACCAGGCGGTTCTTGATCTTGTAGGCCACCTTGTGGGGCAGCGAGATGTGGTTGGGCATCAACGGGGCGACCACGCGCGCGCCCAGCTTCTCGACTTCGGGGATCCAGCGCCGCTCACCGCGGTCCTCGAGCTGGCAGATGTAGACCACCTCGTGCGCGGTCGCCAGATCGGCCAGCAGGGCCAGCGAGACCCGCCGCGTCCCTTGATTGGGCGGGTAAGGGAAGAGCGGTTTGACGACCACGATCTTGGCCATCGACGAGTCTTGTCCCTCCTGGTCGGGTTCCCGGGGCCTCGCCCGGTGCGATACGTCCGGGCCCGCTAGCGAGCGGGCGCGTCCTCCGCCACCCGAATGCGCACGTCGACGACAGTGCACTCCTGTGGCTTGGGATTGAGGATGAACGGATTGAGGTCCATCTCAGCGATCTCCGGCAGCTCCATCACGAGCTGGGAGTAGCGCATGATGCACTCGCGCAGGTAGTCGAGCGCCACGCCTTCTTCGCCGCGCACGCCCTCGAGCAGGGGGAAGCCGCGGATCGAGCGGATCATCTCGTCGGTGTCGATGTCGCTCAAGGGGGGGATCCAGGTGGTCACGTCCTTGAGCACCTCGACGTACTTGCCACCCATCCCGAAGACGATGGCCGGGCCCATCTTGGGATCGGCGGTCATGCCGAGGATCACCTCGCGTCCCGGCGTGGCCATGCGCTGAACCACGCCGGCCTCCTCGTCGGGATTGAGTCCGGCGCGCTCCATCGTGCGCTTCACCTGCGCGTAGGCGCCCTGCAGCTCCAGGTCGTTGGTGATGTTCAGCACCACGCCGCCCACGTCCGACTTGTGGACGATCTTGCGCCCCGCCACCTTGAACGCCACCGGGTAGCCCAGCGTGTGCGCCGCCTCCAGGGCCGCGTCGGGCCCCTGGGTTTCGATCATCGGCGCGGTCGGCAGGCCGTAGCATTCCATGAGCTGCATGCAGGCGACCGTGGGCAGATAGCCCCCGCCGCGCTCGACATAGGGTCGCAGGATGGCGCGCGCCTGCTCGGTCTTGACGTCGAAGTGGCGCACCGCGCCTTCGGGGCGTCGTCGCCAGTCGTTGTAATGGACCATGGCCGCGCAGGCCTTCACGGCCATCTCGGGGAAGGCGAAGATCGGCGGACAGTCGGGGATCTCGCGCGGCAGATTGCGGTAGACCGACTGCTCGGCCATCACGACCCCCAGGATCGGCTTGTCGAATCCGCTCTGCGCTTCGGCGATGGCGCGGGCCACCTCGGCGGGGTTGACCATCAGCGGGGGCACGAAGAGGGCCAGCACCATGTCGACGTTTTCGTCCTGGCACAACCAGGGCAGGATGGTCCGGTACGCGTCGGCCTCGCCCCATGCGGTCAGGTCGATCGGGTTGCTGACCGTGGCCTCGGCCGGCACGATCTCGCGCACCTTCTGGATGGTCGCCTCGGACAATTCGGCCATCTCGAGCCCGTGCGTGACGAGCGCGTCGGTCGCCATGATGCCGGGGCCGCCCGAGTTGGTCAGCACGACCACCCGCTTGCCGCGGGGCCGCGGCGAGCGGCTGAACGCCATCAGGAGCGCCAGCATCTCCTCGATGGTCCCCACCCGGATGGCGCCGCACTGACGAAGGAAGGCGTCGGTGGTGACGTCGGCGCCGGCCAGGGCCCCGGTGTGCGACGAGGCCGCCCGCTGACCGGCCGCGGTACGGCCCGACTTGACGACGACGATCGGCTTTTCCTTCGACATCCGCTTCGCGACCTTGAAGAATTCGCGCGGGTTGCCAAAGGATTCCATGTAGGTCGCGATCAGGGAAGTGTCCGGATCGTGCTCCCAGTAGGCCAGCAGGTCGTTGGCCTTGACATCGGCGTTGTTCCCGATCGAGACGAAATAGCTCAACCCGATGCCGAGCCACTCCATCTGCTGCATGATCGAGACCCCGAACGCGCCGCTCTGGGAGAGGAAGGCCATCCGGCCGGGCACGGGCTGGTTGGGAGCGAAGGTCGCGTTCATGCTCACGTCGGCCGTGGCGTTGATCACCCCCAGGCAGTTGGGGCCGACCATCCGCATATCGTGCTTGCGCACCACGGCCATCAGCTCCTCTTCCCGCTTCACGCCCTCGGGCCCGATCTCCTTGAATCCGGCGCTGACGACGATCAGCCCTTTCACGCCCTTGCGGCCGCACTCCTCGACCACCGGCACCACGTATTTCCAGGGCACGATGATCACCGCCAAATCGACCGGATCAGGAATCCGTTCCACGCTGGGATAGGCCTTGATGCTGTGGATGAAGGGCGCCTTGGGATGGACCGGATAGACCGCTCCGTGGAAGTCCGAGGCCATGATGTTGTGCAGCACCGTACGGCCGATCGAGCCCCGGCGTGGTGATGCGCCGACGATGGCCACCGACTTGGGTTTGAAGATCGCGTCCAAGGCGCTCGTCTCGCGCGGGGGCGCTTCCTCGTTCTTCGCCATCTGCTACTCCCGTTTGGGTTCCGCGCTCGCGGCCGCCTGCCCGGGTGCGGCGCGTTGTCCGGCCGCGGCAGCCGTCGTTTGCGCGCCCCCTGCGGCCATGGGTGAGGCGCCTCCGACCAGCAGGCCGAAGTCCTTTCCGCTGGGACTCTGGAACACGCGTAGGTCGAACTCGGGCACCACCGCGAGGATGTGATCGAAGATGTCGGCCTGGATCGCCTCATAGTCGGCCCAGGCGGTCGTCTTGGTGAAGACGTAGATCTCGATCGGCAGGCCGTTCTGATCGGGCTGGAGCTGCCGGACCAGGAACGTCATGTCCTGGTGGATCCGGCTGTGGTTCTGCAGGTAGGCCTTCACGTAGGCCCGGAAAGTTCCCACATTGGTCATCCGGCGCCCGTTGACCAGCACGTTGGTGTCGATGTCGTGCTTGCGGTTGTACTCCTCCAGCTCGCGCAACTTGCGATCGATGTAGTCTCTCAGGATCTGGACGTGGCGGAAGCGCTCGATCATCGCGTCATCGCAGAAGCGGATGCTGTTGATGTCGATGTGGATGGCGCGCTTGATGCGGCGGCCTCCGGAGAGCTGCATGCCGCGCCAGTTCTTGAACGAGTTGTCGATCAGCTTGTGGGTCGGGATGATGGTGAGCGTCTTGTCCCAGTTCTGCACCGTGACCGTGTGCAGCGCGATGTCCACGACGTCCCCGTCGGCCCCGAAGGTGGGCACGTCGATCCAGTCGCCCACCCGCACCAGGTCGTTGGAGCTGATCTGCAGGCTGGCGACGAAGGAGAGGATGGTGTCGCGGAAGATGAGCAGGATCACCGCCGTCATCGCGCCGAACCCGCTCAGCAGCACGAGCGGCGAACGACCCAGGAAGACGCTCACGATGATGATCCCGCCGGCGATGTAGATGATCAGCTTGACGATCTGGACGTAGCCCTTGATGGGCCGCCCAGCGGCGATCGCCAGGCGGTTGTAGACCTCGTTGGCGGCCGTCAGGAGAGACCCGAACGTGAGCAGCAGGAACCAGGCGATCAGCGCCACCGACACCCTGCGGATCAGGTCATCGACCGGCGCGAACAGGTGCGCCGAGAGGTTGATGATGACGAGGGGCACCACGATGGAGAGCCTGCGCAGCGTGGTGTCGCGCAGCAGGATGTCGTCGATGTTGGTGCGGGTGCGTTGCACGAGGCGCCGCAAGCCGCGGAGAATGACCCGCTTGGTGATCAGGTAGGCGATCGCACTCAAGAGGAGTATGCCGCAGGCGTTGAGGATCTCCGCAATGAGCGGGTGACTGCGAATCCACTCGACGATGTTGTCCACCGACATCCTCGCGAGCCCTCCTTCAAGACGCCCCTGCGGCAGGCAGCGAACGCCGACGGCCGCCCGGATCGGGGCCGTCGGCGTCACTACGATCGGCCTGGCCGCGCGGGGAATCGCCGGCAGACTGCGGCGTCTCGCCTATGCGACCCGACGCAAGTCCTGCGGCCCTACCGCTGGGTCGGGCGGAAGTGCTTCACATCCAGTATGCTGCCCTGGCGCTGATTCCGGGGCTTGAAGACGGCCTCCACGGGCATGCCGATGTAGCAATCCTCGGGCTCCACCTCGCCCAGCCAGTGCATGATCACCGTGTCGGCCCCGTCGAGCGCGATCGTCGCCACCAGCGAGGGCTTCTTTTCCCGCTCGTCGAAGGTCTCGAAGCTGTAGGTGAAGCTCTGCACGACGCCCGTGCTGGGCAGGGTGACGTAGTCCTTGGGTCCGAGGCGCGCGAAGCAGCTCTCGCAGAAGATGCGCGCGGGCACATAGACCTGATCGCACTTCTCGCATTTGGCGCCCACGAACTTGCCCTTCGTCTTCAGGGACTGGAAGAAATGCTCACCCGCCCGGCCGGCGGTGTAGACGTACTGCATCGGGATCTTGCCCGGCCAGGAGGTGGCATCGGTCGTATTCTGAAGTCTCTCGATCAAAGACATCGCCTCTCTCCTTACGTTTCTAGTTCCACTGACCGAGCCTATCGCTTGGCGCGGGCCTTGGTCTTCTTCCTGGTCGTCGTCTTCTTCTCGGCCGGGGCCTTCTTGCGAGCCTTCGCCGTGGCCGGTTTCCGGGTGCCCGTCTTGGCCGGCTTGCGCGTGCCGGTCTTGGCCAGGGCGCCCACCGGCTTGAAGCAAATGATGTCGGTGATGGCGCCCTCGCGCTCTTCGGCCGGCTTCCACACCGCTTTGACCTTCATGCCGATCCGGATCTTCCACGGATCGATGTCCTCGATCATGTGCAAGATGCCCATGCCGGGAGCGGCACCGTCGATCTCGATGACCGCCGGGGTGTACGGACGCTGGCCGCCCTGGATGTCCAGGCGACCCGCCTTCCAGTCGACGTGGCTGATGCAAAAGGTGTTGATGGTGCCGGTGTCCTGGCAGAAGACCCACTCGTCGGTGGGTCGCCAGCACAGCTCGCAGAACATCCGGGGCGGGAGCATCACGCGGTTGCATCGGCGGCAGCGCTTGCCGATGATGCGCCCGTTCTTCAGCTCGGCCAGATAGCGACCGATGGCCACCCCGTTGTCCCAAGCATACTCGAGCCTCGGATCCCAGCGGGCGGTGATCATCTTGCCGCCGAGCACGTCCTTTCTCTTCAGTGACGTTACGGTCTTTGCGACCATCTCTTTTGTGATTTCCATCGGCTCTATCTCCCTGACTGATGGGTTCGCATGACGATCACCGTTCCAACCTGCATCAGATCGCCCCAAGCCTGGGCCAAGCCGCAGGTGGGGTTGCCCGGAACCTGACGCGCGCCCGCCTCGCCGCGGAGCTGCCAGAAGATCTCGGCCACCTTCATCAGAGCAGCCGCAGCGATGGGATTGCCCACGCCCAGCAGCCCGCCCGAGGGACAGACCGGCAGGCGTCCGTCGCGATCGAAATCGCCGTTGAGCAGGCACTTGACCGAGCCGCCCCGCGGAGCCAACCCGAGCCCCTCGAGGTGGTGCAGCTCCTTGTACGTGAACGGATCGTAGGGTTCCGCGATGTGGATCTCCTTGTCGGGTTCCTTGATGCCGGCCATCGCGTAGGCCTTTCGTGCGGCCACCTCGACATAGTCGGGGTAGTAGAGATCGCGCGTGCACCAATAGGCCGTATCCAGTGCGTAGCCAACGCCGTCGATCCAAACCGGCTTCTCGCAGACCCGGCGCGCGACATCCTCCGAGGCGAGCACCAGCGCGACTGCGCCGTCACTGGTGGGGCTCACGTCGAAGCGGTGCACCGGATAGGCCATGATCTCGGAGTTGACCACGTCTTCCACGGTCAGCTCCGCGCCGAGCTGTGCGCTGGGATGCCCAAGGGCGTTGCGCTTGTTTTTCACGGCCACGTGGGCGATCTCTTCGCTCGTGTAGCCGTGCTTGTGCATGAAGCGCTGCATTTCGATCGCGAAGATCCACAGCAAGGTGGGCATGAGCGGCTGCTCGGTGGTGTGATCAAAGATCGTCAGAAAAGCGCCGGCCGGATGCGGGAACGCGCTCGACATCTTCTCCTCGGAGACCACCAGGCAGGTGTCGAACATGCCGGAAGCGATGTGCTGCCAGCCGTGGATGGCATTCATCACCCCGGTGCCGCCGCCTACGTAGTTGCGCATGACCGGCTTGTTGAATCCGCCGCTGCCCTCGGCCAGGGCCTCGCCATTGAGATGCAGGCCGTCGAAGGCGTCGGGGGCGGTGCCGACCGATACGCAGTCGATCTGCGAGAGGTTCATATCGCAGGAGTCCAGCGCCATGCGCGTGGCCTCAAAGGCGAGTTCTCCCGGTGTCTCTTGGGCGAAGCGGGCAAACTTCGTGATGCCCGCTCCAATCACCGCGACTCTTCTATTTGCCATTTTCGATCCCTCCCAAGGCGCTGCAGGTTCAATTGCTCAGGACCACGACCGCTCCGGTCGTGGTGGGCACGCCGCGCCACGCGGCGGCCAATCCAGTGTTCACGTTCTTGAGCTGGTGCGAGCCGGCTTGGCCCCGCAGCTGCAAGACGACTTCCAGGACCTTCTGGCCGCCGTCGAGCTCGAACGTGTGGCCCATGCCGAGACTGCCGCCCGAGGTGTTCACCGGGAACGTGCCGGTCGGCTCGCTCCAGCCTGTCTCGGTCAGCTTGCCCGACTCGCCCTTGGCACAGATCCTGAGCGCTTCGAGGTGCTGCAGCTCCTTGTAGGAGTACTCATCGTTGACTTCAGCGAAATCCAATTCGGTCGCCGGCGTGCGAATGCCGGCCATCTTGTAGGCCCGCTCGGCAGCGAGCTTCATGTACACCGCGTCGCCCCAGGTCCGGCTGTCGAGCGCGTTGGTCTCGGTGGCCCAACCGACGCCCCGGACCCAGATCGGGTGGCCCTTTAGCGAGGAGACCACTTCCTCCTTGGCCAGGACACAGACCACCGCACCGTCGGCGTGCTGCGCGATGTCGAGCTTGCCCAGCGGCGCGGCCACCGGGTCGGCCTCCATCACCTCCTCCAGCTCGAGCTTGCACCCCAGCGCGGCGCGGGGATTGAGGAGCGCGTTGGCGCGGTTCTTGACGACCACCTGAGCGCACTGCTCCACCGTGGTGCCCGTCTCGTACAGGAACCGGTGCATGTCCATCGCGGCGATCGCGTGGGGGCTCTCCTTCAGGGGCCGCCACAGGAACGGGTCTGCGGCGAAGGTGAGCAGCTCGCCCTTGGTCAGCATGTTGGAGGCCTTGCTCAAGCCCTGGACCACAACGATGTCGGCGTATCCAGATTGCACGATCATGTAGGCGTTGCCGAGCGACTGGATGAAATCACCGGGAACCGTGTGGATCGACTTGAGAACCGCCCCGAGCTGATCGGGCGCATACTCATCTGCAATGCTGTACCCCTCGAGGAAGTCTTCCGAAGTTGCCACAAAAGCGCCGACATCGTTGGGTCCGATGCCGGCGTCCAGGTAGGCCTTGTTGGCAGCTTCGTACGTCATTTCTCGATAGGAGACGTCCGGGCTCGTCGCTCGAAACCCGGTCGTCCCTATCCCTACGATAGCGACTCTCTTCTCCATCCTCCTCCTCCCTGAACAAGAGACCTGGCGAAAGCAAGCTGCAGAACTTGCTGGATAGCCTTTGGTGGAGGCCGTCGCATGCCGGCCAGCGCCTGCCCACGCGCATCATGCGTAGCGAATCATGGATACCTAACCGGAAGTACCATGCCCCACGGCCGGAGGTCAATGGGTTTTCCACAGGCGCAATCGTTGTAACTGTCTGAAAGACGATCAATTCCGGGGGATAATGAAGCGAGTTCGGTCGTCGGCCCCCCTGTCAGACGGACGCGGGAACGACGCGCACCGACAGGAGCGTCATGTCGTCCTTGGCCGGGCGACCTCCGGTGAAGCGGTCGATCTCGGCGAAGATCGCCTCGGGGAGCCTGTCGTCCGCTGGCCGTGGGCTCACCAGAGATGCGAGCCGATCGACCCCGAACATCTCGGCGTCCTGCGCGGCCTCAGAAACACCGTCGGTGTAGAGCAGCAGGCGGCCATCGGGCGACCAGGAGAGGCGGCGGCGCTCCCAGGTCAGCCCCGGCAGCCCGGGCGAGATCAGGGGCCCGGTGCTCTCCAACGGCCGTAGCTCGCGTCCCGGTCCGCACAGGAAGCCTCCGTCATGGCCGGCATTGACGTAGACGAGGCTGTCCTCGTCCGCCGAGATGCGGGCGCACAGGAGGGTGACGAACCGGTCGGCGTCGAACGCGGCGATCCCGGCCGCCACGCGCTCGACCACCCTGGCCGGATCGTAGGCGTCGGGTTGCGACGCGTGGAAGGCCGACTTCACGATCCCGGTCAGCATGGCCGCCGATGCCCCGTGTCCGGCCACGTCCGCCACGAGCACGGCCACCCGTCGCGGGCCGGCGGCGGCGTAGTCGTAGAGGTCGCCGGCCAGCTCGGAGCAGGGACGGTAGCCGGCGGCCAGCTCGAATCCCTCGATCCGCGCACTCTCGGCGGGCAGCATGGTCTGCTGAAACGCCCGCGCCTCCTCGAGCTGACTCTCCAGGTGCTCCACATGACGACGGTTGGCGTCCGCCAGCGACTGGAGCTCGAGGCACCGCTGCACCAGGGCGCGCAAAACGCCGCGATCGAAGGGCTTGTTGACGAAGTAGAAGGCCTCTTCCCGAATGGCGCGGATGAGCTGCTGGTCGACGTTGTACACGCTGCCCGTCATCAGGATGACCTGAATGCGCGGGTCGCGGCGCTTCAGGTGGTTGAGGAGCGCGTAGCCGTCCATCTCGGGCATGCGGATGTCGAGGATGGCCACATCGGGATCGAACGCATCCGCGATCGCGCAGGCTTCCTGGGGCGAGGCCGTGCCCCGCACGTCGTGCTCGTCCTGCAGGATCCCCACCACCGAGCGCAGCATGGGGACTTCGTCGTCGACCACCAGGATCCGCGCGGCTCTCATGGCTGCCCCGATCCGCTATCGGCGCCGGCGACCGGAAGCGTCAGGAACACCTCGGTGCCCCGATCCGGCTCACTCGCGATCCGCATCTGGCCACCCATGTCCCGGACGACCGACCGGCAGATCGACAGCCCCAAGCCGCTGCCATCCGACTTGGTGGTGAAAAAGGGCTCGAAGATCCGCTCCAGCAGCTCCCCCGCAATCCCGGCGCCGGTGTCCCCGACCCGCAGATCGACGCGGTCTCCGGTGGTGACCGCATCGATCGTGAGGCGTCCGCCCTGACTCATCGCGTCGCCGGCGTTGGTGCAGAGGTTGAGCAAGAGCTGCGTCAGATCCCCTTGACCGCCTCGGATGGGCGGCAGCTCCTTGGGAAGGTCGACCTCGACCTCGATGCCGCGGCGCTGGTAGCGGTCCTTCAGCACCATGAGCACGGCCTCCACCGCGCGTCGCAGATTGGCGTGGCCCACCGAGCGGCCGGCGCCGCCGCGGGCGATGGCCAGCATGCCGCCGAAGATCCTACGGCAGGTCTGGATGGAACCCTCGAGGTCGCCCATCACCTCGCCGACACGGTCCGGCCGCAGATTCCCGCGACCGGCGTCCTCTCGCAGTTGCTGGACGTGGAGCAGCATCGCGCCCAGGGCGTTGTTGACGTCGTGCGCGATGCCGCGCGTCATGTTGACCAGGGTCTGCTTGCGCTCCGATTGGAGGACGCGCGCCCGCAACGAGTCGGTGCGCATCGAGAACTGGATGGCCAAGGAGGCCAACGGCATGAACGATTCCAGCAGACGGGCCTCGTAGTCGCCCAGCACGCCCCGCCGGCGGGCCGCGACCTTCAGGATGCCCAGGCTACCGTCGGGCGTGGCAATGGGGGCACACAGCATCGTCGCCTGGAGCGGCACGTCGCCGCCGGAGGGCACCATGCGATCCATCACGTCCGGCAGGCAGGAGACCGGTTCGGCGCCGCCGCGCGTCCGGTCGGACCAGGTCGAGCTCTCGCGCTCGTAGATGCGGACGCGATCCACCTTCAGGTGGCGGCCAAGCTCCTCGTCGCACTCGAACCGCCGGCCGATCATCGTGCTGCGCGCCTTGGTCCAGGCGATCTGCTCGGCCACCAGCTCGAGCGGCTCGCGGCCGTCGCGGGAAATCAGCAGCGAGGCGGAGTGGTCGTAGTGGGTGAGCGAGCGCAGACCGTGCAGAATGTCATACATCAGGTCTTTGGCGTCCTTGCGGTGCGCGATCTTTCTCTCCAGCTTGCGCCGCACGTCCTGGATCCGCTGCTCGTCCACGTGCTGGACGGCGTGGCTGAGGATCTCGGTGACGGCGAAAAGGAGCTGGCGGTGATCGGAGGAAAAGGCGGCCGCGCGATCCCGGATCGCCAGGACGGCCCAGTTGCGCCCGCGCCGCTCCACGGGGGCGAGCAGCGTCCCGGGCGGGATCGCCGGGCGCGCGCCCAGCAGATAGTCGGTGAGCAGCCGCAGGTTCCAGGGGGCCCCGACCGGCAGGCGGTAGATCAGGTCGGCCCGCTCGCGTCCGGGCTTGAGCGTGGCCACGGCACCCTCCGCCACGCCGAAGAGGCTCATCGTGGTGCGCAGTCCGTGGCTGAGCGCCTTGCGGGCATCGCGGACGCCCCGCAGACGGATGCTCAGATCGAGCGGGATGCGCAGGGAGCGGATGTGGTCGGAATCGTTCATGGGCAGTCGGCGACATCCTCGGTCGCGGGTGGCTTTCCGGACGCTGGCCCCCCGTTCGAGCTGATCCCCGGAGGTGGGTGCGTCGTGGGCCCGGGGCAGTCTACTGTATGGCATCACCGGAGGAAAGGCCGGGTCCCCGGGTGACGAAGGCAGAGTTCCGGGGCCGTTCAGTGCCCTGGCCGAACGGGCCCGCCGCAGGGCGCATGACCCTAGGTCCTTCGATACAAGCAAATTGCAGCGTCCCGGCCAAAGGGAACGCCGCGGCGGTTGACGGGGTTGATATACTGAAAGATGCTGTGGAAGCGAGACGTCGGAGAAGTCTCGATGATTGCGGGCGGACCCCGTTCTGCGGCGGCCGCCCAAGGAGGCAGTGACCGAACATCGATAACGACGCCGATCGGTGGGGGCGCAACCGAGAAGGCCGTGCGGGATGCACACGCTATGCAACGCAACTCATCCGCGCAAGACTCTGGTCTCGAGCGCCCGGCCGCAGAGCGGTCCCGACGCACGTCCAGCCTACCCGCGTTGCTCCGTCTGGCTTGTCTGACGGGTCTTGCTGCGCTAGTACCCCCGGCTGCCCGGGCCGTCCTGGAGGTGTCGGAGGTGGCGCCCGAGCCGAATCAGACCGGGCTCGCGCGCGATCCCCAGATCACCGCGACGTTCAACGAGCCTCTGGATCCTGAGTTCGTGACCCCGCACACCTTCTGGACGCGTGGGCAACGGCGTGGAACGATCGACGGCGCCTTCACGTTCACGCTTCAAGACCGGAAGGTCACCCTCGATCCCTTCCTGACCTCCTCGGGGCGCTTTGGTGCCGGCGAGTTGATCGAGGTCACGCTCACCCGATCCCTCCGCGGCCCGACCGGCAACTGGCTCACCGTGCCCTATTCCTGGCATTTCCGCTGCCTCTCGCGTCCCGGCACCGCCCAGTTCTCGCGACAGGTCACGCTGCACAGCGGTCACGGCGTGGTCGCGGTGGAGGCGGGACATCTGAACGGGGACGACCGGCTGGATCTGGCCACGGTCCGGTTGGGCAGTGAGATGGAGACCTGGATCAACGTCTCTGCGCCGGGTGATTCGGTGCCCTCCTACGAGTACCACTCCTATTGGTTCGGGGGCGGGCACAGCTCGCTGATTCTGCGCGATCTGACCGGCGACGGCATCCTCGACGTCGCCGTGGCGGATCAGGTCTCCAATCGAATCCACATCGGCCGTAATCTGGGCTCGGGCGTCGAGTTCGAATGGACCAGCTTCTGGACCTGCGATCACCCTCAGCGCCTGGTCTGCGGCGATCTGAACGGTGACGGCTTCGACGACCTGGTCTACCCGTGCCAGTATTCCGGCCAGCTCTGCGTGCGCCTCGCCGCCGGAGACGGGGCCTTTTCCCCACCGGCCCACTACCCCGTGGGCGACTGGCCGATCGATGCCGACATCCGCGATCTCGATCGCGACGGCGACCTGGACGTGGTGGTGAGCAACGAGCTCTCCGAGGAGATCTCGATCCTGCGCAACGTCGATCCCACCGCGGCCGCGGTCGAGATGTTCGAGGTGCTCGATAGTATTCCCCTGGAGGCTCCCTTCGGCATCCTGGTGGAGGACCTCAACGGCGACCTCTACCCGGACCTGGTGGTCGCGACCCAGGACAGCGCGCGCATCGCGGTATTCGACATGCTGCCCGACTGCGAGCTGGCGCCGCCCCGCTACTACGGCACCGGCGCGGATCCGGCCGACAAGCTGCGCGACGTCGCCCCGCTGGACTTCGATGGGGATGGAGACCTCGACCTGGCCGTCAGCAACGCCGACGGCAACACGTGGGTGCTGATGGAGAACCACGGCGCCGGTGGATTCAGCCCGCTGGCCACGATCCCTACGGGCGAACGGCCGGTGCAGCTCTCCACGGCCGATCTGAACGCCGATGGACGGGTCGATGTTCTCGTCCCGTGCCGTATCGGTGGGGACGTGATTCTGCACCTGAGCGACGCGGATCCCACCGCGGTCGCGTCGCCCGGTGCTGCCGACCCCTTGCTACCTCGGATCGAGGCCTCGCCCAATCCGTTCCGCCATCGTGTGACCCTGACGCTGGAGGAAGACCCCGGAGCCGCCCTGCGGGTCATGGATGCGGCCGGTCGCCTCGTCACCGAACGGCGCGCGCGCCCGATGGGCGGGGGGCGCTTCGGATTGACGTGGGACGGACGGGACGCGGCGGGGCGGGTGGCGCCGCCGGGCGTCTACTTCGTGACCGCGCCCGGCTTCCAGACGCAGCCGCTGCGCCTGCTGCGGATCCAATGACCCCGCTGCGTATACAGTGACCCCGCTGCGGCGGACGGATGCGTAGCTGTGCAACGGCTGCGGATCACGGCGATCCGGGCTCGGGCTTCAGGATCCTGACCTCGCAACGACAGGATTCCTTGAACGCTAGCGCATCCTCTTCCGACCCCACGATCTCGCCCCAGTGGATCGGCACCGCCAGGCGAGGCTTGATGAGGTCCACGGCCTGCGCGGCCTGCGCGGCGTCCATCGTGTAGGTGCCGCCCACGGGCAGGAAGGCGACGTCGGCCTCGACCGACTCCATTTCGGGGATCAGGTCGGTGTCGCCGGCGTGGTAGTAGGTGACGCCACCTACGGTGAAGACATAGCCCACGTGGCCCTGCGCCTTGGGGTGGAAACGCTTCTCGGGGTTGTAGGCGGGCACGGCGCGCACGTGAACGCCGGCCACGGTCTGTTCCTCGCCCGGCTTGATCGGGATCACCTCTCCGGGGAGCTCGTGTTTGGCCGAAGCCGCCACGACGACCGCCGCCTCCCCGCGCACCTTGGCGATGTCCTCGGGGGAGAGATGGTCGAAGTGGTCGTGGGTGATCAGGATCAGGTCGGCCGGCTCCCCGCCCTGGATCTTGAACGGGTCGACATAGACCACCGTCTCACCGGTGATCTTGATGCCGGCGTGGCCCAGCCAGTGGACGTGTTCCATCATGGTCTCGATCTCCTCGCTTGCAGGTCTGCCTTCCTGCGCCGCGGCAGGCCGCATCGTGACCGCCGCCAACCCACAGATCGCGGCGCAGAGCAGGGCGCGGGCCAGGGCTCGATGGATGACGGTGCGTACGGCTCGACGCATCATGGCGTGCTCCTTTCATCAGGCGAGCCCGGGGCTCGGCCTTACCGCCCCCACCGCGGCACGCGCCCCGGCGTCCATGGAGCCTGCGCTTCCTCCAGATCGCTCTCGAGCTGGGCCAGATCCACCTCGACCAGCCGCGTCAACGCCCCCAGGACCGGCTCGAACTGCTCCGCGGCGATGCGGTAGTTGTCGCGGTGCGTCTGGGTGGGATCGGAGGTCGATCCCCAACCCTCCCAGACGATCTCCCCGATCCGACTGCGGATCGAAGGCGGCGTGGGCTCGTTGCGCGAGCTGATGGTGCGATCGCCGGTCAGCTCGACGCGCAGGTCGGCCAAACGCAGCTCCAGCTCGCGGGCGCGATCGACCAGTCCCGGATCCAGCCCGGGCGTGTTGCGCAGGGCGGCCTGGATGTGATCGATCCGGTCCTTGGCTTCCCCGGCCAACCGAGTCGCCCCCTGCACCGCGCGGTGCAGCTCGGCGGTCTGACGGTGGAAGGCGAGCAGACCGCCCCAATCGGAGGTCGGCAGCGTGGCCCAGCCCAGCGGCTCGAGCTCGAAGCTCTGGGGCTCGGCCAGCGGCGTCGTCTCGTCGCGGACGCGCTTGGCAATGCTGACCGTGTAGCGCCCCGGCGCGGCCATGTGTCCTCGCGGCGGCGTGCTCCACGGCCGGCGCGGCGACCACGCCGCGGTTGAGGCCGGCTCGAGCGTCGGGTAGTGCATGTCCCAGGCCACGCGGTGCATACCCTTGGATGTCGGCCCGGTGAACCGGCGCACGATCTCCCCCTGGTCGTCGCGGACCGTGATCAGGACGACGGGATCGACCTCGCGGTCCTCGGCCCGCAGCTCATCCCAGGTGGGGTAGTCGATCGGGTCGCCAGTCTCGCGCGCCTCCTGCTCCTCTTCGCGGCGCATCTCCTCCCGGCTCTTGAGCTCCTCCCGGAGGTAGTAGGTGAAGACCGCCCCGTAGGGAGGGTTCTCCGCGTAGTAGAAGCTGTCGCCCTGGTTGGCCTTGCCGCGGCCGCCGTAGGGGGTGCGCTCGTGGTAGAGGCAGGCGTCCTTGACGGGGAAGAGCAGCGCCTCGTGCGCGTCGAGCTTCTCGGGGGAGAGGAAGCGTAGCGGCGTGTAGTCGTCCAGGATATAGATTCCGCGCCCGAAGGTGCCGACCGCCAGATCGCTCTCGCGACGTTGCACATCCAGGTCCTTGACCGCGATGACGGGGAAGCCGCCCCTCAGGCGCACCCAGTGCTCGCCGCCGTCGGTCGTCACGAACAGGCCGAACTCGGTGCCGGCGAAGAGCAGGTTTGGATCGACATGGTCCTGCTCGACGCAGTAGACCGTCCCCCGCTCGGGCAGGTCGCCGGCGATCGACGTCCAACTGCGGCCCCGATCGGCGCTCTTGAGGACGTAGGGCAGGAAGTCGCCGTTCTTGTGGTTGTCGAAGGCGGCGAAGACGGTGCTCGCATCGTGGCGCGAGGCGGTCAGCTCGCTCACATAGGTCATCTCGGGCACGCCCTTGATCTTCTCGATCGTGCGCCACGTGGCGCCGCCGTCCCCGGTCACTTGGATGAGGCCGTCGTCGGTGCCCACGTAGATCAACCCTTCCTCAAGGGGCGATTCGGTGAGTGCGACGCAGTTGCCGAAGTAGGAGGTGTTCCAGTTCTTGGCGACCGCGTCCACGCTCTGGATCAAGCCCATCACCTCGAGCTGGTTGCGGTCGAGCTGGCGGGTCAGGTCGCCCGAGATCGCCGTCCACGAGTTGCCGCGATCATCGGAGCGGAACAGCTTGTTGGCCGCGAAGTAGAGACGCGTGGGCGAGTGGGGGCTCAGCAAGAGCGGTGAATCCCAGTTCCAGCGCAGGGGCGGCTCGTCCTTGCCCGGCTGGGGCTGGATGCCGATCCTCTCGCCGGTGCGGTAGTCGTAACGCACCAGCCCGCCGTATTGCCACTGGGCGTAGATGATGTTGGGATCGGTGGGATCGACCTGCGTTTCGTAGCCGTCGCCGCCCACGGTGATGATCCACTGGTCGTTGGTGATACCGTTGCCGCTGATTGTGCGCGAGGGAGCGCGCAGGCTGTTGTTGTCCTGCGTGCCGCCGTAGACGTTGTAGAAGGGAAAGTCCTGATCGACGCTCACCCGGTAGAACTGCGTGACGGGCAGGTTGGCCTTGAAGTCCCAGTTCTCGCCGCGGTCCCAGGACTCGTAGACGCCGCCGTCTCCGCCGATCAACAGGTGGTCGGTATTCTCGGGGTCGATCCAGAGCGCGTGGTCGTCGACGTGGCGTGCTCGCCGTTCGACCGAGTTCCAGGTCTTGCCGCCGTCCTCGGTGACGCTGGTGACGGTGTCGAGGCAGTAGACGCGGTCGACGTCGAGCGGATCGGCCACCAGCTCGTTGTAGTACTGGGGACTGGTCGACATGTGGCCTGAGCGCTTCGCCCACGTGGCGCCCGCGTCGCGGGAACGGAAGACGCCGCCCTTGTCCTGGGCGGCCTCGATGATGGCGTAGATCACGTCCGGATCGGCCGGCGAGACGGCCAGGCCGATGCGACCCAGATCCACGCCCGGAATGCCATTGGTCAGCTTCTGCCACGTCCGCCCGGCATCGGTCGACTTGTAGATGGCCGACTCGGGCCCGCCGTTGATCAGTGTCCAGACGTGGCGGCGGCGCTGGTAGGCCGAGGCGTAGAGCACGTCGGGGTCGCGCGGGTCCATATGCACCTCGTTGACCCCCGTGTCCTCGCTGATCTCCAGGATCAACTCCCAGGTCACGCCGCCATCGGTGGTCTTGTACAAGCCGCGATCGCCGCCCGCGCGCCAGAGCGGACCCTGCGCGGCCACGTAGACGACGTCGGAGTCGCGCGGATCGACGGCGATCATTCCGATGTGCTCGGACTCCTCGAGACCCACCTGCTCCCAGTTCTTGCCGCCGTCGATCGACTTGTAGACCCCGTCGCCGTAGCCGACGCTGCGCTGGCTGTTGTTCTCCCCGGTACCCACCCAAACGACGTGCGGGTTGTTCGGGTCGAGCGCCACGCAACCGATCGAGTAGCTGCCCTCGCGGTCGAAGATCGGCTCGTAGGTTGTGCCGGCGTTCTCGGTCTTCCAGACGTTGCCCGAGCAGACGGCTACGTAGTAGATCCAGGGCTTCTCCGGATGCACGGCGAAGTCACCGATGCGGCCCGAGGTCATCGCCGGGCCCAGGCAGCGCAGCTTCAATCCTGCGAGCACGCCGGCATTGAGCGAGGACGATTCGTCTTCGTCCTGCGCGGCGGCGGCGCCGCCGCCGTGGGGGACCAGGGTCAAGATGAGGGCTGCGATCGCCAGGGGAAGCGCGCGATTCATCGGCACATACTCCTTCCGAAGAGATGAAGGCGGCCGCGGGGATCGCGAAACGCGAGCGGAGCAGTGCCGATCCGCCGGCGGCGCCAACCTGCGATGTGGCAACGCGGGCAAGCATAGACCTTGCGCCGGCCCGATGGAAGGGCCGGGGCGCCGCGGCCCGATCTCTAGCTGGAGCGCACCCGGGCCGTCGAGCGCGCAGGTCGCACCAGTCCCGATCCGAGCGCCACGCCGCCCAGCACGATCGAGCCGAACACCACCAGGCTCCAGTGAAAGGTGTCCGTGCCCCAGAGGATCCCGAAGAGCAGCGTGAGCGGTGGGTTGAGAAAAACGAAGGCCGCCACGCTCGAAGCGGGCAGGTGGCGCAGGGCCCAGAACCAGATGGCGTAGCCCACGACCGTGCAACCCACCGACAGGTGGATCCACGCGAGCCATCCCAGGCCGGGCATGGCGCCGATCGCCTCCTGTACGTGGCCGCCGCCCAGGATGAGCGTTGCGGTGTAGGGAATGCTCCCGAGGCATGTGGCGGCGAACGTGAAGAGAAGCGGATCGACGCGGCCGGTGATCGGCTTGCCGACGACCGTGGCGAGCGACCAGGAGAGCGGGGCCAGCAGAACCACCAGCGCGTAGAGCACATAGGTGTCCCCGAACTGACCGTGTTGTACGTGCAGCAAGCCGTAGACGCCCAGGAACGAGATCACCAGGCCCGCGACCTTGATCAACCGCAGCCGCTCGCCGAGAAACGCCAGCGCCAGCAGGTACACGATCAGCGGGTTGGTGGAGATCAACAGGCTGGCGGTCGCGGGCGGCACACGGCCCTGGCCCCAGTTGAGCGGCAGGTTGTAGCCGACGACCGCGAGCATTCCGGCCAGCAGCACCGCCCAGCCGTGGGCGCGCAAGAGGGACCAGAGCTCCCGGCGCCGCGTGAGGCAGTAGAGCAGACAGAGCGGGGCCACCGGCGCGAACCGCAAGGTTACCAGGTCCATCGCGCCCATCGCGATCTCGCGACGGAAGTAGCCGATGGCGTGAAATGAGTTGGACCAGATCACGAAGAGCAGGACCAGCATGCCGTAGACCGGCAGGCGGCGCCGCCGCTCGGCGGCGATGTCCTGGGGCCGGCCTGTTGGGCTCATGTCCATCTCCCTCCCGGTTGCGGGAAGGGGCAGCATACGTCAGAAAGCGTGGATGCGGGAAGACTTCCGGCGGAGCGCGGGAAGCGCGCGAGCCGCTTCTCCTTCTCAGAGCCGCGTGGCGCCCGCGGCCGTCACGTGTCGGAAGACGGCCTCGAGGGTGTTGTCCAGCGTCTCCAGGCGCCGGATGAGCAGGTCGGTTTCCGCGACGATCTGCGCCAGCTCGCGGTAGGCGACCTCCGGCCGCTCGGTCACGAACTCCAAGCCCTCGGCGGCCACCATGCTGACCTCGCGCACGTGGTCGCGGCGCAACAGGACGGCGGCCAGCTCACGCGGGCGGTCGCAGGAGAGGCGTACCCGGTGCGGGTGACGGTCGCGCAGCTCGAGCAGCAGTTGCTCCACCTTGCCGAAGCCCAGCAGGCGGCCGTGGGCCAGAATGCCCACCAGGTCGGTGAGCGCCTCCACCTCGTGTAGGACGTGCGAGGAGACAAGCACGGTGCGACGCGCGCGGGCCATGTCGAGGATGCTGGTGCGCAGCAGACGGCGCGAGGGCGGGTCGACACCCAGAAAGGGCTCGTCCAGGAGCACCAGCTCGTGGTCGCCCGCCAGTACGAAGGCCAGCTTCAGCCGCTGCCGCATCCCGCGCGACCAGGTGCCGTAGCGCCGGTGACCGTCGGCGGTGAGCGCCACCAGCTCGAGCCCCCGCGCGGCGGCGTGCCGCGCCTGGGCGGGCTCGTGGCCTTGCGCCAAGAAGGCGATCTCCAGATTGCGCGCGCCCGAGAGCCCGTCGAAGAAACACTCCGTGGCCGGAACGATGCCGATGCGGCGCCGCACGTCGGGCCGCGAGAAGGGCGGCGCGCCGAAGACCGCCACCTGCCCTTCCGAAGGGGAGATGAGACCGGTCAGCACGCGCATCATCGTCGTCTTGCCGCTTCCGTTGGGGCCCACAATCCCGGTGATGCCGGGGCCGAGCCGCATGCGCACGCGGCTCAGACCGATGACCTCGCCGTAGAAAACGCTCACCGCATCCAGGTCGACGACCGGTGACCGGTCACCGGCAGCCGGCGTTCCCGCAGCGGTCGTACCGGGCCCGGGCAGGTGGGCTGGGGAGATCGTGTCGCCCGGTCTTGTCATGGCGTCATCTCCCGTCGCACGCGGCGCGTGGTGAGCAGCAGGCCGAGCCCCCCGTAAATCAACAGCATCAGGAGCCCGAAGTAGCCGTCGATGCTGGCCCGATCGATCAGAGCCTCGAGCAGCTGCTGTGCCGCCTTGGCCGGCCCGACCGGCAGGGCGTAGCTTCCCCAGACGATCCCGGCCAGCGCGTCGGGGATGAAGAAGAAGCCCAAGGCGATCAGCATCGCCCACCGGCCGCGGCGGGTGGCCGCGCTCGGTCCCACCGAGACGCCCGCGTAGCCCCAGCCCAGGGCCACCGACGCCAGGGCCAGCTTGAGCACCATGAGGACCGCTTCGCCCGTGGTGAGCTGGGCCGTCACGCCCAGGCGCAGAACGGCAACCAGAATACCGGGCACCAGCAGCAGGGCCGCGGCCGGCAAGGCGACGGCGACCATCTTGCCCAGCGCGTAGTGCCAGGGCAGGACCGGGCGGGTGGCGTACAGAAAGAGCACCTCCTCCGCGCGATCCCGGGCCACGCTCGGGGTGCCGATGCCCAGGGCGAGCAGCGCCACCGGCACCGTCTGAAACTGCAGGAACTCCAGAATGGGGTCCCAATCGAGCTGGGCGCCGGTCATCGATTCGGCCATCATCCGGATCACGATCGCCACGGTCAGGACGATCGGCGGCAGGATGCTGAAGAGAAAGAGCAGCTTGGTCAGCCGCCGGCGTCCCGCCAGGCTGATCTCCCGGCGCGCGATGGCGCGCACGACGGCGGCGGATGTCGGCGCTTGACGCTCAGCCATGGCTCTTCTCCATCATGCTCACCACCGCGTCCTCGAGCGTCAACGCCTCCCGCCCCAGGTGGCGCACCTCCAGGCCCTGCGCGCCGACGAGCTGCCAGAACGTGCGCAGATCCTCGTCCCCCTTCGAGACGAAGGTGATGCGATCGGCGTCCTGGGCGAGGATCCGGATCTGGGCGGCCTCGAGCGACCCGACCAACCGACCGAGCCCGGCGCCGGCGGCGACGATCGTGCCGGCCGCCGAGGAGACGATGCCCTCGATCGGCCCGGCATAAGAGACCATGCCCGACTCGAGCAGCAGCAGATCGTCGCACAACCCGTCGGCATCCTGCAGGATGTGGGTGCTCAGCAGGATGCGCCGCCCCTCCTCCTTGAGCGACTGGATGAGCGCGAGTAGCTGCGCCCGGCCCGCCGGGTCGAGGCCGACGGTGGGCTCATCGAGGATGAGCACCTCCGGGTCGTGCACCAGGCACATGGCCAGCTTGCACCGCTGGCGCATGCCGGTGGAGTACGTCTTGGCGGGCCGATAGCGCTCTTCGCCGACGTCGAGGGCATCGAGCACGCGGTGCGCGTGGCGCAGCGCCTCGCGGCGCGGCAGTCCGCTCAGCGTGCCGGCGAAGGTCACCGCGTCGACGCCCGAGCCGCCGGGGTAGATCCCCGCCTGCTCGGCCATCACGCCGGCGCGCGTGCGCACCTCGCGGGCGTGGGCCGGCACATCCAGACCCAGAACGCGGATCCGGCCCCGGCGGTGGCGCAGCACGCCCAGGAGGGCCCCGATCAACGTCGATTTGCCCGCGCCGTTGGCGCCGACCAGGCCGATGGCGCGCCCCGCGAGGCTCACCGACATGCCCTGCAGGACGGGGCGTCCCCCCCGATCCAGATGCACGTCCTCGAGCTCGATCCAGCTCTCGTTCATCGCGTCGCGAGCTCCATCAGCAAAGGTCCGGAAGCCGTTTGTTGGCGAAGAGGAGCGCTGCGCCCAACGTGGCCAGGGCCGCCACCGCCGCCAGAATCGCGATTGCCGCAATCGGATCCGCCTCCGGGACCGGCACGGTCAGCGGGATCGGCAACGGGTCGTGAAGGTCGGCCAAGGTGCGCACGTGATGCGAGGGAGCCAATAGCCGCAGGGCGATCGGCAGACGGCCCAACGGATAGTCGAAGATTCCGTAGAGCGCCACGTTGACGATCAACCCGCGCGAGGTCAGCAGATGCACGACGCTCGCCATGGCGGTATAGGCCCACGCGGCCAGCAGGACGGTGACGAGCTCGCGCAACAGCGCGTCCCAAGGACCGCCTGCGATCAGCTTGGTGGCGATCAGCAGGACCAAGGCGCCAAACGCCAGCAGTGTGCCGGTGGCCGCGGTGCGCACGGATGCCAGCGTCGCCCGGGACACGGGACCCAACAGCGAATAGAGCAGGGTGCGCTGGGTGATGCCGTCGCGCAGGGCCATCTCGCCCAGCACGGCGGCCAGCAGCGGTATGCCGGGAAGCAGGAGGAAACGTTGCAGCTCCGCGAGCGCCTCGCGGGGCACGAGGCCGGTGAAGCGGCCGGCGGCGATGATCACGATCAACAGCAGCCCCAGGGGCACTCCCCAGCGGACGGGCCGCAAGGCGGTGATCGGCGCGATGTAGGTGCGCCACGCGATGAGCACGGGTCGGGCCATCTGTCCTTCGCAGGGCCCAGCGGACGGGTAGGCCGGCCTTCGCGCGGCCCGCCCCGCAGGTGGGCGCTGGATGATCGCTTCTCTTGGGCTCGGGTTCCTGCAGCAAAGCCCCCGACATCCTAACGGATCTGGGGGGCCAGCCCTCGTGGTTTTCATACGTGCCTCCGGAACGGTGAGTTGCGAGAGGGGTAGCCGAGGATGAGCCTGCCGGAACGAGGCCCGCTGGTGGGGCGGTTGTTTAGTAACCTTGCGCTTGGACGATGGTTAGGGTATCCAAGCCGGTCGTGGCGGCGTAGCCGGCGGATCCTGGGGGACGGCCGCAACGAGGAAGAGGATCGAGATAGCGTGGAACGCGGGATCATCATCGAGCAGCTCTGTGCGTCGGGACTGTCGGCGGACGATGCGCCCGCTGTGGCCGATCGCCTGCTCTCGATTCTGGCCCTGGGTCTGGAGGCCGAAGAGACCTGGCGCCGGCTGGCGGCCGACGTTCTGACGCCCGATCTGCCGTTCGATGTGCACCGGTTGCTCTTCGAGACCACCTATGCCACACGGGATCCCGAGGACGGTCCGGCTCCGGCCTGGCTGCCGACGCCCGCCGAGATCGACGCCACCAACGCCGGACGCCTGATGCGGGAGCTCGGTTTGGCCACGCACGAGCGGCTCCATGCCTGGTCGGCCCGCGAGCGGGAGGCCTTCTGGGAGACGATGCTCCGCAAGCTCGACATCCGCCTGCGTGCACCTTACGCCGCGATGCTGGCGGTCGGCGGCCGGCCCGAGGAGACCGTCTGGTTGCCGGGCGCGCGGCTCAACATCGTCGAGAGCTGCTTCCAGGCCCCGGACGAGAGCGTCGCCATACGTTATCAGCGCGGTGACGAGGTGGCCGCGGTCTCGGTGGCGGAGCTCCGGCAGATCACCTGGCGCGTGGCCAACGGTCTGTGGGAGGCCGGCCACGTCACCGGAGACCGGATCGCGATCGCCATGCCGATGACGCTCGAGGCGGTGGCCGCCTATTTGGGCGTGCTGGCCGCCGGCGGCGTGGTGGTCTCGATCGCCGACAGCTTCGCGCCGCACGAGATCGCCACGCGGCTGCGCATCACGCAGGCCAAACGGATCATCACGCAGGACTGCGTCGTGCGCGGCGGGCGCCGGTTGCCGATGTACGAGAAGGTTGTGGCGGCCAAGGCCCCGCCCGCCGTGGTGGTGCCGGTGCCGGAGGAGCCGTCGTGCGCCCTGCGTTCGGGCGACCGGCGCTGGGACGACTTCCTCAGCCTCAACACCCGCTTCGAGCCGGTCGACCGCAGCGCCGCGGCCCACATCAACATCCTCTTCTCCTCGGGCACGACCGGCGATCCCAAGGCGGTGCCCTGGAACCAGACCACGCCGATCAAGTGCGCCGCCGACGCCTATCTGCATCAGGATGTGCAGCCCGATGACGTCTTGGCCTGGCCCACCAATCTGGGTTGGATGATGGGGCCCTGGCTGATTTTCGCGGGCCTGATCAACCGGGCCGCCGTGGCGCTCTACTACGACGCGCCCACCGGACGGGGTTTCTGCGAATTCGTTCAGCGGGCGGGCGTCACCGTGTTGGGACTGGTGCCCAGTCTGGTCAAAGCATGGCGCGGCCGCGACCTGGTGCGCGGCCTTGATTGGAGCGGCATTCGGCTCTTCAGCTCAACGGGGGAGTGCTCCAACGAGGAGGACATGCTCTGGCTGATGAGCCGCGCAGGCTATCGTCCCGTCGTCGAGTATTGCGGCGGCACCGAGGTGGGGGGCGGCTACATCTGCGGCACCCTGACGAGGCCTGCGGTGCCGGCCGCCTTCTCGACTCCCGCGCTGGGCCTGGCCCTCGAGATCCGCGACGAGGAGGGGCATCTGACCGACAATGGTGAGGTGTTCTTGAGCGGTCCCTCGATCGGCCTGTCGACCGAGCTGCTCAACCGCGATCACCACGAGATCTACCATGCCGGCACACCTGCGGGAGAGGACGGGCAGCCGCTCAGGCGCCACGGAGACCAGATCGAACGCTTGCCGGGCGGCTACTTCCGCGGCCACGGCCGCGTGGACGACACGATGAACCTGGGCGGCATCAAGGTCAGCTCGATCGAGATCGAGCGCGTGCTCGCTCAGCTTCCGTGGGTCACCGAAGCCGCGGCCATCGCGGTGAACCCGGCGGGAGGGGGCCCGAGCGAGCTGGTGATCTACGCGGTGCCCGACGCCCGCTGCGGGCTCGATCCCGAGTCCATGCGCGGGGCCATGCAGCAAGCCATCCGCCAGAGCCTCAACCCGCTCTTCAAGATCAAAGCCGTCATTCCCACCGAGATCCTTCCCCGCACCGCCACGAACAAGATCATGCGCCGCAGGCTGCGTCAGCTCTATCGCGACGAGGCGGCTTCGGGCTGACCGGGCAAGCTTGTTGCCGCGACGAGACGGCTTTGCGCTGGGAGCGCAGCGTCGTACCCGCGACGATCGTGGTCTGCGCACTGAAGCCGCAGGGTAGTTGCGACCTGCCGCCCCCATGGGCTATAAGTAGGTGCAATGGCCGGCGATGCCTTCGTCTGGATTCCTGGCTGCACAACTCGAAGGGGGGAACCGTGGACCTCAACCTGAACGAAGAGCACCGGATGATCCGCGACACGGTGCGGGACTTCGCGGAGAACGAGATCAAGCCCGTGGCGGCCGAGCTGGACGAGAAGGAGGAGTTCTCGGTCGAGCTGACGCGCAAGATGGCCGACATCGGGCTCTTCGGCATCACCGTCCCGGAGGAGTACGGCGGTCAGGGCATGGACTATCTGGCCTACATCATCGCCGTCGAGGAGCTGGCCCGCATCGACGGATCCCAAGCGGCCACGGTGGCTGCCGGCAACTCCTTGGGGATCGGGCCGCTCTACTACTTCGGCAACGAAGCGCAGCGCAAGAAGTACGTCCCGCCGCTGTGCGCGGGGGAGGCGCTCTGGTCCTTCGGGTTGACCGAGCCCAACGCGGGGTCCGATTCGCGCGGCACCCAGACGACGGCGGTCAAGGTCGACGGCGGCTGGAAGATCAACGGCGCGAAGATCTTCATCACCAACGGCAGCAATCCGATCTGCGCCGGGTGCACCGCACAGACGGTTACCGATCGCAAGGACGGCAAGCCGGAGTTCACGTGCTTCATCGTGCCGCAAGACACGCCGGGCTTCACGACCAGGACCATGCACCAGAAGCTGATGTGGCGGTCCTCCGACACGGCCGAGCTCTACTTCGAGGACTGCGTCGTGCCCGACGAGAACATGCTGGGCGAGCGAGGGGCCGGATCGAAGCAGATGCTGCAGACGCTCGATTCGGGGCGGCTGGCGATCGCCGCCATGGGGCTGGGCTGTGCGCAGGGCGCGTTCGAGCTGGCGCTCGAGTACGCGCAGCAGCGCCAGCAGTTCGGCAAGCCGATCATCAAGTTCCAGACCACCGCCTTCAAGCTGGCCGACATGGCCACCAAGATCGAGCACGCCCGCGCGCTGCTCTACAGGGCGTGCTGGTTGCGCGACAACGGCCAGTCCTTTGCCAAGGAAGCGGCGATGTCGAAGCTCTACTGCTCCGAGATTGCCCGGGAGGTGGCCGACGAGGCGGTGCAGATCCACGGCGGGTACGGGCTGATGAAGGAGTATCCGATCGAGCGGTTTTACCGTGATCAGCGGTTGCTGCAGATCGGGGAGGGGACTTCGGAGATTCAGCGCTTGGTGATCGCGCGGCACATCGGCTGCTAGTCTTTGGGGGTCGGCGTCCGGGCAACGCGCGCGGCGGCCGATTGGATGGCACCAGAGAAGAGGGGAGAGGTGATGGAGCATCTACTGTTCGAGAAGAGGGGCACGACCGGCATCCTGACCGTCAACCGGCCCAAGGCGCTCAATGCGCTCAATCGGGCCGTGCTCGAGGAGATGGACACCTTCCTGACCGAGACGGTGGACGGCGAGGATCTGCGGGCGCTCATTCTGACCGGGGCGGGGGAGAAGGCGTTCATCGCCGGCGCGGACATCGCCGAGATGCAGCCGATGACCCATCTGGACATGATGGCCTTCTGCGATCTGGGACAGCGGGTCACGGTGCTGCTCGAGACGATCGACATGATCACCGTCGCCGCCGTCAACGGCTACGCGCTGGGCGGCGGCCTGGAGATGGCCCTGGCCTGCGACTTCATCTACGCCAGCGAAAACGCCAAACTGGGCCTGCCCGAGGTGTCGCTGGGGCTGATCCCCGGGTTCGGCGGCACCCAGCGCCTCACGCGCGCGGTGGGCACGCGACGGGCGAAGGAGATGACCTTCACCGGGAAGATGATCGGCGCCGAGGAAGGGCTGCAGATCGGGCTGGTGAACAAGGTCGTACCGGGCGGCCAGCTCATCGAGGCGGTCTTGGAGAGCCTGCAGGCGGCGGAGAAGAACGGGCCCGTGGCCGTCGCGCAGGCCAAGCGGGCGATCAACATGGGCGCCAGCCTCGCGATGGCCGATGCCCTTGAGCTCGAGAAGCAGTGCTGCGTGGCCTCCTTCGCGACCGAGGACCGGCTGGAAGGCATGACCGCGTTCCTGGAGAAGCGCAAGGCGCAGTTCCAGGGCCGCTAGCGCCCGGCCGCGCGGAGCGCGCGACGACCCGCAGCGCCGAAAGGGCGGGCCCCCGCTGCAGCGGGAAGGGGATCGGGAGAGCGATGACACAGGGGCTGCAGCGGATCTACACCGAGGTCGCCGGCACCTACGAGCGGGTCAACCATGTGCTGACCTTCGGGCTGGACCGGCACTGGCGCGCCCGCGCCGTGGCGTCGGCCGTCGAAGGCGGCGGCCGGGACTGGCTGGATATCTGCAGCGGCACCGGTGAGATGGCCGAGGGCCTGCGCCGCAGGGCCGGAGCTGATGTGCGCATTGTGGCCACGGACTTCAGCCCCCCAATGCTGGCCCTGGCGCGTCGCAAGCCCACCCTGGACGGCGTCGGCTTGGTGGGGGCCGATTCGGGTCGCCTGCCCTTCGCCGACGCCACCTTCGATCTGGTCACGATCTCCTTTGCCACCCGCAACCTGAACCCGAATCGCGGGCGCCTCTTGCTCCACCTGAGGGAGGTGCGCCGCGTGCTGCGCCCCGGGGGGCGCTTCGTGCAGCTCGAGACCAGCCAGCCGCGCCCGCGCGTGCTGCGCCGATTGATGCACTTCTACGTGGCCGCCGCGGTGCAGCCGGTGGGCTACTTGCTCTCGGGCTCACGCTCCGGGTACGCCTTTCTGGCGGCGACCATTCCGCGCTTCTATGACGCCGCAAGTTTCAGCGCGCTGCTGCGCGAGGCCGGCTTTGGCTCGGTGACGGTGCGGCTGCTGTTGGGCGGCGTGGCCGCGATTCACCTGGCGCAGCGCGGGTAGGCCGGCGGAGGCGCGGGCCCCAGCGATCGCCGGCGGGTCCGTCGCCTTCCAGGGGCCCGACGACCTGGTGGAGGTTCCGCTCGCGCTTGGGACATCGGCACTGGGCCGCCACGATGCGCGAGAAGCGGCCCGAATGCGCGAGCGCGCCCCTGTTTCCGTTCCGGGATGGAAGCGCCTGGAGGCCCTCACGCCTCAGGAATGCGCCCAGGCCCGACTCCAGGTCGAGCCCCTCGGGGAGCTGTCGGCCGCGGATCTCGGCGCAGCCCGCGCGGTTGCGGCGTTGTGGAACCAGGGCGTCTGGCCAGCGGGACGTACTTCTGCCGGCTGACGGACGGGAATCGCGTGGGGCGGCGGAAGATCGTGGTGCTCCAGTAACGACAGGCGGTGCAAGCGGTCCTTGACGCAGCCATGTCGTGACCCGGCGATCGAAAGCGAAAGCCCCCAATGCGGCCGATCGCATCCAACCGTCTTCATCAACGACGCGTCCATCGCAGCCCGGAGTCACTTGGGCGCAGGGCCGTTCACGACCGCACCCAAGCAAGCCGGTTCTGCGTAACGCATGACGCCCCCTCGGCAGGCCACCCGCCAACACCTGGAGGAGGCGAGATGCGAAGATCGACAAGTGGCCGCTTGCGCGAGCCGCACCTGATGGCGACAACCATGATCCTGATGCTACTGGCCTGCCGCTGTGGCCAGGACAGCCCCCAGTCGGCCGCGGACGTGTTGGCGTCCGTCATCCGTAGTGAAAGCGTGGCGGCGGCCGCAGACGCTTACCAAGAGATGCGCGCCCGGCCCGATCGCTTCCGTTTCGATCTCCGCGAGCTCACCGATTTGGGCTACCAGCTCCTGCGGGAGAACCGCATCTCCGGGGCCGTCGAGGTCCTGTCAATCAACGCGCGCGAGTTCCCCGATTCCGCCGATGCCTGGGACAGCCTGGGCGAGGTGTACATGTACGTCGGGGACGCCGAGGCCGCCCGCAGCCACTACGCGAAGTCGCTCGAGCTCGATCCCGACAATGGGAACGCCCGCAAGAAGCTGCGCAACCTCGTTTCCTACATGGTCGCTCTGGCGCGTGAGACTACGGCCGCATCTCGCCATGAGGCCGGAGCCCAGACGGGCATCTGCGGACCCTACTTCGGTCAGGACCCACCCGGTGTGACGGCACACGTCTTCGCGCCGGGAATCATCTCGATCCGCGGCGGCCTTGAGTACGGCTGCTGCTTCTCCCCGGACGGCCGGGAGTGCTACCTGACGCGCAACGTCGGCAAGATGAACGGGCTCATGCTCTATTGCCGGCTGGAGGCTGGACCGCCCCGCAAGAAGTGCCCTTCTCGATCGGAAACACCGACTTCGATCCCTACGTCACCCCGTCCGGCGACCGGCTGATCTTCGGGCGACGAAGCGTCGGGGAGGACGGGCGCGTGCGGGGGGGCTGTGGGCCTCCGCGCGCATCGACGGCGGCTGGGGCTTGCCCGAGCCGCTCCAGCCGACGTGGATGCATCTGACCATGGCGGCCAACGGCACCATCTACGTCAACGATCTGTCGCAGTGGGGCGCCATCTGCCGAGTGCATCCCACCGATGGCGGGCTCTCCGAGCCGGAACCGGTGGGCGGCGGCGTCAATCCCGGCGCCCACCCGGCCGTGAGCCCTGACGAGAGCTTCCTCGTTTTCGACTCCGAGCGCGGCGGCGACGCCGAGAACGAGGACAGTGACCTGTACGTGTGCTTCCGCACGCCGGAAGGCGACTGGAGCGACGCGGTCAACCTGGGGCCCGACATCAACACCGACAGCGATCAGAGCATTCCCCGGCTCTCGCCTGACGGCCGCTACCTGTTCTTCTCCCGGGATCGAGACATCTACTGGGTGAGCGTCGAGGCCATCGAGCGGCTGCGCCCGTAGCCGCCCGATGGCCTCGATGTCAGCGCGACCCTAGATGTACAACTTATCTTTGTCCACATCCTCGCGCAGGATGTGCAGTTCCTCGTCGGTGGGCTCCTCGTTGCGGGCCACCTCGTCGGGCATGACCAGCTCGAAGCCCGTTTCGGCGATCACCTGCTCCAGCTCGACGCCGGGGTTGAGGGCCTTCAGGCGCATGCGCTTCGAGTCGGGCTCGAAGTCCATCGTGCACAGGTTGGTCACCACCATATAGGGTCCGGAGCCGGCCGGGAGCCCGGCCCGCTCGCGTCCCCCGGGGCCGGTCAGGTAGCCGGGCGTGGTGACGAAGTCCACCTTCTCGACGAAGCTGCGCTTCGAATGGCGCATGATGGCGATCGTTTGCCAGCAGGCCGAGCCGACGTCGTTGGCGCCGCCCGAGCCCGGCAGGCGCACCTTGGGCTTGGGCTGCTCGCCGATCACCGTGGAGTTGAGGTTCCCGTAGGGGTCGATCTGCGCGCCGCCCAGGAAGCCGTACTCGATGAAGCCACGCTGGGCGGTTTCCATGATGTCACAGATGCCCGAGGCGTAGAGTCCCTTGTTGTAGGTGCGCATGTCCCCGACCGCCAGGGGCAGTTTCTCCAGGATGGCGCCGGTGCCGCCGAACTCGAAGACGGCCATCAGGTTGGGGGCGTGCATCTTCTGCGCGAGGGAGGCGGCCAGCATGGGGATGCCGGTGCCGATGAAGGCGGTGGTGCGATCCTGCATGGTCCGGCTGGCGAGGCAGATCATCAGCTCGGATGCGTTGTAGCGCGGCTCGGACATCATCAACCCTCCTTCCGAATGCGCAGGCTCTCGAGGTGGTCCCGCCCGAACAGGTCCAGGTAGGCCTGGTGATCTTTGAGGTCGTAGACGTACTTCTGCAGGTAGGCCTGCGACTTCTCCGGGTCCTTGGCGTCCTCGTAGTACTGCTTGATGTGCGGCTCGTCCCGCTCGTACATGCCGCTCATTTCCCCCGGGTGCGAGCCGAAGGGCGCGTGCACCACGGCGTCGACCTGGTAGTAGGGGATGATGGTGCGATCGGGCGCCTTGCGGATCTCGCTGGTGTCGACGATCTCTTCGGTCGAGACGATCAGCCGCTTGGAGGCCCCGGCCATCTCGCGCGCGAATCCCGAGATGCCCTCGATCTGGCAGTTGCCGTGCTGGTCGGCGCGGTTGACGTGGATGAAGCCGACGTCGACCACGAGCGCCGGCAAGAGGGCCACCGGTTTGCCGGTGAAGGGACATTCGATCACCTTGGCCGCGGAGTACTTCAGGGTATCGGTGCCCAGCATCGTGCGCACCGGGATGAAGGGAATGCCCATCGCCGCGGCCTTGAAGCGCCAGGCCAGTGCGGCGTTGGACCACTCGACCACCTCCTTGACGTACCCCGACTCGACGGCGCGGCGCGCGTTGGGCGAGACCCCATAGACCTCGAGGCCGATGTAGGTCCAGTCGAGCTCGCGCAGGCACCCGGCGGCGAGCATCATCTCGGTCTCGTAGACACCCTGGCCCACCGAGCGCAGGTTCCTGTACCCCTGGCGGATGATCTCGCGCGCCAGGGACATCGGCGCCCGCACCGTGCCATAGAGCTCGATGCCGATGTAGTCGCCGTCCTTCAGGAAGCGCTTGACCGCCTCGGCCTCGGTCATGCGCTTGTCCACCAACGCCTTGTCCTTGGCGCGGTTGTGGGCGCGGAACTCGTCCAGGTCGAAGGGCTGGATCATCTTGCCGATGCCTTCTTCGACCAGCTTGATCGTCTTCTCACTCATGCCTCTCCCCCGACGTTGCGTATGCACACCATCCACGGATTCGCCGCGCATGATAGCAATATCGCGGCCCTTGCGCATGTGGAAATGGGAAGCCGGGCGGGCACCCGGCGCTCGCGAGGGAGCGGACGTCCGGAGGCCGATGCCAGGCGGCGGCAGGCCCCGGATCACGGGGCCGGCTGAGACACCGGCGGTCTCTCCGGGACTTCCGCGGGCACCGTGATCCGGAAGGTCGTGCCCGTTGAGGTGGTGTCGAAGCGCAGCGTGCCGCCCAGCGACTCCATGATTTCCCGCGAAATCGACAGCCCCAGCCCCAGCCCGCTGCCGGTGTGCTCGGTCTCCTTGGTCGTGAAGAACGGCTCGAAGATTCGGTTGGCGATCTCGTTGGGGATGCCCGGTCCCTGATCGGAGATCGAGAACTCCAGCAGCGCATCCGCCCGCAGCAGGGCCACCGTGACGGTACCGTTGGCGGGGGAGGCCTCGATCGCGTTCTGAACCACATTGAAGAGAACCTGGAACAAGGAGTTGCGCGGCAGCGTGCGGCGCACTTCGGCCCGAGGAAGCTCGCAGTAGATCGTGATGCCTCGGGGGCGACAGCTAAGCTGCAGCAGATCCGCCACGTCGCGCACGGCGGCTCCCACGTCGAACTCGCGCGCGACCTCCTGCTCGGGCCGGTAGAGGTCGAACATCTGGCGCACGATGTGGGCGATGCGCTCGATCTCCTGGCGGATGCGCGGCACGTAGTGGGCGAAGGCGTGCTCCGCGGGAATGGCGTCCGCGACCAGGTCGAAGGAGTTCTTGATACCCGCCAGGGGATTGTTGATCTCGTGCGCAATCCGAGCGGCCATGCGACCGTTGGCGGCCAGGCGCTCGACGGCCATGCGGCGACGTTCCAGCTCGCGGATCTTGGCCGCCCGCTGTTCGAGCTGGCTCTCCAGATCCCGATTGTACTGGCGGAGTTGCTCCTGGCTGCGCTGTAGGGCCGCGCGGACGTCACGCCGCTTCCGGGCCTCGCGGATCTCGCGCTCCACCGCCGGCGCAAGGCGCGCCAAGTTGTCCTTCATCAGGTAGTCGTGCGCGCCGGCGCGCATGGCGGCGACGGCCGTCTCCTCACCGATCTTGCCCGAGACGATGATGAAGGGGATGTCCCGATCGCGCGCCCGCACGACGTCGAGAGCTTCGATCGCGGTCATCTGGGGCAGCGAGTAGTCGGCGATGATGACATCCCAGGACGAGTCCGCCAACGCGGCGGCCAGATCCTCGCGCGTTTCCACGCGCTGAGAGTGGAGGCGGTAGCCCTCCTTCCTGAGGCGGCGCTCGAGCAGCCAGGCGTCGTCCTGCGAGTCCTCGACGAGAAGCAGGCTGAGTTGGTCGTCCATCGTTGGCTCATCCTCCTCCGCGCTCCAGACGGATGCGTGCATCCACGATGCGGCAGCGCTCGGGCTCGGGGTGCACGATGAAAGGGTTGATGTCAAGTTCCGCGATCTCGGGGGTCGCCAGCGCCATGTGGGACAGTCGCGCAAGGACCTCGACGATCGTTTCGATCGCCACCGCTCGGCGGCCACGCGCGCCCGCCAGCAGCGGGTAGCCCTGCAGGGAGCGGATCATTGCCTCGATCTCTACCCGGCTGAGCGGCGGCACGCGCCAGACCGCGTCGCGCAACACCTCCACATAGACGCCGCCGGTGCCCAGTAGCAGCGCCGGTCCCACGGCAGGATCCTTCAGGATCCCCAGGATCACCTCGCGTCCGGCCGCGACCTGTTCCTGCACCAGGACCGACTCCCGGCCGGGCTCCAGGCCCTCGCGCTGGAAGACGGTCTGCACGTCCTCGTAGGCGGCGCGCAGCGCGCTCTCGTCGTCCAGATCGGTGCGCACCGCGCCGATGTCCGAACGATGGAGGATTGCGCGGCCGCCGCTCTTGAGGACGACCGGGTAGCCCAGCAGCTCGGCGGCCTCGCGGGCCTCATCGGAGGTGCGCGCCTCTATCGTCCGCGCTACGGGCATGCCGGAGCGCGCGAGCAGATCCAAGGCTGTTGCGGTTGGTAGTCGGCCCTCGGCGTCGGCCTCCTCGCATGCCCGCCGGAGCCGGTCGCGTCCGAGTGCGCTTTCGACGCGGACCGCCGGGGCGCCGTCATCCACGCGCTCGCGCATGCGCGCATAGCGACGAAGCTGGGCGCACACATCGGCGGCCATCTCGGGTGAGGTGTAGATGGGCGGGGCCTGTGGATCGTCGGCGAACACGTCGCGGAAGGCGGCCGGCTCGGCCATGATGACGCCCAGCACCGGTTTGTCTCCGGCGCGGGCGCCGGCGGCGATCGCCTCGGCCACCTCCAGCGGCGAGACCATCAGGGGCGGGACGAAGATGGGCAGAATCGCGTCGACCTGGTCGTCGGTCTGCAGCAGCGTGATCACCTCCCGGTAGGTGGACGGCACGCCGAGCGCGGTGAAATCGATCGGGTTGTTGGCGATGGCGGCCGGCGTCGGCAGCAAATCCGGGAGACGCGCATGGGTCCGCGCCCCAAGACGCGCCACCTCCAGTCCCCGCTCGATGAGCCGGTCCACCGCCATGATGCCGGGTCCGCCGGAATTGGTGAGCAAGGCCACGCGATCGCCGCGGGGCAGCGTGGTGCGGCCCAGCGCGGCCAGCAGTCCCACCATCTCGTCGACCGTGGCGGCGCGCAGCACGCCGGCCTGCTCCAGAAAGGCGGTGGTCACCGTATCGTTGCCGCGCAGGGCGCCGGTGTGCGAGGAGGCCGCGCGCTGCCCTGCGCTCGTGCGGCCCGACTTGACGACCACGACCGGCTTCCGGCCGCTGAGCCGGCGGGCCGACGCGAAGAAGCGCCGGGGGTCCCCGAACGACTCCAGATAGAGGGCCACGACCCGCGTCTGCTCATCCTGCTCCCAGTAGTCCATGAGATCGGCGCTCGAGATGTCGGCACTGTTGCCCGTGGAGACGAACGTGCTGAAGCCGAGACCGGCTCGCTCCATCGCCTCCATGATCGAGACCCCGAAAGCCCCGCTCTGTGACAGAAACCCCAGCGATCCGGGGCGGGGCCGCACCGGCGAAAAGGTGGCGTTGAGACGCACGCCCGGATCGGTGTGGATGACGCCCATGCAGTTGGGGCCCAGCATCCGCATTCCGAGACGGCGGACGTGGTCGACCAGCTCCGCCTCCCAGCGGGCGCCTTCGGGGCCGGCCTCCCGGTACCCGGCGGCGATGACGATCAACGCGCCCACGCCCTTTTCCGCGCACCCCGCGAGGATCGCGGGCACACGCTCACGGGGAACGATCAGGACGGCCAGGTCAACGGGGCCCGGAGCGTCACGCACATCGGCGTAGCACCGCTGTCCCAGGATCTCATCGGCCCGGGGGTGCACCGGGTAGACGCGGCCTTGGTATCCGGATGCGAGCAGATTCCGCACCACCTCGAGGCCGATTGCACCCTGACGCGGCGATGCGCCGATCACCGCCACGCCGCGTGGACGCATGAGCGGCTCCAGATCGGGGGTGGCCTGCCGTATTGCGGGAACCCGGTCTCCCATGGGGCGTGATTCCTCGTCTGCGTGGTCCTTCCTGGCGGCAATCGTTTTTGTGCGCCGCACATGAAGAGCGGGCGCTGCCCCGGTCGGAGCGACCGACCGTGACCGCGCCCGCGTGCCACACGCGGAGTTCCCGCCCCGGCGGCTAGGACTCCTCGGACTTCTCGCCTTCGGCCAGCTCGCGTTTGCGGTCGCCGAGCTTCTTCAGGCCCGCGGCCGCTGCGCCGACGAGAGCGGCCATCGCCGCCGGCCCGCCGGCTCCGACCGACGCCAGCGTGTCACGACCGCGCCCGCGCTGCCAAGCGGCGAATTTCTCGCGCCCGTGGCGCTGGGCCTCTTCGAGGTTGCCCATTTCCGGACTCTTGTCCAGCCCGTAGATCTCCGTGGGGTCGCCTAGCAGGATGTAGATCGAGTGCAGGCCGCCGAGCTGTTTCAGGCCGTAGACGTCCGCGTCCTTCCAGCCGGCCTTCTGCAGCTCCTTGACCCGGGCCTTGGCCATCGCCACCATGGTTTCCCGCTCGCCGTAGCGGATCGCCTGGGTGGGGCAGGTCTTGGCGCAGGCCGGCAGCATGTCGTTGGCGACCCGGTCGTAACAGCCGGTGCACTTGCGGGCTTTCTCGATGTCGTAGTTGACGTGCGGCACCTCGTAGGGACAGGCCGCCTCGCAGGCGCCGCAGCCGATGCACAGCTCCTGGTTGACGTAGACCGTCCCGAACTCGGGATGACGCGTCATCGCCTTGACCGGCTCCACCGGGCAGGCCTCGATGCAGGCCGCCTCCGAACAGTGGAAACAGTGATGCCGCCTGAAGAGCCACTCGACATCCTGTTTGTCATCGATCTCGTGGAACTTGATGATCGTCCACGTGGTCGGGGAAAGATCCGAGGGATTCTGATACCCGCCGGCCGCGGCGAAGAAGCTGGTCTTTTCGCCGGGCAGGTAGTTCCACTGCTTGCAGGCTACCTGGCAACTGCGGCAGGCGATGCAGAGCGAGCCATCATAGTAGAAGCAGTTCTCTGCCATCTTACACCTCCTTCTCCACGTTGCACAGGAACGCCTTGTACTCGGGGATCATCGTGTTGGCGTCGCCGACGTGCGGCGTGAGCAGGTTGGCGCTCTCACCGATCGAGTACCCCGAGTAGCCCCAGTGCCATGGCAAGCCGATCTGATGGACCTCCTTGCCGTTCATCTTGAAGGGCTTGAAGCGCGCCGTCACCACGGCGTAGGCGCTGATGCCGCCGCGGGCCGTGGAGATGCGCACGCGGTCGCCGTTCTTGATGCCCTTGGCGCCGGCCAGCTCCTTGGAGATCTCGATGAACATGTCCGGCATCAGCTCGGAGACCCACGTCAGGTTGCGTGTCATCTGGCCGGCCTGCCAGTGCTCGACCACCCGGTACGTGGTGGCGACCACCGGGTACTTGTCCACCGTGCCGATGTCGTTGATGTCGGAGACCCAGATCTTGATAGCCGGATTGTTCTGCTGCTTGTACATCGCGTTCTTCACGGGGGACTCGACCGGCTCGTAATGAGCGGGGAACGGCCCGTCGGCCAGGCCGTTGCCGAAGAGCTGGGCATGACCGTGCGGCTTCATGATGAACGGGAACTTGGTGCCCGGCGCCCATCCGCCGTCGGGCACATCGCCGATCCACTTCTTCTCGGCCTGGTCCCACCTGATGACGTACTGGTCTTTGTCCCAGGGCTTGCCGTCCATGTCGACCGAAGCGCGGTTGTAGATGATGCGCCGATTGACCGGCCAGCACCAGGCCCATTGGGGATACATGCCGATGTTGTTCTCTGCGTCTACGGGATTGCGTCGGGCGGCCATGTTGCCCGCATCGGTGTAGCTGTTGCAGTAGAGCCAGTTGCCGCTGCAGGTGGAGCCGTCGTCCTTGAGGAATGCGAAGCTGGGCACCTGCTGGCCGGCGTTGAACGTCTTGCCGCTGACCTCGGTGTCGCTCATGAAGTAGCCGTTGCACTCCTTGGCGACCAGGTGGACATCGGGTTCGTCCCCTTCACCGTAGTCCCAGTGGAGGTTGACGATCGGGTCGGGGAACGCGCCGCCCCGCTTGTAGCGTTCGCGCAGCCCCATGAACAGCTTGTCCACGATCCACAGATCCGATTTGGCGACGCCCGGCGGATCGACCGCCTTGTAGCGCCACTGCATCCACCGGCCCGAATTGGAGATCGAGCCTTCCTTTTCGATCGACGACGCCGCCGGGAGCACGAAGACTTCGGTGTGGATCGTCTTGGGGTCGACGCCGGGCCGCTTCCAGAAGTCCATGGTGTCGGTCTCCCACAGGTCGGCCGCCACCATCCAGTCGAGCTTCTCGAGCGCCTTGCGCTCCTTGAGTGCGTTGGGCCCGCCGACGGCGGGGTTCTGGCCGAAGCAGAAGAGACCCTTGATGTCGCCTTCGTACATGGCCTCGAACATGCCGATGTGCGTGTAGATGCGGTCCTCGGCCAGCTTGGGCAGCCAGTGATAGGCGAACTGGTTGTCCTTCTGGGCGGCAGCGCCCCAGTAGGCCTTCAGCAGGCTCACCATGTACTTGGGCGTGTGCTGCCACCAGTTGGCCGACATGTCGCCGTAGGAGCCCTTGGGCGTCCAAGCCTCGTGATAGGCGTCGAGGCTGGTGTTGGCCGCCCGCGGGGTCTTCAGATAGCCGGGGAGGATGTGGTACAACAGGGCGTAGTCGGTCGAGCCCTGCACGTTCGATTCGCCGCGCAACGCGTTGATCCCGCCCCCGGCCACGCCGATGTTGCCCAGCAGGAGCTGCAGCATGGCGTAGCTGCGCACGTTCTGCGTGCCGTAGGTGTGCTGGGTGGTGCCCATGGCGTACATGATCGTGCCCGACTTGCCCGGCTGGCCGGTGGCGCAGTAGGCTTCCGCGACCTTCTCGAAGTCCTCCACCGGCATGCCGGTGATCTCGGAGACCTTCTCGGGCGTGTAGGCGGCGTAGTGCTTCTTGAGCTGCTGGAAAACACAGCGCGGATCCTGCATCGACATGTCGCGCTTGGGACCTTCGCCCTCGACCCTGTAGGCCCATTTCGACTTGTCGTACTTGCGGCTTACTTCATCGTAGCCGCTATACAAGCCCTCGTTGAAGTCGAAGTCATCGCTTACGATCATCGTGGCATCGGTGTAATTCTTGACGTACTCCTCGTGATAGAGCTTGTTCTGGAGCACATAGTTGATCAGTCCGCCGATGAAGGCGATGTCGCTCCCCGAGCGCAGGGGAGCGTAGATGTGCGCCTTTGAAGACGTCCGCGTGAAGCGCGGATCGATATGGATCAGCTTGGCGCCCCGATCGACCGCCTTCATCACCCACTTAAATGACAACGGGTGGTTCTCGGCGGCGTTGGAGCCGATGATCATGATGCAATCGGAGTTGGCGATGTCGATCCAGTGGTTCGTCATGGCACCGCGACCGAAACTCTGCGCCAGACCGGCGACAGTGGCCGAGTGTCATATGCGGGCCTGGTGTTCCACGTACACCAGGCCGAGCGCACGCATCAGCTTGCCGTAGACGTAGCACTCTTCGTTGTCGAGCGCAGCCCCGCCGAGGGCGGCCAGGGCATGCGTGCGGTTGACGACGCGCCCCTGGTCATCCGTGGTGGTGAAGGTGTTGTCGCGGGTTTCCTTGACGCGGTCGGCGATGCGGTTGAGCGCCCACTCCCACGAGACTTCTTCCCACTCGGTGCTGCGCGGCGCCCGGTAGAGCACCTTGGTCAAGCGTCGATCGCTGGTGGCCACCTGATAGAGCGACTGACCCTTGCAGCACAGAGATCCCTGGTTGATCGGATGATCGGGATCACCTTCCACGTTGATCACGTTGCGGTTCATCGTCGAAACGATGAGGCCGCAACCCACCCCGCAATAGGGGCAGATCGTCGTGGACTCCTTGGCGTAGCGGGTCTTGAGCGCCTCCGCGTGCGCCGCCGGGGTGGCAAGGTCCAACCCCAACTTCGCCAGGAGGCCGCCCGCGGCTGCCGTCCCGGAGACAGCCAAGAACCCCCGCCTCGAGAGCTTGGTCATAGCACCTCCCTCACTTGGACCCTGCCGGTCCGATACCCTTGCTTCTCGGCGACCATGCTCAGGTGCACGGTGCCGATGTCTTCTACCAGGAAGTCGACGTGCTTGCCCTCGGGTAGATCGCGCTCGTCGATCACCCGCAGGTAGCCGCGACAAGCCTCGCACAAGTCGATTCGGTAGCGATCGGAGCCCTCGATAGTGAGATAGCCGAGCTGCTTCTGGTTCGTCGTTCCGCAGAAGGGGCAGGTCAGGCGCCGCGCGCGCCACTGCACGTCGCACAGGTCACACCAGAGGTAGCGCCGACCCTCCTCGCGTTCCAGGCGGCCCAGACGCGGGAGGCCGCCGCAGCAAGGACAGGTGCGCCGTGGCACGACCTGATCGTGGCCCTGCTCGCCGAACAATCGTCCCAGATGGTGGAAGAAGGGGCGGCAAAGCTGCCGGCCGGCCCAGGCCAGGACGTCAGGATCGAGCGTGGAGGCGTCGGCCAGGTCCTGAAGCGCCGCCCGGTCGAACCGCCACGCGGCGGTGAACCAGCGCGCCAGCCGCTCATCCTGCTCGGGGCCGTCCGGGTCGGCGTCGATCCAAGTCCGCAGCGCGGCCCCTACCTCGAGGTTCTGGGCCAATCGGTCGGTCAGCGTCCGGGCCGCATCACGCAGGAGATCCGGTTTGGGCAAGGGACCAACGCTGTCGACGAGGCAGTCCGATTCGGCCGTGACTCGACCGGAAGCGGCAAGGTCCGGGACGCCGTCGGGGTAGCCTCCGGTCTCGGGCTCTCCCAGTCGGTCGCGCACCGCCTCGCGCCACTCCCACAGCGCCCTTTCCAGGGCCACGTGCTGAGCAGATACCCCCGCGCGATTATCCAGGCTCGCAAGACGATCGCGACCACGCCCTTCGACCACACCGTCCCCCAGATGGTTGCCCCACGCCGATGCCGCGCCGAGATGGCGGATGCCGACCCGCACCAAGGCGCAACAAGCTCCCTAATGTCCCAACAGGAGCCGGGGGGTGTCAAGGCGAAAGAGCCCGTAACTCCAAGCCTCTCAATAAGATGCCAGAAAGGGCATATTGCTCTGGAGCAAGTCGGATGCCCGTTCCCGCGCGGGGTCCAGTTCGGCTCAGTGCGGTTCCCGAGGAGAAGGAGGTGCTGATCCTTCGGCGAAGACCGTGCGAAAGGCTTCCGTCACGGCCTCCTCCACTTGCCCCAGGAGAGAGCGATACTTCGCCAGCAGCTCCCGGCCCGCCGGGGTGAGCGTGGTGCCCGAATCGGGGCCTCGCCCGGCGTGCGTTTCGATCAGCGGGAAGCCTAAGCGTTCCTCGGAGTGGCGGATACGCGCCCACAATCCCCGGTAGGACATCCCCAGTGCATGGGCGGCCGAGGAGAGCGAGCCATGGGTCTCGATGGCCTCGAGGATGATCAGGCGGCCCTTGCCGAAGACGAGCTTGCCCTCGGCGTTCTCGATCCAGATGGCCACTCTGGGGTGAAGCGGACTGTGAGAGATCGGATGCATACCGCTAGAGTGCACCATGGCCTGGGTCTATGCCAAGGGCATCCTCGCGCGATTCTCGGGGAGACGCTGAGTTCGGCTGCAAGATCGCGGGCCCTCCCGCGTATGAAGGGTGAATGTCGGGGAGATCGACGCCATCGAAAACGGTTGCGGAAGGGAGCTGAGAAGAGAAGAAAGACCCCGATCCGGACATCGACCCCGAGAATGCTTGCGCGCGCGATGACGAGTTCCGCTTCGCTGTGCATCGGCCGGTACGGAACGCCGGGCCCGCATCCGAGAACGACCTTGCCGCTTCAGCCGAAAGCTCGGCTCCCTTCCACCGATCTTCGGCAGCCCGCATCAGGCAGACGGGACCCATCGGACAGCCGTTGCGGCCGGATGTCTTGCTGCGGCGGGCACAGGCCCAAGGGCGGAAGCTGTTGCAGCCGGGCGCGTCGAGACCTAGCCTGCGGTCAGCACCCGCCCAACGAGGGGAACGGGGAGCGTTCACCACCGCCGCAGCCTAGCGTGGGACCACAGCCGACATGAGCGCGTTCTCGCCGCACGCCGGTCGATGGATTGCTCGATTGCAGGAAACGAGCCTGCAGGTTCGCGTGGAGCCTGATCGCCGGGCTCGCGACGCGCGGATCGGCGAGACATGGGAGCTGATCCGCACCGCCCTCACGCGTTTCCTGCGCGCTCACGAGCATCGTTGCGGCGGACTGTCGCGCGAAGAACGGCAGGACCTGGCCGCCGAAAAGGCGCTCGATCTCGTGCAGAGGATCGAGCGGGGTGAATGGGACATGTCGGGCCACACCAGCGGAGAGATCCACGCCTATCTGTCGCGGACCGCGCGCAATCTGATCGTGGACTTCGGGCGGTCACAGAAGCGCTCGGCGGCGTTCGTCCGCGCGAACGAAGCCACGGTCCCCGCGCACGACGGCCCGGTCATCGATCTGCGCGGTGGGCGCGGTCGGGACCCCGCGCCGACGCCCGAGGCGCGTCACGAGAGCCGGGACTACGTTCGCCACCTCCGGGAGTGCGTCGAACGCCTGAAGCCGCGCGCCCGGCTGGCCTGGTTCCTGCGGGCATTCTACGGCTTGGCGAGTCGCGATATCGGGACCCATCCCGGCGTTGCGGCCCGGCCCGGGACGGTCGACCTGATGGTCCATCGCGGGCGCGCCGCGCTCGCCGAATGCATGCGCAGGAAGGGCCTCGATCCCAGGGAGATGCCCCCCGGCACGTTCATCGCTTTGTGGGAGTACTTCCACGCGTTGCGACTGCAAGGGGAGGCACGGGCACATGAGTCGTGATCTTCCTCCACCGGAATCGGCCAACGGCGTCGGTCACATCGACGCCGACCAGTGCGTCAACCTTCTGCGCGATCTGCTGGAGCCCGAGGAGCGCGGCCGGGTGCTGGCCCACCTCGGGGCATGTCCGAGGTGCGAGGCCCGCTTCCGGGAAATGGCGGCGGACGACGAGCTGCGCTGGGCCCGGGTGCGCCTGCGTCGCGACGCCGGCGGCCGGCTTTTCCTCGATCATCGGGGACCGGTCGCCAGGCGCGCGGGGGCGGGGCCGGCGTGGCGACTTTCGTGGCCGAGGATCGGGCTCTGGACCGCGGCCGCGGCGGTGATCACCATTGCCATCCTACTGCTCCGTGCCGCTCCGGGCCCGGTAGCGGACCTCCCCCCCTTGCCGGGCGTGCCGGGGCAGACGACCTTCCGCGACGCCGCGCGGATCGCGGGGCCGCACCTGGCCGAGGGCTTGGCGGCGTATGAGGAAGGGGAGTACGATCGGGCGGTCGCCCTCCTCAGCGCATCGCCGGTCCAGGGCCCATGGGAGACGATGCGCAGGATCTACCTGGCGAGCGCCCTGGCCATGACGGGTCGCTATCGCGAGGCGGCCGACCACCTGCGAACGGTCCCGCGCGCGGACCTGCCCGACACCTGGGACGCCGAGGCCCGTTGGACGCTCTACGTGGCCTTGCGCGAATCGAGCCAGGAAACCGCGGCCGATTCGCTGCTGGACGTGTTGGCGAACGAGCCGGGCAGCGTGGGCGAGCGAGCCCGGACCGAGCGGGAATCCGGCCGCCGCTAGGGAGGATCGGCCGGTGGGTCACACGATGAAGCACGGTTTGGCAGCCGCGATTCTGCTGCTGGTCATGCCGCTCTCGGCCGGATCCCAGAGCAGCCCGCCGACCGCGGCCGCCGGGGCGTTGCCAGACTCCATCACGTCCATCACGGCCCGGATCGATCGCGCGCGCGAGGCGGGGGACTACGCGGCCTGCGCCGCACTCATGCGCCGGCGTCTGGCCGCGGCGCGCGGCCTGCTCGAGCCCGGCCACCCGGACCTGGCCCCTCTACTCTATGAGCTGGCGGATATCCTGCACCGCGATACCCAGTACGTCGAGGCGGAGAGCCTCTGTCAGCAAGCGTTCGAAATACAGCACGCTCATCGTGGTCCCGCGGATCCCGCCACCCTGGAGGCGATGCGCCTGTGGGGGGTGCTGCTGGTCAAGCGGCGCGACTTCGCGCGCGCCCAGCCGGTCCTCGAAGAGGCGTTGCGCCTGCTCGCGGAGCAGGGGCTCGACCACAACGTCGCCTATGCCGATGGCCTGTTGAAGCTCGGTACTCTGCACCAGTTCCGCGGAGATCATCTGCGGGCTCTGCCCCTGCTCTACCGCGCCCTGGCCGTGCACCGCTGGGCGCCTGAGCCGGACCAGGGCGAGATCGCCCGGCTGCTGCGAAAGATCGCCGACATTCTGAGGATCCAGGGGGATCCGATCAGCGCCGAGCCGTTGCTGCGCGAGTCGCTGGATCTGTACAACCGCGTCTACGGACCGGATCATCTGGAGACGTCCCGTGCACTCAACTCCCTGGCGGCTCTTCTGGCGGAGAAGGAGCAGTACGACGAGGCCGAGGCCATCTTCAAGCACCTCTTGGACCAGCGCCGCCAACTTCCCGAGAAGGAGCATCCCTGGATTGCGGCCTACTTGTACAACCTGGGTGTCTTGAACTGGTCCCGGGGGAACCTGGACACTGCCGAATCCTACTTCAGGGAGGCCCACGAGCTGAAGCTGAAGATCCTCGCGCCCGATGACATCACCCTCGGCATGGGCTACATCAACCTGGCGCTGGTGCAACTCGAGCAGGGGGACATCGAGGAGGCGGCTACGCATGCGGCCGAGGGTCTTCGAATCTGCCGCGCCGCCTGCGGCCCGGCCGAGCCCAACCTCGCCTACGCGCTGAGCCAGATGGGACGCATCCGCCTGGCGCAAGGGCGGACGCACGATGCCGAGCGGCTGCTCGGCGAAGCGGCGGCCGCCTTCGAGCGCGCCCGGGAAGTGGCGGGCACGGGATCGGCCCGTGCCACTTTCCAGGAGAGCCCGTGTCTGCTGCTGGCGGCCGCGCGGCTGGAGCTGGGGTCGGAGGAGTCGGCCTGGCGGGCCGCCGAGCGGGGAATGGGGCGCCTGCTCGAAGAGGTCTTGGCGGCCCCCGGCCCGAGCGTGGGCCACGACCTGGCGGAGCACACGGAAGCACTCTCGCGCCGGGGGCTGATCCTGCAGCAACAGATCGAATCCCTGCATTCGGCACGGAGTGCGCATTCCGCCGCCGCCGGCGTGGATGCGGTGCTCGACAGTCTGCGGCGCGCCCAGGTGGAGGTGGTCGCCGAGCGCCTGGCGGCCGCAGAGCAATTGGTGCTGTCGGGGGGCACGCAGATTACGCCCACCCTTCCGTTAGCCACGATTCAGCGGTCCCTGTCCGAGGACGAGGCGCTGGTGGGTTGGATCCATGTCGAGGTCACGCCCAGCGACCACAGGCGGTGGGGATACGTGATACGGCGGGAAGAGCCGGTCCATTGGGCGCGGCTGCCCGGCGCCGCCGGGGAGGCCGGCGTGAGCTCCGCGCGGGACATCGACGGGGTCGCCGAAGAGCTCCAGCGAACAATGGCGGGTACGGCCTCCTGGCCCTTGCTGGTGCCCACGACCGAGAAGGTCGATCCGCTTGCGCATTCGGTCTGGGCCTCCTGGTTTCGGCCCCTCGAGCGGTTCCTCGACGGCGTGCGCCGCATCGTGGCCGCACCGGCCGGAATCCTGGTCGGGCTGCCCCTGGAGGCGCTGCGGGATGACCGCGGCGCTACCTTGGCCGACCGCTTCAGCTTCTGCTACGTGCCCTCCGCGAGCGCCTACACGCTGCTCCAGGCACGGGCGGCCGGACGCAGCCGGAAGAGCTGGTGCGCCCTGCTGGTGGGCGACCCGCCCTTCTGCGCGAAGCACCTGGAAGCAATGGAACGGGAGGCGCCGATCGGGACGAACACCCAGCAGGGTGCCCCGACCGCCGTCGCGCTCGAGCCCGATCTGCTGCGCAGGGCGGCTGCCGGCAACGCCGGCGCGCTGGCCAAGCTGCCGCGCCTGACCGGTACCCGCCGCGAATTGGGCCACCTGACCGCGCTTGTCCCCAAGGCGACCCTCCTGTTGGGAAAGGCGGCCACCGAACGGGCGTTCCTGGCGTCGGTCGCAGGGGATGGCGGGACCTACGATCTGGTCCACGTTGCGACGCACGCACTGGTCGACCCCCGCCGTCCCCACCGCTGCGCGCTGGTGCTCTCGCAGGTGGACCGGCGGGACCCGCTCCAGGCTGTGCTGTCGGGCGATCACGTCTACGATGGGCTGGTGACGGTGGAGGAGATCGGGAGCTTCTGCCGCTTGGATGCGGACCTGGTGACGTTGAGCGGTTGCCGGACCGCGGTGGGCGAGAGGGTGGAAGGGGAGGGGCAGCTTGGTCTGGCCCACGCTTTCTTGCTCCGCGGAGCGCGGAGCGTGCTGGTCAGTCTCTGGACCGTCAACGACTGGGCCACCGAGCTGCTCATGCGCCGCTTCTACGAGAACCTGACCGGCCGCTACGAAGAGGACCGGGGCAGCGGGCCCGGCTTCCCCATGGGCAAGGCCGAGGCGCTGCGCGATGCGAAGCGCTGGTTGCGGGGCTTCGAGGACGGCACCGGCCAGCAGCCCTTCCGACACCCGGCCTACTGGTCGGCGTTCGTGCTGATGGGGGCTTCTCACTGAAGCCCGAGATCTCCCGCCCGCCTCCGCCGGCGAGCGGACCCTCCCCGCGCGCAACGGCCCGTCAGGATTCTTCGTCCCCCAACCGAATTCGCTTTGTGAAGACGTCCGTCGTCCGATACATCTATTCGGATTGCGGTTACAGCTCCGGCGCGTGGAACGACGGGAGGGAACCCCCAGCCGATGCTACGCGAGACGACGTGGCGGGAAGCCGGTCCCGAGGACCGGCTCATTCACATTCGGGGATTGCACAAGATCTACCCGAGCAGCGCGGGAACCCAGTATGTGCTGCGCGACGTGGAGCTCGATATCCGGCGGGGCCAATTCGTCGTCATCCTGGGGGTATCCGGCTCGGGCAAGACGACGTTGCTCAACCTGTTGGGGGGCCTGGATCGTCCCCAGTCGGGCGAGCTGCAGGTCTGCGGCGTGGGGCTATCCGGGGCCTCCGAGACCGAGCTGGCCCGGCTGCGGCGCGAGAAGATCGGGTTCGTCTTCCAATCCTACAACCTGCTGCCCACCCTGACGGCACGTGAAAACGTGGAGGCGGCGCTGGAGGTGACCCGCCGTTTCACGCCGGCCGAATCTCGCCGCCGGGCCTTCGAGCAGCTCGAGGCCGTGGGGTTGGCGGCGAAGGCCGACGCCTTGCCCAGGCAGCTTTCGGGCGGTGAGCAGCAGCGCGTCGCGGTGGCGCGGGCGCTCGCCAAGCGTCCCCCGGTTGTGCTGGCGGACGAGCCGACCGGCAATCTCGACCGCGATACCGCGGGGGAGATCTGGGATGTCATGCACCGGCTCAACCGCGCCAGCGGGGCCGCGTTCGTGGTGGTGACCCACGACGAGCGGGCGGCCGAGGCGGCCGATCGTGTCCTGCGGATCGAGCGCGGCCGGCTGTGCGAGACGACCGCGGCGTCGGCGTCGATCGTGCGGGCGGTGGACTTCGCATGATGCGCCCGCGGCCGATTCTGACCGCCCTGTCGTGGCGGGACCTCTGGTCCGACCGGTGGCGCGCGGCTGCCATCGTCGTGACACTGGCCGCGGGGATCGGCATGGCGGCCGGTTCGGACATGGCGTTTCGCACGCTGTTGGAAACACGCGATGCGATCTTCGCGGAGTGCGCTGCGGCCGATCTGGAACTCCGACTGCTGCCGCGTGATGTAGCGCATCTCCCCGACCTCACCGCGCTCGAAGATGTGGCCGAGGTTGAGCACCGACTCATCTTCCCCGGGACCATCGACCTGCCCTCCGGCGCGTGCCTCAGTGCGCAGGCTGTTTTCCTCGCCCGCGCAGAGCCGCGGGTCAATCGCCTCCAGATTCTGGACGGCGCGCCGCTGGCCCCCGACGACACGGCCGGGGTGGTGATCGAGCAGGCGCTCGCCCGGTACCACGGGGTCACGGTGGGGGACACGCTGCGGCTGTCGGTGGGCCGGGCGCGCTACAACTGCCCGGTGCGCGGCGTCGCGCTCAGCGCCGAGTTCGTGTCGGCGTCGACCAATCCGCAGAGCTTCATCCCCCAGAAGGGCTCCCTGGCGGTCGTCTTCGGAAACCTCGATCGGATCGCCGACCGGCTGGGCTTCGCCATGATCAACAGCATCGCGGTGCGGCTGCAACCCGGCGCTGATGCGCGCGAGGCCCGACGGGCTGTTCTCGAACGGCTGGACGGCGCCAGTGTCGAGCAGGTCGTGCCCCGCGAGCAGCAGTTCAGCTACCACTTTCTCGAGATCGACATCCAGGCGTTGGCTGTCTATGTACCGGCCGTTCGGGTGACGCTGGGAGGACTGAGCCTGCTGATCGCCGTTCTGGGATTCCGCCGCATGGTCTGGGTGCGGCGCAGGGAGATCGGCACGCTGCGGGCGCTCGGCTACGGACGGCGCGAGGTGCTGGCCAGCTTCGGAGCCACCGGATTGGTGCTGGGACTGTTGGGCGCTGGATTGGGCGCTCCTATCACCGTGGCCATCCGCGACGCCTTTGCCGGCATCTACGGCAATGCGATCGGCATGCCCCGCATCGATCACCATTTCTTCCACGGGCCGTTCGCGCTGGCCGCCGCCCAGGCCCTCGTGATCTCCACCGGCACCATGCTGATCTGCGTGGGCCACCTGCTGCGGATGTCGCCGCAGGCGGTGCTGCAAAGCGCCGAGACCCGCCAACCCTCTCAGGCCGGCGTGCCGCGCCTCTTCCTGCGCTGCACGGCACCCCTGCAGGTCTCGACGCGATGGGCGCTACGCAATCTCGTGCGCCGTCCCGGACTGACCACGACCACGGTGCTCGCGGTCGGAATCGCAGTCGGCGTGGCGGCGGCCTACCGAATCTCGCTGCACTCGATGCGCGAGGCGGCGCGCGTCACCTGCGAACACGAGCGGTGGGACCTGCAGGTCGACTTCCACTATCCGGTCTATCCCGAGGAGCTGACGGAGCTGCGTTCGCTGCCCGGGGTGCTGGACGTTGATCCCTTCCTGGCGCGTCCCGTCGAGGTCGCGGCGAACCGGGCGGTGGACAACGTCGTGCTCTTCGGCCTCGACCCTGCCAGTGACTTCCGGAACATAGCCATCGATCACGGGCGTGACCTGGCTCCGGAGGATTCGTTGCACGTGGTGCTCAGTCCCGACGTCGCGCGTCGACTGGGGGCTATGCCCGGCGACACGCTCCGCATTCAGGTGCCCGAAGGGGACGTGGTCCAGGCTCAGGTCGTGGGGGTTGCGCGCGACATCGTTCTGGGGCGCGTCCTGGCGCCTTTGGCGGTCGCCCGGGCCTGGACCGGCCGCCTGGAGCAATCCAGCGGCGTCTTCCTGCGAGGCAATCTGGACGCTGAGGCGCAGGCGCGCCTGGCGGCGATCGAGTTCGTCGCGCGCAGCCACCCGAAGTCGGAGTTGCTGGAGGCCATTTTCGCGCTGCTCGATCAGGAGATCGCGATCGTGAACATCACGGCGATGATCAGCATCGGGATCGCCCTGCTCTTCCTGCTTACCAGCCTCAACCTGGCCGTGGCCGAACGAGTGGGCGAGTACGCCACGCTCCGGTCGTTGGGCTGTGATCCGCCCATGCTCGCCGGGATGGTGCGTATCGAGGGGTTGGCTCAGGCGTCCTTGGCCGCCCTGGTGGCGCTGCCGGCTGCAGTCCTCATCTCGGTCTATCTGAATGGGCGGTTGGGGGAGGCCTGGTTCCCCTTGGCCCTCTCGATCGGTCTGAACCAGATTCTGCCCCCCATCTTGGGCCTGCTCATCCTGGCGCCCATCGTCGCGCTCCCCGCCGTGCGTGGCGTTTTGTCGGTTGATCTCGCCTCCGTCTTGCGGCAGAGGGTGGTTGAATGATCGCGGGGCTGATGGGGGAACGCAAAAAGCGCGGGCGGCCCCTGGCGAGTGGGGGGAGCGACGTGAGGTCAATGATCGCGTGCGTTGCGTGGGGCGTGCTGCTGGCAGCCCTGTGGCTGGGTGGGACCGGGGAGGCCGTCCCGGCCCAGGACGGAACGCCGCGCGACGGCGCAGCCGACGCGCGAGAGATGATGCGTCGCATCCAGACCATGGCCGCCGGGCCGCACGAAGTGACCGAGCTCACCATGACGCTCGTCGACTCGACCGGTGTGGCGCGTCACCGCGAGACCACAATTTACCAGAAGCAACGCGCGAACGGGCGCATGGCGCGGCTGACCCGGTTTCACACGCCGCCGGAGATGGCCGGCGCGGGCGTGCTCGCGCTGGAGAACACCGATCGTGACGACGACTGGTGGATCTACCTGCCGGCCTATCACACCACGCGCCGCATCGCCGCGCGCAACTGCGGCGACACGTACATGGGGACTGACTTCAGCTACGAGGATCTGACCGATCTGCGACTCGAGGATCACGCCTTCGCGATCCTCGGGTGGCGGGAGGTCGCAGGCGTGCGCTGCCGTCTGCTCGAGGTGCGCCCGGTGGCCGGGGGAGCCCGCGAGCACTCCTTGTACAGCCGGCGAGTCTATTTCGTGGATCCGACCCGGGACGTCTACGTCGGCGCCGTTTTTTACGGCCGCGACGGCGAGCCGCTGAAGGAAGTGCGCAACAGCGAGCCGGTCAGGATCGGGGACCGGTGGCGATGGAACCGCACCGAGATGCGCAATCTGCGCACACGTCACCGCACGGTGCTGGAGGTTCACGAGCGCCGCTGGGAAGACGACCTGCCCGACCGGATCTTCTCCGAACGGTCGCTGAGGCGCCCGGGATGAGACGCCGCGACCGTTGGAAGAAGTGGCTGGCTGCGGGGATGGTGGTGCTGGTTGTCTGCGTCTGGGAGACGTCCGGCGCGCGCACGCCCTGGCGGCTCACGCTCCGCGGCGAGGCCGAGCAGTTCCGCACCTTCCAGCAGGACGGACCGCTGGGCCGCTCGGCGGCCACCGGGGGGCTGCGCCTGAGCTACGACGATCGCTTCCGCTTCTATGGCGTCGGCGACGTGCGCGCGCGGGCCGACCACGTCCTCCCCGAGCGGGACCGGGTCTGGGTGGCCGAGGGGTTCGCCGCCGTCGCGGCCGGACCGCTCGAGATCGCGGCCGGACGCCAGCAGATTCGCTGGGGCCGCCTGGACAGCCTGCGCCCCACCGACATCTTCCGGCGGCGGGACGTGACCGATCCCCTGGAGGACCGCGATGAGCCGATCTGGGCCGCGCGGTGCGATCTCTTCGTGGGACCGCTGACGCTCGAGGCGGTCTACGTGCCCCTCTTCGAGCCCGACATCCTCTCCTTCGACGAACGGAATCCCTGGTGCCTGTTTCCCGATTCGGTCGCGGTGGAGGAGGTCGGTGCGCTGCCGACGGATGTCACCCGCGGGCGGCGGCTGGGGCCCGCGGACGAGGTCGGATCCGACGAATACGGCCTGCGGCTGGATCTGCACGCCGGCGGGTGGGACCTCGGCGCCTGTGTCGGACGGGCCTACGAGCGGCTGCCGACGGTGGTCGTCGCCGCTGAGCCCGAGCTGACCCCCGAGGGCCGGGCGCGGGTGCGCGTGGACCTGGCCTACGCCCCGCAGCGGATCCTCGGCGCCGATCTGGCCCGTCCGCTCGGACCCGGCACGGTGCGCCTGGAAGGCGCGCGCGTCTGGCCCGAGGAGATTGCCGGATACGGCGCGGAGCCGGCCTACACGCGCGCCGGCGTCGGGGTGGACCGTTCGCTCGCTCGCTGGGGCTATGGAGGGGAAGTGCGCTTGCTGGTGCAGTACGCCTACGATGGGGGCTGGACCGGCGAGACGGGGATCGCGCGGTATCGTCACCTCTTCCGCCACGCGGGCCTCGTGCGGATGCGGATCGACCCAGGGGCGTTCACCCGTCTCGAGGTCGAGACGCTCTTCGACCTCGAGCGCAACGATCGCTTTGCCACGATCGAGCTCTCCTGGACCTCGCCCTACGGACTGGGCCTCACCGCAGGACTGCTGCTGGTCGACGGGGACGAGGAGGGTGCGCTGGGCCGCTTCCGCGACGAAGACCGCTTGCGGCTGCGCGCCGTCTACGCGTGGTCGATCCCGTGACCCGTTGGCGGAAGAGCCCGGCTTGCGATGCCGGGCTCGCCCGTGGGCTACTTGAACAGCTCCTTGATGGCTCCCCAGGTCGGGCTCTCAACGGGCGTGGCGGTCTCGAAACAGAGCACCATGCCGTACTCGGCGCCCGTGAAATGGTTGTACGTGATCATGGTGTAGGGCGGCGGCTCGGAGTGTTGCATGCAATCCTCCACCGTGCCCAGCTCCCAATTGCGCGGCAACGTCGCCGGGTCCCGGAAGTAGCCCACCGTCTCGGATCCCCAGGCCACGCCGATCCCGTAGTACATTCCCGCCTGCAGCGACACGCTCACCGGCCCCGAGGAGTACCAGCCCTGGCCGGCGCCCGATTCGACCACAATGGTCTCGGAGATCACCGTGTACGTGCCCGCGGGAACAGGCGATTCAAGCACGTACCAGTACAGCATCGTGGTCCCGTTGACGTCCAGATACTGCCGGATCTCCACCAGCAACTGATCTTCGAACACAGTGTAGGTGTTTCCGCGCATCCGATCGGAACCCGAGAACGACTCGCTGCTGCCGCCGAATTCGTAGCAGTTGATTTCCGGCAGAGCAGGGACATGGGTGGAAGGTGAGCCGGCCGGAGCGCCCGCGTCCAGATCTTGAGCCAGGGCTGGAGCCAGAATCGTGGTCAGGGCCAGACCCACGAGGACGGCCAACACCGAGAGGCCGGGCAATGCACGTCCCATCCACGGGCGGTGATGCAGAATCGTCATGGGAATCCCTCCTTGTGTGGACTCTGCGTTGCGGTTGTCCGCACGGCTGGATAGCGGAGCTCTCGCGCCGTCACGCGGTGCAAGGTCAACGTTCGTGCCCGGCTCCTGGACAGATGGGAGACGGTGCCTTCCGGCGCGGCTGCGTCCATCATGGTAAGCGCCTGCGAGGACGGATGCAATCGAAACCAGCGGCGCATTCGGCTTCGTAAGCGTCACCGCGACCACATTCGTTGTCTCGCAGGCGTTGGCCCCGATCCGCGGCCACCTCAGAAGAGCGCCTTGATCGCACCCCAGGTGGTGGACTTCTCCACCGGACGAAGCGTGCCCTCCTGTACGCCGGAGGTGGCCTGCACGTAGACGCCGATTCCCAGGCTCGAAGTGACGCCCCAGACGGTGTCTGGGGAATGCCAGCCCGGATCGTAACCCGACTCCAGCGGAATGTAGGTCCAGGGGGCGCCGTAAGGACCGTCCTCGTCCGCGCAGATGAACCAGGATATGGGGCATCCGTACAGAGTCGGGACGTCCCAGAGCCCCACATAGAACACCTGACCGACGGGCGCCTGGATTTCGAAGTCGTAGGGGCGAACCTCAGGCCAGAAGGGCGGCTGTTCCACACCCTGGTACGACACCATCGCCAGAACGGGGCCGGGACCCTCCACACCGCTGCCCCAGACGAAGATGTCGACGTCATCGCCGTCGTGCGTGCTGACCCCGGTGAGGTAGATCCGCACGCCGACCACGTCGGCGGGACCCATGAAGCCCTCGGCGAAAGCACCCTGATACGGCTCCTCCAGAACGGTCCAGTCCCAGCAGTAGCCGTTCTCGAAGGTGCCGTCGTGGTTTTCCCACAGCACGGCGTCATCGCGCGGTCCCGGATCGCCGGTGAGGACGCCTTCCGCCGGACCCAGCACATGGACGCCGACGAGTCCTTGTGCGGCGTGCTTGTCAGGTGGTTGTGCGGTATGGGCCGGTGCGACGAGAAGAAGCGCGGTAAGGAGCACATACAGCCTGGGGGTCATGGGAACTCTCCTCCCTCTGGATGGTCACCCTGGCAATCCGTAGCAAGTGCGCGCAGTGGACGAATGTCCCGAGTGGCCGGTTGGGTCGCTATCGGTAGTGTCCATCACAAACGCACCAGCGGATCCAGTATACCGCACTGGGTCCTGGCGCAGCAATGCGCCATCTTCTGGGCCTGAAGGGACGCTCAGTCCAGCCCCTCGGCCTCGTCGAGCGACGCCAATCCCTCGCGCAAGGCGTAGAGCGCCGCCTGCGTTCGGTTCGAAAGGCCCAGCTTGGCCAGGATATTGCTTACGTGCGTTCGTACAGTCGCTTCGCTGATGAAGAGGCGTTCGGCGATACGCTCGTTCGTGAGGCCGCGGGCGATGTGGCGCAGCACGTCCCGCTCGCGCCCGGTGAGCGGCTCCTTCGGCGGGACCGAGGCCTCCTGCGAGAATTCGCGCAGCAGGCGGCGGGCGACGATCGGATCGAGCGACGAGTGTCCGGCGGCGGCCTCCCGGATGGCGTCGATCAGCTCATCGGGACGCGTGTCTTTCAGCAGGAAACCGAGCGCTCCCGCCTTGATGGCGGGGAAGATCTTGTTGTCGCTGCCATAGCTGGTGAGGACCAGGATGTGCGCGCCGGGATGGCGCCGCACGATCTCTCGTGTGGCATCGACGCCGTCCAGCTCCGGCATCACCAAGTCCATCAGAATCACGTCGGGCGCCAGCGCGTCGGCCTGCGCGATCGCTTCGCGGCCGTTGGCCGCTTCACCCACCACCTGCAAGCCCTCTTCGGTCTCCAGCAAGGCCCGCAAGCCCTTGCGCACGATCTGATGGTCGTCGACGATCAACACGCGGATCGATGGCTCCGACATGCTCTCACTCCTTCTCCACGGCCTCGCTCTCCGGCCGGGGGGCGGGTCCGGGCGCCGGCAGCGCAATCCGCACCCGCGTGCCTTTGCCCGGCGCGCTCGCAACCGAGAGCTTGGCGCCCAGCTCGGCGGCACGCTCGGCCATGGTGCGCAGCCCCATGCCGCCCGCTTGCCTGGCGCCGTCGCGATCGAACCCGCAGCCGTCGTCGCGGACTTCGAGCACCAGCGCGCCGTTCTCTCTACGCAGAACGAGCGCGATGCGACGGGCCTCGGCATGCTTCAGCGCGTTGTTGAGCGCTTCGCGCGCGATTCCGTGCAGGTGCTCTTCGACGTGCGCAGGCAGCGGCCCCGGGTCCTCGCAATCGATTTCGGTCGCGATGCCGGCGCGCCCCTCGACGGCCGCCAATCGAGCCCGCAAAGCGCCGACCAGTCCCTCGCGTTCCAGCGCCGGGGGGCGCAGCTCGAAGATCAACAGGCGCATCTCACGCAGGGCGGCGAGCGAGGTTTCGCCCAACTGCCGCACATACGTGCTCGCTTTCTCGTGATCCCCGGACGACAGCAGGCGGGTGGCGGCCTCGGCGTACATCGTCAGCGCATAGAGCGCCTGGGTGACCGAATCGTGCAGGTCGCGGGCAAGCTTCTGGCGCTCTTCGAGCACCGCCATCCGCTCGTGCTGGGCGTTCAGGCGCGAGTGCTCGAGCGCGATGGCGCCCTGATCGGCGAAGAGCTGCAGGCGTCTCAGGTCCGCCACGTCGAAGCGGGGGTCGGGCGCCACGAGGACGAGCGCGCCCTGCACGTCGCCCCCCACGCGCAGGGGCAGGGAGAGCAGCGAGCCGCGTCCCTGGACCGCGTCGAACGGCCTTGTCGAACGCGTGATGTTCAGGAGCAGCGGTTTGGGAGGAATGCTCGTGTGCTCGGCGCCGTAGACGGCCGGATGACGTTCGGCATCTTCTGCGCTTTCCTCGGCGCCGCGTTGCGTCAGGCCTTCCTCAGCGCCGCGCACGGGCGCGCTTTCAATGCGGCTGATGATCTCCTCGGGGAAGGCGCCGTCCCGGGCTGCCACCATCAACGCGCCGGACGTTGTCTGTTCGAGGAGGGCACAGCCTTCGGCCCCCACGAGCTGCCGGGCCTCCCGGCAGATGACGCGCAGCGCCTGCTCGCCGGCGCGATGATCGAGCAGGGCCTCGGTTACCCGCTGCAGCCCCAAGCTGGTCTCGAGCTGGGCGCGGGTCTCGGCGTAGAGGTGCGCGTTGCTGACCGCCGGAGCGACGGTGCGGGCGATGCCCCAGGCGATCTCGATCCGCCGGCGGCTGAAGACGCGTCTGGGGTCCTTGCAGATGCCGAGCACGAGGGCCAGCACACGGCCCGAGGCGGCGATGGGGACGGCCACGGCCGATGCAATCCGCACGCCGCGGCAGGTGGTCTGACCCAGGAAGAGCTCTTTGCCCGCGCAGATCCAGGGGACCGGTTCCCGCTGCTCAACGACGGCCTGCACCAGCGGGTCGATGGCCGGACGCAAGGGGCGTCCGAGAAGCTGGTTCAGCCGCTCGCCGGGCAAGCTGCCGATCGCGTGACGGGGCATGAACGCCTGGTCGTGGGCGTCCCACTCGTAGACCCGGCAGTAGGAGACCCGCAAGGCGGAGGCGATGCCATCGGCGACCTTCTCGAAGACGTCGTCCGGATCGAGCGAGCTGCCGGCCGTCTCGGCCGCGTCGAGCATCAGGCTGGTGCGCGCCCGGGCGGTCTCGAGACTGCGCAGCATCTGGTCGGCGTAGGCGGTGGCGACCGCGCCCAGGAGACGACGCATTCCGGCGTCCAGGAAGACGAGCGCCTCTCTGAGCGGCTTCGCCTCCGAGCCAAAGCGCAGCTCGAAGAAGGGAAAGGCCGCATCACGCAGGAGCATCAGGGCGGCGATCACTTCGTCCAGCCCGATTTCCTGGCGCCGCAGACCGCCCGTGAGCTCATGGGACCGTGCCCGAAGCGCCTCGGGGGCGCGGTCGGCGGTCGCTTCGATGGCCGCCGTCAGGGCCTGCGAGGCCCAGGCGCGCACCTCGTTCTCCGGCCGGTGGATGAACCGTCCGTCCGGGATGTGCGGCAACAGCTCGAGCCAGCCCGAGAGGATCCCCACCCGGTGCTCTTCGAGCAGGGCTGCGATCTGTCTGGCATCGGCGTCGCCGGTCATCGGTCCACCCCGTCGTGTGGCCGTCTCCCCGAGAGACGAACAGGGCATTCTAGCAGATGGTGTGGTCGGCTGCGCGGGTGAGTGGGGCCGCCGGCCACTCATCCTTCTTACGTAGACCGCCCGCCCGCGAGAATCCGCCTTTCCGCTGAGTCGAAATCCTCTTCCCGGCCGATGTGCGCGGATCCGCCCAGGCCGATACTTCGGGTGCCGGTCGGGAGAGTCGCGGATCGCGGCGCCGGGGCGCACCGAAATCCCGCGGAGAGGCCTGGGTTCTTGGCGGCCGACCGGCCGGGTCACCAGACCCGCTCAGGCGGACCAGATGCCGGGAAGCCCGCGCCGGCGAGATCGGGCGGGCACGATGAGAGGGGGGAGTCCCATGGCGGCTGACAAGTCGTTCAACGCGTTTCAGATGGCGCGGGCGCAGTTCGACAAGATCGCGGACCTGATCGGACTCGATCAGGCCACCCGCGACTTGCTCCGCAGCCCGATGCGCGAGTATCACTTCCTGATCCCCGTCCGGATGGATGACGGCAGCGTCAAGGTCTTCCAGGGCTTTCGCTGCCAGCACAACGACGCGCGCGGTCCCTGCAAGGGCGGCATCCGCTTCCATCCGCAGGAGACGATCGACACGGTGCGCGCCCTCTCTATGTGGATGACCTGGAAGTGCGCCGTGGCCGACCTGCCGCTGGGCGGCGGTAAGGGCGGCGTCATCTGCGACCCGCACAACCTCAGTCCCCGGGAGCAGGAGCAGATCTGCCGCGGGTGGATCCGCCAGCTCGGCCGCGCCATTGGTCCGGTCACCGACGTGCCGGCGCCCGACGTCATGACCAGTGCTCAGCACATGCTCTGGATGCTGGACGAGTACGAGCGGATCCAGGGCGGCCACTTCCCGGGCCTCATCACCGGCAAGCCGGTGGGGATGGGCGGCTCGCTGGGCCGTACCGAGGCGACCGGCTACGGGCTGATCTACACGCTGCGCGAGGCGCTCAAGCAGCTCAGCATCCGACCCACCGACACGATTGCCAGCGTGCAGGGCTTCGGCAACGTGGCCCAGTACGCCATCGAGCTCTATCAGCAGCTCGGCGGCACGGTGGTTGCCGTCTCCTCGTGGGACCAAGAGGACCAGACCTCCTACACGTTCACCAAGAAGACCGGGATCGATTTGGCGCAGCTTCGTTCGATCACCGACCGCTTCGGCGGCATCAACAAGGCCAAGGCGGCCGACCTGGGCTACGAGGTGATGCTGGGCGATGCCTGGTTGGAGCAGGAGGTGGACATTCTCTTGCCCTGCGCGCTGGAGAATCAGATCACCGGCGACAACGCCCACAAGATCAACGCGCGCGTGCGGGTGATCGGTGAGGGCGCCAACGGACCGACGACGCCCGAGGCGGATGAGCTGATCCACAAGCGCGGCATCTTCGTGATCCCCGACTTCCTGGCCAACGCCGGCGGGGTGACCTGCAGCTACTTCGAGCAGGTGCAGAGCAACATGAACTACTTCTGGCCGAAGGACGACGTCCTGGCGCGTCTGGACCAGAAGATGACGAGCGCCTACATCGCCGTCAGCGACGTGGCGGTCAAGCAGAAGATCTTCATGCGCGACGCCGCCTACGTGGTGGCGATCAACCGCGTGGCGCAGGCGTGTCACGACCGGGGTTGGGTGTGATCGCATCCGGGCGGGCTCGCCGCCGGCGGTCATCGCGGCCCGCACCGGCCGCCGCCCGCGCCGTTTGACCTCGCCGCCGCCCGGGTCCGCACGGATCCGGGCGGCGAGCCCGCGCCCCACCCCCGCATCGAGGAGGGTGTATGGCCTCAAGAGATCGTCCCGACCTGCCCCCGTTCGGACGGCGCTTCTTCGGCGGCGCCGAGCGCTTCACGCGCATCGGCGCCGGCCACATCGGCGGCAAGGCCGCGGGCCTGCAGCGGATCGCGCAGGAAATCCTGCCCCGCGTGGAGACGGATCGCTTTGCGGGGATCGAGATCGCGGTGCCCACGATGACCGTGCTCACCACGGCGGTGTTCGACGCCTTCATGACCCGCAATCGGTTGCGCATCGAAGACCTGGCCCGCATGCCCGACGACCGCATCGCCCACCGGCTTCAGCAGGCCGACCTGCCGGCAGAGTTCGTCGGCGATCTGTGGGGCATCGCCGAGCAGGTGCGCACGCCCCTGGCGGTGCGCTCCTCCAGCATGCTGGAAGACGCCCTGCACCACCCGCTGGCCGGCGTCTACGCCACCAAGATGACGCCCAACAACCAGCCCGATGTCGACACGCGCTTCCGGCGGCTGGTCGAGGCGATCAAGTTCGTCTATGCCTCGACTTTCTTCCGCCAGGCACGAAGCTATCTGCGTTCGATCCGGCAGCCGCAGGACAGCGAGAAGATGGCGCTCATCGTGCAGGAGATCGTCGGCCGCCGCTACGGTCAGCGCTACTACCCGGCCATCTCGGGCGTCGCGCGATCGTACAACTACTACCCCAGCGGTCACGCGCGGCCCGAGGACGGGGTGGTGAACTTGGCCCTGGGATTGGGCAAGCAGATCGTCGACGGCGGACGAAGCTGGACCTATTCGCCCGCCTATCCCACGGCCCCGCCGCCGTTCGGTGCGATCGGCGACCTGCTCAAGAACACCCAGACCGACTTCTGGTCGGTTCACATGGGCGCGCCGCCGCCGCCCGATCCGACCCGTGAGACCGAGTACCTGGTGGAGCACGGGCTCGAGGAAGCGGAGGCCGACGGCGCCCTCGACCGCCTGGCCTCGACCTACGACGCGCGCTCCGATCGCCTGCGGCCGGGCGTGGGGCTCAGGGGGCCACGCGTGCTCGACTTCGCGCCCATTCTCGCCCTGGGCGAGCTGCCGCTCAACGACCTGGTGCTGCACCTGTTGGCGATCAGCGGCGAGGTGCTGGCCTCGCCGGTGGAGATCGAGTTCGCCGTGGATATGCCCATCCGGAAGGGGCCGCCGGCCCGGTTGGGGTTCCTGCAGGTGCGGCCGATGATGGTGGCGCAGGATCGCGTAGCGCTGGAGCCCGGTGAGCTCGCCGGCGCGGACACGCTCCTGGCCTCGGAGCAGGTCTTGGGCAACGGCGTGCGCGAGGACATTCGCGATATCGTCTACCTGAAGCCACGCGCCTTCGAAGCGCGCCACACACCGCGCATCGCCCAGGAGCTGGAGCGGTTCAATCTCGACCTGCTGCGGGCGGAGAAGCCCTATCTGTTGATCGGATTCGGGCGTTGGGGGTCCTCGGATCCCTGGCTGGGGGTGCCGGTCGAGTGGGGCCAGGTGTGCGGAGCGCGGGTCATCGTGGAGGCGACGCTGCCGGAGATGAACCCCGATCTGAGCCAGGGGTCCCATTTCTTCCACAACCTGATCGGTTGTCGGGTACTCTACCTGTCGGTCCGGCACCATGGACCGCACGCCGTCGACTGGGACTGGTTGGATCGGCAGGAGGCCGTGGCCGAGACCGATTTCGTCAAGCACGTGCGGACGAGTGGGCCTCTGCTCGTCAAGGTCGACGGGCACAACGGCCGGGGGGTGGTGAAGCGCCATGAGCAGACCGAGTACGAGTAGGCCGCATCGCCAGCTACTGGACGACCTGCAGGAACGCGCCAAGGAGCTCAACTGCTTCTACGAGGTGGAGAAGCAACTGAACCAGCCCGATGTCCCGCTCGAGAAGGTGCTGCAAGGCGTGGTGGAGGCGATCCCGCCCGGGTTCCAGCACCCCGGCGCCTGCCGCGCGGCGCTGCTCTTCGACGGCCGCGAGTATCGATCGCAGGAATTCGAGCCCACCGAGTGGGTCCTGGAAGCGCCGCTGCGCACGCAGGAGGACGTCGTCGGCCGCCTGGCGGTCTACTACGTCGAGGAGTTGCCGCAGGAAGACCAGGGGCCGTTCCTGGCGGAAGAGGAACGGCTGATCCGCACGCTGGCCGACCGGGTGAGCCACTTCCTTTTCTTCCAACGTCTCAAGGAGCTGCAGCACAACTGGGACGTAGCGCGCAGCGCCGAGTCCGACGATGCGCGCGATAGCTGGCGGGCGCCGCTGCAGCTCCTGCGCGAATCGGACAAGGGTCTCTACCAGCGCATCTCGCGGCGCATGCTGAACCACCTGACGCGCATCGGGGTGGAGGAGGCCCGCGCCATCCTGACCGGCAACGCGGGCGCGGGCGACGACGAGAGCCTGACCGCGGACACGAACGTTCCCAGCGGGCGCTTCGAGCCCAACACCGAGGTGCTGCTCAGCGACCGGCCGTTCGATCTGGCCAGCCGGCACCTCGGCGGGCGGGAGATCATCTCGCGCGTGCAGCGCTGGATGGTGGAGGACAAGGCCGGCGGGTTCATGGAAGTCCTGGGCAGTCACCGTTCCTCGCTGCCCGAGCTGGCCGCGGGCCTCAAGCGCTTCCACCACCTGGTGGCCGACGGGCGGGATCTGCCCGAGTCGACGCGCAAGACCCTGACCGTCTCGCTCACCCAGCGACTCCTGACCGAACAGCTCGACTTCGTGCGCACGGCCAAGGACCTGGTCGAGATCACCGACTTCGTCGACCTGGTCGACCGGATCATCATGCCGCCCGAGAGTCACGGCAAGCTGGGGGGCAAGGGGGCCGGCCTCTTGCTGGCCCACAAGATCCTCGAGCGCAAGCAGCCGCCCGGGAGCGCCATCGGCGAGGTGAAGGTGCCCAAGACCTGGTACATCGCCTCCGACGGCCTGCTCGACTTCGTGGGCCAGAACGATCTGCAGGACGTGATCGAGCAGAAGTTCAAAGAGATCGATCAGGTCCGCGACGAGTATCCCAGCATCATCCGGCTGTTCAAGAGCTCGGCGTTCACGCCCCGCGTCATCAGCGGTCTGTCGGTGGCGCTGGACGATTTTGGCGAGGTACCGCTGATCGTCCGCAGCTCGAGCTTGCTGGAAGACCGCTTGGGCACAGCCTTCTCGGGCAAGTACAAGAGCCTGTTTCTGGCCAACCAGGGCACCAAGGACGAGCGTCTGGATGCGTTGATGGACGCGATCGCCGAGGTCTACGCCTCCACGTTCGGGCCCGACCCGATCGAGTACCGTCGTGACCACGGGCTGCTCGAGTTCAACGAGGAGATGGGTATCCTGATCCAGGAGGTCGTGGGGACGCGCCTGGGAGATTACTTCCTGCCAGCTTTCGCCGGGGTCGCGTTCAGCAACAACGAGTTCCGCTGGTCGCCGCGGATCAAGCGCGAGGACGGTCTGGTGCGCATGGTCGTGGGGCTGGGCACGCGCGCGGTCGACCGCGTCCCGGACGACTACCCGATCCTGGCCGTGCCGGGCAAGCCGCGCCTGCGAGCCAATGTGGCGGTGGACGAGATCGTCCGCTATGCGCCCAAGAAGCTCGACCTGATCAACCTGAAGACGCGCCGCTGGGAAACGGTGACCATCGCTGAGCTGCTGCGCGAGCACGGGCACGAGTTCCCGGCTCTGGACAAGGTCTTTTCGCTGTTGAAAGACGGGATGCTGCAGCGCCCGGTGGCGATGCTGGTCGATCCGGCGACCGACGACCTGGTGCCCACGTTCCAGGGGTTGTTCAACGACACCCCATTCCTGCAGCAAATGCGGGAGATCATGAACCTGCTGCAGGAGCACTTGCAGACGCCGGTGGACGTTGAGTTCGCCCACGACGGCAAGGACTTCTACCTGCTGCAATGCCGGCCGCAGAGCTACGCGGGTGACGCCGCGCCGGCGCCGATTCCCAAGGACGTGCCCGAGCAGGACCTGATCTTCACCGCCAACCGGTACGTGTCGAACGGCTTCGTGCCCGACATCACCCACATCGTCTATGTCGATCCCGATCACTACGGGCAGCTCGAAAACCGCCAGGACCTGCTGGCCGTGGGGCGCGTTGTGGGACGTCTCAACAAGCTGCTGCCCAAGCGCAAGTTCGTGCTGATAGGCCCCGGCCGGTGGGGCAGCCGCGGCGACATCAAGCTGGGCGTGAGCGTGACCTATGCCGACATCAGCAACACCGCCATGCTGATCGAGGTGGCGCGCCAGAAGGGCAGCTATGTGCCCGACCTCTCCTTCGGGACCCACTTCTTCCAAGACCTGGTGGAGGCGCGCATTCGTTACCTGCCGCTCTACCCCGACGATTCCCGGGTGGTGTTCAACGAGCCCTTCCTGAAGCGGGCTGAGAACCTCCTCGACCACATGCTGCCCGAGTGCGGATCGTTGGCGGACGTCGTGCGTGTGATCGACGTGCCGGCCGCATCCAGCGGACGCATCTTGCGCATTCTGCAGAACGCCGAGCTGGACGAGGCGGTCGGCATGCTCGCCGCGCCCGATGAGGGCCGCCGGGAGACGCCCGAGGCGGAAGGCGACCAGGTCCGCAAGCCGGTGCAGTACTGGCAGTGGCGGCTCAAGATGGCCGAGCGCATCGCCCAGGCGGTCGATCCCGAGCGCATGGGCGTGGTGGCGATGTACATCTTCGGCAGCACGAAGAACGCCAGCGCAGGACCCGGGAGCGACATCGACCTGCTGGTCCACTTCCGGGGCACCCCCGAGCAGCGTCGCGAGCTGACCTGCTGGCTGGAGGGGTGGAGCCTCTGCCTGGCGGAGATGAACTACCTGCGCACCGGCTACCGCACCGAGGGGTTGCTCGACGCCCACATCGTGACCGACGAGGACATCGCCAGGGGCACCAGCTACGCGGTCAAGATCGGCGCGGTGACCGACGCCGCACGTGAGCTGCCGCTGGGCAAGCGGGCGGCAAGCGCCGAGAAGTGATCCTCAGGGAGGGGCGGTTCGCGTGAAGTGCCTGTTCACATCCGACCTCCACGGGGATCCCGAGCGCTACCGCCTGCTGATCGACGCCGTGCGCAGGGAGCATCCGGCCGGAGTTTTCCTGGGAGGCGATCTGTTCCGCCACGGGCTAGCCTCCGAGGAGTTCATCGAGGATCATCTGCTGCGACCTTGGCGGGACCTGCGGAGCCGCCTCGCGTCCGCTGGTGGGGGTGAGGCGCCGCGCTGCTTCGTCATCCTCGGCAACGACGACCCGCGGATCTTCGAGCCGCTCTTCGTGGAGGCCGACCGCGAAGGGTGGATCGACTACGTGCACGAGCGCACGGTGCCCTTCGGCAACCTGTTCGTGACCGGCTACGCCTATGTTCCGCCCACGCCGTTCTTGCTCAAGGACTGGGAGCGCTACGATGTGTCACGCTTCGTCGATCCCGGCTGTGTCTCGCCTGAGGAGGGCCGCCGCACGGTGGCGGTCGATACCTCCCGGGTGCGGTACCAAACCATCGCGGCCGACCTGGACCGGCTGGCCGCCAACGCCCCGCCCGAGCGCACCATCTTCTTATTCCACTCGCCGCCGTACGGGTGTGCGCTCGATCGCGCCGCACTCGATGGAAAGCAGGTGGACCACGCGCCCCTGGACGTGCACGTGGGCAGCATCGCCATGCAGCGCTTCATCGCCGAGCGCCAACCTTTGCTCACGCTGCACGGCCACATCCACGAGGCGCCGCGCCTGACCGGCACCTGGCGCGAGCGGTTCGGCCCCACCCACGCATTCTGCGGATGCCACGACGGCCCCGGACTTCCGCTGGTGCGGTTCGATGCGCGGAACCTGGCGGCGGCCACGCGCGAGATCGTGCGTTGATCCTCTTCTCGGACCCTGCGGATTACCTCAGGAGCACCAGGCGACGCGTAAGGTGCTCATGGCCAGCCTCGCTCCGAACGCCGCCTTTCAGTCCCGCTTCTTCGGCCCCGCCCCGAAACACCCGAGCTGGCAGTTGATGATGCGAATCTCGTTCTGGTTGCAAATGCGGCCGATGACCCCCGGCTTGAGGTTCAGCTTGGCGGCCAGCTCCAAGGCGTCCTTGCAGGCCAGCTTCTCGTCTCGCACCAGGGGCCGCAGGGCCTCCAAGATCTGCTCATCGGTCATGCTACATCTCCGTCTTGTGTTCCTCACACCGGATGTCCAGCGTCTCCAGCTCGTCGAGCACCGGGTTGTAGATCGAGGGGTCGACGGGAATCCGTACGCCCCGCAGGCCGATCTTGCCCTGGAGAATCATCCAGGTCGCCACCGCGGCCGGCAGGCTCACGGTGCGCGCCATGGCCGAGTCGCCGTTGGGGATCCCGAAGTCGACCAGGGTCGAGGTGAGGTGTTCCTTGTGGTCGGGGAATTCGGCCAGGAAGTCGTGGAACAGCACGATCATGTCCCGCTCGCCCGGCTCGTAGGGCATCTTCTGGTCCATACGGGCCACCATGACGTCCATCACGTTGGGCGCATCGGGCAGCGGCTCGTCGCTGAAGAGCCCCAGCCACTCGAAGCGGCGTATGGGCTCCGAATCGACCTCCAGGCCCAGGTGCTCGGCGGTGGCGGCCTTGATCTCCTTGCCCTCCGATCCCGGCACCTGCATCCGCATCAAGTCCGCGAACGTCTTGCCCTTCAGGTCGGGTCGGGGCGCATCGTCGGCCAGGCCCAGCTTGACGAAGGCATAGAGCGTGTCGCACCAGCCGGGGTAGCGCAATGTGCCGCGGAACATCGTGCGGGCGGCCTCGAGCCCGTACAGCTCGATGTACCCCAAGCAGTCGCGATTGGTGTAGCCCTCGAAATCGCCGGCGCCGGGCACCGAGACCGTCTCGTAGGTCTTGAACAGCTCGGGTCCCGGGATCTCCTTGACCTCTCCCTCCTTGAGGAACTTGCCGGGGTTCTTGCCGGCCATGATCACGGCCCGCGGGCTCCAGGAGAACTTGTAGCCCCACGGGTTGGTGTTGGCCTCGGGCGCCGGCAGACCGCCGCAGTAGGACATGAAAGAGGTGACCTTGCCGCCGCGCTCCTTGACGTCGTGGATGATGCGCATGGCCGACATGTGGTCGATGCCCGGATCCAGGCCGATCTCGTTCAGGATCAGGATGCCCGCGTCCTTGGCCGGCTGGTCGAGCGCCTTCATCGCCGGGCTCACGTACGACGTCGTGACCAGGTGCTTGCCGTGCTTGATGCACAACTTGGCGACCGCGACGTGGTAGGTATAGGGGAGCAGGCTGATGGTCAGGTCGTGATCGGCCACCAGCTTCTCCAGGGCCTGCTCGTCGTCGACCAGCAGCTTGAGCGCGGTTCCCTGGGGATGCCCGCCGAGGAGCTTTTCAGCCTTCGAGACCGTGCGGGTCGCGATGGTCAGATGCAGGTCGGGCTTCTCCAGTAGATAGCGCACCAGCGGCCGAGTCACCAACCCGGCTCCGAGCAGCAGAACGCGGCTCATGATCGTCTCTCCTTTCCTTCCTCTGTTTCGTGACCGCCGCGACCGGGCCGCACCCATGGCGACAACGCCGGCCGGTGGGGCCTAGGTTGCCTTGCGGATGCACGCCTCGATGTAGCGGTACTCGGGCTCCAACTGCCCTTGAAACGCGATCAGCGAACGGCGCAGCGGGTAGGACAGCGCCTCGATCCCCTCGCGCGTGGTGATGTCGGCGCGCGCGAACTCGGCCACGAAGTCGCGCAGCGACGTGCTGAAGTGCTGCGTGGATTCGAGCGGTAGCTCGCAGGGCAGGTTGTCGACCGCCATGATTACTGGCCCGCGGCCCTCGTAACCGTCGCGGGCGGAGTCGGTCGCCGCATCGTAGACGAAGCAGGGCGCATCGGGCATGGTGGTCTTGATCGTGGCCTCGATGCTTCCCTCGAGATCGCAGGAGATGTCGCCGATCACCCGCAGCTTGGGCTGCGCACCGCCGTACAGCTCGCGCAGGAACGACTTGGTCACCAGCCGGGGGCACTGCTCGGTCCAGAAGATGGCGTTGACCAGCGCGGTCAGGTGGGGCGTATAGAGGTCGAACATCGAGCGGTACGCATCCGGATGCGCGAAGTAGTGCTGGAGGTCGAAGGTTGCGCCCGGCTCCTTGGGGACGAACATGTCCTCTTCCTTGAACTCCACCTTGTAGACGTGCCGGTTGTCCAGGTCGCCGCGCAGGTGCAAGGACATGAGCTGTTCGGCGGTGATCTCGTGGGTGGGCAGAAGGTCGATGATCTCCTGCGCGCCCTTCGAGACGTTGCCGTAGCCGCTGAAACCGATCACCACCGGCATGATGCGCTCATCGAAGCCGAGAGCGTTGATGCGCCCGCCCGCTTCGAGGACGTCGGCTTGCGCCTCGGCCAGGCTGCCGTACTCGTGCGCCATCTTGATCGCGGCAAAGGGAGTCTCGATGCCCTCGACCTTGAGGCGCAGGCCCAAGGCGCAGAGCGTGTCGATCATCCCGGCCAAGCCGGCGTGGCGCCCGAAGAAGACCTTGCGCCGCTTCTGCTCGTCGGCGATCAGCTCGTAGTCGAAGAGGGTGCAGCCCAGGTCGAGCATGCGCTTCATCATCGGCATGTTGTAGCGCTGGCACTTGATAGTGTGGGAGAAAAAGAGATAGGCCCCGCCCTTGCGAAAGACGTCGGCCGGGATCTCCTTGACGCCCAGGACCAGATCGCACGTGGAGAGATCGTCCTGGATGCGGGCGCCGGCCTGCGCATAGGCCTCATCGGGGAAGATGCGCGCGGGCAGCCCCTTTGCCGCCTGCTCTTCAGGGGACGGAGAGGGTTGGATCCGAAACTCGAGCCCGTGTGCGCGGATGAGGCGGCCCACGTCCTCGGGCGTCAGCGGCGCCCGGCGCTCCCAGCGGTTCTTTTCCTCCCGACGGATCCCGATCGTCTTGGCCACCCCGCCTCCCATCGTCCAAACGTGATTGTGGTTTGCCGACCCGTACGACGTGCCGATCCGGGGTTCGGCCCGGATCGGCACGCCCGCTCCAATTCCAAAGCAAGTGATTCTATCACAAGCCGATGGATGGCGCGACCGACTCGGTGATTGTGACCTCCAAGCGGTTGCGGTAGAATATCTTAGGTGGCTATTGGGTCGCAACCCCAGAAAGGGTCCCTCACGATGCCTCAGCATGGCCTTCCGCACCCCGGCCGCGGCCTTCGCGGTTTGCTGCTGATCCTCGTCGCTAGCCTCAGTCTGCCGGTCATGGCCGCGTCGGCGGGCGAGACCGCCCGCGTCGGCGATCTCTCGGCCGAGCGCCTCATCTCGGGAGGGTCGGTCGCGACGCCGCTGCCGGCGCCCGATGCGTACGTGCCCGGCGCGCGGGCCGTCGTGATGGCCGACTTCGAGAGCGGCAGCGCGCCGCTGGAGAGCTACCCCGACGAGGACTTCGATCCCGATGACTGGGAGGTGCAGTCGGACAACACCTACGGCGGTACCGCTTACGCGCTGCGCATCTGGGGCAATTCGTGGAAGCAGCTTCCCATCGATCCCTACGCGCTGTCGCGCGAGTCGGTATTCCACGCAGCGCTCTTCAGCGAGGAGCGCGGCGAGCTGCAGGCCTTCGCCGTGGGCGATACCTCGGACAACGTGCTCTTCTACGTCGTGTCGGGCTCGCAGCTCGTCCTCACCGACCGCTGGAACGTGACCTACCAGGGCGCCTTTCCGCAGGAGGAATGGCGCGGCTACCTGTTGCCGATCGGCCGCGACTGGTACGACACATGGGGCTACGAGCCACAGATCACCCGCCTGATCTTCGTCAACGATCACGACGAGGAGCCCCATGGCGCCACGGTCTTTGATGAGATTTATGATGTGACCGAGGATCTGCCGGTAGCGCCCACCGTCCAGGCGCGGCGCATCGTGGGCGAGGTGACGCCGCTGACGCCCGAGCAGAGCCTGGGAGGCGAGCCGCTCTACCGGGTGGAGGTGCAATTCGAGGCGCTGGTGTTTGATCCCGACAGCCAGGATCACACCTACCTGTGGGACTTCGGAGACGGCTCCACGAGCACCGAGGCCAACCCGACCCACAGCTTCACCGCCGAGGCCGACTACACGTTCACCGTGGCTCTGGACGTCATCGACGACACCGGCCTCTTCGGGCGCGACACCTGCCAGGTGACGGTCGAGCCGGGCACGCCGAGCGGGTTCCACAGCATCAACTTCACCGGCGACATCTTCACCGGGCGGCGCTACCAGGAAGAGGGCGGTCTGATCGAGACCTACGGCGTGGAGTTTCTCTTCGAGCACACGCGCGAGATCCTGGGCGATGCGGCCGATATCACGATGGTCAATGCCGAGGTGCCCTTCACCGATCGGGGCGAGCCCCATCCCACCAAGAGCGTTGTGTTTCGCACCTGGCCCGAGAACATCGCCGGGTTGGTCTACGCGGGCGTCGATGTGGCCTCGACGGGCAACAACCACATCATCGACTACGGCCAGGAGGGCATGGAGCAGACCCACGCCATCTTCGACAGCGTGGGGATCGTGCACGGCGGGTCGGGCCTCAACGACTACTTCGCCCATCAGCCCTGCTACGTGACGAAAGACGGCATTCGCCTGGGCTTCATCAACATGTGCAACCGCACGGGTCGCCGCTACGGCGAGCAGCCTTTCTTCGACGCCGGCTACGAGAAGTTCGGCTTGGGCTACTGGCTCCAGCCCAACATCGAGCGGGCCGTGGCGCAGGCCGACAGCCTGGCCGACATCGTGATCTGCTTCCCGCACAGCGGCGAGGAGTACCAGACCGCCCCGCCGCCCGAGGACGGGAGCGGGGAGCTGCCCGGGCCGTCGCCCGACGATCCGGCCGAGGAGTGGGAGGTCGATCCCTGGACGGCCGGCCTCAACCCCTGGGGCGTGCGGCCATCGCCCTGGGAGGTCGATCCCGAGCAGCTCGCGCGCGCCGCGGCCGCCGGACACGCCGATCCCGAGCTGTGTCCGCCCTACGTGCCCATCGACCAGGCCCGCGACGTGCGCTTCCGCATCTGGCCGGGGATGACCGATCGCGAGCTGCGCTGGCACGCGATCGACGTGGGCGCCGACGCGGTGCTCAACGCGCATCCGCACGTGCTCCAGGGCTTCGAGGTCTACAACGGCGCGCTGATCGCGCACAGCCTGGGCAACTTCATGTTCGACCTCTACTACCCCGAGACCATGCCGACTATCGTGCTGAAGGCGCTCTTCGACAAGGAGGGCATCTACCGCTGGAGCTTCAAGCCGGCCTTCATCGACCACTACGTTCCCGTGCCGGCGCACACGCATCTGGCGCGCGAGATCCTCGACCGGATGGCCGATTACTCGCGCGAGCTGGACACGCTGGTGGGGGTGGACTCCGAGAACGAGACCGGCATCATCTTCCTCGATCCGGCCCAAGCCGCCGAGATCGTGACCCCGTCGGAGGGGACGGTCGGATTCACGCAGATGGGCTCGTCCTACTGGTTCTCGCTGCCCATCGAGCTGGCCGGCAACGGGAGCTTATCGCGCATCCTCGAGGTCACGGGCGTCGATCCGCAGGATTGTGAGATCGCCTGGGGTCGCGAGGTGCTCTGGTTCGGCCGCTATGAGATGGAGGAAGAAGGCCACCACATGTGGAACTTCAACAGCAGCGACGAGTGGCTCGACGACCAGATCTTCGTCGAGGGTGGCCACGCGCTGTGCCTGCACCGGGAGGCCGGTGTGGGCGAGAACGTCGTCAACATGCTGGAGAAGCATCTGCGGTGCGTGCCCGAGGGACGTTACAGCTTGGCGGGGTGGATGAAGACCGAGAACGCGCGCGATGCGAAGTTCTCCGTGCGCTTCTACAAGCAGCGCTACACCTGGAACCAACATGGGCACGAGGACATGGGCGACCCGGTCGACGGCACGACCGACTGGACCTATTACGCCCGTGACTTCTGGGCCACCGAGGAGTGCAGCTATTTCAACGTGCGCGCCAACCTCGATGAGCCGCACAGCGGCAATGCCTATGCCTGGTTCGACGATCTGAACGTGATCGAGTGGCTCGATTGGCAGCCGTATACGGCGGCCATGGAGGTGCCCTACCCGAACAACTTCCGCTTCGTGCAGGTCCGCGTGCCTTACAACGCCGACGAGGTGACGGTGGTCTACGAGGAGACGGCGCTCAGCGAGGGCGGCTTCGCGGCGGTGGAGGCGCGCGGGGACGCTCGTCCGCGCACCCAGGTGCTCTTCCAGGGGGCGCGACCCAACCCCCTGCGCGGCGAGACCGCGATTCGCTACCGCCTGGACCAGAGCGCCAAGGTGGACCTGGCGGTCTACGATCTCAACGGGCGGTTGGTCGAGCGCCTGGCGGCGGGCGAGTGGAAGCAGCCCGGATGGCACTCGGTGGCCTGGAACGCGTCCGGCCGGCCGGTGGGGGTGTACTTCGCGCGGCTGGTGGTCGAGGGGCGCGAGACGTCGCGGAAGATGGTGGTGGTAGACTAGCGTCTTGTGGAACGAAGATTCGGCCTAGCCTTGATAGCCTGAAGGGACACAAGAAGATTGGGAGTTCCTGCCCGTATAAGACGCAGAGATGCGCAATCTATTGCTGCGTAAGAAGTTGAGCTTGCCCGTGCCGAAGTCTTCCTCCACTAGAGTACACTGGTTTGAGCCGTGATATACGGTCATGCGACTGTCAGGAATTCCTACATAGGAATCGGACTTGCATCTCTTAGAGCATATATGAGTTAGAATGAGTGGACCCGATGGATGGTGTCGTGAACGCGAACAACTCGCCCCACGGAGGTGGTTCCATTAGGGGGGCCTTCCTCCCTATCTCGCTGATACGCTGACCGTTGGCACCTCTGCCCGAGGCGGCATGATCCTTGCAGCTAGCTTGGTCAAACCCGAATTACGCGAGGTGTCACTATGGCCACGAGACAGGTTCTTTCGGCGGTACTCATCGTTCTTGCGGCGGCGCTACTCGCGCCAACGGTCGCCCACGGCCAGGGCGTGATGGCCACTGCTCCAATAGAGGGCGGTAGCTGGACTTGGGGAAATGCGTGGTGGACGACCTACGGTTTCGATCAGATCAAGTGGGTCTGGCGACTGGATCTGAGTACCGGTCTCGGCCCGTGGACTTCCCCCTACGTCGATGATTTCAGGGATGGTCTCTGGGGAACGGGGACACCCGATGCGAGTTGGGGAGTGGATATTGGCACGCCCTACTACATGGTTGCTTCAGGAGATCTCACCGGAATTGGCTCCGGGAATTGGGCGTCACACTACCTCCACTTTGATGGTGCTCTGACTGCGGGCATGCAGGGTGGGTACAACGCGGGTTTGTACAAGAACGGCCAATGGCAGTACGGTGCGACGTGGACCTTCGGCGTCGACGGCGCAGGCGATTGGTGGTGGGATAGCGCGCAACTGACGGAGACAGCCTTCGACTCCTATCCCCCGGTACCTGAACCCGCGTGGTTGTCGATCATCGGGCTCGGGCTCGTCGGCACCATGGCGTTCCGCAGGCTTCGGAAGAGGGCCTGATCCCCGCGGGGCATCAACGCGCGCAATATCTATACGGCGGTGACCTGGACAGGGCACTGCCGTTGTCGTATCCATCTCTTTGCTCCCCTCGTGTGAAGAGAGCTGCAGGCAGCCATCGGTGTGGCCACTCAGGTCTTGCCTTGAACGATCAGCGCGCCCATATGTCCGAATGTGACTTGCGAGCCGAGGAACGATGCGACAGCCTTTGCAGACTTACGCGGGATTCCGGGGAACGACGTGAAGGTCGCAGCGCGGAGTTCTGGACCGCTTGAACTGGAGGAACGGCAAACTTGCTCGCGATGGGCGCAACACGCCTGCTGATGTGGGTGGGCATCGCCGCAGCGGCGATCGCGCTTCAGTCGGCGGTCTCCTGTCCCCGGGGCAGCATGTGGTGGTCGGCCGTCTTCGACGCCGGCCACACGCCGCTGTTCGGGGCGGTGGCGCTGGCGGCGCTCCAGCTGGCGAGAGCGCTCTGGCCGGGCGCCGGGGAAAATAAGCGAGCTAGTGGTCAGCCTGTCACCGAGGACGGACCCGGCCGGCCAGATCGCGCCCCACACCCGGATCGATTCGGCCCCTACGCGGTCGCCTTCCTGCTGGCGGTCGTGGCCGGCGGAATCACCGAGGCTCTCCAGATGCCCGGCCCCCGGGATGCGGACCCGCTCGACCTCCTGCACGACGTCCTGGGCGCCGGGGCCTTCCTGCTGCTGGCCTATGGCTGGCGGCGGGGCATTGCGTGGAAGCCGTCGGCGCTGGGAGCAAGGCGGGTGGCCGCCGTGGCGCTGGGGCTGGCCATTCTCGTAAGCGTCGCCGTGCCCCCCTTGGCCCTCTCCGTGGCCTACCTCCAGCGCAACGCCGCCTTCCCGCGCATCTGCGACTTCGAGCACGCCTGGGAGCGGGCGTTCGTGCACGCGAAGGACGCCGAGCTGAGTCTGGTCGACGCGCCGGAAGGTTGGAACCGAGTTCCGGGCGAGCGCGTGGCCCAGGTGACCTACCTGCCCGCGGTCTACCCCGGCCTGGCGATTGTGGAGCCCTATCCCGACTGGCGCTCCTATGAGCGGCTGGTCTTCGAGGTCTTCTCGGAGGCCGACACCACGCTGCACCTGGCCCTGCGCATCGACGACGGGGAGCACGACGAGCGGTACTGGGACCGGTTCAATCGCCGCCTGGCGATCCGTCCGGGGGCCAACCGAGTCACGGTGGCGCTCGCGGACGTGGAGCAGGCCCCGCGGGATCGGCGGATGGAGATGGACCGCATCCGCAACATCACACTCTTCGCGGTGAGGCCGGCCGAGCCCCTGGACGTGTATGTGGATGCGTTCCGGCTGGAGTAGGGACGCACGGGGATACGATTGCTCTGGTGTCAGGAGCTCGCGGAAGAGGTGCCTTTCTTGTGCATGGGTTCTCTGAAACTAACGGACCACAACGGCCCGCCGGATGAGGCTGCCTCCAGACGTCCGAAGTTGCAGGAAATAGACACCGCTGGGCAAACACCCTCCGTCAAGGCTGGTACCCTCCCAGCGGAGGCTATACGAGCCCGCTGGTTGGCGAGTATCGACAAGGGTCCTCACGAGACGACCGGCGGCATCCACGACATCGAGTCGGGCGGGTCCACTCTGCGCCAACTCATAGCGAATCTTTCCCACCCGGCCCATTGGATTCGGGTGGCTATGCAGCCGTGGCGATGCAGCGGAGACTTCCTCATGGACATGAATGCTCGAGACCTCTGAGAATCCTGGACCAAAGAGCGACAGGTCCTCACACTCTCCACACACGATGTCATTCTCGATATCGACCAGCGTAGTGATGTCCACCCATTCCTCGTTCTGGAAGTGAAGCAGCCGCAGATCTTCTTCATCACCCTGAAGAGCACCTTCGTCGTAGTGCAAGCAGACCTCGATGAGCCCGCTGTAGCCAGCCGTCGTGTGGATGTCGTAGACGAGCGCAGGATCCATAGCAGCTTGGAAGTTGCCCAACTCCGACCCATGGTCGATCTGCACAATGCTCGTCTCTCCTGCCGTGGCGACAGCTTCGTAAGTGAGAGCCCCAAAGGGCTCCAGCGCTACGACCACATTGTTCCCCACCGGTGTTGGTGTGGAGGTGCAGCCCACCGGGCAAGCCCCAATCAGATCGCAGCTCGGGGGTGAATGGGTCGGGGCACACGGTGAGTCGGTGTTCAGGCGGAGGTTTGCGCCGGCAACATCACAGAACAGAGGATCCTCGCTGATGTTACCGCTCGTGCCGAATTGCCCGGCGACGAAGCCCACCCAGTCACCTCCCGCGTTGCCGAAGAGGTCACAGCAGGACAGGATCGGGCTGCTGCTTCCATCGGTGTCGATCGCCATGCCGGAGAAGTCAAATGCCAGAATGCCGTTCTCAATGGCGGGCGATGAGAGATTGCAGAAGATCGTGCTGTTGCTTGCGTCGTTGTTGACAAAAGAGCAATTGCGCAGCAGCGGAGCACCATCGTTCAGGCGGAGAACGCTCCATCCCCAATTGCCGTAGAACGTGCATTCGGTCAGGGTCGGCGAGGTACCACCGAATTCCGCGGCACCCTCGGTATTGCCCGAGAAGACGCATCGTGAAAACGTGAGATTCCCGGCTGAGCCGGCGGCAACGGCCCCGCCCCATCCCGTGGCCACGTTGTCGGTGAAGACGCAGTCGGTGAAGGCTGCCTCGCAAAAGAAACAACCGACTGCGCCACCCCAGCCCGCATTCCCTGTTGTGTTCGCCGCGAAGGTGCAACCCGAAACGACAATCGGCCCGCCATTCATGAACATGATGCCTCCCCCACCATGTTCCATGGGCGAACCGAGACTGCGGTTGGCCGCTACGATGCAGTCAACGATAGTCATTGCGGAGCTTTGGAGACTGATAGCTCCGCCTAGCTCCCACGAGACGCCACCAGTGATGGCTATCCCTTGGAGGATTGCCTCCGGTGGTTCACCGGAATGCAGGATGAACCCCCGATGTGGCTCGGACTCGGTGCCTTGGCAGTCAATGACGCAATGGGCAGGATCCCCGCCCTGAGCTCGAATCGCGATTGCCATCACCCGTGAACGTGCCATCGGTCAATTCGATGATGTCGCCATCTGCAGCGGCGTTGACCGCGGCCTGCACCGTTGGAAAGTCGCCGGTTCCATCCGGACTGATGGTGTATGTTGTGGCGATGGCGCTCGACGAGGCCAGGATCAGGACGACGAGTGGTAGAGTGCGTCGCACGTTACCTCCTCTGCCAAGGTGGCATGATGAGTTTCACCGGCAAAGCGCTATCGGTGCAGTCTCCGAGGTGCAGCTCCGAGTCCGCGTGCCGGAGCAGGTGGGCTTGCCACTACCCTCCGCTGCGTAAGAAATTGTAGCCGGGCCGGTGTGGCCATTCAAGGAAGAGGGGCTGGGTGTATAGCCAAACACAAGCTGCCTACCGTCATTCCAAACGGGTGTGCTGTGCCTAAACGTGGTGCGGCGTGGTGGAGCATCGGGTAGGGCTGCCAGAGGGTGGTTCGTAGACCGACCCACAGGCCCCGCGGTTCGCGGTGGGGTAGGCCGCGACGGGGCGGGAGTTGATCCCGGGCGGACGGGACTCCCGCCCAGGCGGCAGAGGTCCGTTCGGCCGGCGAGCGCGCAGAGGTCCAAGGGGGGTGACACCCATGGCGATCATCTGCGATCATAGGGCTCTCGGCCCAGTGTTGGGCTCCCGAACGTGCGAATCCGGGCTTCGGGGTAAGGGTGGAACAGTTATTCTACAGACTCGTTGGGCAGAGTCCGGTGGAGACCATGAAAGCCATCGCACAGCGAATACTTGTCACCGCCACAGTCGTAATACATACGTGGGGGCGTGCTAGAGACTCGAGTCACGGTCCTTGAGGGGACCCTGGTTTGGGATCTTTCTTATGGAGAACGGCCCACGTTTGGAGGAGGCGAGCTACAGACCATTCCGGGCGGCACCGCACGAGTCCTCCATGGCCTCAGCCGGAGTCCCCTAGTATCCATCGGTCGAGGCAGTGTTCCCTCAGCCCGGGGCATTGCTGCGCCGGCCGCAGAATGCCGTACCCGGTGAGCTCATGAAGTGGCGGTCCTCACTACGTAAGCCCTATGAAAACCTACCAATCGTGCGTTTCTGACCCTATGCTGGCGAAGAAGAGCGCCAGCAGCGGGGCCGTATTGCTCGCCCTCGGGGGCCACGCTCGGGACCATCCGAAATCTGTTCTGTCAGGATACGGCGCCGGTAATCTGATGCCTATCAGGCCTGCTCGTGGGAGGCATGGCAATGATCTCATGCATAGTGCACTTGCTGCTGATACTTGAGATCTCACTCTTTGGGCTGTCGAATCCGGTGCTAGCCGCTACGGCGACTCAGGAATCCTCCGCACCCGATCAGGGCTCGCGCATCGGAGAGCTTTCCGCCCGCCTCGAAGTGGCAGACAGCTATGAGGCGGTGGATGTCCTGACCGAACTCGGCAAGATGGATCACCCGCGCGCGCTGGCGCTCCTGATCAAGGCTGCTGAGGATCAGTGCTGGATGGCCAGGATTTCCGCGATTGCGGGTTTGGCAACGGCGGGTGCCGAGAGCAGAGAGGCTGCCGACGCCGTAGCAAGGCTGCTCTCTGATCCCGTTCTCATGGTCCGGTACAATGCTATAGCATACATTGGCATGATGAGCGCCAATGTGGATCAGGCAATTCAGGCTGCGAGAGCACTCCTGGCCGACGAGTATCTCGCCACCCGGACCGTGGCTGCCTGTCGCATCAGGAAATGGCGTGCGACTGAGGACTCATCAGAGGAACCTGGACTCGAAGAGGAGCAGCTTGGCCGCCTGCTTCGATTGGCAAGGGAGTTCGAGTCCGAGGAAGAAGACAACTCGCGCGAGGCCACGCAGTTCTTGATCGCAACGGTGATGCCGAGGCTGCCAGAGTTGGTCGCCGATGTCTTCGGGGGACATAGCGGTCCGGGTAGCAGATTCGTGCAGATGGAGCGTCTGAATCAGGTGGGTCGATCTGCGGAATTGGCGGTCGGCATCTTGATGCCGGCCCTGGATGACCCCGCCCCCGTGAAGCGACGTGAGGCCATCGTAACTCTTGAAGGAATCGGGCTCCTTGCGCACCAATCGGTCCCTAAACTCAGACAGCTCGCGAATACGGATCCGAGCCTTGTCGTGAAGGCCGCTGCCAACGAAGCACTTGCTACTCTGGACGACGGCGGGACCTACCCAATCTCGCCGATCGGTCGTGGCTTTGAGTTTGTCAAGGTCGACGGGGCGTCGTTCGAGAAGCCCTCGATCTCGATTGACCGAGCCAAACAGATGCTCCTCGATGATCAGTCCGATCCCTCGCGGGCCAGCGAAGCGCTGTTCGCGTACCTGAGCGACCCGGATCCATCTAACAGAAGCGACGCGCTCTATGCCTTACGGGGTGAGGTCACCGAGACTGAGCGATTCGCCTTCGCTATGCGCGATCGTCTGCTGGATGAAGACTATGGCGTGCGGCTCACCGCCGCCAGCGCCTTGGCAAGGGGAGGCAACCACCTGTTGCCGATCCTCCCTGATCTGATTCGTTTGGTCGAGAATCCGAGTCTAGAAGGCACCATTCGCCACGATCTCGTCAGGAGCCTTGGTGCGATCGGTCCCGGTGCATCGGGCGCCGTGCCTGCCCTCGTGAGGATCCTGGAGCAGGGACGCGATCACCTTCTGAGGTCGAACGCTGCCAAGGCGCTGGGGAAGATTGGTCCAGGCGCGGCCGATGCTGTGCCTGCGCTCATCCGTACGCTCTCGCTACGTCATAGCAAGTACGGTCTGCGGCAGAGCGCCGCCGAGGCGCTCGGGAAGATCGGTCCCGGCGCTGCCAGTGCCGTTCCTCATCTGTCCCGCCTCATAGGGCACGCGGACAAAAGCCTCAGGTACAACGCCATTCGGGCGTTGGGCGGAATCGGCCCCGCCGCAGAAAGCGCCGTCCCGCAACTCATCGAGGCCCTCAATGGTCCCGATGAGCATACGGCTTCCTCTGCAGCACTCGCCCTGGGTGAGATCGGAGCAACCTCGCCCGCTGTCGTCGAGGCGTTAGTCGATGCTATCAACGACGGCAGGGAAGTGACCATCTACGCCCTCGTGCTTGGGAAACTTGGACGTCCGGCTGAGAACGCGATCCCCTCACTCGCACGCATCATGAGAGGGCAAAACCGCAACTGGGGCAAAGCCGGCATCGGCCGCTATCACGCGATCATGGCAATTGGCAAGATCGGCGGACCGGAGGCCGTGGCAGTTCTGGAGTCAATGCCACCAACCGGCAATCCAGGCGTGGACGACGCCGTAAGAGAGGCCCTGGTGTTAGCCCGGGGGAGGTGAAAGCAATAGTGGATCCAACTTGATCTGTATCGGATCCTCGCCGCCAACGAGAACAGACCCGTCTCTGCTACTCTGAACTGACCCACCTA
>CAZPGB010000016.1:0-108083 GCA_964585945.1 uncultured bacterium | reverse complement strand
GGTGGGTCAGTTCAGAGTAGCAGAGACGGGTCTGTTCTCGTTGGCGGCGAGGGGCGAAAGAGCGCAGAAGAGCGAGTCGACCGAGAAGAGGTGCACGCCAGGGCGACGTCCCGCGCGGCGGATCGCCCTGTGGATCGCCGACGGCGCCCGAAAGGGGAGCGCGTCGTGGTCGCGCGCGGCGCAGTATTCCGGGCGCGCGTCCGGGTAGCGGCCCAGCGCCGCCAGGAGCTGCGCGTGGTCGTAGCGGCCTTCGGCGTAGTGGCTGTCGGCGGCGACGCAGCGGCGCAATCGCTCCAGCGCGGCGGCGGTGTCGCCGGCCGCCAGACGCGCGCGCGCGGAGGTCAGGGTGCGCTCGAGGCTGTCGGCGGCGGTCGCGTGCGGCCCGGGCAGCGACGCGAGCGGGGGCTGCGAGCGCAGGTTGGAGCTGACATCGCAGAGCAGAACGGGCACACCCGCGCCGGCGGCCAGATCGAGGATTGCCCGCAGGTTGCGGACAAACGCGGCGACGGCCTGCTCGCGTAAGGGGCTGCGGGGCGCGACGAGCCGCTCGGCCGCCATGGTTTCCATGACGTTGCCGTCCGGGCGCGGGCGGCCGGGCCGGAGAAGGGGGGCGAGCGCCTCGCCCAACACGCGCGCCCCGCGCAGCCCGCCGGCCGCGCGGGCCAGCGCGGCGAGGAGGCCGCCCTGGGCCCTGTGTGCGGCGGCCCCGGCCGCCCCGTAGAACTCGTTGTGCCCCGTGTAGAGGATCAAGAGATCCGGCTCATGCGCCAGGACCTCAGCGGTGAAGTCCCGCACCGTGGCGCTGCCCACGGCCGTCATCGCACAGCAGACGCCCTCGATGGCGCGACCGGGCACGAGGTGGCGCAGGCGCGTCTCGAGCAATCCCCCGAAGGAGCCGTGGGCGCCGTACGGAAACCCGGCCGCGGTCGATCCCCCCAGCACGAAGAAACGAAACGTCGACGAGTCCTTCGCCGCCGGGACGAACTGGAACACCGGCTGGGGCGTCATCGCGCCCATCGACGCCGCGAAGTAGCGACGGCCCACGTCCGGGTTCGTGCGGTAGCCGGCCAGGGTCCCGACCTCGACCGGCACGAAGAGCGGCTCGGGGGCCCCCAGACCGAGCAGCCGGACGGTGCCCTCGAGCAGCGCCAACAGGACGACCGGGGTCAACAGAAGGACGCCGCGCAAGAGCCATCGGTGCGCGCGGGTGGCGTCCGCGGCCGCCTGCGGAGACGATTTGGACGGTGGTCTGGCGCGATCTGCCGCCTGCGGAGACGATCGGGACGGTGGTTTGGCGCGACCTGCGGCGCGTCGTGCGATCACGGGACCCTCGCCGGCTGTGGGCACGGAATGCTGCGCGGGGGGCATCCCTTAGCATAGCCGTTTGCCGCCGTTACCGCTCGCCGAAGGTCTCGCCGTTGTGGGTGAAGAGCTTCTCCTTGCCGTCGACCACCGTCTTCAGGTTGACGGGCCGCGTCCAGATCCGCGCGAGGTTCTTCATGGTGTCGGCCGCGTAGCGCAGGTCCAGGTCCACCCCGTAGTGGGTGTGCTGCAGCAGGAGCTCGCCGCGGTTCTCGAAGTTGCTGCTGACCACGTCGATCACCGGTAATCCGCGGTTGGTGAGCATGAACAGGAGCTGCTTGCGGACCGACTCGAAGTCGCGGTCCTCGATCCGCTCGGTCTTCGAGCGCGGATCGTGGCGGCTGGTGAACAGCTTCTGCTCGTTGCACAGATCCCGGGTGAAGAAGCGCTCGATGAAGGTGATGTCGTTGTGGAAGCGGCGCACCTCGAACATCTTCTCGCGCCCCAGGCCGGCCTGCGTGTCCCACTCCCGCTTGCGCTCGAAGTCCTGGCACTCCTCCCACTCGCGCCCGAAGCGGCCCTTGTCCCACCGCTCCTCGATGTCCTGCCAGATCGCCAGCCCCACCCGGTAGGGGTTGAAGGAGCCGGGCGGCATCGCCAGCGTGCGCGAGCAATGGTCGGCGTAGGCGGTCAGGTCGGCGTCGCCCAGCACGCGCTCGGTCATGATCCTGGTGTGCCAGTAGGAAGCCCAGCCCTCGTTCATGATCTTGGTCATGCCCTGGGGGGCGAAGTAGTAGGCCTCCTTGCGGATGATCTCGAGAATCCGCTGCTGCCAGGTCCTCAAGGGGGCATGCTGGATGAGGAAGAGCAGCACGTCGCGCTGGGGCTGGCGCGGCACATCGGTTTGCTTCTCCAGCTCGTCTTGGAGCCGCTTGAGCTCCTCCTCCAGCACCGCCCGTGGATTGACGAAGGAGTCGAGGTACTCCTTGGTGCGGAACTTCAGGTGCGAGATGTCGATCCGGTGCGGTTCCTCGTCCTTCTCCTCGTCTTCCTCCCTGGGCGGCGGCGCGCGGAAGACCGCATGGGGGTCAATGAGGTCTTCCAGCGAGAGGGCGGCATCGAGGAACGTCTCGACCTTCTCCAGGCCGAGCTTCTCGATGAAGCCGCTGATCTCCAGGGCGTGCTCGGCCATGCGGTCGAGCATGTGACGATCGGTGCGGGAGAACCAGATGTTGTTCTTGAAGAAGTCGCAGTGGCCGTAGACGTGGGCCATGACCATCTGGTTGTCGACGAAGCGGTTGGTCTCCTGCAGGTAGCCGTAGCAGGGGTCGTTGTTGATCACCATCTCGTAGATGTGGGAGAGCCCGTAGACATCGCTCTTTTGCAGGCGGTCGTACTCCTGGCCGAAGCGCCAGTGGGTGTAGCGCGCCGGGAACCCGCCGAACGCCGCCAGCTCGTTCATGCCGCCGGCGTCGGTCATCTCGAAGATGGTCTCGAAGAAGTCCAGGCCGTACGCGCGGGCGATGCCCGCGATCCGTTCGGCCTCCCTCCTGAGCTGTGCCGACAGAGCCATCGTCTTCGTCTCCGGCCGCTGGACGGCCCTTCGACTCGGCGTCCCACCGCGCCGGCCCCGATCTGTGCGCCGGACCGGTCGTTTTCCGCGGGAAGCACCCTACTTGCCCTTGCCCAGAAACTCCTTGATCGAGTTGTAGATGGCGTCCTTGTTCGGGATCTGCGAGGTGATCAGATTCTCCTCCGACCCGAAGTTGGCCTTCATGTCGTGGATGAACTGCCCGCTGCCGTAGGGCGACTCCACCTGCCCGTAGCCGAACAGGTTGGCCTCGGGCAGCACCTTCTCCCGCAGAAGCTGCACGCAAACGTCGGTGTCCCCGCTGCCCCAGTTGTCCCCGTCGGAGAAGTGGAACAGGTAGATGTTCCACTCCATCACCGGATACTCCTCGGCGATGATCTTGGCCGCCAGCGCGTAGGCCGAAGAGATCTTGGTGCCGCCGGCCTCCTTGATCGTGTAGAAGACCTCCCGCTCCACCTCCTTCGCCTCGGCGTCGTGCACGATGTAGCGGGCGCGCAGATCGCGGTAGTGGTGCTGGAGCCAGGTGTCGATCCAGAACGACTCGGTGCGGACGATCTCCTTCTGCTCGTCGCCCATGGAGCCCGAGACGTCCATCAGGTAGAAGATCACCGCATTGGTGCGCGGCGCGTAGGTGGTCTTCCAGGACTTGTAGACCCGGTCTTCCCGAATCGGGACCACCAGCGGATTGAGCGGATCGTACTGGCCCGAAGCGAGCATGCGGCGCAGGGCCCGCCGGTAGGTGCGCTTGAAGTGGCGCAGCGACTCGGGCCCGGTCGGCCGAATGCTGCTGTAGCGCTCTTTGTGCTCCTGGATCTCCTGCTGACCGCGGGGCTGAATGCGGGGCAGCTCGAGCTCCTCGCCCAGCATCTCGGCCAGCTCGTCGAGCGAGACCTCGACCTCCATCATGTGGGGGGCGGTCTGATCGCCGGCCTGCCCCTGGCCCTGCCCGGGTTGGGCCTCGTCGCCCGGCTCACCTTCGCCCTGGCCCACGCCGCCCTGATTCTTGCCGTAGCGGAAGACGGGGATCTCGATCCGCGGCACGGGGATGCTCACCACCCGCCGCCCGCGCCGGCCGATCATCTCGCCGTGGGTGATGTACTTGCGGAACTCCTTGCGCACTCGTCCCTTGACGATCTCGCGGAAGCGATTGTGATCACGCGTGATCCGGGGCATCGTGCACGCCGCTCCTTCCTGGATCGGCCCCGCGGGCGGGGCCGGCGCCCTCACCTACGACTCGGGCTCCTCGCGGGCCAGGATGCCGGCCACATAGGTCAGGACGTCGCCCGCACAGATGTCGCAGTACTCGTGGTGCTTGATCAGGTGGTTCTTGACGACGTCGATCTTCTCTTGCGCGTCCTTGTCCACCACATGCTCGACGAGGTTGGTCAGCCGGATCGAGTCCTTGCGGTCGTCGAAGAGCTTCATCTCGAGCGCCCGGTGGAGCTGCGCGTCGTCCTTGTAGTTGAAGGTCTTGCCCTCGAGCGCCAGGGTGGCGATGTAGTTCATGATCTGCTGCCGGAAGACCTCCTTGCGCGAGTCGTCGATGCTGATCTTCTCCTCGATCGAGCGCATCAGCCGCTCGTCGGGCTCCTCATCCTGCTGGGTGTAGGGATTGCGCACCTTCTCCTTGCGCGTGTAGGCCTTGATGTTGTCGATGTACTTCGCGCACAGGCGGGTGATCGCCTCCTCGTCGGCCGCCACCGCGCGCATCACATCGTTCTTGGCCAGCTTCTCGTACTCCTCCTTGACCACCTGGAGCAGCTCGGCGAAGCGCTTGCGCTGCTCTTCGCTGGTGATCAGCGAGTGGTGCCGGAGGCCCGACTCCAGCTCGCTCATCACCATGAAGGGGTTGACGCACCCGCCGGCGCGATCGGAGACCAGGGCGTTGGAGATCTTGTCCTGGATGTACCGGGGTGAGATCCCCTCCATCCCCTCGCGATCGGTCTGCTTGCGCAGCTCGCGCACCTTGTCGCTCGTGTAGTCCTCCACCTTCTTGCCGTCGTAGAGCCGCATCTTGGCGATCGGCGTGATGTGAGCGTCCTTGGCCTCCTCCAGCCGCGTCAGCACCGCCCACATGGCGGCGATCTCGAGGGTGTGGGGCGCGATGTGCTTGCCACGGATCTTGTCGCGGCCGAAGTCCTTCTCGTAGATCTTCAGCTCCTGGGAGAGCTTCGTCACGTAGGGGATGTCGACCTTGACGGTGCGGTCGCGCAGCGCCTCCATGAACTCGTTCTTCTGCAGCTTGCGGTACTCGGGCTCGTTGGTGTGTCCGATGATCACCTCGTCGATATCGGTCTGCGCGAACTTCTTGGGCTTGATCTTGTGCTCCTGGGTGGCGCCCAGCAGGTCGTAGAGGAAGGCCACGTCGAGCTTGAGGATCTCGATGAACTCGATCAGACCCCGGTTGGCGATGTTGAACTCGCCGTCGAAGTTGAACGCGCGCGGATCGGAGTCGCTGCCGTACTCGGCGATCTTGCGGTAGTTGATGTCGCCGGTCAGCTCGGTCGAGTCCTGATTCTTCTCGTCCTTGGGCTGGAACGTCCCGATGCCCACCCGGTCCTGCTCGGACAGGATGAGACGATGGACCTGGATGTGCTCGATGATCCGGTTCCAGTCGCCGTTGTACCGCTTCTGCAGCTCGTCGTAGTTGCGCCGGCAGAAGGGGCACAAGCTGCCCTCGATCGAGACCTCGTAGTCGGTCTCGGTCATGGCGTTGATCTGGGCGATCAGTTCCTCGCGCATGCCCAGCGGCACCAGGTGGACCGGATCCTCGTGCATGGGGCAGGGGATGTAGCGCCGGGGCTCACGGTCCAGGTCCAGACACCAGCCGTAGGTGAAGAGCATGCCCTCGGGGGTGCGCGAGTACTGCTCGATCCCCTTCTTGAGGCGGCGCACGATGGTGCTCTTGGCGCTGCCCACCGGTCCGTGCAGCAGCAGCACGCGCCGTTCCGGGCCGTAGCGCTGCGCGGCGGCCTTGAAGATGTTCACCAGCTTCATCAGCGCCACCTCCAGACCGAAGATGGCGTCGCGCCCCGCGATGCTGGGATCGCTGAAGAAACTGTACGTGGTGATCTCTTTCTTGAACTCGACGTACTTGTCGGTTCCGTGCGAGAGGATCATGTCGTAGAGACGCTCGAAAGACGAGCGCGTCACCTTCGGATTGGCCACCACGATGTCGAGGTACTCCTGGAGCGATCCGTTCCAGTGCAACTCCTCGAAATGGTCCAGCTTCTGGCGGCTGCTGACGAATTCGCGGATGTCGATCGGCTTCGACATGGCCTCTCCTCCCATTCCTTGGATCGGGCGCCCTAAGCGCATGCTTCCATAATGGCTTATCGGCACTCCTACCGAGGCCCTTGAAGGCCGCGGGACGCTGTCCGCAACTGCCTTCATCGCAAGTATATGCGGCAAACTCCCCCGGGTCACCCCTCCAGAGGCTCCGTGGGGAGACCTTTTCAGGCGTACACCGGGGCAGTGGCTTTGGTCCGCCAATTCGATCCAGGCCCCGGTCGGCCTGCGGATCGGCTTCTCGGCCGGCGCCGCCAACCCAAGCTGGGCTGCACCGCCGCCATGGCGTAGGATGCACCCATCCGCACCGTGGCCGTGCGGACGATGGAAGCACGCGACGCCATCAGGGACCTGAGGAGGGACGTCGGTTTGTCGGCCAGCGAAGCAGTCAGCCCGAAGACCTTGGTGGGGGAACCCGCGCAGGACCGCTCCCTGCGCCCCGCGCGCCTGGACGAGTTCGTGGGCCAGGAGCTCCTGAAGGAGAACCTGGCGATCATGATCGGGGCGGCGCGCAAGCGCGGGGAGCCGCTCGAACACCTTCTGTTCTACGGGCCGCCCGGGCTGGGCAAGACGACCCTGGCCCATCTGCTGGCGCGGGAGATCGAGGCCGACCTGATCGCGACCAGCGGCCCGGCCCTGGAGCGTGCCAGCGAGCTGGTCGGCCTGTTGACCAGCCTGCCGCCGCGCGGCGTGCTCTTCATCGACGAGATCCACCGCACCCCGCGCGCGGTGGAGGAGTACCTCTACAGCGCCATGGAGGACTTCCGCCTCGACATCATGCTCGACCGGGGTCCCGCCGCGCGCTCGGTACAACTGCACCTGCCTCCCTTCACGCTGATCGGCGCCACCACGCGCGTGGGGCTGCTGACCTCGCCCTTGCGCGGACGCTTCGGTCACATCGGCCGGCTTGACTTCTACGGCCTCGACGAGCTGTGCCTGCTGTTGCGCCGCTCGGCGGCGCTGCTGGGCTCCGACCTGACCGCCGGGGGGGCGCGGGCCATCGCGCGCTGCTCGCGCGGAACGCCCCGCATCGCCAACCGGTTGCTGCGGCGGGCGCGCGACTTCGCCGATGTCAAGGAGCGGCCGCGCCTCGACGAGACGGTCGTCGCTGAAGCGCTGGCGCTGCTGCGCATCGACGGTCACGGACTGCACGAGATGGATCGGCGCCTGCTGCGCGCCCTGGTCGAGCAGTTCGCGGGCGGGCCCGCCGGGCTGGGCACGCTGGCGGCCGTGCTGGGCGAGGAGGAGGACACGGTCGAGGACCTGCTCGAGCCGTTCCTCATCCAGCAGGGCCTCATCGAGCGCACCCGCAAGGGTCGCACTGCGACCCCGCGCGCCTTCGAGCTGTTGGGCGTCGATCCCGGCCCCGCGCAGGACCGTCTGCTCTGAACCCGCGATCCTGGCCTGGAGACCGGCGCGATGCACCCGATCCCGCACGACCCTGACGATCTCTCGTGCTATGACTACGTGCTGCCGCCCGAGGCGATCGCCCAGCGCCCGGCCGAGCCGCGCGACGCATCGCGCCTGCTGGTGCTGCGCCGCCCGCCGGAAGGGGAGACGAGCGGGCGCCTCGAGGTCGAGCACAGCCACTTCGCCAGTCTCCCGGAGCATCTCGCGCGCGGAGATCTGCTGATCCTGAACGACACCCGCGTGATCCCAGCACGGCTGACCGGACGCAAGCTCCCGGGAGGCGGTGTGGCGGAGGTGCTCTTGGTGCGCCGGGAGGCGCCGGACATCTGGCAGGCGCTGGTGCGGTGCCGCGGGCGCAAGCGGGCCGGGCTCGTGATCGATCTGGGCGCGGGCTTCCGAGTGGAGCTGACCGATCCCGTGGACGGGCCCACGTGGCGCGTGCGGGCCGCCGGTCCGGCGCCCCTCGAGGCGCGCATCGAAGAGGCCGGGCACGTGCCGCTGCCGCCCTACATCCGTCGCCCGGACGACGAGGCCGACCGGGCGCGCTACCAGACGGTCTTCGCGCGTCGACCGGGCGCCGTGGCCGCGCCGACGGCCGGCCTGCACTTCACGCGCACGCTGCTCGAGCGCACGTCCGGGTGCGGCATCGGGGTCGCCTACGTCACGCTCCACGTCGGTCCGGGGACATTCCGTCCGCTGGACCCGGACGAGGTCGCCCGGGGCGAGCTGCACGCCGAGCCCTACGAGCTGCCCGCCGAGACCGCCGCCGCCATCGGGCGCGCGCGCGGCTCCGGGGGGCGCGTGATCGCCGTCGGCACGACCACGATGCGCGTGCTCGAGACCTGCGCCGATCCCGAAGGACGGGTGGCCGCCGGCAGCGGGGAAACGCGGCTCTTCATCCGACCGCCCTACCGGATGCGCGTGGTGGACGGCCTCGTGACCAACTTCCACCTTCCCCGCAGCAGCCTGCTGATGCTGGTGAGCGCCTTCGCCGGGCGGGACCGGGTGCTGGCGGCCTACCGCGAGGCCCTGCGGGCCGGGTACCGGTTCTACAGCTACGGCGATGCGATGCTGATCCTCTGACGCTGTACGCCACGATGCGGGAATGCAGACGCTTCGGTCGGGGGCGTGCTAGCATGCACGCCGGCCCGAGGGCCCGACCTCTGTGCCGTCGTTACCGGGGACGGGCCGAGCCGGGAGAGGGAGGCGGATGAACGCGCAGGATCCACACGATGCCCCGGCCTTCGCGCCCGCGCGCGACGTGGCGTTCGCGCTCCTCGCGGGCCCGAGCATGGGGCCGCGGCTCGGGCGCCTCTCGTTCGGAGACATGGTCGTCGAGACGCCGGTGTTCATGCCGGTGGGCACGCGGGCCAGTGTCAAGACGCTCGGCTCGGAGGACCTCGAGGCGATCGGAGCGCGGCTCATCCTGGCCAACACGTACCACCTGCACCTGCGGCCGGGGTCGGGCCTCATTCGGGCGCGCGGGGGCTTGCGGCGCTTCATGTCGTGGGCCGGCGCCATCCTGACCGACAGCGGCGGCTTTCAAGTGCACAGCCTGGCCGAGCTGCGCAAGATTCTGCCCGAGGGGATCGAGTTCCGCTCCCACCTCGACGGCTCCAGCCACCTCTTCACGCCGCAGCGGGTGCTGGAGATCCAGGAGGACCTGGCCAGCGACATCAGCATGGTGCTCGACGTCTGCACGACCTACCCGGCGGAAGCGAAGCAGGCCGAGCGGGAAATGGGCTTGACCCTCGAGTGGGCTCGCGCGTCGCTGGCGCATCGGGAGCGCATGCGTGCGGCCGGCAACTGGCACGGCGCGCTCTTCGCGATCGCGCAAGGGGGGACCTATCCGATGCTGCGCCACAGGTGCGCGGGCGCGCTTGCTTCGCTCGATTTCGATGGCTATGCTCTCGGCGGTCTGTCGGTGGGGGAGCCGCTTGCGCAGCGCTTGCCCGCGATGGACGCGTCGCTGCGCGAGCTGCCCGTGGGGCGCCCGCGCTATCTGATGGGGGTCGGTACCCCGGCTGACATCATCGATGCGGTCGGGCGGGGCGTGGACATGTTCGATTGCGTCCTGCCCACGCGCAATGCGAGGAAGGGAACGATCTACACCTGGGACGGTCGGATGGTCATCAAGAATCGGGCCTACGCCGAAGACGATCGACCGATCGATCCCGCCTGCGGCTGTCCGGTCTGCCGCCGCTACTCGCGAGCCTATCTGCGGCACCTGTTCCAGGTGGGCGAGCTCCTGGCCGGTCGGCTGGCCACGATCCACACGCTGGCCTTCTACCTGCAGCTCATGGAGAGGATCCGGACGGCCATCGCGGCGGGCACGTTCCGGGCCTTCGCCCGCGAAGCGCTGGCCCGCATGGGCGAGGAGGCGCAGGCTTAGAACAGTGATCCGGCGACGGCCGGTGCCCGCCGTTGGGTCGGGCCGCCGCGCACGGGGCCGGGGGGCCCCGTGGAAACCGCTCCCGCCTCCGGCGGGTAGACCTGTACCGGTGTTGGTGGAGAGGAGTATCTATGCCGTTGTGGATGTTGCTGATGACCGGCGCGCCCGCCGAGGGCGGTGGGGGCGGGAACCCCCTGGTGATGATGCTGCCGATGGTGGCGGTATTCGCCATCTTCTACCTGTTGATCATCCGCCCGCAGCAGAAGCGCCAACGGGAGCATCAGCAGATGCTCGCGCAAATCAAGAACGGCGATGAGGTGATGACCACGGGCGGCATCATCGGCACCGTGGTGGGATCGAAGGACCTCGAGGGGGCCCAGGTCCTGGTCATCAAGATCGCCGAGAACACCAAGGTCGAGGTGGCCCGCAGCCACGTGCAGCAGGTTCTGGCCAAGAACCGCTGATCTGGGGGGGCGCTCGATCGCGGGGGATGCCTTGACGATCGTCTTCATGGGAACGCCGGCCTTCGCCGTGCCCACGCTGCGGCGGCTCGTTCAGGAGGGCCTCCGCCCGGCGGTGGTCTACGCCCAACCCCCGCGGCAGGCGGGCCGCGGCCTGCGGCGGGTGCAGCCTCCCGTGGCGCAGACGGCCCAGGAGCTGGGCCTGGAGCTGCGCCAGCCCGAGGTGCTGCAGGGGCGCAGGGAGATGGCCTGGCTCGAGGCGCTCGCCCCCGACCTGATCATCACCGCGGCGTACGGGAAGATCTTCCGGCGCCGGCTGCTCGCGATGCCGCGCCTGGGCTGCATCAACCTGCATCCCTCGCTGCTGCCGCGCTACCGCGGGCTGACCCCGGTGGCCTGGTCGATCCTGCGTGGGGACGCGCTGACCGGGGTGACGATCTACCGCATGGACGCCGGCGTGGACTCAGGGCCCATCCTGCTGCAACGCGCCGAGCCGATCGAGCCCGACGACACCTGCGGCACGCTCACCGCGCGGCTGGCCGAGCGGGGCGCGGTTGCGGTCTGCGAGGTGGTGCGCGACCTGCGCGCGGGCGATCTGACGCCGGTGTCCCAGGACGAGACGCAAGCCAGTCACGCGCCCCGCCTGAACCGGGAGGACGGTCGACTCGACTGGCGCCTCCCGGCGACGCAGGTTGAGCGTCTCGTGCGCGCCTTCGACCCCTGGCCGGGCACCTTCTGCTTCCTCGGCTGCGCGCGCGTGAAGGTGCTGTCCGTACGGGCGCTCGACGAGACTCCCCGGGACGTGGCGCCGGGCACCCTGTTGCGTGTGGGCGGCAAGCAGCCGCCGATCGTGGCGGCCCTGCCCGGTGCGGTCGAGCTGGTGCGCGTGCAGCGCGAGAATTGCAAGCCGCAGGATGGCGACGCGTTCTGTTGCGGTCAGCGACTGCAGCCTGGCTGCCGGCTGAAGCCGTGGCCCGAAGACCCCGAGGGTACCTCCGATGCATGAAACCCGCCTGCTGGCGCTCGAGGTGCTCAATCGGTGTCTGCAGGAGCGCATACCCGCCGACATTCTTCTGGCGCCTCGTCTGGCGCGCAGCTCCCTCGACGAGCGCGACCGGCGCTTCGTCACCCAACTGGTGCGCGCCACCCACCGCTGGCGGGGGCGGGCCGACCGGGTGCTGGACGTGCGGTTGAAGAGGGGCGTGCGCTCGCTGGACCTCTCCACCCTCAACATCCTGCGTCTGGCCTACGTCCAGCTCTTCCACCTGGATCAGATTCCGCCGCACGCGGCGGTGCACACGGCCGTCGATCTGACCTGGCGCAAATCGGGCGAGGGCAAGGCGCGCCTGGTCAACAGCGTCTTGAGGGGGCTGCTCAGCAAGCGGCCCGAGCCCGCGGAGTGGCGCCGGGGCCGGGGCGCGGACGCCCTGGAAGGCGAGCTCTCGCACCCGGCCTGGCTGCTGGAGCGCTGGCTCGCCCACTGGGGCGAGCAGACCACGCGCGCCGTCTGCGCCTGGAACAACGAGCCGCCCGATGTCCACGTGCGCGTCCACGGCGATGAAGCGACGCGCGGCGATGTGCGCACGGCGCTGGCGGCCGAGGGCTTCGGCGTCCAGGGGGGGGCGCTGTTGGAGGAGTGTCTGCGTCTGGAGGGCGGGTCGCACGTGCGCGGCCATCCGCTGTTGCGCGACGGCAAGCTGTCGATTCAGGACGAGAGTCAGGCGCTAGTGGGACGGCTCTGGCCCGATCCGCGGGCCGTGCCCGTTCTGGACATGTGCGCCGCCCCGGGCACCAAGAGCTCGCACCTGGCCGAGCAGACGGGGACCGGCCCCATCGTGGCCACCGATCTGGCCTATCGGCGCATCCAGCGCGTCGCCGCCACCCGCGCGCGGCTGGGTCTGGAGCAGATCCTGCCGCTGGTCGCCGATGCGCGCCGCCTGCCGTTCCGCCAGCCCTTCGCGCGGGTCCTGCTGGACGCGCCCTGCTCCGGACTGGGTGTGCTGCGGCGGCGACCCGATGCGCGCTGGCTGCGCACGCCCGGCGAGCTGCACGACGCCGCCCGTCTGCAGCGCAAGCTCCTGGACGCCGCCGCCGCGTTGGTCGCTCCGGGGGGATGGCTGGTCTACAGCGTCTGCAGTCTCGAGCCGGAGGAGACCGGCCGGCAGGTGGAGGCGTTCTTGGGGCGATGGCCGGGGTTCCGGCCCAGCCCCCTGCCCGAGTGGATTCCGGCCCAGCTCCGCGACGCGGGCGGTGCGCTCTGCGTCGTGCCGGGCTCTCTGGGCATGGAAGGGGTCTATGCCGCGGTGATGCAGCGGCGCGACGGCGCGCAGGAGCCTCAGCCATGACGTGGCGCGCGCGACTGTTGCGGTGGATGGTCCGGCTGGCGCTGGTGGCCGCCGGCGCGCTGGCGGCGGTGCTGCTCTTCCACTTCGTGGTGATGCCGCTCTTCGTGCGCCACGGTCAGGAGACGAGGGTCCCCGACGTGCGCGGTCTCACCCTGCCCGAGGCGGAAGCCTTGCTGGTGCGCGCCGATCTGGGCCGGGGCAGGGTGGTGGAGGTGCACGATGTGGGCACGCCCAGCGGGCGGATCGTGCGCCAGGCGCCCGGCTCGGGCTATCACGTCAAGAGCGGCCGCGACGTCGAGCTGGTCGTGAGCCTGGGGCCGGCCACGCGACGCATTCCGCCCCTGACGGGCGAGAGCCTCGTCCACGCCCGCTTCCTGCTCGCCCGCGAGGGCATCCCGGTGGGCAAGGTCCGCGAGATCGTCCACCCTGGCATGCCGGCCGGCCATGTGCTGGCCTCCTCGCCGGCGCCGGGAGCACGCCTGGGGCGTCGCGAGGCGGTAGACCTGCTGGTGACCCACGGACCCCGGCCGCGGCGCTATCTGATGCCCGACCTGAAAGGCCGCGAGGCGCGCGCCACGCAGGAAGCGTTGGAAGCCGCGGGCCTGCGCGTCAGCCTGCGCATCTGGCGCAGCCCGGAGGCGCGACCCAACGAGATCTTCGAGCAAACACCTCCGCCGGGCCATCCGATCGATGCCGGCGGCATGGTGGAGATCCTGACCGGCGGCTGACGCGGCCCCGGCCAGAGAGGGGAAAGACCCATGACCGCGCGCCCGCTGCCCGAAGGCCCCCGCGTCGTGCCGTCGCTGCTGTCGGCTGACTTCAGCCATCTGGCCGACGAGATCAGAGCGGTGGCCGCCCACGAGGTGGCGATCCTGCATCTGGACGTGATGGACGGCCACTTCGTCCCCAACATCACCTTCGGTCCGCCGCTGGTGCGCACCATCCGTCGGACCACCGATCTGTTTCTCGACGCCCACCTGATGATCGCCGACCCCCTGCGCTACGCCGAGCCCTTCGCCGAGGCGGGCGCCGACCTGCTGACGCTGCACGTCGAGGCCCTGGCCGGCGGGCGCGACCATCGGACCCCGACGCCCGAGGCGCTGCGCGGCCTGGAGCGGGCGGCCGCGATCTTGCGTCGCTGCGACTGCGGCATGGGGCTCACCTTCCGGCCCGGGACCGATCCGCGGCCCTGGCTTCAGGCCGCCGGGGCGATGGTTGATCTGGTCCTGGTGATGACCGTGGAGCCGGGCTTCGGGGGCCAGTCCTTCATGGAGGAGCAGCTCGCCGCGCTGCAGACGGTGGCCGAGCTGCGGGCCGCCCACGGCTGGCGCTACCGAATCGAGGTCGACGGCGGGATCGATCCGCGCACCGCGGGGCGCTGCGCCCGGCGCGGTGCAGACTGGTTCGTGGCCGGCAGCGCGGTCTTCGGCGAGGAGGATCGGGGCCGCGCGCTGGCGGCCATCCGGCGCGGGATCGAGGCCGCCCTGGCGGAGCCGGGCCCCTGAGTTCGGGCAAAGCGGGAGGCCCCGAACCTTGGGCTCGGCGGCGCACCATCTCCGGCACCTGCCCTCCCGTCGTGTGTACACCCCCGTACCGGACGCTCGCCGAGGCCGTTGGAGCGATGCGGACGGCTCGGATCGGGCTTGATCCATGCAAGTCCGGATGATAGACTCCGTGTTTTGCGTAGCCGGCATGGCGGGTGATGGCGATGTTTGAAGCACTGGCAGGACGGCTCGATCAGGTCTTCGCCCGCCTGCGCGGGCGCGGCAAACTGACGCCGGACAACATCCGTGAGACCATGCGCGAGATTCGGCGCGTGCTCTTGGAAGCGGATGTGAACTATAAGGTTGCGCGCGACTTCATCAAGCAGGTGGAGGCGCGTGCGCTGGGGGCGGAGGTTCTCAAGAGCCTCACGCCCGACCAGCAACTGGTGAAGATCGTCCACGAGTCCCTGACAACGCTGCTCGGCGGCAACGCGGCCTCGCTGGCGGCGGCCACCGAGATTCCGACGCGGGTTCTCTTCGTCGGTCTGCAGGGATCGGGCAAGACCACGTGCGTGGCCAAGGTCGCGCGCAAGCTGCGCAAGCAGAAGAAGGTGCCCGTGCTGGGCGCCTGCGACGTTCACCGTCCGGCGGCGGTCGACCAGCTCCAGACGCTGGGGCGGCAGCTCGACGTGACGGTGCATGCCGAGCCCGGCGAGAACGATGCCGCGACCGTGGCGCGCCGGGGTCTCGACGCGGCGCGCAAGGCGGGCGCGGACTACTATCTCATCGACACTGCTGGACGAATGCAGGTCGATGAGGAGATGATGAGGGAAGTCGAGCGCGTTCGCGACGTCACCGATCCGAACCAGATCGTGCTCGTCGTGGATGGGCTGACCGGACAGGAAGCCGTCGCCGTCAGTCAGGCGTTTCACGAACGCCTGGGATTGGGTGGCGTGATCCTGACCAAGATGGATGGGGACGCGCGCGGCGGCGCGGCGCTGAGCATCCGCGCCGTCACGGGTGTGCCGATCCTGTTCGTCGGCACGGGAGAGCGCATCGAGGCGCTCGAGACGTTTCATCCCCAGGGGATGGCATCGCGCATCCTGGGGATGGGTGACGTGTTGACGTTGGTGGAGAAGGCGCAGGAGAGCGTCAATCTGGAGGAGGCCGAGAAGCTTCGGCGCAGTCTTGAGAAGGACCGGTTCACCTTCGAGCAGTTCCTCCAGCAGATGCGTCAGATGCGCCGCATGGGTCCCATGCAGGACCTGATCAAGATGATCCCCGGCTTGGGATCGAAGGCCCTGGGGAGCATCTCGGTCGACGAGAAAGACGTGGCGAGGATTGAGGCGATCGTCCTGTCGATGACGCCCGAGGAGCGCCGCAGGCCGGAGATCATCAACGGCTCGCGCCGCAAGCGCATCGCGCGCGGCAGCGGCACGAGCGTCCAAGAGGTCAACCGGCTGCTGAAGGATTTTCAGCAGATGCGCAAGCTCTTCGGTCAGCTTCGCAAGGGACGCCGATTGCCGGGTATGTCGCAATTGTCCTGATCAAGATCGGGGAGAAGAAGGAGGATACCGTGGGGGTTGTGATCCGGCTTCAGAGAGCGGGCGCTCGCAACCGGCCGTTCTACCGGGTGGTGGTCGTGGATTCGCGCAAGCCGAGGGACGGAGACTTTCTCGAGCGGGTGGGGTACTACGATCCCGTTCCGAATCCCGACTACCTGCTATTGGAGATGGATCGCATCGCGCACTGGATCGACCAAGGAGCGCAGCCGACCGAGGCGGTATCCGGGCTGATCCGGCGGGTTCAGAAGGAAGGCAACCGCCCGGTGCCGGCGGCCCGCGCCCAGCAGGAGCCCTCTCCGGTGGGGCCCGAGGCCCCGGCACCTGAGCCGGCGGTCGAAACCTCGCCCCAGGTCGAGGGTGAGAACACGGAGACGGAGTCCTGAGCACTCCCGATCCGTTGGCCTGGCCCGAGCGCGGCCGACCGGCCCGGCGGAACCGTAGGCTGCAGCCGACGCTTCGGAACCAAAGTGGGCTCGCGAGAGACGACAACCGAGATGCAGCGCGGACCGAGCCCAGCAAGCGCAAGAGGACCGGGTGATCCGCCCCCGGTCCGGAGACTACGAGAAGGAGCGAGCGGAACATGAGAGAGCTGATCGAATTCCTCACGAAAGCACTCGTCGACCAGCCGGAAGACGTCGAAGTGCGCGAGGTCGTTGGTGAGAAGACCACCGTCTACGAGCTGAGGGTCGGGGACGGGGACTTGGGCAAGGTCATCGGCAAGCATGGGCGCACCATCCGCGCCATCCGGACGCTGTTGTCGGCCGCGGCCACCAAGCAGAACAAGCGCGCGGTGCTGGAGATTCTGGAGTAGCCGGACCCCGCGCGGGTCGAAGGGTCGGTCGCCGGCCCGGCGCCGGTGATCGGACGGTTCGCAGGATGCAACGTCGCGAGGGCGCCGGCCCCGAATGGGTCGTGGTCGGCAAACTGGGCAAGACCTTTGGATTGCGTGGCGAGATCGTGGTGCACCGGTTCGCCGAGGCGCCCGGTCTCTTCGCCGCCGGGGCGCAACTGAAGCTCGTCGGCAGGAACGAAAGCCGCCTGGTTCATGTCGTCGCCTCGCGGCAGATGGGGAAGAAGTTCGTGGCCCGCTTCGAGGGTCTGGAACGGGTGGAGGAGATACAGCCCTGGGTAGGGTCGACGGTCGAGATCGCATCGGCCGATCTTCCCGATCTCGAGGATGACAGCTTCTACCACTTCGAGCTGATCGGGTTGGAGGTCTACGCGGCCGACGGGCGGCGCCTGGGCACGCTGGAGGAGATCCTCGAGACCGGCGGCAACGACATCTACTGCGTGCGCGACGGCGAGCACGAGGTGTTGGTGCCCGCCATCCGGGATGCCATCGCCGGCATCGATCTGGCGGCGGGAAGGATGGACCTCAAGGATCTGAAGGGAATGATCGGACCGTGACCGCGCAGGAGGGTCCGGTTGCGATCACGGTGTTGACGGGGTTTCCGACGCTGTTCGGGAGCCTCGACACGGAGGGGATGATCCGCATCGCCCTCGATCGGGGCAAGGCGACGCTGCGGATCGTGAATCTCCGCGACTACACCGACGACCGTCACCGGACGATCGACGATCGGCCCTACGGGGGCGGTCCCGGCATGGTGATGAAGGTCGAGCCGGTGGTGCGGGCCCTCGAGGACCTGTCCCCGCCCCGCGGCCGGCGCTCGGTGGCGCTGCTGGGCCCCCAGGGGCGGCGGCTGGATCAGGATTTCCTGGAGCGGCAGGCGCAGGGCGCCGATCTGGTACTGGTCTGCGGCCGGTACAAGGACGTCGACGATCGCCTGCGGGCGTTCATCGACGAGGAGATCTCGCTCGGCGACTACGTGATCTCGGGCGGCGAGCTGGCCGCGATGGTGATCATCGACGGGATCCTGCGGCTGATTCCCGGCGTGCTCGGCGATCTCGACTCGGCGCTGGGCGACAGCTTCTCGAGCGGGATCCTGGACTGCGCCTACTACACGCGGCCCGAGACATTCCGGGGCGCCGGCGTGCCGCCGGTCCTGCTGTCGGGCAATCACGCCGAGATCGCCCGCTGGCGGCGCGAGGACGCGCTGCTGCGAACGCTCCGGCGCAGGCCCGACCTGCTGGCTTCGGCGCGGCTGAGCCGCGAGGATCGCGCCTTCTTGGCGCGTCATGGTTGGCGCGAAGGGGCGAACCGGGAGTGAGCCAGAGGGGAGCCAAGGCCCAAGGCCCAAGCGCCCAAGAGAACAAGAGCACAATGCGCAAGAGCCCAAGAGAACAAGAGCACAAGATCGCAGGAGAACAAGAGAACAGGGGAATGACAGCACCGGTCACCGGTGCGGCGGATAGAGACCTAGACGATCGGTCGATCGACCCAAAGCGCCCGCTGGGCTGCAGGCCGGGGCGACGAAGTGGGGGTGGGGCATGGACGTGATTCGGAACATCGAGGCTCCTCATCTCAAGCAGGAATTGCCTGAGTTTGCTCCGGGCGATACGGTGCGTGTCAAGGTGCGCGTCGTCGAGGGCCAGAAGGTTCGGCAGCAGGCTTTCCAGGGCGTTGTGATCGCCCGCAGCCGCGCCGGCGTCAGCGAGACCTTCACGGTGCGCAAGATCACCGACGGCGTGGGTATCGAGCGCATCTTCCCGCTGCACTCGCCCAACGTCGAGGCGATCGAGGTGGTGCGTCGGGGCCGCGTGCGCCGCGCCAAGCTGACCTACCTCCGCGGCCGCACGGGCAAGCGGGCCCGCATTCGTGAGAAGGCGCGCGTCTTCGACAAGGCCGCCGGGAAGGGCGCCGCGAAGAAGCCTCCCAAGGGGGCCCCAGCGATGTCGACCGAGGTGGCGCCCGAGGTCCCCAAGACCGAGTAGTCCGTCGGGAATCCCGCGGGACCCGCGCTTGGCTCCGTCGCTTGGGCGGTCGCTTGACTCCGTCGCTTGGGCCGCTGGCGACGACCGGGTGGCTTCCGGGGGCACCGGGCGGACGTCGCAGGGCACGCCAACTTGGGGAGGGCCGCGTGACATCGGGCCGCCGCCACCCCGCCGACCCTTATCCGGGCCCCTCGCGCCGCTACGAGTCCCTGTGGCGGCGGCGGGGCCTTTCGTTGGTAGCCGGGATCGATGAGGCCGGCCGCGGTTGTCTGGCCGGCCCCGTGACGGCGGCCGCCGTCGTCTTGGGCGACCGCGTGCCCAAGGGCCTGGACGACTCGAAGCGGCTGGCTCCGGACCGCCGCGAAGTCCTGTTCGACGCGCTCCTCGGTTCGGGTGCTGTCGTTTCCTGGGCGACGGCCACGCCCGAGGAGATCGATGCGCTCAACATCCGTCAGGCCAGCTTCCTGGCCATGCAGCGCGCCCTCGACGGGCTCCCGCAGCCGCCCGACGCCCTGCTGGTCGACGGATTCGAGCTTCCCTCCTGTGAGATTCCGCAGCGAGCCTTGATCCACGGAGACGGACGCTCCACCTCCATCGCGGCCGCCAGCATCGTCGCCAAGGTGGTCCGGGACCGCTTCATGGTGGCGCGCGCCGCCGAGTACCCGGCCTATGGCTTCGAGCGCCACAAGGGGTACCCGACCCCCGAGCACCTGCGCGTGCTGCAGGCCTGTGGTCCCTGTCCGCTGCACCGGCGGAGCTTCGCACCGGTGCGGCTGGCCGGGGGGTATGGGTGGCAGCTACCGCTGTAACCGGGGCCGAAAGCGTGGAGAGCGTCGACGGACGCTCGGGCGGATGGTCGGTCGTGCGCTGCCCTGGGGTTGCGCGGGAACGTCCGCTGATCTCTCTCTTCGAAGGGGGGGCTGCGTGAGGTCGGGTGTCGTGCGGGGCCCCCTGTGGTCCGCGGCGGCACGGCGGTGACTTCCCTTGGTCAGCTTTGGTAGGCCTTGGTCGGCCTTGGTCGGCTGCCGCGAGGATGGGGGCCGGCAACAAGACCTTCGCGATCCTCCAGCCTCACGCAAATAAGTTGCTATATTTCTAAATGATTTCTTTTCAAATAGTTGCGACAATCTTTGCCCCGGGGCAACACTAACCGGTTCCACCGCCGCGTCGTGCACGGCCCAGGGACCGCGCCCCGCAGCATCCGCAGCTCCGCGCCGCGGCGGCACCCCAGCTTCGCGGCCTCCGCAGCAGCCGCAACTCCGCACCCTTGCATCCCCGGCCTCGCGGCACCCCAGCTTCGCGGCCTCCGCAGCAGCCGCAACTCCGCACCCTTGCATCCCCGGCCCCAGTTCCCCTTTCGATCGTCTGTGGTCGGATGCCCGGCTCAGAAGGCGTTCAGAATGCGTGATGAGCGGGGGAGATTCTGTCGCGGCAAGCGGCTGGCTAGGCAAAGGCAAGGGCATAGGCAAGGCCAAAGGCAAAGGCATAGGCAAAGACCGGTTCCCGATCGAACCACCGAGGATTGGCGACCCCGTCTGTTCGGCTCGGACGGGCGGAAACCGTATGGCCTGGACGGCCTGCAAGACCGATCGGGCTGGACGGGCGGATGCCGCGTGGTCCGGGCGGGCCACCATTCCGATTAGCGCGGACTGGCTGCCCAACCGTCCGGCAATCGATGAACTCACTGGACCTCGGGGGCGCGGCATCGCGGGAGCCCTATCACAGACGCGGCGCGAACGCACCCGCGGGAGGGTCGGAGAGTGCAAACCAGCGTCACGCGCGGCCGGTGCGGCGAAACGATCGCGGCCGCGTATCTGGAGCTTCACGGCTATCGGATCGTCGCCCGCAACCGGCGGGTGGGTCCGCTCGAGATCGATCTGGTCGCGCGGCGGGGCGACGTCGTGGTCTTCGCTGAAGTTCGGCTGCGATCCGGCCGCGGTCATGGTCCGCCCGAAGCCTCGATCGGTCCGCGCAAGCGGGCGCTCCTGTGGCGCGCCGCCCGCCGTCTGGCCCACGAATGGCGCGACGAGCCCGCCGGTCGCATCCGGATCGATGTGATCGCCATCACGGTGCAAGGGTTGGGACTGGAGCTCCGTCACCTGCCGGGAGCCGCCGGTCCGCGTCAGCTCGATTGACATTCGTCCGTTTTGTTTGATAAGGTGCTCTGTTGGCGTAAGATCCGTCGACCCCGTCAGGGAGCGGGCGGTGGTCGGGGTGTAGGGACCCAGATCGGGAGCAGAGGGCCTCAGAGCGGTTGCCGGAACGCAGGCCTCCACGGCCGGTCTGGCTGCGGCAGGCGTTCGGGCAGGACACCGTATGACCACACCCGCGGGGGACAGGCAACAGGAGTCGACGGCGGTGCGCGAGGAGGCGCAGGCCCTCGCGGGGCGTCTGTCCCTCAACGACCGCCGGGCCGTCGCGCGCTCCATCACCCACGTCGAGAACGGCACCGAGGTCGGACGGCATCTCCTCGATCTCGTCTTCAAGCGCACCGGTCACGCCCGGCGCATCGGCATCACCGGTCCGCCGGGCGCCGGCAAGAGCACGCTCGTCAACGCCTTCGCGCGTCGCCTGCGCGCGGCCGGCCAGACCGTCGGCGTGCTGGCGGTCGATCCCACCAGTCCGTTCAGTGGCGGCGCGGTGCTCGGCGATCGTATCCGCATGCCCGCCGCGACCGGGGATGCCGGGTTCTTCGTGCGCAGCATGGCCTCGCGCGGCAGCCTCGGGGGCGTCGCCGCCACGACCTACGAGGCGAGCGAGGTGCTTGAAGCGGCCGGGTTCGAGTGGATCCTGATCGAGACCGTGGGCGTGGGGCAGTCGGAGCTCGAGGTCGTCGAGCTGGCCGACACCACCGTGCTCATCCTGGTGCCCGAATCGGGCGACGCGGTGCAGGTGATGAAGGCGGGCATCATCGAGGGCGCCGACATCTTCGTGGTCAACAAGTACGACCGCGAGGGGGGCGACCGGCTGATCCGGGACCTGCAGAACACGCTCGATCTGGCCGCCGCCCGCGATGATCTGCTATGGCGACCGCCCATCTGTCCCACGGTGGCCGCACGGGAGGAAGGGATCGAGGAGCTGCAGGACCAGATCGAGCGTCATCGCGAATGGCTGACCCGCGACGAGGAGCGCTTGGCGGGCATTCGCACCGCCAAGCTGGAGCGCCGCGTGCGGGCTCTGCTGGGCCGCTCCCTGTTGGAAGGCGTGTGGGGGCGCGCCCGCATCGAGGAGCGCCTGAAGGATTCGGTGGCCGACATCTTCGCGCGGCGCGTATCGCCCTACCGCTGGGTCGAGACCGTGCTGCGCGACAGCGTGGACGTGAGCGGCGCCTAGGGGACCCGGGGAACGGCGCCCGGAGGCAGAGGAGGATCCGTCGTGGAGAAGAAGATCAGGGTTCTGGTGGCCAAGCCCGGCCTGGACGGTCACGACCGCGGCGCCAAGGTGATCGCGACCGCGTTCCGCGACGCCGGGTTCGAGGTGATCTACACCGGACTGCATCAGACGCCCGAGATGATCGTCGATGCCGCCATCCAGGAAGATGTCGACGTGGTGTCGCTGTCGGTGCTCTCGGGCGCCCACATGACGATCTTCCCGCGCATCCTGGAATTGCTCAAGGAGCGCGGCGCCGAGGGGATGCACGTCATCGGCGGAGGCATCATCCCGGAAGAGGACGCGCAGAAGCTCGTGGAGCTCGGCGTCGGAGCCATCTTCGGCCCGGGCACGCCGACGAGCGAGCCGATCGAGTACATTCGCCAGTGGCGCCAGCGGCAGCAGGGGCAGCAGGCGTAGGATAGGGGTAGAGGAACGGGTGCCGGAGGCGGATCGCAACCGCCAGGAGGAAGGGCATGGACTTCGCGCTGACCGACGAACACAAGATGATCCAGGACACCGCCCGCGACTTCGCGGACAAGGAACTGGCGCCGATCGCCGAGCAGGTGGACGAGACCAAGGAGCCGCCGCTCGAAGTGGTGAAGAAGCTCGGTGAGCTGGGCTTCATGGGCATGATGGTGCCCGAGGAGTACGGGGGCGCGGGGCTCGACGACATCAGCTATGTCCTGGCCATGGAAGAGATCTCCCGCGGGTGCGCCACCACCGGCGTCATCATGGACGTCAACAACTCGCTGGTGTGCGAGCCGCTGCGGATGTATGCCAACGAGGAGCAGAAGCAGAAGTACCTGACGCCGCTGGCCCAGGGCGAGAAGCTGGGCGCCTACTGCCTCACCGAGCCCGAAGCGGGCACCGACGCCGGGAACCAGAAGACCCGCGCCGTGCTCGACGGTGATCACTACGTTCTCAACGGCACCAAGGTCTTCATCACCAACGGCGGTTTCGCGGACGTCTACATCGTCTTCGCCAGCACCGATCCGGAGAAGAAGACGCGCGGCATCAGCGCCTTCATCTGCGAGATCGACCACGAGGGCGTCAAACGCGGCACGCGCGAGAAGACCCTCGGCATTCGCGGCTCGATGACGACCGAGATTGTTCTCGAAGACGCCCGGATCCCCAAGGAGAACCTGCTGGGCGAGGAAGGACGCGGCTTCAAGATCGCCATGGAGGCCCTCGATTCGGGCCGCATCGGCATCGCCTGCCAGGCCATCGGCATCGCCCGGGCCGCCTTCGATCGCTCGCTGGCCCACGCCAAGGAGCGCAAGCAGTTCGGCCGTCCGATCTGCGAGTTCCAGGCCATCCAGTGGAAGCTGGCCGACATGGCGACCAAGATCGAGGCGGCGCACCTGCTCACGATGAAGGCCGCGTGGGAACGGATCAACGGCGGTGACTACGCCACCGCCTCGTCGATGGCCAAGCTCTACGCCAGCCGCATCGCGGTCGAGGTCTGCGATGACGCCATCCAGATCCATGGCGGCTACGGCTACACGCAGGACTACCACGTCGAGCGCCATTTCCGGGATGCCAAGATCACCGAGCTGTACGAGGGCACGTCGGAGGTTCAGCGTCTCATCATCGCACGCCGCCTGATCCGCGGATAGGAGACCGGTAGCCGTGAATCTCCAATACACCGAAGACCAGCGGATGTTGATCGAGGGGGTGCGCGAGTTCGCGCAGGGCGAGATCGCCCCGCGCGCCCGCGAGATGGACGAACAGGCGGCCATCCCCCCCGAGATCCTGGAGCAGATGCGCGAGCTGGGGCTCTTCGGGGCCGCCATACCCGAGGCCTACGGGGGGCTGGGCGTCGACACGGTGACCTACGCCGGCATCGTCGAGGAGCTGGCGCAGGCCTCGGGGGGCGTTTCGATCGTATTGAGCGTGCACACCTCGGTGGCGGCCTACTCGCTCCTGCTCCACGGCAGCGAGGAGCAGCGCCAACGTTTCCTGCCGCGCATGGCGGCCGGCGAGATCGGCGCCTTCTGCCTGTCTGAGCCCGCCCACGGCAGCGACGCCGGCTCGATCGGGACCACCGCCGTTCGGGACGGAGACCACTACGTGCTCAACGGCCAGAAGGTCTTCGTCACCAACGGCCAGATCGGCGGCTACTACCTGGTCATCGCGCGCACCGATCCCGACATTCAGCCCAAGCACCGCGGCACCAGCGCCTTCTTCGTCGAACGGGACACGCCGGGTCTGACGATGGGGCGCAAAGAAGACAAGATGGGGCTGCGGGCATCCGACACGATGGAGGTGTTCCTCGAGGACTGCCGCGTGCCGGCCGGCAACCTCATCGGGTCCGAGGGGATGGGTTTCAAGATCGCCATGCAATGTCTCGACTCGGGGCGCATCGGCGTCGGGTCGCAGGCGATCGGTATCGCCGAGGCGGCGTTCCGGGAGGCGCGCTGCTACGCCAAGGAGCGCGAGCAGTTCGGGCATCCGCTCGTCCACTTTCAGGCGATCCAGAACAAGCTGGCCGAGATGGCGACGCGGATCCAGGCGGCCCGTATGCTGGTGCAGCACGCTGCCTGGTTGAAGGACCAGGGTCGCAGCTTCACCCGCGAGGCGGCGCAAGCCAAGGTCTTCTCCTCGGAGATGTCGACCTGGGTCACCCATCAGGCCCTGCAGATCCACGGTGGCTACGGCTACATGAAGGAGTACGCCGTCGAGCGCTACTACCGCGACGCGCGCGTGACCGAGATCTACGAAGGCACCAGCGAAATGCAGCGACTCGTGATCGCGCGGATGCTGCTGCGGGGCTAGGTCGCCGGGGGCGCATCGTCAAGGCGGCAGGCATCGGACACCTGGAGTGACGTCCGCCTCGGCGTGCTTCGGTCGCCGCGGGTCGTCGAGAGGATCCAGCCTCAGTCCCCGAGCGTCCCATTCCGGTAGAGCGCGTTGACCGTCACCCGCCGGCCGGTGTCGGTGGGGCGTGACACCGTCTCGCTCGTCACCTCGCAGACGAACCCGTGGCCGCGCATCGCCTCGTCCAGCTCGGGGGCTTCCATCAACACGTGGGGCCCCGATGGGAACCCCAGGTAGACGTGGCCGCCCGCGGCGACGCGTGTGGTGCCCTGGCCGCTGGGATCGGTTCGCGGCGTGAAGTGGGCCACGAGCAAGCGGCCGCCGCGAGCCGTGACCCGGGCGGTCTCGGCGACCGCGCGGTGCCACTCGGTCTCGTCGGCGGCGCAGTGATAGATACCCAGGGCCACGATCAGCTCGAAGGAGCCGTCGGCGAACCGGCCCAGATCGTCCATGCGCCCGACCGTCACCCGCCGCGCGGTCTCCGCCGCGCCCACCAGGGGCGTCAACCGCGCCCGTGTGCAGGCCACCATGGCCGCCGATGCGTCCAGGGCGTGGACATCGAAGCCGCGCTCGGCCAGGGCGACCGTGTTGCGCCCGCCCGCACAGCCCAGATCGAGCACGCGCGTCTCGCTGGGGTGTGCGTAGTCGGGCAGCAGGGCCAGCAGGCGGTGATCGGCCTCGCGCGCGGCGAAGCGCGCCACCTGCTCGGTCTGCTCCCAGAAGGCGTCTCGCGACGGTGATCCGCCGTCCTCGGGATGCGTCTCTTGGGACACGCAGGACCTCCTTGGTGGATGCGAGAGCATAGCCGAGGTCGACGTCTGCGACACGGCATTCCGCGGCGACGGAGACGGGAAACCGCGTGCCCGCCTGCCCGCCGCCCGCTACACTGAACGGCCACGCGGGGCCTGAGCCCGCCGGGTCGGGGCCCGAGCCCGCCGCGTCGGGGCCCGAGTCGGCTGGGTCGGGGCCCGAGTCGGCTGGGTCGGGGCCTTGCCGGACGGGTATCCGAGAGGAGGCGACGAGCGGCGATGATCAAGCGAATCGACCATCTGGGCATTGCGGTCACGGATCCCGAACAGGCGCTGGCGGTCTTCGCCGACGCGCTCGGCCTGAAGCTCGAGGAGACCGAGGAGATCCCCAGCCAGAAGCTGCGCTCCTATCACCTGAGGGTGGGCGAGTCGAATCTGGAGCTTCTCCATCCGACCGATCCGGCCTCGCCCGTGGCCAAGTTCTTGGAGAAGAAAGGACCCGGGATCCATCATCTGGCCTTGGAGGTGGACGACATCGGCGCCGCGCGCGACCGGCTGGTCGCCCGCGGGCTCAAGCCGCTCACCGAGGAGCCGTTCGTAGGGGCCGGCGGCAAGCAGGTGCTCTTCTTCCATCCCAAGACGACCGGGGGCGTGTTGCTGGAGATCTGCCAGTCGGGTGCGCCAGAGCACTAACCGACCGCGCCGCGCGCACCCGGGTCCGCGGAAGCCGCTGCAGAACGCGGACTGCGCGAGCTAACCGACCGCGCCGCGCACACCTCGGTCCGCGGAAGCCGCTGCAGAACGCGGACTGCGCGAGCGCCGCATCGTGTCTATGCGCCCACGTCCTTCGTCCGTGCGCCAACGTCCTTCGTCTATGCGCCCGCCTCTTTCGCGGCGAGCTCCAGCACCGCCAGGCCGGCCTCCTCGGCCCGAACGCCCTCCCTCAGCGTCGCGGCGATGTGTCCAAGACGCTCGGGCGCGCGGGCGCGCTGATGAAACGACAGTGTTGTCGGCTCCCCGGCGGAGACCTCGCGGCGGAAACGGTCATAGCTCTGGAAAGCCCGACCGTATTGAGCTGCGGCCTCGCGAGCCAGCGTGGCTGCGCGCCCGTCCAGCACAGGGGCCACGGCGGTCAGCCAGACATCGCAGCAGCGGCGCGCCATCAAGCGGCTGAACGCCGCCCAGCAGAACCACTCCTGGGTCTTGGCGAAGTCCTTGGCCGGATCGGCGACATCGGCGGCATACGCCTCGAGCGCCGTCAGGCCCTGAGGCGTGCCGCTCCACGTGTGGGGCGCGCCCTTGCCCACCGCGCGCTGGAGCGACGCGCGGATGATCCCGTCCCGGGATTCGGCCGTCCGTCTGCGGATCAGCACGTAGAGCGCGTGCGGCTGGAACTCTGTCAGATCGGTCCAGCCCCCGCCGACGGGTCCGTCGAAGTGCAGACGTCGGCGACCCCCGTGTTCCTGATACCCGGTGACCAGTCCCCCGTCGAGATGCTCGCTCAGGATTGGGGTGCCGGCGTCGACGTGACGGCACACGAAGCGCCACAGCGCCTCGTGATCCTGGGTGGACACCTGTTCGTAGTCGCAGCCGAGGAGGCGGGGAAGGTGCGCGAACACCTCGAACGGACCGTCACGATCGGGCCGGCCGCGGACCGCCACGTAGGCGGGAGAGATGTCATCGTAGCGGTAGCCGAAGCTGAACGCCCAACCACTGGCCGCGGCGAACTCCATGAACTCGATCTCCACGCCGGCGTGGTTGAGTGCGGCGACGGTGCCCAGGACGACGCCGACGCCGGCGTAGGGGGGGATCGGCTCGACGGAGCGCTCGCGGACCGCGTCCAGCGAGATCTCGTTGAGCGATCGTGCGGCCAACACGTTCCGGCGAAGCTCCTGCCAGCTCGAGAAGCCGTGGACGATCGCCACCAGGTGCTGCACGTCGTGCAGCGTCAGATGGGCGGCCAAGATCTGCTCGTCGCTCGCTTGCGCGAACCGGTTCAATCGGCGCAGGAACGGGCAGCAGCGCGCATCGCCTTGGCGGTGGGCTGCGAGGAGTTGCTTGGCGGATTTCTTCAAGTGCTCGAGATTGGGGCGACGGGGTAGTGCGTGGGACATGGGGACCTTCCTTTCCATCGCTGCCCAGGGCCTGCGTGCTGGGGCGGAAAAGAAGGTGTCTTCTCATCCAGAGCGAAGGTGGGTTCAACCCTTTCCGCAGGCCGGGAGGCCCCCTTCCGGGCCAATGCATAAGCCTGGGCGGAGGAACGTGGTCTGTCAAGACCGGTGTGGGGTTCTGATCATGGTGGGGGAGCGGAGACGTCCCGGGCTCTGTCTCTCTGCCATCTCCCGGAGGCTTTGCTTCCGGTTCCCGACGCCTCTGCGGCCGTCCTGGCGCGCAAGGGGGGCGCAAACCCTCGGCGGGCCGCGGATCGGGTGCGTGGTCTGTCCTCGCGCTCGCTGGTGATCGCCATCGATGGGCTTGTACAGAATGTGTTCATGTGTATGCGTCTTGTTCCGTCAGTGGATCTGCGAGCATGCTACCGTCCAACGTGCATGGGAACGGAGTCCGTGAATGCGCGTCAGCGCTTGAGAAACCTCTTCCTGAGTCGATCGGAACATGGTAGAATAACAATGTGGAACTAGTGGCAGCACGCGAATGTGAGTAGAGCGTCCCATACGCGCATTTCCGCACAGTGCCGCAATAGCTCCGGAGGCATCTATGTCTGCGCATCAACAGCATTCCTGGAGAGTGGTGTGCCTGGCGGGTTGCTGGATGGGGGGCGGGATCCTGGGCCTGGCCGTGGGAGGTGTCATTGTGCCGCTCGCGGCGGATGGAGACGTGAGCATCTCCCTGACCGTCACCCCGGATGTGGTCGCCAATCCCGGCGGCACCGTCACCATTGATTGGCTGATCAACCCCGAGGCCTCGACACCGGACTCGGTGGTCTATCGTCTGGAGGATCCTCCGCGCACGACGATCATCGAGTCGGAGGTCTATGCCGGTGCGGCCGGACTGGACGTCACCCGCCAGTGGACCGTTCCCGCGGTGCCGCAAATGCCCGCGGGCATCTACTGGGTGCGGGTGGAGTACTACGCCGACGGCGCGCCGGCATACGAGGCGGTGGCCGAGGCGAACTTCGAGGTGGACCCCGTGGTGCCGCTGATGCGGACCACGTGGGGCGGCATCCGCTCGTTGTTCGTGCCCTAGGCGTGGATCGGCGTGTGGGCCTGGGTCGCGCGTGCGTGCGTGCATGCGCCGCCTCGGCGTGCAACACGATCCAATGCCCGCATCGCCTGCCGCGCACCTCCTCCGACGCATCACGGGCCGGCGGCGCCGTTCCCGGCGCATCACGGGCCCTCCGCGCCGTTCCCGGTGCATCACGGGCCCTCCGCGCCGTTCCCGGTGCATCACGGGCCCTCCGCGCCGCCCTCGATCTCCTCCAGTACGGCGGCGTCCACCCAGTGCGCGCTGAGGCCCGCGGTGGTGTTGGCGAGGTAGAACAGGTATCGGCCGTCGCGGGATAGGTTGGGGCATGTCTCGTTCGCGCCCTCACGGTTGAGCGGGTCCAACGGCTGCGCCCTTGTCCAGGAGCCGTCCTGACGGCGGACGCTGATGAAGAGATCCGCCCTGCCCTGAGCCCGCAGGTCGACCCTCGAGAACAACAGGCGGGTCTCATCGGGGAAGATGAAGGGGGCGTGCTCGTACTGGTCGGTGTTGACCGCCGGGGGCAACCGCTCCGGTTCGGCGTAGCCGCCTGCTTCGCGTCGCGCAAGGTACAGGTCGCCCCCGCCTGCCTTCAGACTGTGGAAGTAGAGATTGCCATTGTCGGCCACGGACACCTGCCAGTGGACGCCGAGCTCATCGATGCCTGGACTGACACGCTCCGCCTCTCCCCAGCCATCTTCATCGCGATCGGCGAAGTAGATGGTCTCGCCCTCGTGCAGCGGACCGACGAAGAAGAGGCGCCCCCCGTCGACGCTCAGACATGGCTCACCGCCGCGGACGATTCGGCCTCCACAGGAGAGCTCCTGTGGGGTTCGCCAGTGTCCGTCCACGCACCGCGTCCAGAGGATGGATTGTCCGTCCATGGTGTTCCAGAAGGCTTCCCGGCCGTCCGCACTGAAGACGGGGCAGCCGTGCAGATCGGCTGCGAGGAGGCCGGGGGCGAACAGGCGGGGCGTATCCCCCGGCGAAGCCTCCCCGAGGTAAGGCCCGGTGCGCTCGCCGAAGTAGGGACCCGTACGCTCGCCGAACTTCCCGCCTTGCGCGTCGGTCGGACAGGCTGACAGCAGCGTGGTCAACAGGAGTGCGCAACGTCTCGCAACCATCTTCTGTGTAGTCCTTTCCGATCTGCCGCGAAGCACGCGTGGCCGTGGGGGCGCGATCGGCGGTCTTCGCGCCGTTGCGGCGAGACCTGTGACGTCGTACGTGCCCATTGCCCCGGAGTTGCTGGCCGCTGGCTCGCGTGCGGTCGGTCCGCCGGCTGGCGCGACCGAGCCCCCTACACCAGCGACGACCGGGTGTCGGTCCGGTGTCGGTGCGGTGTAGGTCCGGTGTCGGTCCGGTGTCGGTCCGATGTCGGCCCGCGGGTCGGGCCTTCGATCCACGAGCTGCGCAGAAGCGGGGGATGCGATTCGAGGCCGGAGGCGCTAGACTGATCGGTTCTCGGCGCGCGGGATTCAAGATGGGAGTCCGGCGACCGGCTCGCACCGGGTCGGGGGATTGGATGCAGATCAACCGGGGGGATGCGGATGAGCGATCGAGCGGGACAGGAGCCTCACGAGGGCGCCCCGCTGTTGGCCGAATTCGAGCGGCCCGGTCTCGAGGCCTGGCACGCGGAAGTGCTGCGTCTGCTCAAGGGCAAGCCCTACGAGCAGGTGATGGTGACCGAGACCCTCGAGGGGATCTCTCTGGAACCCATCTACACCCGCCAGGCCGTGGGAGACCTGAGCGCGTGTGCCTCGACGCCGGGCGAGCCCCCTTTTCTTCGCGGCGTCCGGCCGGCGGGGTCACGGATCGATGCTTGGGAGGTCGCGCAGGAGCTGCAGTTTCCCATGCCCGCGGACCTGAGCGCGGCACTGCGCGACGACCTGGCCCGTGGTCAGACGATGGTGAACCTGGTCCCGGATGATGCCACGCGAGCAGGCCGGGATCCGGACCGGGTGTCGCCGGGTCTCGTGGGTCACGGGGGCACGTCGCTCGCGTGCGTCGGGGACGTCTCCGATGCGCTGGCGGGCGTCGATCCGGCCTCCAGCGGGATCCTGCTCCAGCCGACGGCTGCGCCCCTGGCCCATCTGGCACTCCTGGTGGGGCACCTGCGCGACGGCGGGATGTCCCCGGAACACCTGCGCGGCTGTGTGGGCACCGATCCGCTGGCCCTGCTCGCCGGGGGGGGCATCGCGCGCGCCGAGCTCGACCCCATCTACGACGAGACCGCCGCGCTTCACCAGTGGACACGCCGCCATGGACCCGGCGCGCGCAGCCTGTGGGTCCACACCGATGTCTACCACGAAGCCGGGGCCCACGCGGTCCAGGAGCTGGCCTTCGCCCTGGCCACCGCGGTGGAGCACCTGCGGCAGGGCGAGCGGCGGGGGATCGATCCGGCTTCCATGGCCACATCGCTTCAATTCGGCTTCTCGGTAGGTGCCCACTTCTTCATGGAGATCGCCAAGCTGAGGGCGGCGCGGATGCTGTGGTGGCAGGTGGTTCACGCGCTGGGCGACGACGGCGCCGCGACCGCGATGCGCATCCACGCGCGCACGTCCCGCCTGAGCCAGACCGCGTTCGATCCCCATGTGAACATCCTGCGGGCCGCGACCGAGGCCCTGGCGGCGATCATCGGCGGGTGCGACAGCCTCCACGTCGCGCCGTTCGACGATGCGCTGGGTCCCCCGAGCGAATTGGCCCGGCGCCTGGCGCGCAACACGCAGTTGATCCTGCGCGAGGAGGTCCACCTCCACGAGGTGATCGACCCGGCCGGCGGGTCTTGGTTCGTCGAATCGCTGACCCATCAATTGGCCGAGCGGGGGTGGGCCCTGTTCCAGGAGATCGAGGCCGCCGGCGGCATGCTCGCTGCGCTCGAGGCCGGGGAGATCCAGGATGCCGTCGCGCCGGTCGCCGCCCGGCGTCTGCAGCGACTGGCCGAGAGGGCGGACCGCCTGGTCGGCGTCACGCACTACCCCAATGCCGAAGAAGGCCGCATCGAGCGGCGGTGGCCCGATCCGGTCGCGCTTCACCGTGAACGCTGCGAAGCACTGGCGCGGTGGCGCGCGGGCGCCGGGAACGGGGCTGCTGGGGATGGGGCCGCCGCCGGTGGGCGCGCCGGGGATACGGGCGCCGCCGATGGAAGCGCCGTTGGTGGGGCCGCCGCCGGGAAGGCGCTCGACCACGTGGCGACCGGCTCGGCGCAGGATCCCGAGGCGTGGGTCGATGCCGCCGCCGCCGCCGCGCGCGCGGGCGCGACCCTGGGCGAACTGACCGCGGCGATCCGGGGCGCGCCGGGCCCGGCCGACGGAACACGCGTGCGACCCCTGGCGGCCTGCCGGGGAGCGCACGCGTACGAAGCGCTGCGCGAGGCGGTCCTGGCCTGGCGCGAGCGCGAAGGCCAAGGCGGCGAGACCGGCTCGGCGCACGTCTTTCTCGCCAACATGGGGCCCGTCGCCGACTACATGCCTCGGCTCGACTTCGCCCGCTCCTTCTTCCAGCTCGCCGGTCTGTCCGTGGCGGGCGACGATTGGTTCGACGAGGCCCAGGAGGCCGCGCAGGCCGCCCGCGCTTCAGGCGCAGGCATCGTCGCGATCGTCGGGCCCGACGAGACCTACGCGGCGGTGGCCGAAGAGCTCACCTGCGCCCTCAAGGCCGTGGACCGGCCGCCGCTGGTCGTGCTGGCGGGGTATCCCAAGGGCCAGGTCGAGGCCTTGCGGGCCGCCGGCGTCGACGAGTTCATTCACCTGAAGACCGACGCGCTGGCTGTCTTGAAGGACCTCGCCGGCAGGATCGGAGGGTCGTCATGAGCAGGCTGCCCGATTTCACGCGCACGGAATTCAAGCCGCCCGCACCGAGCCCGCGGAGCCGCGAGACATGGGGCGCGCGCTTCGAGCAGGAAGCAGGCGCGAAAACCGAGGAGCTCGCGTGGCAGACCAACGAACAGATCCCCGTCGCGCCGCTCTATGGCCCCGAGGCGATGGATGGTCTCGAGCATCTGGACTTCATCGCCGGGCTGCCGCCGTTCCTGCGCGGACCCTACGCGTCGATGTACATCATGCGGCCGTGGACGGTGCGCCAGTATGCGGGCTTCTCGACGGCCGAGGCCTCGAACGCCTTCTACCGGCGCAACCTCGCCGCCGGCCAGATGGGTCTGTCGGTGGCTTTCGACCTGGCCACCCATCGCGGCTACGACTCGGATCACCCGCGCGTGGTGGGTGACGTCGGTATGGCGGGCGTGGCGATCGACTCGATCCTCGACATGCAGATCCTCTTCGACCGGATCCCGCTGGGGAAGATGTCGGTCTCGATGACCATGAACGGCGCGGTGCTGCCGGTGATGGCCTTTTACATCGTGGCCGCCCTCGAGCAGGGCGTGGCGCGGAAGGAGCTCACCGGCACGATCCAGAACGACATCCTCAAGGAGTTCATGGTCCGCAACACTTACATCTATCCGCCCGAGCAGAGCATGCGGATCATCGGCGACATCATCGCCTACACCGCGGCCGAGATGCCCCGCTTCAACTCGGTCTCGATCTCCGGCTACCACATGCAGGAGGCTGGCGCGACGGCCGACCAGGAGCTGGCCTACACGCTGGCCGACGGCCTCGAGTACGTGCGCACGGGGCTGAACGCGGGCCTCTCGATCGACGACTTCGCCCCCCGGCTCTCCTTCTTCTGGGGCGCGGGGATGAACTACTTCATGGAGATCGCCAAGATGCGCGCCGCGCGCATGCTGTGGGCGAAGCTGATCAAGCGGTTCGAGCCGCGCAACCCCAAGTCGATGGCCCTGCGCACGCACACGCAGACCTCGGGGTGGAGCCTGGCCGAGCAGGACCCGTTCAACAACGTGGTGCGCACCTGCGTGGAGGCGATGGCCGCTGCGCTCGGGCACACGCAGTCGCTCCACACCAACGCGCTCGACGAGGCGCTCGCGCTGCCCAGCGATTTCTCGGCCCGCATCGCACGCAACACGCAGCTCTACCTTCAGGACGAGACCGGCATCTGCCGCGTTGTCGACCCCTGGGGCGGCTCCTACTACGTGGAGCGACTCACGCACGAGCTCATGCACAAGGCCTGGGGCCACATTCAGGAGGTGGAGGAGCTGGGCGGCATGGCCAAGGCCATCGAGACCGGTCTGCCCAAGCTGCGCATCGAGGAGTCGGCCGCCCGCCGGCAGGCGCGCATCGATTCGGGCACCGAGACGATCGTGGGGGTGAACCGCTACCGGCTCGAAAAGGAAGAGGCGATCGACATCTTGGAGGTCGACAACACCGAGGTGCGGCGCCAGCAGATCGCGCGGCTTGAGAAGCTGCGCGGCGAGCGCGACAATGAGGCCGTGCAGAAGGCGCTCGCGGCGCTGACGCGCTGCGCCGAGACGGGCGAGGGCAATCTGCTGGCGCTGTCGGTGACGGCGGCACAGGCGCGCGCCTCGCTGGGTGAGATCTCCCTGGCGCTCGAGAAGGTCTGGGGGCGCCACAAGGCCGAGACCCGCATCATCGCCGGGGTCTACGCGTCGGAGTACGCCGCGATGGACGAGATCGAAAAGGTCCGCGGTCTGGTGTCCGCATTCGAGCAGCGCGAGGGACGCCGGCCGCGGCTCCTGGTGGCCAAGATGGGGCAAGACGGCCACGACCGCGGGTCGAAGGTGGTGGCGACCGCATTCGCCGATCTGGGGTTCGACGTGGACGTCGGGCCGCTCTTCCAGACACCTGAGGAGACCGCGCGCCAGGCGGTGGAAAACGACGTGCACATCGTGGGGATGAGCTCGCTGGCGGGGGGGCACAAGACCCTCCTGCCGCGGCTGGTGGAGGAGCTGCGCGCCCTGGGCCGCGAGGACATCCTGGTGGCCGTGGGGGGTGTGATCCCGCCCCAGGATCACGACTTCCTGCGCCGCCACGGCGCCGCGGCGATCTTCGGGCCCGGGACGGTGATCCCCCAGGCGGCGGCCAGGCTGATCGAGGAGCTCAACCGGCGTCTGGGGTACACGGGGGCCTGACCCGTGGCGCTCGTCATCGATCCGTGGGACTTGTCAAGGGCCGACCTCGTAACAGAAGAAGATAGAGCGCCTTACGGAGTTGCCCCGGGGCAACTCCGTAAGGGCTTGTCCTGTAGACGATTGGCCGATCGGGTCCTGACAGGCGACCCCTGCACGCATCTCCGGCCGGCCCGCTTCGGCCGTCTCGGGCCGGTTCGCATCCACAACGGCCCGCGGCGGTCCTTTCGGGCCGCATCGGGCCTCTCGGGCCGGCTCGCGTCTACAGCGGCCCGCGGCGGGGTAGGTGCGGCCGTGGCGGTGTGCAGCGGCCCGCGACGCCGGTATCGCCCTGGGGGGTGATCTCGTGACGGATCGAAAGAGAAGCTCGGAGAGTGGAGGCGGGCCCGGCAACTCGCCGAAAGACGGCGCCTCAAGTGAGCGCTCCGGCGGTGGCCCCCGGCGATCGACCCTGAGCACCGAACAGCTCGTCGGCGGCGTCCTCGCCGGCGACCGCACGACGCTGGCCCGGGCCATCACCCTGGTCGAATCGAACGCTCCCGGCCATATCGCCCAGGCCCAGGAGATGCTGCGCGCGCTGCTGCCGCGCACCGGCGGCGCGGTTCGTGTCGGGGTGAGCGGCGTGCCCGGCGCGGGCAAGAGCTCCTGCATCGAGGCCCTGGGGACGCTGCTGACCGGGCGCGGGCGCAAGGTGGCCGTGACCGCCGTCGATCCCTCCAGCTCCATCAGCGGCGGCAGCATCCTGGGCGACAAGACGCGCATGGAGCGGCTGGCCGTCGATCCGCGCGCGTTCATCCGACCGGCCCCCTCGGGCGGCGCACTGGGCGGCGTGGCGCGCAAGACGCGCGAGACGATCCTGCTCTTCGAGGCGGCCGGCTTTGACGTCGTCCTGATCGAGACGGTCGGAGTCGGCCAGAGCGAGATCATGGTGCGCTCGATGGTGGACTTCTTCCTGCTGATCCTGATCGCCGGCGGCGGCGACGAGCTGCAGGGCATCAAGAAGGGGATCATGGAGATCACCGATGCGGTGCTGATCAACAAGGCCGACGGCGAGAACCGGCCGGCCGCCCTGGCCGCGCGCGCCGACTACGAGCGGGCGCTGCACTACCTGCGACCCGCCACCGAGGGCTGGCAGACGCGGGCGTTCGTCGCTTCGGCCCGCACCGGCGAGGGGATCGCCGAGATCTGGGATGTCGTGGAGGGTTTCGCGCGCCGCACCCAGGCCAGCGGCGTGTGGCCGCGCCGGCGCCGCGCCCAGGAGCGCGAGTGGCTGCACGCGCTGCTGCGGGAGCAGTTGTGGGCGGCCTTCCGGGATCACCCCGAGGTCAAGAAGCTGCTGCCGGATCTGGAGCGCGCGGTCGTCGCCGGGGAGGTGCCGGCTACCGAGGCGGCCCAACGTGTGCTGGCCGCATTCGCCGCGCTGTCGCGCTGACCACGGCCCGGGCGCCGCGCTGTCGCGCTGACCACGGCCCGGGCGCCGCGCCTCCGTCACTCCACCAGCAGCAACGTGCCGCGCGAGCTCTCGAACGCCGTGCGCCCCTGGAATACGCCGGCCACCGCCTGCATCAGCCTGCGGTCGGTCGAGTAGACATAGCGCCCCATGAAGGCGTTGCGACCCATTCGCCGCGCACCCCAGTTACCGAGATTGAGACAGAGCCAGTAGTAGAAGACATCGTCGCGCATCATCTTGAAGCCCTCGGGCAGCGAGGCCTGCACAGTGGGCGGTATGCGCCAACCGCCGAAACTGCGCGGGAAGTCACCGTACTTCGCGTAGTAGTCGAAGGCGGCCATGCGCACCACGTGGTAGTCGGCCACGATGGCCGCCGCCTCGGCGTTTTTCTTGGTTCGGACGTAGTTCGGGATCGCGAGATTGGCGAGAATGCCGATGATCACGAGCACGATCATCAGCTCGATCAGCGTGAAGCCTGAGTGATGGCGCCGCCGGCCGGCCGAGTGCAGGCATGTAGTCATCGATCGCTTCCTCCGGTCCACTCGCGGTAAGCCTGTGCGAAGGGCTCCAGATCGTCTCCGGATCGGTAGGTCACCGGAGTGGCGTCGAGCATCGCCCGCACGACGTATCGGTCTTCCCGAGCGTGTAGGTGAGGCCCTGCAGGGGAAGGTCCAGCTCCTCCAGGTTGATCGGCAGCGCGCCGGTCGACTGGCGATGCTCCTCGATTCGTTCCACGGCCAAGTAGACGGCGGCCCGGCCGAGGACCGGCGGCATCTGGGGTACGCGGTCCTCGCCGCGACCCGCCAGGCGAGCCACGTTCCAGCCGGTCAGCCCCAGAAATACCGCGAGGAGCGCCAGCAAGAGGGGGCGGCGATCTCCCCGCGGCCGAGGATTGGGGGGCGCCTCCTCCTCGACCGGCGGATCGGCGCGCTCTGCAGCCGACCGGGCCAGCAGGCTTTGCGGCGGTTACTACAGCGGAATATTCCCGTGCTTCTTGGGCGGATTCTGCAGCCGCTTGTTGTCGAGGTACGCCAGCGCCTTACAGAGGTAGGGCCTCGTCTGCCGCGGACGAATCACATCGTCGATGTACCCGTAGCCGGCGGCCACGTAGGGGTTGGCGAAGGTCTCGCGGTACTCCGCGACGATCTTCTTCTGCGCGGCCTCCTTGTCCTCGGCCGCGACGAGCTCGTTACGGAAGATGATGTTCACTGCCCCTCCGGCGCCCATCACCGCGATCTCGGCCCCGGGCCAGGCGATGTTGACGTCGCCCCGGATGTGCTTCGAGCTCATCACGTCGTAGGCGCCGCCGTAGGCCTTGCGGGTGATCACCGTCAGCTTGGGCACCGTGGCCTCGCAGAAGGCGTAGAGCAGCTTGGCGCCGTTCAAGATGATGCCGCCCCACTCCTGGGCCGTGCCCGGGAGGAAGCCGGGAACGTCCTCGAAGGTGATCAGCGGGATGTTGAACGCGTCGCAGAAGCGGACGAAGCGCGCCCCCTTGCGGGAGCAGTCGATGTCGAGCACCCCCGCCAGGAACTTCGGCTGGTTGGCGACGATGCCCACCGAGCGTCCCCCCAGCCGGGCGAAGCCGACCACGATGTTGGGGGCCCAGTGCTCATGGATCTCCAGGAACGAGTCGCGGTCGACCACGCTGCGGATCACGTCGCGCATGTCGTAGGGCTTGTCGGGCTCGGCCGGTACCATCGTGTCGAGCTCCGGATCTTCGCGGTCCGCATCGTCGCCCAGATCGACGAAGGGCGGGTCTTCCATGTTGTTCTGCGGGATGTAGGCGAGCAGCGCGCGGATCATCTCGATGGCCTGCTTGTCGTCGGCCGCCGCCAGATGGGCCACACCACTCTTGGTGCTGTGACTCATTGCGCCGCCCAGCTCTTCGGCGGTCACCGCCTCCTTGGTGACCGCTTTGATCACGTTGGGGCCGGTGATGAACATGTGGCTCGTTTCGCGCACCATGATGATGAAGTCGGTGATGGCGGGCGAGTAGACCGCCCCCCCGGCGCATGGGCCCATGATGGCCGAGATCTGGGGGATGACGCCCGAGGCGAGCGTATTGCGCAGGAAGATCTCGGCATAGCCGCCCAGGCTCGCGACGCCCTCCTGAATGCGCGCGCCGCCCGAGTCGTTCAGGCCGATCACCGGGCAGCCGGTCTTGATCGCCTGGTCCATGACCGCGGTGATCTTGCGGGCGTTCGACAGCGAGAGTGAGCCGCCGAAAACGGTGAAATCCTGAGCGAACGTGTAGACCGGTCGGCCGTCGATCTTGCCCCGGCCGGCGACCACCCCGTCGCCGGGGATCTTCTTGTTCTGCATCCCGAAATCGGAGCAACGATGGGTGACGAAGACGCCGGTTTCCTGGAAGCTGCCGGGGTCGAGGAGCAGGTCGATCCGCTCGCGAGCCGTGAGTCGGCCTTTGGCGTGCTGCTTCTCGATCTTCTCCTGCCCGCCGCCCACCAACACCTCCTCGCGGCGGCGCTGGAGCTCCTCGATCCTCGGGTCGCTGGCCATTGTCGAAACCTCCCCCCGTCGGTTGCGCTAATCCAAAACAGAGACCGGTATTGTAGAGAACCCGCCCCGCGGCCGTCAAAGGGTTTGCCCCGAGCGCCCCGAGCGCCCCGGGCGGGTCACGCACCCGGACGCCCGCTGCGCACCCGCGCCGTCCGGGCGCCCGCTCAACGCACCGCGGCATGCATGTAGGCCGCGCCCCGGGGGCGGCGATTGACATCCCGAGGGCAAGCCCCTAGGCTAGTCTGGCTTCAGTACGCCAGGGCTGCGAGAGTGGCGGAACTGGTAGACGCGCTGGATTTAGGATCCAGTGATGATTCATCGTGGGGGTTCGAGTCCCCCCTCTCGCAAGGCAGAGAGCACCGCGGCCCGCGCGGCGCAAAAACGGGGCCCGGCCTCCAGGGGTTTCTGTGTACCCCCTGGAGCCGGTCGCAATGTAGCGGGCCGCGTCGCGGCCCGCCCTCGGGGAGGTTCGCAGCTTGAAAGCCGACGTGCGCGAGACGGGGCCCTTGTCCCGGGCCGTGGATATCCACATCGAGGCCGCCGAGATCAAGCAGTTCATCGACGCTCTGGTGAGCGCCTATCGACGACGCTACACCATCCCGGGATTCCGCCCCGGAAAGGCGCCCGATCAGGTGGTACGGGGCCGTTTCCAGGACGATATCGAGACCGCGATCTACCAGGAGCTCGTCCCCCGCAAGATCGAGGAAGCCCTGGCGGAGAACGAGCTCCACCCGGCCGGTCCGGGCAGGATCTCCAAGATCCGCTACCAGTCGGGCGAGCCTCTGAGCTTCAGCGTGGAGGTCGAGATCTGGCCCGAATTCGAGCTCGCCGACTACGAGGGCATGGAGGTGGACCAGCTCGTCGAGGAAGTGTCGGACCAGGACGTGGACCAGTACCTCGAATGGATGCGGGAGCGGCTGGCCGACCTGGAGCCGGTGGACCGGCCGGCGCAAGGGGGCGATCTGGTCGACGTCGACCTGCAGCTCATCGACGAGGAGGGCCGTCCGGCGCCCGACACCAAGCCCGAGGAGGCCACCATCGAGGTCGGGTCGGCCAGCCTGCTGCCCGAATTCCAGGCCGCGGTGCAGAACGTCGCCACCGGAGAGACCAAGGATTTGAAGGTGGACTACCCCGAGGAATTCGCCAACGAAGACCTGAAAGGTCAAACGCGCCGCTATCGGATGCGCGTGAAGCAGATTCGCGAGAAGAAGCTCCCGCCGCTGGACGATGAATTTGCCCGGAAGCTCGAAGCGGGCCTTGATCTGGACGGGCTGCGGGCCAAGGTACGCCTGCGCATGGAGTCGGAGAAGCGTCTGTCTTCGCGGGAGCGGCTCGAGCAGGTGATCGTGGATCGGCTGATTCAAGCCAATCCGTTCGATCTGCCCGAATCCTCTATCCAGGGCGCCTTCGAGCGTCTGGCCAAGCGGCAGCGCGAGGAGGGGCGCGAGGTCGATCGCGAGGAGCTGGAGCGCGTCTACCGTCCGCATATCGAGCGGGCGCACCGCCGAGAGCTGGTGTTGATCAAGGTCGCCGAACGCGAAGGGATCCGCATCGGGCCGCAAGAGGTGGAGGCGGAGTTGGCCAAGATGGCGCAGCAGGAGAATCGCAAGGTCGAGGAGGTGCGCGAGCAGATCGCCGACCTGGACCGTTTCCGCGATTTTCTCTTCGAGCGACGTGTCTTCGAAGCGCTGGGCGAGAAGGTCAAGATTCGTGAGGTCATGGTGCCGTCCAGCACCGCCGGCGCGCCGACGGGCGAGGGATGAGCCGGAATCAGCGCAGGGAAGGAGTCTGCTGATGAGTGAGAAGTCGATGCGTGCAACCGACCCGCTCGAGAGCTTGGGCGGCTGGAGCCCGTACAGCGTGGCGGGGGTCGTCGTGACCAGCGCCCCGCCCGATGCCCCGTGCCCGAGCGCGGTGCTTGCCGAAACGGCGCGGGGAACGGCGGCCGAGCGGGTGCGCGCCGCGGGGCAGGCCGACCGCGCCGGCCGGAGTGCGGCCTGGACGCCGGGGGCGTTCGCGCCCCAGAGCGATCGCGAGCGCGAAGCGCTGGCTTCATTGGTCCCGATCGTGGTCGAGCAGTCGAGTCGCGGCGAGCGCGCCTACGACATCTTCTCGCGCCTGCTGCGCGACCGGATCATCTTCGTCGGCTCGGTCATCGACGACATCACCGCCAACCTGGTCATCGCGCAGCTCTTGTTCCTCGAAGCGGAGGACCCAGATCGCGACGTGCATCTCTACATCCACTCGCCCGGCGGCATCGTTTCGGCGGGGCTGGCGATGTACGACACGATGCAGTTCATCAAGCCCGACGTGGCCACCATCTGCATGGGGCAAGCCGCCAGCATGGGCGCGCTGCTGCTCGCCGCCGGTGAGAAGACCAAGCGCAGCTCGCTGCCCCATTCGCGCATCATGATCCACCAGCCGATGGGCGGCAGCCGCGGCCAGGCCACCGACATGGAGATCCTCACGCGCGAGATCTTGACGCTGCGCGAGAAGCTCAACGAGATCCTGGCGCAGCACACCGGGCAGGACATCGAGAAGATCCGTCGGGACACCGATCGCAACTTCTACATGTCGGCCCAGGAGGCCCAGGACTACGGCCTGGTGGACGAGGTCATCGTCAAGAAGAAATAGGGGTTGCCGATAGGTGAGTCAGATCCTCCGGCTGCCCGGACGGGTCGGGTGCGGAAACGCGAGATCCATCGACAACCGGTGGCCGGCAAAGGAATTGCGCACCGCGAAGGAGACAGCATGAAGAAGCGTACCGGGGGTGGCACTCCGCAGCCGATCCGCTGTTCGTTCTGCGGACGGGGCCAGGACGAGGTGGCCCGTCTGATCTCCGGACCCGGTGTATACATCTGCAGCGAGTGCGTGAAGCTCTGCAACGAGATTCTCGAGGGCGAGGCGCATCAGGCGCCGTTGACCGGGCGCGAGGAGATGCCCAAGCCGCACGAGATCCACGCCATCCTCGACGACTACGTGATCGGGCAGGACCGGGCCAAGCGCGTGCTGTCGGTCGCCGTCTACAACCACTTCAAGCGCGTCTTCAATACCTCGGCGGCCGGTGACGACGTGGAGCTCGAGAAGGGCAACATCCTGTTGGTGGGGCCCACCGGCTGCGGCAAGACCTTGCTCGCCCGCACGCTCTCGCGCTTCCTGAATGTTCCCTTCGCCATCGCCGACGCGACCACGCTGACCGAAGCGGGCTACGTGGGCGAGGACGTCGAGAACATCCTCCTGCGCCTGCTCCAGGCGGCCGACTACAACGTGCAGGCGGCCGAGCGCGGGATCATCTACGTCGACGAGATCGACAAGATCGCCCGCAAGAGCGAAAACCCCTCGATCACACGCGACGTCTCAGGCGAAGGCGTGCAGCAGGCGCTGCTGAAGATCCTCGAGGGGACGGTGGCCAACGTGCCGCCCCAGGGCGGACGCAAGCATCCTCAGCAGAAGTACATCGAGATCAACTCGAAGAACATCCTCTTCATCTGCGGGGGCGCCTTCGAAGGGGTCGAGCGCATCGTGGCCAACCGCATCGGCAAGAAGAGCATCGGCTTCGGCGCCGAGGCCCGCAGCACCAAGAACCTCGAGACCAGCGACCTCTACGCGCGCATCGAGCACACCGACCTGCTGCGCTACGGCATCATTCCCGAGCTGGTGGGGCGCATGCCGGTGGTCTGCACGCTGGGGGAGCTGGACGAGGCGGCGCTCATCGAAGTGCTGACCAAGCCCAAGAACGCGCTGGTGCGCCAGTACCAGAAGTTCTTCGACATGGAAGACGTGCGGCTCGAGTTCACCGACGAAGCGCTCAAGGCCGTCGCCTGCACCGCCGCCCAGCGCAAGGCGGGGGCCCGGGGGCTGCGCTCGGTCCTGGAAGACGCCATGCTGAACATCATGTACGACCTGCCCTCCTGGAAGGGGGCCGAAGCCTGCATCATCACCGAAGACGTGGTCACCAAGGGCGCGCCGCCGGAAATCCACTACAGTGAGTCCAAGAAAGAAGCCTGAGGCCGGGGCCGCGCGGCGCCTCAGGATCGAGATCCCCCAGAGCGCCGAGGTCCTCGACGTCCCCGCAACGCTGCCGCTGTTGCCTCTGCGGGACGTGGTGGTCTTCCCGCACGCGCGCCTGCCGCTCTTCGTGGGTCGCAGCGCGTCGGTCGCGGCGCTCGAGCAGGCCGCTGCGAGCGAAGGCAAGGTTCTCTTCGCGCTGACCCAACTGCGACCGGAAGTGGCGAGCCCATCGGCCCGCGACCTGTACGAGGTGGGCACGGTCATCCGCGTGCTGCAGCTCTTCCGTCTGCCCGACGGCACAATGCGCATCCTGGTCGAGGGACTGGCGCGGGGCACGATGGCGGCTCTCGAGCGGGGTCCGGCCTACGCGTCGGCGCGCGTTGAGCTCCGTCCCGAGGAGCCGATCGCGGTCGATGAGGAGACCCAAGCGCTGGCCTGCAGCCTGCGGGCCGCATTCGACCGCTATGTTGAGCTCAATCGCCGTGTGCCGGCCGAGGTCGCGCTGGCGATGCGGGCGGTCAAGGACCCCGTGGAGCTGTCCTGCCGCATTCCGGTGCACGCGCCGCTGAACGTGGCGGCCAAGCAGCAGCTCTTAGAAGCGTGCCACGCGGCCGACCGGCTCCGGCTGCTCTACCAGCTCCTGGCGGCCGAGCTGCACGAGCTGGCCGCACAGGAGCGGGCCGCTCGCGGGCGCAAGGGGAACGCTGGCGATCTGTTCAGCGGGGATTCCCGCGAAGAGGGCTCCGCGGGAGCGGCCGCGCTCGACACGGCCGACGAGATCGACGAGCTGGCGGCGGCCATCGAGCAGGCGCGCATGCCGCAGCCGGTCGAAGAACGCGCCTACCGCGAGCTCGATCGCCTGGCCAAGATGGCGGTGGTGTCGCCCGAGGCGACCGTGTGTCGCACGTACCTGGACTGGCTGATCCACATCCCCTGGCACCAGCGCTCGCGCGACCGCACCGATCTGGTCCGCGCGGAGCGCATTCTGGACGAGGACCACTACGGCCTGCGCAAGGTGAAGGATCGGATTCTCGAGCAGATCGCGGTCATCAAGCTCCGCCGCGAGGTGCGCGGCCCGATCCTGTGCTTGACCGGTCCGCCGGGGGTGGGCAAGACGTCGCTGGGGCGCAGCATCGCCCGCGCGACGGGCCGGCGGTTCGCGCGCATGAGCCTGGGCGGGGTGCGCGACGAGTCGGAGATCCGTGGTCATCGGCGCACCTACATCGGGAGTCTGCCCGGGCGGATCCTGCAGGCCATGCGGCGGGCGGGCACGGTCAATCCGGTGATCCTGCTCGACGAAGTCGACAAGATGGGCAAGGACCATCGCGGTGATCCGGCCGCCGCGCTGCTCGAGGTGCTCGACCCCGAGCAGAACGTGGCCTTCAGCGATCACTACCTCGAGGTCGACTACGACCTGTCGCACGTGCTCTTTCTGACCACCGCCAACAATCTGCACGCGATTCCCGAGCCGCTGCGCGACCGCATGGAGATCATCCCCCTGCCGGGCTACCTGGAAACCGAGAAGATCCAGATCGCGCGCCGGTTCCTCGTGCCGCGCCAACGCAAGGCCAACGGATTGGTCGACGAAGACCTCACCCTCGACGAGGCGGCGCTCATCGACCTGATTCGCGGCTACACGCGCGAAGCGGGGGTCCGCGGATTGGAGCGCGAGCTGGCCCGCATCTGCCGCCGCGCCGCCAAGGTCAAGGCCGGGGGGCGCGACAAGGCCCTGGGCCAGGTCCGCCGCCCGCGTCGCCGCTCCGCGCCCCTGGAGCTGGTGATCGACGCGAAGCTGCTGCGTGACCTGTTGGGCCCTACGCGCCATGAGGATCAAGCCATCGAGCGCGCATGCCGCGTCGGGGTGGCCACGGGGCTGGCCTGGACCTCGGTGGGGGGCGAGGTCCTCACCGTCGAGGCGGGCGTGGTGCCCGGACGCGGCAATCTGCTGCTCACGGGTCAGCTCGGCGAGACGATGCGCGAATCGGCACAAGCGGCGCTGTCCTACGTCCGTTCGCGCTGGGAGACACTGGGTCTGCAGCGCGGCTTCTACCGCCAGGTGGATATCCACGTGCACGTGCCCGAGGGCGCCGTGCCCAAGGACGGCCCCTCGGCCGGGGTGACGATCGCCCTGGCGATGATCTCGGCCTTGACCGGCATTCCGACGCGGTCGGACGTGGCGATGACCGGAGAGATTACCCTGCGGGGCAACGTCCTGACGGTCGGCGGCGTGGGGGAGAAGCTGGTGGCCGCCCGCCGCGTGGGGCTGACCACCATCGCCCTGCCGCGCGGCAATGAGAAGCACGTCAGCGAGCTGCCCCGCGAGCTGGTCGTGGGACTCAGCATCCGGCCTCTGGATCACATCGACGATGCCCTGGCCCTCGGGCTGGCGGCGCTGCCCCAACCGCGGCGCGAGGCTACGGGCCTGTCCGACGGCTCCTCCCTCGCAGCCTGACCCCGAGCGCCCGGCGGGCGCTTTAGGCCCCTCTGGCCGCTCCCGAAAGCTTCCGGCAGGCGCCAATCAGCGCTGTACGCATCCTCCGGCAGACGGTATGCTGCTTGTTTGGCCTTGTGTGATGGTCGCCGGCGCCGGCGCGCCCGGTGTGCGAGCACAGACGAGCGGGGAGATTTGAGGCCGATGTCCGTGCATGTGGTTCTCGGGTGTCAATGGGGCGATGAGGGCAAGGGCAAGATCGTCGACCTGCTGGCTGCAAAGGCCAACTGGGTGGCCCGCTTCCAGGGCGGCGCCAACGCTGGCCACACCGTCTTCGTGGGGGAGCGCAAGGCGGTGCTTCACCAGGTTCCCACCGGCATCCTGAGGCCCGACGTGCGCTGCGCCATCGGCAACGGGGTCGTGCTGGATCCCGTTGCGCTGCTCGAGGAGCTGGCGCAGCTCGAGGAATTGGGCGTGATCTGGCGGGGGCGTCTGTCCATCAGTCCGCGAGCCCACTTGCTCACCCCGGCACACAAGGTGCTCGAGAAGGTGAGGTCGCAGGACCAGACCATCGGCACGACGTGCCGCGGCATCGGACCGGCCTACGAGGACAAAGCGGCCCGCCGCGGTCTGCGCGCCGAGCTGCTGGCTGATCCCGAGCGCTTGGAGCGGCGTCTGGCCGAACAGTGGGCCGCGTGCGAGCGGGAGGCGGGCGATCGCCTGCCGCAGCTCTCGGGCCTGCGCGACGAGCGCGCGCTGGTCGACCTGTTCCGCGAGCCGCAGCGCGCGCTCGGGCCGCTTCTGGCGGACGTGACCGACCTTCTGCTCTCGGCCGACGACGCGGGCCAGCATGTGTTGTGCGAGGGGGCGCAGGGCACGCTGCTCGACATCGATCACGGCACCTATCCCTTCGTGACCTCATCGAGCACGTCGGTCGGCGGGGTCTGCACGGGGCTGGGCATCCCGCCGCGTCGCATCACGCACGTATACGGCGTGATGAAGGCCTACACCACGCGGGTGGGCCTGGGCCCGTTTCCCACGGAATTCGACGCGGAGCTGGGGGAGCGCTTTCGGCAGCGGGCTGGGGAGTTCGGCGCGACCACCGGGCGACCCCGGCGATGCGGTTGGTTCGATGCGGTTCAGGGGCGCCGTAGTGTGCGGCTCAATGGGATCGACGAGCTGATCGTCACCAAGCTCGACGTGCTGGCCGGGCTCGAGACGGTCCGCCTCGCCACCGCGTACGACGAGCAGGGCGAGCCGGTGTACGCGGATCTGTCCGGATGGGGACAGATGCCGGCGACGCCACACACATGGGAAGCGCTGCCGCAGGAGGCGCGGGAATATCTGGAGCGCATCGCGAGCGAGACCCGGGCGCCGATCGGGCTGGTGTCCGTGGGTCCGGGCCGCGATCAGGTCCTCGCAACGAGGTCTTGACGGTGATGGGGGCAATCGTAGTATCGTCTTGGCCTTCGCCGGCTGTGCCGCCGAGCCCGCCGGATCGGGGACCTTGGAGCGATCGTAGGGGCGGCAGCACGAAGCGCGCCCGCAGTCGGAGCCGCTAGCTCAGTCGGTAGAGCATCGGCCTTTTAAGCCGAGGGTCCTGGGTTCGATCCCCAGGCGGCTCACAGACCCTGGGCGGGGCGGCCGCTTCCCGGCGCGCAGGGCCGGGGCGAGGCCCCAGCCGGGGCGGCGTGCAATCTGCACGGCGCAAAGTCGAAAAGGATAAGGAAGTCCGGGCACCCACCCGAATCCTGCACTGTCGGGCTACGGGTATGACCTGGCCCGACATTGACAGAAGATGGGTGCCGTGATAGGTTGGGCCCACTTTTTTGCGAGGGAAGAAACGCCCGAAACTCTAGGGTTCCTGGCGGGGCGCGGCCGCAAGCCGAGCCCACAGACCGCGATGTATGCGGGTTACGCCGATTTTGCGTTGACAGAATTCGGGGTCTCTGCAATAGTGCCGCCCGAATGGTAACCCTAGGGATTTTGAAGGGATTATGAGCCGAACAGGGATGTTGCCAAGGGTTCTTCATCAGGGTGGCCTTCCTCTGGACGGGTGCCCGTCTGCGTGCCGGATCCCCGCCGCAGGTTGCTCGAGAGGGTGCGCAGACGCGCGTCCTTTCCTTTCCCAAGATCCCCAACCCTTCGCACAGCTTTGGTCACGGTCTCGTTCCCCCTTACTCGCGGCCAACGATGCCGGTCTTCAGATGGAGGGACGGGATTTTGCGTAGATGGGTTAGTCGCTTCTCCACCCGCTGCGATGGGGATTCCCAGGGAGCACGGTGGATTGTTCAAGCGGTCTGAACACTTTATGAGGGATTCCCAAGGAGGATGGTGGTGGACTTGCTCAGGAGATGGAAGTGGCGCCGCAGAGGGGCGCTAGCGGCGAACATAGAGTTCCTTCGCGGTAGGCACTCTCATGTGAGGGAGGGAAAGGGCATGTACTCAAGCGGTAGGTTTTCCCTTATCTGCGTCACGGTCTTCGCGTTGGTGATGACCGGACTCCTGGTTGGAGCGACAGACGCGCTCGCGCAAGGCCGCAGCGAGACGACACTGTCGTTCTACACCTCCTTCGGCCGGAACACAGCCACGCCGACCTACGTGGGAGGGCCGTACATCCTCGGCGTCGTCTGGGACCCCACGGGGGACAGCGGCGATGGTGAGTTGCGCGTGATCTTCAACGAGGATCTCGAAGCGACCAGCATCGAAGACCCGGACGCCGGCAACGAGAACTACGACTTCCGGGCCCATGGCTTCGACTGGGCCGCCGGCGGTCCCTTCGGCGCCGCGATGCCCTCGGAAGTCGAGCTGCTCGACATTCCGAGCGCCGCCGACCAGCGCGTCATCGCGCTGCGCGGTTTCTCGGCCGCCAACCCTCCGGGCGCCAACGACTCGCTGTCGCTGCGCACCGTGGCCGCGTTCCTCGCCGACTACCCCGACTCGGGGTTCACAGCGGCGGACTGGACCGGCGGGGTGGCGGGCGACGACGGTGACGTGGTCAGTTTGGATCACAGCGTGATCCCGATCCGCACCGGTCCGCAGGTCGTCAGCGTGACGATGTCCAACGACTGGTACACCACGCCGATGACCGAGGGTGCGCTCGAGGCGCTCACCCTCTACCTCGAGTTCGACGATGACATCGTCGAGCCTACCGCGCCGCTGGCCGACTCCTCGCTCTTCAAGCTGACCGCCGAGATGCTGCAGATCTCCGAGGAGGTCGACATCGCCCTCAATGTCGACCCGGCGGATCAGAACATCCTCGAGGTCACGTGGGCCACGGTGGGCGCCAGCTCCGAGCACTGGCGCTGGTTCCTGCCCGGTCAGTCGATGTACCTCCTGGGCGCGGGCGCCGTGGAGGACTCCACCAGCGGCAACACGAACGCCGCGCTGCAGCGCGTGATGTTCGAGAACGAAGGGCCGGTGGTCCTGGGCGCCACGCTCGACAACAACAACAACCTCTGGGTGATCTTCAACGAGACGATCGACCCGGGCAGTTTCACCGCCGATCCGACCGGTGACTACAACATCACCGACGGCGGCGGCGGCGCGGCCTGGGGCGCGGCGCCCAACCAGGTGCTCGGTTTCAACGAAGACTTCACCAACGTCATCAAGATCGAGGACGCCTACAACGCCATCGGCAACTGGAACGCCGCCGACGCATTGACCATCCTGGCGGCCGGTCCCGAGGACTTCCAGAGCCTGGCCCCGACGACGGCGGCCGGCGCCGTGGCGATCGGTCAGGGTATCGCGATCATCCGCGCGTCCTACGACATGAAGGGCACGCCGACCGACTACACGGATGATGAGCTGATCATCGTCTTCAGCGAGACGTTCGCGACCAACCCGGATCCCACGACCGACATCGAGTTCATTCCGTCGGACTGGAACGCGATCTTGGCCGATGCGGACCTCTCCTACACAACGGGCGGGACGGGACCGCACGGCGTGCTCACGATCGACAACTTCGATCAGTACGAGGCGATCAACAACGAGCGGATGCCGCTGGGCATGGGTGTCAAGCTGACGCCCGGCGCCGGGGTGCTCGGCACGAGCACCGGCGGCAACGGCGATCCCGTGTACGACGAGCTGGTCATCCCCATCGTCGAGGATCGCGTCGACTGGGCCGCTACGACGGCCGTCGAAGTCTCCACGACGAAGTTCTACACCACCGCGGGCCCCGGCTACGATGAAGCCTACATCACGTGGCGCGATGCCAGCGGCTTCACGTCGGACGACGAGTGGCTGATCTTCTACACGAACCAGCTGGGCACGCTGAACCAGAGCTTCATCAACGATTACGCCGACGCGGCGGTTCCGGCGGGCACCTACCACCCCCAGAGCGCCTCGACGACGCACTATCACTCGAAGCACCTGGACATCGCCGCGGGTACGACGACGACCGACGGCCAGGTGCTTGCCGACGGCGACGAGGTGAGCGTGATGATCGTGCCGGCCACCTACCGCGGCTCGATCGCTCCGTTCGGCTCGGCGCTGGTGCTCGGCGCGCCGTTCATCGTCGGTCCGCCCTGCCCGCCGGTCGACTCCAACCAGTGGGACGACAACAAGATCCACGTGGCGGCCACCCTGCTCTCGCCGGGGCTGCGCAGCTACACGATCACCGGTGACTCGGGCTCGGCGCCCTGCGGCGACTCGGTGGTGGTCTACAACGACGAGACTCTCGTGGCGGCCGCCAACATCATCGGCCGCGGCGTGATCAACACCTCCGACCGCAGCTTCGGGCCGATCACGCTGACGACGCAGACGCCCGACTCGGTCGTCTGGCTGCGCTCGAAGACCACCGAGGGTTCGGTCTCCGACCAGGGCGGCGCCTCGACGGTGCCGATCATCATCGACAAGTCGGGTCCGACCGCCTACCTCAACGCGGGCGGTGGCACGCTGGTCGAGTTCGCCGACCGGTTCAACCCGTACCAGATGTACACGCAGAACGATTACATCAACTTCCTGGTGAAGATCTTCGACGGCTCGCCCATCGTGGGCTCGATCGCCGAGGACGAAGCGTTGAGTGACCTCTTGACGCTGAACGCCGACTTCACCATGGCCGACTACCGTGCCGTCGCCGGCACGGACTCGGTCAACGCCATCCCGTTCGTCGCGCTGGGCGCGGACTCGACCGACAACGACGGCGACTGGGACGACACCTCGCCGAACGCTGGTAACGGCAACGGCATCATGGACTTCCCCGAGCCGTACAAGGACGAGGACGGCAACGGCTGGTACACCTCGGGCGAGGAGTTCATCGACCGCAACGGCAACGGCCTGTGCGACGCGCCGCGTGACGCGGCCGGCGCCACCGACCCGGCCGATCTGGTCTACGACTGGAACCTGGATTCGACCGACCCGGACGAGCACGGTTGGTACGAGATCCGCCTGACCGCCACCGAAGGCGATCTGGCCGGAACCTGGGCCGCCGGAGACGCCGATTCGGCCGATGTGGTCAAGGGCTTCCGGCTGGTCGACCCGATCTCCGATCCGACCGGCCAGCAGCACCTGGGCACGCGCTTCGGCGTGCCGGTCTACCTGCAGGTCGCCGACGCCATGCTCGACACGACGGTGGTCTACAACGGTGTCAACGCCGGTGAGGATCCCGTCTTCCTGATGAAGATCGACGAGGCGGTGCCGACGGTCTCGAAGATCACGACCATCCAGCGTCCGAGCGGCTTGGGCGTGGACCCGGCCGGCTTCGACAACATCTACCAGGATACCGACCCGATCTACAATATCGGTCGCTACTTGCATATCGAGGCCGAGACGCCCTCGGACATCGACGTGCTCTACGGCGTCGTGCAGGTCGAGACCAACCGCACCGGCGGCACCGCGTGGGAGATCCTCTCGGTCGACCCGCCGGGAGCCAACGGTGACGCGGCCGGCTATCCGGGTCTGCAGGGCATCGACGACGACGACGACGGCCTGGCCGACTCGGCCGACGTCGAGGTCCTGGCGGCCCTGACCGACTCCGAGGCCGACGGCATCGACAACGACGGCGACGCCTACTTCACCTTCGAGCCCTACTACGACGGCGGCGCCAACGTCTATCAGCGGGTCATCTGGCACAACATCGACGAGGCGGGTGAGCAGTACGACATCGACGACGACGAGAACGAGGACGGTCTCAGCGGCAGCGCGACCATCCCGGGTGAGGCGGTCCAGGTCGACTGCGACGGCGCCTTCGTGGTGTACGACAGCGCGGGCGTGGGCGTCCCGGCCACGATCTACGTGCCGGCCGCCACGGTGCTGGGCGCGCAGCGCGGCGTCGGGCCCGACGACCTCTTCCCGATGACCGAGATCACCGACCGTGCCTACGGTATCCTCGACGGCACCTACACCGCCGTCGGCACGTCGAACACCTGGGGTGACTCGACGGCTGCCGGCCAGGAGCTGCGCTGGTACCACATGCACCCGACTGCAGCTTTCCCCCTCGGGACGAACATCGACTGGCAGTACCTGGTGCAGTACTACGGCATGTCGGCCGACGGCGAGACGCCGTACCGCCTGCGGGTGGTGCCCTACGACCAGACGGGCCTGAGCGATCCGGACTACGCCTATCCGATGACGTTCACGCTCGACCTGACGGCGCCCGATCAGCTCGCGATCACCGACTGCCGCGACGGCATCCCGGAGACCGGTCCCCCGGACTTCGTGGACGTCAAGCCGGCCGACGCCGGGCTGCAGATCTATGACACCGGCACCTACACCCTCACGGTCGAGGACGTGGGTGACGCGGTGAGCGTGCTCTTCGACTGGCGCTACTCCGATGACAACGGCCTTACCTGGACCACGTGGCGGGACTTGAAGGACGACACGACGGCGCCCTTCTCCTATGACTTCAGCGCCGATGACAGCGTCACGCTCGGCAACGTTCCGCCCGACCAGTCCTGGCTGTGCCAGTTCCGGGCCGTCGGCACCGACGAGTTCGGCAACGCGACGGACCCGGACTCGATCTGCGTCTTCGAGGTCGAGGTGATCGACGGCGATCCGCCGTGCACCTGGTTCACGAAGATCTGGACCAAGGAGAACCTGACGGCCGCGGTGGCGGGATGCGACTCGGCCTTCTGGTACCGGGACGTCTACGGCCCGGTCCAGGTCCCGGTCGGTCCCACGATCGACGTCTGGGCCAGCTTCGACGAGGAGGACGTGATCCGGGTGGTCTTCGAGTACCGTCCGGTGGGCGCGGGAGGTGAATGGACCGCCTTCGCCACGCAGACGGGGCTCGTGCGGCCCGACAGCACGATCGACCTCACCAAGCCGGTCGCGGTGACGCTCGACACCGAGACGCTCGGCACCGGCTCGTTCGACATCCGCGTTTACGCGTGCGACATCGAGGGCAACTGCAACCTCGTCACCGCCGACATGGCGACCCTGACGATCATCGAGGGCGGCCTGCGCGCCTACATCGAGGATCCGGTGGCCGGCGGCGGGCCCGACGAGCGCACCCTCTACGCATTCAACTACATCCATGACGCCGACATCGACTATGTCACGTTCCAGTACTCCGACGACGACGGGATGACCTGGACGGACATCGACGTGGCCGGCGGAACCGGCGGGACGCGCGGCGACGTGCTGATCCTGCGCGGCACCAACACGACCTACGACGACCTCGCGGGCCTGGCCGATCCCGATCAGGTCTTCGACGCCAAGGAGTCGTACTGGGATGCCGACGAGGACGGACTGTACAGCTCCCGCGACCCGATCCTCTGGGACGAGAACGACGACCAGGTCTACAACCCGGCGGACGGGGACTCGGTCATCCTGGGCGACATGAGCGGAGCCCCGGCGACCCCGGCCATCGTGGATCTCGCCGCGGCGTCGGGCTACTACCACACCGACGACGTCAGCGACAACGGTCTCTACGACATCGGGGAGTGGATCTTCCAGGACAACGGGATGGAGGCGGTCGACAACCTGCTCGACCTCTGGACCGTCGCCTGGGACGTCTCCACGCTGTCGGGCACCTACTGGGTGCGCTCCGTGGCGACCGATGAGTTCGGCGCGACCGACGACGGCTCGACGAGTCCGATTCCGTACGTCATCTACATGATCGATGTCTCGCCGCCGGATCTGGCCATCACCCAGATTCGCTACATGGAGGACGGCACGCTGACCACGCTCGTGCCCGGCACGGACACCCTGGAAGTGGCCGGTGTGACGAAGTGGTTGGAGCTGCTGGCCGAGACGAGCGACGCCGACATCGACTCGGTGCTCTTCCAGTGGAGCACCGACGGCGGCACGAACTGGACCGACATCGATCCGAACGACGACAACGACTACTACGCGGATCTGGTCCGGAACGACACGTTCGACGAAGGGCTGGATGAGATCATCCGCGACGTCGACGGCGACTACGTCTACGACGCCGGCACCGATATCGTCCTCTCCGACGGCGACAACAACGTCGTCGACACGCCCGACGGCTACGCGCTGATGCCGCTCGTGGGCGAGGACCCCGACAGCAACGCGCTGGACGACGACAACGACGGCGTGATCAACGAGGACGACGACGATGTCCGCGGCGATCGCGACGCGCCCTATCTGATCCACTTCGTGGACATCGATTTCCTGAGCGACACCAACGTCCAGTTCCGGACGATGGCGTGGGACATCGAGGGCAACCAGGACAGCTCCGAGGTGGTGACGGTGCTGATCGGCGAGACCGAGGGCCCGCTGACCGACGTGATCACGGTCACGACGGCGGCCGGCACCGAGGTCGACGTCTGGCAGCCCGCCTCCGACGGCGACGAGGTCGATCTGCTCGGCGAGCGGACGACCGACCTGACCCTCGAGATCTTCGTCACGGCCGAGGACGGCACCGAGATCACCTCGATGGATCTCATGTGGCGTTGGCACGCCGACTGCAACACCAGCCTGGATCCGTGGGACAACAACTGGGAGAGCATGAGCGACGCCGGTTGGACAACCCTGGATACCGGCTACGACTACCTCTTCACGCTCGACCTCGCGCAGATGGCGGCGGACGTCGGCGACGGCACGATCGAGTTCTTCCCGATGGGCACCGACGGCAACGGCAACACGACCACGCCGCCGGTCAACCCCTACTCGATCCGCTTCCTGACGAACCGGGCCATGATCACGGCGGCCTCGGCCGATACGGCGGTCGTCGATCAGGAGGTCTGGTTCACCGCCGAGCTGGACGCGGCCAACGACGAAGCGGCTGTGCTCTTCTACCGCGCGGCGCGGGTGATGGAGGAGGAGATCGACGTTACCCGCATCAGCTCGAGCTGGCCGTACCGGACGCTCTCGCTTCAGCAGACGCTGTTCGAGGGCGGCGGCATCATGGCCGACGACCACGTGCTGTTCAACATCAACGGCGTGGACACGACCGGTACGTACTACGCGAGCGAGGCGGAGCTGCTGGCGGCCACCGGCACGACGATGTACGACTGGACCTACAACGCTGGCACCAACACGATCACGTTCGGCGCGCCGCCCGCGGGCAGCGACGAGATCATGATCAGCTACAACGTGGCGACCTACAGCTTGATCGGCATGGACAACACCGCGCCCTACACCGCGATGTTCGACGTGACCGATCCGGCGCCGGGCTCGGCATTCGACATCCTGGCGCTCGTGGCCTACGGGGACCCGGCAGACCTGACCTGCTACGCGGTCGAGCCATGGGCCAGCGAGCAGTGGTTCCTGCCGGTGAAGAGCACCGAGGGGCCGACGATGTTCCTGTACGCCGGCGGTGCGGGTGCGCTCGAGCCGGACAACACCCACTGGCCGGGCAACTCCTCGGCCTACACGCAGGACCAGTACGGTCAGGGCACGCAGGAGTGGAAGCTGAGCGGCATCGAGGCCGAGGTCTTCGCCGAGGTGGACCAGAACGGTCCGCTGTCGACGGTGGCCCTGCTGCTGACGGATCCGATGGGCGTCGAGCTCGATCCGATCCCGATGGCGCAGTACACGGCGACCCACACCCACGTGCCGATGACGTTCACCCTGTACGAGGAGGACTTCCCGCAGGTCGACTACGGCTTCGAGAACGTCACCCTCAACATCGACGAGGACCGCGACGGCACCGTCGATGAGACCTACGCGATGACGCAGTTCACCGACTACGGCACCTACTGGCAGATCAGCGACGTGCCGATCCTGGTGAACAACGTCACCTGGTACGACTTCACAATCGACGTGAACGGCAACAACTACGGCACGGTCGACGACCCGCGCAACGTGACGGGCGGGATCTCGTCGGTCAACGTGCCGGCAACGCCGTTCTTCTACGTCGAGCTGGATCTCGAGACCCTGCTCGGCACCGAGACCGGTGTGTGCGAGCTGTCCGCGGTCGCCACGAACGCGGCGGGCGAGGTAGGCACGTATCCGCCGGTGCTGTTCGTCTACGACCCCGAGGCGCCGTTGATCGACGCGCTGGAGGCGACGGACGAGCGGTTCAACGAGAACGTGGACGTGACCCTCTACGCGACGATCACCGATCCGCACACGTTCAACGCGGTCACGGTGGAGCAGGTGCTCTTCGAGTACTGCCCCAACTACAGTGACCCGGCGATGGGCGAGCACGTCTGGCTGCCGGTGCCGGGCGCCAACCTGGCGGCGGGCTACGACACGGATCGGACCGACGGCTGGGCCGCCGAGGACTTCAACATCCCCGATCCCGAGGCCGACGGCTACGACAACGACGGCAACGGGCTGGTGGACGAGGAGGCCGAGGGGACCGTGGAGATGGCCATCCGCGTCTTCGCGATGGACGACGGCTACAACTACGGCGCGCCGGCGCAGTGGATCTTCACCCTCGACTCGACCGAGCCGGCGGCCAGGCTGATCCAGCCGATCAACGGCACGGTCTACACCTACGAGAGCACCATCACCCTCGAGGCGGTGATCGACGAGCAGCAAGCCGACCTGAACCGGGTCATGTTCCAGTTCGACGTCGGCTCCGGGTGGCCCGTCGGTGCGTACACGCCTGGCGCCGAGGGCTGGGTGGATGCGACGCCCGAGGACAACAGCGATGATCCGTGGCTGCTGGAGGGTCAGACCAACGCCTCGGGCAACTACGAGGTCACCTTCTACATTCCGCACTACCAGGAGTGGATCGACGAGTACGACACCTACATCCGCTTCCGGGCCGTGGCGCGGGACAACGCGACTAACGAGGACGGCGATCCGACCGAGGTCCTGGTGCTGATGGACGACATCAACGCCCCGACGGCGTGGTTGACCGACATCAAGAGCACCGGGGTGGCTGACTTCCGGATGTTCATGGATCCGCACACCGCGATCCAGGGCGACGGCGTGGATATCCGCGGTACCGTGGCCGATCCGGAGGATTGGACCAACATCGCCACGGTCGAGATCGAGTACTACAACGCCGCCACCGAGGCCTGGACGCTGATCGACGTGCTGCAGCCCGCCGATCTGACGGCCCTGCCTGGTGACGTCCGGATGGCGACCTTCGCGGGTCTGAACAACCTGTGGGACGTGACCGGGCTCGATCCGGCCGACTACCCCGACGGCATCCGCCTGCGCGCTCGGGCCACCGATCGCGACGGCAACACCATCGAGCCGCCCGAGGAGCCGGCCGAGGTGACGGTGGTGCTCGACCTGGTGGTGCCGGATGTCTACTACCAGGCGATGGGCCCGTATGAGGGCTTCACGACCTACGCCGAGTACGAGAACGACGGCGGCGCCGGGGACGATCCGTCCCGCGTGCTGCTGCCCAACGAGCACTCCCTCGACCTCTACTTCACGGTGGTCACCACCGCGAGCGATCTCGAGGGCGTGACGCTCGAGTGGCGTTACCACACTGACGGCATCGGCGCCTGGCGCACTTGGCCGGGCGGCGGCGCCATGGATTACGAGCCGAACCTGACCTTCGAGGAAGGCGGGACGACCTACTACGTCTGGCGCCTGCGCACGGCCAACTTCGTGGACGCGTGGACCGGCGCCGGCCTGAACGGTGGTCGCTGCGACATCCGCGCGCTTTGCCAGGACTACGCGGGCAACAGCAACTACCTGTTCGACGACAACAATCCCTGGGAGACCTGGACGGTCGACGTGGATGATCCGCTCACGCCCGCGGTGGACGACTGGGCCGACGACCTGGTCGAGCACCAGGTGGCGGCCGGCGGCACGGTCCACCTCCAGGTGGAGCTGCGCGACGCGGTGCCTGATTCGGCCAACACCGACATCGTGGCGGCCTACTTCGAGTACCAGCGTCCCGGCGATCCGCAGTGGTATCTGATCGAGGATCCCGAGGGCGTCACGCTCACGCCGTACCAGCTCGACACCAACTTCGCCTACTGGCTGGCGGAGGTCGACTGGACGACGCCGACGGACGTCTACTGGGATGAGGACATGAACGTGCGCGTCACCTACTGGGATGCGGCCGGCAACTCGCCGGCGCCCGCCCAGTGGGCGACGGCCATCACGGTCGAGGACTTGATCAAGCCCGACATGTCGCTCGTCACCATGGTGCCGGCGGAGCTCAAGTGGGTGAATGACCCGCTCGGGACCAATGCGTACGAGCGCGACTGCGATGCCACCAACAACGTGCAGGATGGTTTGTTCTATGATGTCAATCTCAACAACCAATACGACACGGGTGTCGACATCCCGGTCGACTTTGGTCGCGATGCCGGTGGTTCCAGCTACCGACTGGTAAATGGTGCCGGGGCGTATCTGGCCGATTCCATTGGTGCGGAAGAAAACACCTTCCCGCGCTGGGTGGACTACAACGTCCTCTACGGGCAGCACGAGGTGGTGGTCTCCAACGACGTCACCCTCGTCGGTCGCACGCAGGATCCGGACCAGGGCATCGAGTATGTCGAGTTCTGGGCGATGAACGAGGCGACCGAAGAGGTGCTCCTCATCGGCGTCGACGACTGCACGCCGGCGTGGGATTCGCTCCGCGTCCAGGGTGTCGGACCGCTGTGGCACTGGGTCTGGAACACGGAGACCGAGCTCACGCAGACCGGTGAGCGCATGTTCCCCGACGGCTGGTACACGATCTGGGTCCGGGCGATGGACCAGGAAGGCAACTACGAGGACTACAACGACGACACCGAGACGGTGCGGCTCTACGTCGACAACACGGGCCCGGTCTACATGATGGATCCGGATCCGATGACGACCGAGATCGAGCCGGCCGACGAGGCGATCGAGGTCGAGCGTAACGGCATGCTGAGCGTCATGGCCTACAACGAAGGCGTGCGCGACGACGACATCGTGACCTTCTACTACAAGCAGGCTCGGGACCTGAACCTGGGCGCTTCCTGGACGATGCTGGAGTCGATGGGCGCCGGTTGGGGCGTCGACGACAGCGACGTCAACCCGGATGAAACCCGGCCGTACTCGTTCGACTGGGATCTCGACAAGACCGAGCCGGCGCTGCACGCCGACCTGATCGGTGAAGAGTTCCACGTGTCGATCGCGGCCGAGGACATCGTCGGCAACGATGAGAACGATCAGATCGTTCACTTCGGCGTCGGCAACTACATGACCTTCAAGCTGGTCGACACCATGGCTCCGCTGGCGACCATCTCGCGCCTGGCCCGCGTCACGGGCAACACCGACGACATCTGGTGGCCGCACGAGATGGAGGTCGTCCACGCCCGTGACATCGACTACATCGAGTCGAAGATCCTGGGCCTGGACGCGGACGTGGACCATGTCGACTTCATGTACTACGAGGACGGCGATCCGGAGAACCTGGTGCTGATCGACGGCGTTCTGACGAGCACGGCGAACGGGCTCACCTGGACGCTCGATCCGAACTGGGATCTGCGGGTGCTGGCCGGCAAGACGCTGCATGTCTTCGCGGTGGGCTACGACGACGTGGGCAACGTCGACATGGAGGCGGCGATGGCGCAGGCCTTCACGCTCTACGTCGACTACGACACCCCGATCGTCGACATCATCACGCCGGTCGACGACATGCAGGAGTGCCCCTACGAGGCGGCCGGCGCGGACAGCGTCTACCTGCTGCAGTTCGTGCTGGATGAGGAGTACACGCAGTATGACATCTGGCATGACTCGATCATCTGGCATGTCAAGCAGCACGAGGACCTGACGTGGGGCACCGCGATCAACTTCACCAACAACGGTGTCTTCGACTCCGAGACGGGCGTCTGGACGGACTACTGGGATCTGGCGGCGCTGACGCCGGCCACGGGTCTCTATGACTTCCGCCTGACGCTGCAGGACCTCGCCGGCAATATGTACGACGCCGTCGAGGAAGGCACGGTAGTCGAGAACGTGGTCGTGGACGGCGACGATCCGGAGCTGGCCGAGATCACGCGCATCGACAACGACGAGACGGGCGAGCAGATCTACCCGGCGCCGGCGCCGGTCGACATCACCAGGGGCGATGTGCTCACGGTGGTGGCGACGGTCTCGGACGACGAGGCGGAGCTGCCCGACAACTACGAGACCGGTGTGACCGAGGTCCTGTTCCAGGCCCGCCGCATCGGTGGCGCCTGGCGTGACATCGGCATGTGGATGCCGCCGGAGGAGACGGTCTTCATCGAGGGCACCGCGTCGGTTCAGTGGAACACGACGGGTCTCGACTGGGCCGAGGACGGCGAGCAGGTCGAGGTGCGGGTCAAGGTGAAGGATGCCGCGTGCAACGTCACCGAGGGCCCGCCGGTCATGCTGGAGATCAACGACTTCAAGCCCGCCCGCGCGCGGATCGCCGGTTGGTACGTCTGCCCGATCGAGCATGGTGACGATCCGGGGATGTACTGCCGCGTCTACGCACTGGCGTACTGTGATGCCGATATCGACGAGGTCCAGTTCCAGTACATGCCTGAAGGCGGCGATGAGTGGATTCCATTCGGCATCGCCGGCGAGCAGGCTCACGGCACGAGCGGCATCGACTACCTGTGGTTCAGCGATATCGAGCTGACCGAGTCCTTCGCGCTGGGCGATACGATCATGCTGCGCGCCATCGCGACGGACGACGAAGACAACATGGACGAGAACCCGCCGGAGGTGATGGTCTACGTCGATCAGTACACCACGGGCCTGTGGGCCGGTGTGTGGGACCTGATGACGCCGACCTACGAGGAGCCGATGCTCACCGGCCCGTCGGTGAAGTTCATCGCGGGTGCAGGGAACGAGGAGAGGGTCAAGGTGCACGTGAACCTGACCGACGCGCTGCAGACCCCGCACGTTCTGATGGTGCGGCCGGCGGCGGGTCGTGACACGTGCGCTTGGGCCGACTCGGTCTTCATGGAGCGCGAGATCACGCCTGGCGCGGACGGTAGCTGGTACGGCTGGGATCCGATCGGCGGGGACACCTGCGGTCGCTACGAGGTCTTTGCTTCGGCGATGACCGAGGAAGGCGGCCTGGAGCTCTACCGCACGAGCCTCTGGTCCTACGAGGTCACCCAGGAGCTGGGCTCCAACGGCACGGCGACCGTCTACGGCTACGCCGAGCTGGATACCGAGCAAGAGCCGACGGGTGAGCACATCGGGGCCATGGTCAATGTGCCCAGCGGTGCAGGCGGCATGGCAGAGTGCCTCTTCATCTCCCCGATCGATCCGCCGATCGTGGATGGTGACCAGGCGCGCTACCTGACGATGCTGCCCCGGACGGCCTACTTCATCGGCTATCCGGGCACGAATACGCGATTCAACGAGGGCTATCCGGCCCACGTCACGATCCAGTATGACGACGCCGCGCTGATCGACCTCTTCGGCGACGCCGAGACCGCCGCCGCCCGCGAGCCGTTCCTGACGGTGAAGGCTTGGGGCAACACGGCGCTCACCGGTGCCGAGACGTTCGAGTGGCACGGCCGCACGATCTCGATGGTCTCGGTGGATACCGCGGCCAACCAGATCAGCTTCTACGTGGATCGTTTCGTGGACACGAATGCTCTTGCTCTACGGGATCCGTACTTCGCGATCTTCGCGCCGCGTGCTTCGGCGCCGGTCACGGTGTCCAGCTACAAGCCGGGCAGCGTGCGGTACGGACGTTGGAACTACACCGATGCCGACCCGGTCCTCACGGCCTATCTGAACAGCCCGGGCGAGGCGGCTATCCGCACGCAGTCCATCGAGCTGTGGATCGACGACGTCCTCTGGGCGGCGACGGCCAGCTCGTGGGACGATGATGCGCGCGGCGCCGGCCGGCTGGAGGTCACGAGGGCCAATGAGGAGGGCACGATCTACGAGGTGCGCTACTACCACTCGTACCGCACCGAGGACTGGCTGCGTCCGGGTTGGCACACCCTTAACATCGCCTGGGAGGACAGCACCGACCAGGGCAACTGGTACGAGCTGCCGGCCGAGATGCCGGGCGCCAGGTTCTTCGTCGACATGGTGGCTCCTGAGATCGCCTTCCACGGCGGCTTCGTGAGCAACCCGTTGCTGAGGAACGTCGCCGGCTACATGAGCCCGCCGGTCATGAACCACATGCTGATGGTGGAGCTCTATGACGGCGAGTCCGGTATCTACATGCGGCCCGATCATCCCGAGTGGGTCTGGGACGACGATTGTACCGACAACCTGCCGCCGGATCCGCGTCATGCCATCTGGCAGGACGAGGCGATTGGTGGGGGAACTCCGTCCAGCGATGGTTGCTGGGTCGAGATGGACTACGGCTTCAAGTACGACCTCTGGCTCGTCCATGACGAGGACGACCAGGGTGACATCGATGAGATCGAGGAGCGTCTGCTGCTGCACAGCGGCACGGCCGATGAAGTGCTGCCGTACTGCGATCCTCCGTTCGAGATGGTCAGCCGGCCCGACACGCTGCCGGCCGCCTCGGAGTTCTACACTCCCGACAAGCGGCTCAGCGTGGGTCTGCCGATCGTCGGCGGCGGGATGATCCAGGACGGCGACATCCTCGAGGTCGTGATCTACAGCGTGAAGAGCATCGAGCAGTATAGCGACAGCATGGTGATCCACGCCAAGATCGACACCATGATGGTCGGCGGTCAGCAGGTCCTGGTCTATGCGGATGCGTACCTGGATATGGAAGGCCAGGAGATGCACACGTACGACTACGGTCTCATCGACTACGCACGGAACATGGGCTCGAAGTACGTCGAGCAGCGGTTCGTGGTGGACATGAGCGCGCCGACCGTGCGCCTCGTCAGCGCCCCGCCGGTGCCCGGCCAGCCGGCCACGATCTCGATCGCGGTGCAGGATGGCGGTGCGGGTGTCCCGGCCGAGGGCGAGATGGCGCCGACGGTGCATCTGGTGTCGCCGACCGGCGAGGTGTTGGAGGACGTGGAGTTCGAGCACCAGGGAGGTGGTGTCTGGACGGCCACGATCGACGACGGCCTCGACTTCGGCAACTACACGGTGTCCGTGGTGGCCAGCGACTTCGCCGGCAACGCCGCGACGATCAGTGTCCCGGTACGGGCGCAGAACGCGACCCTGACGGTCACCGATGCGTTCATCTACCCGAACCCGCTGAACCCGAACGACTTCGACGGCATCGTGCACTTCATGCTCGGACGCGAGGCGCACGTGACGGTCAAGGTCTACGACTTCGCGGGTGACTACGTGACGACCCTGGCCAACAACGAGCACTACATGGCCGGCCCGGTGGACATCGCCTGGGATGGCACCGCGGGCGGCGCCGAGCTCGGGAACGGCGCGTATCTGATCCGCGTCGAGGCTGAGGACGGCAAGAGCAAGAAGGGTGCGACGATCAAGGCCGTGATCTGGCGCGAGGACTAGGAGAGTGAATCGCGGTGGGGTCCGCCCCGTGCGGACCCCACCGATAGGGCTTCCATTCCAGACAGCCGGACGTTGTTCTGGGCGACCATTCGATTCAACGAAGGAGGTACGGCAATGTTGAGAAGGAGTAGAGGGGCCGCTGGCATGGCGCTCCTCGCCCTTGGCCTCTTCCTGGCGACGCCAGGAGTCGTGCTTGCCGAGGATACGAGCAACCACCTGATGCCGATCCTGAGGATGGGTGTGGGTACGCGAGCGCTGGGCATGGGTGGCGCGGCGGTCGCCGCAGGTCATGACGCCACCGGCGCGTACTACAATCCCGCCCTGCTTGGATGGGCCTGTGGGTCGCAGCTCTCGGCGATGCACGCCCTCGGAATGGAAGAAGACCGGCGCATGAGCTTCGTGGCCGCGTCGCACCGGATGGACTGGGGCGGCATCGGCGCGAGCTTCATCACCGCCGGCCTGTCGGACATCGAGGAGCGGGACCCGAGCGGGAACTACGTCGGGACCTTCGACTACGGCGACATGGCGCTGATGCTGCACGGAGCCTATATCACGGACTACGCCTCGTTCGGTGCGACGTTCAAGTACCTGCACCAGGGCTTGGACGCCAACGTGCCGGGCGATGACGGGGTCGGTGGCATCGGCTTCGACTTCGGCATGGCGATGCAGCCCATCGAGTGGGCGCGCATCGGCGTGGCGGCGCGCGACGTGGCCAGCTCGATCGGCGGGGATGAAGACGCGGACAACGTGCCCTTCAACCTGCGCGCGGGCGTGGCGATCATGCCGCTCTACGGCTTCACCCTGGCCTTCGACATAGACCACACCGACGACGAGGACATGAAGTACCACGCCGGCGGCGAGGTCGCCATGCCGATCACCGAGGACATCGGTGGGGCAATGCGGCTCGGGTTGAACAACGACAACCTCACGCTGGGGGTGGGACTGTCGGTCAAGATGGTGAGCTTCGACTACGCTTTCATCGACGAGCCGGAGGAGTTCCTCGGTGAGAGCCATCGCATCGGCGTCACCCTGAAGCTGTGCGAGGAAGAGTGCCCTTTTGAGAAGGCGCCGCGGTCGGTGAGCGGTGGGCGCGCCATGCGGGATCGTGACCAGGACGGTATCCCGGATGACACGGATGCCTGCCCGACTGCGGCGGAAGACTTCGACGGTTTCGAGGACACCGACGGATGCCCCGATGTCGACAACGACGGCGATGGCATTCTGGATGTCAACGATGACTGCCCGAACCGTGCGGAGGATTTCGACGGCTTCCAGGACCGGGATGGGTGTCCGGACGTCGACAACGATGGCGATGGGATCTTGGATAAGGACGATCGGTGCCCGAATGCGGCGGAGACCTTCAATCAGTTCGAGGACACCGACGGGTGTCCGGACGAGGTGCCGACGCAGCTTCCGGCCGCCTACATCAACTTCAAGTTCAATTCGGCCCAGATCAGCAGCGCGGATCCGGTTCCGATCCTGAACGACGTGGCCGACTTCATGAAGCGGCATCCGAATCTGCGGTTGCGCATCGTGGGCCACACCGACAACGTCGGGTCGGAGGCCTACAACATGGACCTGTCGATGCGACGGGCCGAGTCGGTGAAATCCTACCTGGTGTCGCAGGGCGTCGATGGGGCTCGGATGATGACCGACGGCAAGGGCGAGTCGGAGCCGATCGACACGAACAACACCGAAGAGGGAAGAGCTCGAAACCGCAGGATCGAGTTCCATATCATCAACTGAGTCCACGGGCTGGCGGGTTGCGCCGACCGCGAGGTGCGGCGGCTCTGCCGGTCGGGGACGGCTTCGTTGAAACGAATGGTGAGGGGCGTTGCGGGTCTTCCGCGGCGCCCCTTTGCGCCATGCGGCGGAACTCGTGGCGGCCGAGGGGCGTATCCCTGAGAGCGACGCGGCGTGGTGCGGCGTTGGATCATGGTCTGGGGGTGCGGGGTGCTTCTGCGGCTCCTGTTGCTGTTCATCATCGGACTGCTCACCTTCCGCTTGCTGCGCGGTGTCGCGCGCTTCTTGGGCGGCGGGCAGGACCGCGGCCGCAGGGGCGGTGGCGCGACGGGTCCCGGGCAGGGCGGCCGGGCCACCGGCAGGGGGCGGCGCTTTTCGATCCCCGAAGACAACGTGATCGATGTCTCCTACGAGGAGGTGCAGCCGCTTGAGCCGGACCCCGATCCAGGGGATGAGCCCGAAGCGCCCGGCGATCCCAGGGGGGACCGTGACAGAGGCGGCCGGGGCGAGGGGGGCGCGGATCCCGACGGCGAGCGCCCGTGGGACGAGGCGGGCGCCGATCCCGACGTGGGGCGCCCGCGGGGCGAGGGGGGAGACGATCGGGACGCCAGGCGCCCGCGCGGGTCGCGGGGCGCTGCGGAATTCAGCCGAAACTAGTGGATCTTCGAGGGCGGGAGGGGTTACACTAAGCGGCTCTGAGAAAAGAAGAAGCTTTCCTTCGGGGACGGGTGCAATTCCCTACCGGCGGTGACAGCCCGCGAACCCCCGCGCTGCGGGGGTGGATTCCGTGGAATTCGGAAGCCGACAGTGAGAGTCTGGATGGGAGAAGGAAGCGCGGGACACCCTGTGCGGGCGGCTGCCGCGCGGGATCCGTCCAAGGCGCCACGCTCCATCGACCCCGTTGGAGGCGTGGCGTTTGTGCATGGGGGCCGTCGGCGGCGCACGCGCCGACTGCTTCCGGGGGCGACGGACGTGGTGGCGCAACCGACGGCGACAGCGGCTGCGGGCCGGCGCGAAAGCGATCTCGACGGGCGCTTCATGGGCCTCGCGCTCAGGTTGGCGCGGTTGGGCGCGGGGTGGACGCACCCGAACCCGCGCGTGGGGGCGGTCGCGGTGCGCGCGGGCAGGGTCGTGGCGACGGGGGCCCACCTGGCCTGCGGGGCCGAACATGCCGAGGCCGGCCTGGTGCGGCGCACACCGCCGCGCGAGCTGCGGGGCGCCACGCTCTACGTGACCCTGGAGCCCTGTAGTCACCATGGCAAGACCCCACCCTGCGCGCCGGTGGTGGGGGCGGCGGGGTTCGAGCGGGTCGTGGTGGCGATGGCCGACCCGCATCCCCTGGTCGACGGCCGTGGTCTGCGCCATCTGGCCGCGACCGGCGTGACGGTGGAGGTCGGTTGCGAGGAGGCGGAAGCGGCCAGACTGAACGCCCCGTTTCTCTGGATGCTCCTGCGCGGACGAGCCTTCGTGACGCTCAAAGTGGCGGCGAGCCTGGACGGCCGCGTCGCGGCGGCCGACGGGACGAGCCAGTGGATCTCCGGCGAGGCGTCGAGGCGGCTGGTTCACCAGTGGCGGGCCCAGTGCGACGCCATCTTGGTCGGACGGGGCACGATGGAGGCGGACCTACCCCGGCTCACCGCGCGTCCGGCGCGCGATCCCCTGGCGGGACTCCGGCGCCGGGCGGCGGGATGGCTGCCGCCTTCGGCGCCCGGCGGACATCGGTGGCCGCATCAACCCCTTCGCATCGTGCTCGACTCCGACGCCGTCATCGCCCGCCGGCCGGCTCTGCTCGACCATATGGTGTCGGCGCCGGGCGGACGCTGGGTGATCGCCTGCGACGAGCGGGCGCCCCACTCGTCGCGCCGGAGGCTCGAACGGGCCGGAATCGGCTGCTGGGTGTTCCCCACTCGAGGAGGGGCGCGTGGCGTCAACCTGAGGGCGCTCGCCACGGGGTTGGCGGAGGAAGGACGTCCAGACCTGTTCGTGGAAGGCGGACCGACGCTGTCGACGGAGCTGGTGAAGGACGATCTGGTCGACCGCTACCGGGTGTGCACATCACCCGTGCTGCTGGGCGGTCATCGCAATTGGCTCGGGGGTATCGGCTTCCGAACGCTGGACGAAGGCCCCCGGCTGGTGCCCGAGAGCCTGCGACGCTGCGGCCCGGACGTTCTGATCACCGCCCTGAGCGGCTCGGCTGCGCACACGCTGGGTGGGGGCTGGAAGGTCGCCGGCATCCGAGGTCGCACCGACCGCGAGACCTGTCCGCCCCTGCCGGTCGAAGAGGCGAGCGGGGATTAGGAGGCTGCCGTGTTCACGGGTCTCATCGAAGAGGTCGGCCGCATCACGGCCGTGCAGCCTCAGCCGGGAGGCAAGAGATTCGCCATCGAGGCTCATCTGGCGACGGAGATGGAACTCGGTGACTCCTTGGCGGTCAACGGGGTCTGCCTGACGGCCGAGCGCATCGAGATGCAGCGGGACCGCGTGGTGGTGTCGGCCGTGACCGAGACCCTGCGGCGGTCGACCGCCGGCCGCTGGCGCCCGGGCACGCGGGTGCACCTCGAGCGCGCGCTGCAGGCCGGGGCGCGATTGGGGGGGCACCTGATGCAGGGACACGTTGACGGGGTGGCCAGGGTGATTCGGGCGGGCCGCGAGGGGCGCGACTTCATCCTCGCCCTGCGGATTCCTCCCGGGCTGCGCCGTTACATCGTGTCGAAGGGCTCCCTGGCCGTTGACGGGATGAGTCTCACCGTGGGGGATCTGCGCGCAGGGGCCTGCCGGCTCTACATCATCCCGGAGACCCTGTCGCGCACGGTGGTGCAGAGCTACCGGCCCGGCGACCCCGTCAACATCGAGGTCGATCTGGTGGCCAAGTACGTGGAATCGTTGGGCCGAGCCGCGAAGCGCTAACCGTCTCACGAAGGTGGCGCCAGTGTCCTCACGAAGGTGTGGAGTCGGCGTTGCGGATCTGAAGCGGCGGCGCGGCGAGAGGAGGACCAGGGGTGTACGAATCGAACGACAACCCGAACGGCGCTCGCGGGCTGGATCGCGTGGAAGACGCGATCGAGGCCGTTCGCAAGGGCGAGATGGTCATCGTGGTGGACGATGAGGCGCGCGAGAACGAAGGCGATCTGATCGCGGCGGCCGAGAAGGTGACACCCGAGACGATCAACTTCATGTCGAAGCACGGCCGCGGGCTGATCTGCGTGTCGCTGACCGAGGAGCGCCTGCGGGAGCTCGACATCCCGCAGATGGTGCCGCGCAACACGGCCCGGCTGCAGACCTCGTTCACCGTGTCGGTGGATGCCATTCGGGGAACCACCACGGGCATCTCGGCGCACGATCGTGCGCTGACGATCCAGGCGCTGATCGACCCCGCCACCGCCCCGGTGGATTTGGCCCGCCCCGGACACATCTTCCCGCTGCGAGCCGCCCCCGGCGGCGTCCTGCGCCGGGCGGGACACACCGAAGCGGGCCTCGACCTGGCTCGCCTGGCGGGGCTCTACCCCTCGGGCGTGCTGTGCGAGATCCTGAGCGAGGATGGGTCGATGGCCCGCCTTCCGCAACTGCGCGACCTTGCCGCGCGGTTCGGTCTGCGGATCATCTCGGTCGCGGACCTGATCGCCTTCCGGAACCGCACCGAGACGCTTGTCCGCTTGGCGGGCGAGGCCACGCTGCCCACGCCCTACGGAACCTTCCGCCTGCTGGCGTTCGAGAGCGATGTGGATCGCCAGCAGCACTTGGCGCTCATCATGGGACACGTCGGGCCCGACGCGCCCACGCTGGTGCGTGTGCACTCCGAGTGCCTCACCGGGGACGCGCTGTTCAGTTTGCGATGCGACTGCGGGCAGCAGCTCCAGCGGGCCCTGCAGTGCATCGCCCAGGAGGGATCGGGCGTCCTGCTTTACATGCGGCAGGAAGGCCGCGGCATCGGACTGGCCAACAAGGTGCGGGCCTATCACCTGCAAGACCAGGGTCTCGACACTGTGGAGGCCAACCTGCGTCTCGGGTTCAAGGCCGATGAACGCGACTACGGGGTGGGCGCGCAGATCCTGCGCTGGCTCGGGCTGCAGCGCATACGGCTGCTGACCAACAACCCATCCAAGCGTGTCGGCCTGGAAGGTCACGGATTGGAGATTGTCGAGCGTCTGCCGCTCGTCGTGCAGGCCAACCGCCACAACGCGCGCTACCTGGCGGTCAAACAGGAGAAGCTGGGTCATCGGTTCGAAGCGGACCAGTTGCAGTAGTGGGAGGGTACGAATCATGGTCAAGGAGTTCCTGCCCCCGCTGGACGCCAAGGGGCTGAGCGTCTGCATCGTGGCCAGTCGCTATGGCAAGACGGTCACCGAGCGCCTCGTGGGGGGCGCTGTCGAGTGTCTCGTCCAGCACGGCTGCGCCGAGGAGGGGATCGACCTGTACTGGGTGCCCGGTTCCTTCGAGCTGCCGCTGGTGGCCCGTCACCGGGTCAAGGCCGGCACGTATGACCTGGCGCTCTGCTTGGGATGCATCATCCGCGGCGACACCACGCACTTCGACTACATCGCCAAGGAGGTCTCGATGGGGGTGGCCAAGGTCGGGTGGGAGACCGGCGTCCCGGCCATCTTCGGCGTCATCACGGCCGAGACCATGGAGCAGGCGATCGAGCGCGCCGGCATCAAGGGCGGCGGGCGCGGCTGGGAGGCGGCCCAGTCGGGCATCGAGATGGTCCATCTACTACGCACAGGGGCCAAGGGCGCCCCGGGCGGTGCCGGCCGTTCGTAGCTGCCGCGGGCCGGAAGCTTGACGAGCGGGGACCCAGGAAACGGGGAGGTGTGCGGTATGCCTGAACGGCACGGGGGCCGTCCCAAGGCGAGGGATCTGGTGATGCGCGTGCTCTACGAGGCGGACATCACCGGCGACGACGCCACGGAGATTCTCCACTACTGCTTTGGGCGGTACCGCTTCACCCAGGACGGCCGCGACTACGCGGAAGCTCTGACTGCCCGCTGCGTGAGCCACCATCGGCGCATCGACAACGCACTGCGCAACCACTTGCAGAACTGGGAGCTGGGTCGTCTGGGGGCTGTCGAGCGGGCCATCCTCCGCCTGGCCACGGCCGAGCTGCTTTTCGTCCGCGACACGCCCGCGCAGGTGATCCTGGACGAAGCCCTACGCCTGGCGCACCGCTACGGCGACCCCGCATCGGCCGCCTTCATCAACGGGGTCTTGGACCCCATCGCCCACCAGCAGCGCAAGAGCGAGCTCCGCGGCACGAGGCGGGCTGGATCGAGCTAGGAGTGGCAGCATCTGCGCGTCATCAAGCCGCCCCCCCCTTCGTTCCCCTGGCGCTCGCGCGCCGAGGGACGCCAGGTCGCGGACGGCGTGCACGGGATACTGCCGATCGCCGCACAGGCCTCCCGTGGGCGCCATTCCCTCTGGTGCGGCGACGGGTATTGATCGCCTCGAGCGCTGCGGCGTTCCGAGGAAAGAGGGCGGGCACGCCCGCGGCTCCCGGCTGGTCGGAGCGCGTTGACGCTCAGGGGTGGGTGTGCTAACGTACGTCGAATTTAGATGCTAGGAGGATCGAGCAGGGGAATGCGGGCCTCGACACCCGAACACTGGGACCGGTGGTGGACCCAGCACAGCCAGGTCGAGGAGACCTACTCGAACGACGATCGCGTTCTTTCGCAGCTCGCCCACCTGGACCTGAAAGGCCGCTGGGTCCTGGAGGTAGGGGCCGGCAGCGGGCGCGACAGCATCGCGCTGGCCCGCCGGGGGGCGCGGATCCTGGTGGTCGACTACGTGATGAGCTCGTTTCGCGTCATCCGCCAGCAGGCGCGCGCCGCGGGGGTGGATCTGGTCTGCGTCTGTGCCGACGCTCAGCGCATGCCCTTCCGGGACGGCACATTCGATCTGGTCTTCCATCAGGGATTGATGGAGCACTTCCGCGACCCGATGCCGCTGTTGCGCGAGAACTACCGGGTCACCCGACCCGCAGGGCACTGCCTGATCGATGTGCCGCAGCGCTACCACATCTACACGGCCGTGAAGCACGTGCTGATCGGCATGGGCAAGTGGTTCGCGGGCTGGGAGACGGAGTTCTCGCCCGGTCAACTGGTCCGCCTCATGCGGGCCGCGGGGTTCCAGGTCGAGCGGGTCGGTGGGGACTGGATGGTGCCGGGCTTCTGGTATCGCTCCCTGCGGTATCTCCTGCGCGGCTTGGGCTGGGTGACCTTGCCGCAGGTGCCGCCCGCCATCCCGCTGGCGGCGCGGCTGCAGGAGCGTTGGCACGCCTGGTTTCGCAGGACGAGGCTGGGGCCCAATACGTTCGCGATGGTCAATGCGCTGGGTCGGCGGCCTCCGGAGGCCTGATCAGGGGAGGGCATGCGGCGCGTGACGGATCGGCGCTATCATTTCGCGGTGATCAGCTACCGCGACATCCGTCATCCCGAGTTCGGAGGGGCGGAGGTGATCATCTACGAGATCTTCCGCCGCTTTGCCGCGCAGGGCCACCGGGTGACGTTTCTGACCGGTCATTGGGCCGGTGCGCCCCGCGAGGAAGAGATCGAGGGCATGCGCGTCATCCGGGCCGGGAATGCGTACACGTTCAACTTCGTGGCGCCGCACATGCTGCGGCGTCTGCTGTCCCGGGAGCACGTCGATCTGGTGGTGGAGGACGTCAACAAGATCCCCTTCTACACGCCGTTCTACCAGCGCCGCGTCCCGGTGCTGGCGGTCGTGCCGCACCTGTTCGGGACGACGGTGTTCCAGCAGGCGGCGTTTCCACTGGCCTGCTACGTCTACTTCTGGGAGCGGTTCATCCCGTGGGTGTACCGGCGCTGCCGGTTCTCGGTCCTGTCGAACACCACCTTCGACGACCTGCGCCGAAGGGGGATCTCACCGCAGCAGATGCGGGTTATTCGAGGTGGGCTGGACCACGACTACCACCGCCCCCCCGACCGCGGCGGGCGGGCGCCGCGACCGGTCATCCTCTATCTGGGGCGCGTCAAGAAGTACAAGCGGATCGACCTGGTGATCGAGGCGATGCCCGCGATTCTGACCCGCGTGCCCCAGGCTGAGTACTGGATCGTCGGGGAAGGCGACTACGTGCCGGCCCTCCGGGAGAAGGTGGCCCGCATGGGCCTGGAGCGCAGCGTGCGGTTCTTGGGATTCCAGAGCGGGGCAGAGAAGTACGAGACCCTGAGCCGAACCCGCGTGCTCGTCTACACCTCGCCCAAGGAGGGCTGGGGACTGTCGGTGATCGAGGCGGGCGCCCTGGGCATCCCGGCCGTGGCGAGCGACGCGCCGGGCCTGCGCGAATCGGTCCGCCACGAGGAAACCGGCTACTTGGTGGCTCACGGCGATGTCGCTGGCCTGGCCGACCGCATCTCCACGCTGCTCGAGGACGATGACACCTGGTGGCGCATGGGGAGGCGCGCGATGGCCTGGGCGGCCGAGTTCACGTGGGACCGATCCGCCCGCGAGACCTTCGCGTTGGCTGAGGAGATCCTATCGCAATGGAAGGCGCGCAGATGACCAGATGGCGAGAGCGGCTGACCGACCCGGTGGTGATCGGGGGACTGATCGTGTTCCTGGCCACCCAGGTGGTCTATCTCGAGACGGTGACGATCAGCGCACCCTTCTGGGACAGCGGCGAGTTCATCGCCACCTCGTACGTGTTGGGGATTCCGCACCCGCCCGGCACGCCGCTGTACGTGCTGATCGGGAAGCTGTTCACCATGGCACCGATCAGCGAGATCTCGGCGCGGGTCAACTATCTCTCCTCGTTGGCGTCCTCGCTGGCGGCCCTGTTCACGTTCTTGGTGATCGTCAAGTTGGTGCGAAGCTGGTGGCGCGGGCGTCCCCAGAACCGGCTCGACGACCTCATCGCCGTCGGCGCGGGGTTTGTGGGGGCATTCTTTACCGCCTTCGGCCGCACGTTCTGGGAGAATGCGGTCGAAGCCGAGGTGTACGCGCTCAGCTCGCTGGTGATGATCCTGTGCGTCTGGCTGGCGCTCAAGTGGGAAGAGTCGGAGCGTCCGGACGGGACCGAGCGCAACAACAACCTGCTGCTCCTGATCGGCTACCTGCTCTTCGTCTCGATCGGCATCCACATGGGGACCTTCCTGGTGGCGTTGCCGATCCTGGTCTTCGTGCTGCTGGTGTCCTGGCGCACCGTGATCAACGCCGACACGCTGATGACACTGCTCTGGATGTGGGTGGGCATCGCCGTCTTCTATCTGTGCATGGGGGTGGGCGTGCCGGTGGGCGGCGCCCTCGCCTTGGGCGCGGCGACCTTTGCGGTCATGGTGGCGCGCCGCTGGCGACGGCTCGGGGAGCACAACCTGGCCTTCTGGCTGATCGCCCTGGCGGTGGTGGGCCTGTCGGTCCAGCTCTTCCTCTTGGTGCGCGCCCGCATGGACCCGCCCATCAACGAGGCCGATCCCAGCACGTGGGAAAACCTCTGGCTGGTGCTCTCGCGCGATCAGTACAAGCCCCCCAATCCGTTCACCGAGCGGCAGGCGGCCTGGAGCATCCAGTTCGCGAAGCACTTCTGGCGCTATTTCCACGATCAGTACCATCTGGGCATCCGGCCCGAATGGCTCTCGATGGCGCTGCCCTTCTTCATCGGCATCGCCGGCGCCGTGGGGCAGGCGTTCCGCGACCGCAAGCGCTTCGTCCTGATGCTGCTGCTCGTGCTCGTGACCACCGTCTTCCTCGTCTTCTACCTCAACTTCAAGGAAGACGAGGTGCGTGACCGGGACTACTTCTTCGTGGCCGGCTACCACTTTTTCGCCGTCTGGATCGGTCTGGGGGCCGCCACGCTGGCCACCTGGCTGCGGGGCGATCCCCGCGTGGAGGACGGCAAGGTGATCGAGCCGCCCGGGGGACGGCTGTTCGGCACGGCGACGGTGGGGGTGGTCTGCGTGCTGTCGCTGCTGCCCATCAACCACGGATGGTACAAGCACGACCGCACCGGATTCCTGGTGGCGCGCGACTACGCCTACAACATGCTGACGCCGCTCGACGAGAACGCGATCGTCTTCACCAACGGGGACAATGACACCTTCCCCCTCTGGTACCTGCAGGAGGTGGAAGGCATCCGCAAGGACGTGCGGGTCGTCAACCTGAGCCTGCTCAACACCCACTGGTACATCCGGCAGCTCCGCGACCAGGAGCCCAAGGTGCGCATCACCGTGCCCGATGATCGCATCGACATGCTGCACGGCTTCTACACCCCCGAGGGCGACATCGTGCTCGTGAAGGACATGATGGTGGAGCACATCCTGGACGTGAACCAGGACCGGCCGATCTATCTGGCGGTGACGGTGCCGGACCAGATGGACCTCGAGAAGCAGCTGGTCATGGAGGGATTGGTCTTCCGCGTGGTGGACGAGGAGGGCGAGCCCGAGCGGGTGGACGTGGAGACCACCTGGAAGAACCTGCGCGAGGTCTTTCTCTACCGGAGCCTCCTGGACGAGCAGGGCTACTACGATACGAGCGTTTACAAGGACGACAACGCCCGCAAGCTGGTGCAGAACTACGTGGCCGCCTACGTGCGCTGCGCCCACTACTGGCTCCGCAACGGGCAGGACGATCAGGCTCTGGAGGCGCTGGAGTACGCCGCGCGCATCAACCCCTCCTTCCCCGGCGTGCTCTACACGCAGGGCTACCTGCGGCTCGAGCGGCAGGAGTTCGCCGAGGCGGAGACGACCTTCCGCAAGCTCCTGGAGGTCGGCGATCGCGCGCCCGAGGTCTACAGCTTTCTGGCTCAAGCCGTCGCCGGCCAGGACCGTCCGGATGAGGCCGAGCAGATCTACCGGGAGTCGATCCGCCAGAACCCGAACGACTTCGACACCTACCGCTACCTCTTCACCCACCTCTGGGCCCAGGACCGCAAGCAGGAGGCGATCGAGGTGATCGAGGGGTGGCTGGCCGAGCATCCGAACGACCAGCAGACGCGCCAGGCCCTGGAGGAGCTCCGCATGGGCGGCGCTCCGGAGTCCGAGAGCCCCGAGATGGAGATGGAGATGGAGATCGAGGACGTCCCGGTGGGGGTCTTGCCGGAGAGCGCGAACGTGGAGCAGCGCTGATGGCGTCGGCGCTGGTCACGGGGGTGGCGGGCTTCATCGGCTCGCACCTGGCCGTCCGCCTGCTGGACGAAGGCCATCGCGTACGGGGCGTCGACAACTTCGATCCCTACTACGATCGGACGCTGAAAGAAGAGAACCTGGCGGCGGTGGGCGACCGCCGTGGCTTCGCCTTCCGGGAGGCGGACCTGTGCACGACCGATACCGCCGCGCTGCTGGCCGATGTCGACTGGGTGTTTCATCTGGCCGCGCGTCCGGGCGTGCGCCGGAGCTGGGGCGTCGACTTCGAGGCCTACGCCGCGGCCAACGTCGTGGCGACCCAGAGACTGCTGGAGGGCCTGCGCGCGCATCCGGTCGAGCGGATGGTCTTCGCTTCCAGCTCCTCGGTCTACGGCGAGGGTGGGGGGCAGCCAGCGCGCGAGGACGCTCCCCGGCGTCCGCTCTCGCCCTACGGCGTCACCAAGCTGGCTTGCGAGGCGCTGGTCGGCGCGTACGTCACCGGCTACGGGCTGCCGATCATCTCGTTGCGCTACTTCACGGTCTTCGGCCCGCGCCAGCGCCCGGACATGGCCTTTCACCGCTTCGCGCGGGCCATTGCGCTCGGCGAAACGCTCGAGGTGTTCGGTGACGGGCGCCAGACGCGCGATTTCACCTATGTGGACGATGTGGTTACGGCCAACCTGCTGGCGATCCGCGCCGGCCGACCGGGAAGCGTCTACAATATTGGTGGCGGCGCTCCGGCCCGGCTGCTGGACGCCATCGGGCTGATGGAGCGCATCGCCGGCCGCCCGGCGCGCGTGCATTGGGGCCCGCGGCAGACCGGCGACCCGCTGGCGACGGCGGCCGACACGAGCAGGGCCCGCGACGAGCTGGGATTCCGGCCCCGCGTGGGGCTCGAAGAAGGGCTGCGGCACATGATGCATTGGATGAGCGCGCGGGGGCCCTCACCGTCCGAGGATGGAGATTCGGCATGAACGAGATCGCGATCTCGGTTCTGGTGCCGGCCTACAACGAGGTCGAGAGCGTGGGCCCCTTGCACGAGCAGCTCGCGCGCGTGCTGGGAGAGATCGGCCGGTCCTACGAGATCCTCTTCGTCGACGACGGCTCCACCGACGGCACAGCCGAAGAGCTCGAGCGCATCGCCACCGCCGACGGTCGGGTGCGCGTCATCGTGCTGCGGCGCAACTTCGGCAAGTCGTCCGCGCTGGCCGTGGGGTTTCGGGAAGTCCGCGGCCAGATGATCTTCACGCTGGATGCCGATCTGCAGGACGACCCGGCCGAGATGCCCGGCTTTCTCGAACAGATGGAGGCCGCGGGGCTGGATCTGATCTCGGGCTGGAAGCGCACGCGCCACGACCCGTTCACCAAGACCATTCCCTCGCGGATCTGGAACCGGATGACCGCGCTCGTCTCGGGCGTGAAGCTGCACGATTTCAACTGCGGCTTCAAGCTCTACCGGCGCAAGGTGGTCAAGACGATCAAGGTCTACGGCGAGATGCACCGGTTCATTCCGGTGCTGGCCGACCGGTTGGGGTTTCGCGTGGGCGAGCGCCAGGTGCAGCACCACCCGCGTCGCTTCGGCTACAGCAAGTTCGGCGCGGCCCGCTTCATCAACGGCATCCTCGACCTGACCACGGTGATGTTCCTCGGCTCATCGCGCCGTAGCCCATTGCACGTCTTCGGCCGTATCGGCGGGATCCTGCTCGCCGTGGGCCTCGCGTTGTGTCTCTACATGTTCGGCATCTGGATCTACGAATCAGCCCTGCGGGTGCGGCCGCTGTTGATCGGCGGCGTCATCCTGCTGATCCTGGGGATCCAGTTCATCTCGATGGGGCTGCTGGCCGAGATGATCGTCAGTACGCATCGGGAAGAGGAAGACGACCTGATCGATCGCAAACTGCCTTAGACGAAGGAGCTAGTCGCGTGCGCGTTCTCATCACCGGCGGGGCCGGATTCATCGGCTCGCATCTGTGCGATCACTTCCTGGGCCAGGGCCACGAGGTGATCTGTGTCGACAACCTGCTCACCGGATCGGTCAGCAACATCGCTCACATCCGGCACCCCAAGTTCACCTTCATCGAGTACGACGTCACCAACTACATCTACATCGACGGGCCGCTGGACTACGTGCTGCACTTCGCATCGCCGGCCAGCCCGATCGACTACCTGCGCCTCCCGATCCACACGCTCAAGGTGGGCGCCATCGGCACGCATCGCGCCCTGGGGCTCACCAAGTCCAAGAGCGCCCGCTTCCTGCTGGCCTCCACCTCGGAGGTCTACGGCGACCCGCAGGTCCACCCCCAGCCCGAGGAGTACTGGGGCAACGTGAACCCGACCGGGGTGCGCGGGGTGTATGACGAGGCGAAGCGGTTCGGGGAGGCCCTGGCCATGGCGTACCATCGCACCCATGCGGTGGACACCCGTATCGTGCGCATTTTCAATACGTTCGGGCCGCGGATGCGCCGGGACGACGGGCGGGCGGTGCCGGTCTTCATCAACCAGGCGCTGCGCGGAGAGGACCTGACGGTCTTCGGCGACGGAAGCCAGACCCGGTCCTTCGGATACATCACCGATCTGGTGCAGGGCATCGACCTGCTCCTGAAGTCGGACCGGGTCGAGCCGGTCAACATCGGCAACCCGCAGGAAATGACCCTGCTCGAGATGGCCGAGATGATCATTCGCCTTGCACAGAGCAAGAGCAAGATCGTCTTCCGGGAGCTGCCGCAGGACGATCCAAAGGTCCGCCAGCCGGATATCCGCGTGGCCAAGGAGGTCTTGGGCTGGGAGCCTCAGGTCGACGTGTCCGACGCGATCGGAATGACGATCGACTGGTTCCGTCAAACCATGTAGCTTCGTGGGCGACGTGTCAGGGGATCGAAGATGAGCAGGACGATGACGCGAGACGAATCCAGCACATCCTCCGACCCGGAGGCGACCTCCCGAGGAGGGGGCGACTCGAGCGCGGCGGCGGACATGCCGACCTGTGCGGTGGTCATCCCCACCTACAACGAGGCCGAAAACGTCCACGAGCTGCTCGACCGGCTGCGCGCCTTGCCGCTCACCGTGGAGATCCTGATCGTGGACGACAACTCTCCCGACGGCACGGCGGAGCTGGTCGAGGCCCGCGCCCGGGACGACCGGCACCTGCACCTGATGAAGCGGCCGGGGAAGCTCGGGCTGGGATCGGCCTACGTGGACGGCTTCCGCTGGGTCCTGAGCCACACCGACGCCGACCTGATCTTCCAGATGGACGCCGACTTCTCGCACGATCCGCAGGCGATCCCCGAGTTCATCGCCGCCGCCCGGCGCGATGATCTGATCCTGGGGTCGCGGTACCTGCACGGGGTGACGGTGGTCAACTGGCCGCTCAGCCGGCTGTTTCTGTCCTACGGGGCCAATCTCTACACGCGCATCATCACCGGCCTGCGGCTGCAGGACGCGACCGGGGGCTTCAAGTGCTTCCGGCGCGAGGTGCTCGAAGCGCTCGACCTGGAGCGCATCAAGGCCGACGGCTACTCGTTTCAGATCGAGACCACCTACATGGCCTGGCGCCAGGGCTTTCGCATCCGGGAGATCCCGATCATCTTCGTGGATCGACGCGTCGGCGTATCGAAAATGAACCGGCGCATCATCATCGAGGCAGTTTTCATGGTCTGGCGGCTGGCGCTGACGCACCTGTTCACGCGCAGACCCAAGGAGCGCGAGGCGCAACCGCTCAGGATCCGTCGCCGGGAGAGAGGGTGAGCCAGCGTGTTGCCACCGACGCCGGAGCGCAGCCGGTAGTCTCGGTCGTCATCGTCCACTACCGCTCGCCCCAGCTTCTCGAGCGCTGCCTCGCGAAGATCGACGAGGCCGGCGTCGACCTGCCCCACGAGGTTCTCGTCGTGGACAACGCGCCGGTCGACGAGGCCGCGGCCCGGATCTGCGCGGAGCACCGCGCGATCTACATCCGCAACGAGCGCAACGTCGGCTACGGCCGGGCCGTCAACCAGGGACTCGCTGCCGCGCGGGGCCGCTATTTCCTGATCCTGAATCCGGACGTGGAGATCTGGCCCGGCAGCGTGGAGACGCTGGCCCGCTATCTGGACGAGCACCCGGCGGTCGGCATCTGCGGCCCGAAGCTCTACAGTCCCGACGGGTCGCTCCAGTATTCGGCGCGAACCTTCTACACCCTCTGGACCATCCTGCTCAGGCGCACCCCTCTGGGCCGGCTCTTTCCCCGCGCGCAGGCGCTGCGCGAGCACCTGATGATGGACTGGGACCACCAGGACGAGCGCGACGTCGACTGGATGCTGGGCGGAGCGCTGCTGGCGCGCCGGGACGCGGTGGATGACGTGGGGGGCATGGACGAGCGGTTCTTCCTCTACTTCGAGGACGTCGACTGGTGCAGCCGGATGCACCGGCGCGGCTGGCGGGTGGTCTACGTGCCCGGGGCAGAAATGGTGCATGCGCACCAACGTGCCAGCGCCCGGGGCTTCCTGAGTCGCGGCCAGCGCATGCACATCGAGTCGGCGCTGCGCTTCTACGAGAAGTGGAGCGCGCTGCTCTATCTCTGGAAGCGGAAGTCGACCCAGATCCGGGCGCTGGCGACCCTGGTGTCGGACCTGGTGTGGCTGTCGGTCGCGTTTCTGGCCGCCTACCTGACGCGCTACGGGTTGGGGTTCGTCATCCCGGCGTGGGCGGAGCAGAAGCCGGTGCTGGCGCTGGGGGTCTACGCGCGCTTTGTGGTCTTCGCGGACCTGGTGGCGGTGGGAACATTCTATTTCCTGGGCCTGTACAAAGGAGACGTCTGGCGCGACCGGTGGCGCGAGGTGTTTCAGCTCGTCAAAGGGGTGCTGATCACCTCGCTCGTGGTGATGGCATCGACCTTCCTCTTCACGACGCGTCCCCTGTCGCGATTCACGATCCTGCTCTTCTTCCCTTACAGCCTGGTGCTGGTGGGGCTGGCGCGCGAAGCGCTGCGGCGGTTGGTGGCGGAAGCCCGCGAACGACGGCTGCACCTGCGGCGATTGGCGGTCTTCGCGGCGCCCGAGCAGATCGAGGCCCTGCAGAAACGGTTTGCGGTGCACGGCACCTTCGGCTTCGAGCCGGTCTACCTGCCGCACGACGACGAGCGCCGTCATCCGCGCGAGGGGAGCCCCGATCCGGTGGACCGACGGATTCACATGGTGGACCACGAGCGCATCGCCCAGGTGGCGGTCTTCGAAAGCCCCGCCGACCGCGCGCTGCTCGATCGGCTGGTGCCGCGCCTGCTGGCGACCGGTGTCGCCGTCTCCTACATTCCCCAGCGCGAGGGGCTCCTGTTGGAGGCCCATCATCTGGGAGACTTCATGGGCTTCGGCTGCATCGACCTCGGCGGGGCGCCGCCGCGGCTGCGGAGCTGGGTCAAACGGTGGCTCGATCTGGCCGTCGCCGGCCCGCTCCTGCTGGTCGGACTGCCCCTGCACCTGGTCCAGCTCATCGTGTTGGGGCGCGCGCCGCTGCGGACGGTGACATTGGTCGGCCGTCGGGGGCGCCGGTTCGGGATGCGCCTCTACCGCGAGCTGCGGGGACCGGCGCGCTGGTGCGCGCCGCTGCGGTGCTATCCCGCGTTGCTCAACGTCCTGTCCGGCGAGATGAGCTTCGTGGGACTGTCCCCGATCCGTCCCGATCAATGGCCCCAGGTGGACGAGGCCTATCGCCTCAATCCCCCCGATGCGCCGGTGGGCCTGGTGGCCGACTTCCGCGGCGCGGCCTGCCTGACCTGGCCCGCCCAGCCGGACCCGGCGGCGGTCGATCGGCCGGAGCCCGACGAGCTCGTGGCCACCAACCGCCGGTACCTGCGCGCATGGAGCTTGAGCGAAGACCTGCGGATCCTCTTGATGGCGGCATCGCACCGACGGGCCGCGACGCAAGGAGGTCAATCGTGAGATCCTGGCAAGCCGCCGGCGCGTGCTGCTCCCGGCGGCGCGGCGTCTGGGCGGGGATGATGCTGGGTGCGCTGCTGCCCACAGCGGCGAGCGTCGCGGCGCAGACCGACGGGACCTGGACCACCCATCTCTACATGAACAACGTTCGGGACGTCGCGGTGACGGCAGAGGGCGTCTGGTGCGCCACACGGGGAGGAGCGCTCTTCTTTGACTTCAGCACCTCCCAGTTCGGAAGCTGGAATCGCAGCCGCGACGGACTGGCCAGCGATTCGCTCGTCGCGGTGGCACGCCTCTCCGATGGTCAGATCGCCTTCGCCACCGAGCGCTCCGGGGTTTCGGTCTACCAGCCGACCAGCGGCGTCTGGTTCAACTACACGTCGCTCACGTGGCCGATCGCCGGCGACGAGGTGCTCTTCATCCGCGAGGATCCGCCCTGGCGTATGATCGGTTCACGCGGCGGCGTGCTGGTGCTGGAGGACGGGCAGCCCCGCGTCACCTGCCAGCAGCAGGTCGATCCCTGCGAGTTGCCCTCCTGGGAGGTGACCGCCGCCGTCTACTTCGAAGACCGCTTCTGGTTCGGCACGCGGGGTGGCGAATCGGGCACCGGCGCGATCGGCCGTCTCGACTACAGCCAGGGGGCCTGGGATCAGATCGACACGCCGGGGGACGTGCTCGACCTGGAGGTGTGGGACGAAACGGTCTTCTGCCTCACCTCCATCGGCGTCTACCGCTGGGACGGCTCCGGCTGGGAGGCGCGCAACGAAGGCTTGAACGGCATCGACGTCGAAGTCTGTCAGCTCACGGTGGGACGGGATCGACTGCTGGCCGCCGCCTGGGGCGAGGACGGCGGGCCTTTCGTCCTGGACGACGACGCACAGCGTTGGGATCGGCTGGCCGACGGTCGATTGCGGGGATGCTGCAGCGTGGCCGAGGGAAGCGACGGGATCGTCTGGGTGGGTGCCAGCGCGGGCTGGGACAACGACGTGCCGTATCTCGGCGAGGACGAGGACGGTCTGTGGGAGCTGGTGGGGGAGACCTGGATCCAGCACCGGCACGAGGGTCCCCACCCGGTCGCCGACTACCGCGGTCTGACAGTGGACGACGCCGGTCGGGTGTGGGCGGCCTCGGCGGGACGGTTCCCGCTGGGGTGGCGCATCATGCTGTTTCAGGAGGGCGGCTGGCGATTCTACAACACCGCCAACGCGCCGCTCTCTTCGGGCTGGGGATGGCACATCCGGGTCATCGGCCAGCGCATGTGGTTGGGCCACTGCTGCTGTACCAGCCCCTCGGGCGGCTGCTTCCTCGACGACTGGATCATCGGCTCGTCCGAGGCGACGGTTCATGACTCGGTCTTCAACATCCACTCGTCGGCCGTCGATGCGCGCGGCAATCTCTGGTTCGCCTCCAATCGGGAGAACCCCGAGCAGTATCCCGACGCCGTCAAGGGTCTCTTCCACTACGATCGGGCGGCCGATCGCTGGCGCCACTACGACACCGAGACCACCGGCGCCTTGATGCTCTCGAACGCCGTGACCAGCGTGGCGACCCGCGCCGACACGCTCTGGATCGGGTACGCCAGCGAGGGCGTTCACCGGGTGCTGCTCGATGGCCAGGGGCTGCCGCGGCTCACGGCGAACGCCTGGCTGCACGTCGACACCGGGAGCGGACTGGCCGGCAATCGTATCACCCAGATCGTCACGCGGCCGGGCGAGATCTGGGTGGCCACCGACAACGGCATCTCGCTGCTCGATGGGCTGCAGTGGCGCACGTTTCGCAAGTCGAGCGGCCAGCTCCCCGGGGCGCAGGTGGTCGACCTGGCCCTGACCGACGACGGCGCGGCCTGGGCGGCCATCGCCGGCGCCGGCGTCACGCGGATCTCACGCGGCACGGGCGGCAATTGGACGGACTTCGAGAGCTTCGGTCCGCCCGATCTGGTGAGCGCCGACGTCCGCTTCGTCGCCCGCGGGGCCGGCGGGCGCGACATCTGGGTCGCTACCTCGGCCGGGCTCTCCCATTTCGTTCCCAGCCCCGAGCGGACGGATCGCGCGTTCGATGGGGTGGCGGTCTTCCCCAACCCGTTCAATCCGCAGTGTGATGGATCGGTCCGCTTCGTCGATCTGCCCGGCCGCACGCGCGAGGGGGTCGTCGTCGATGTGGCCGGTCGGGTCGTCGGCCGCTTCGGTGAGGTGTGGGCCGAGGAGCCCTTCTGGGACGGGCGGGATCCCGAAGGCGGGTGGGTCGCACCGGGCCTCTACGTGATCCGCGTCTCGACGCCCCAAGGCTGGTTGACCGGCCAGGTGGCGGTCCTCGATCTGCCCTGCAACTAGGAGGGGCTCGCGTGGCGCGCCGGCGACGACTCCTCATGCTGGCCTACTTCTTTCCGCCGCTGGGCGGGGCGGGCGTGCAGCGCAGCGTCAAGCAGGCGCGCTATCTCCCCGACCACGGCTGGGACCCCACCGTGGTCACCGTGCGGTCGCGCGACTACTGGATGATCGACGAGACCCTGCTCGACGAGCTCGGCCCCACGGTGCGCGTGGTGCGCACCGGCTCCTTGACCGGTCTGACGCTGCTGCGCCGCGTGGCCCCGCGGCAGAGCGGAGACCCCGGCCGCCCGCGCGGGTCGGCCCGCGCGATGGGCCGCCTGCGGGCGCTCTCCGGATGGGTGCTGATGCCCGATGCGTATGTGGGCTGGGTGCCCTTTGCCGTGCGCGCTGCGCTGCAGGAACATGCCGCGCGACCTTTCGACGCGATCTACACCACCTCTTCGCCCGATAGCGCGCACCTGGCGGGCCGTCGCCTGGCGCGCCGGCTGCGGCTGCCGTGGATCGCCGACTTCCGGGACCCGTGGACGCGGCGCCTCTCCTACCGGCCGCCCACGCGGTTGCACGACGCTTGGCACCGACGGCTCGAAGGGGCCGTGCTGCGGGAGGCCGACCGGATCACGGTGACCGCGCCCGAGACGCGCGACGACTATCTGCAGCGCTACCCCGACCTGCCCGGCGCGAAGGTGCAGGTGATCACCAACGGGTACGACGAATCCGACTTCGCGCACGCGGCCGGCACGCATCCCTGTGGCGACCGGATGCGGATTCTCCACGCCGGACAGCTCAATCCGGAACGGCCCGCGGCGCCGTTTCTGATCGCGCTGCGGCGGCTGCTCGCCGGCCGTCCCGGTCTGCGCGAGAAGCTCAGCGTGCGCTTTCTGGGACCCTACTACCAGAGCGACGTCGCGGCGGCCCGCGAGCTGGGTGTGCAGGACCTGGTGGCGTTCGTCCCCGGGCGTCCTCACCGCGAGGTGATCTCGGAGCTGATGCGAAGCCACCTGCTGCTGCTGATGGAGAGGGACAACGCGCGGGGCGGTTTGATCCTGCCGGGTAAGATCTTCGAGTACCTGCGCGCCAGGCGACCCATTCTGGGCCTGGTCCCGCCGGGAGCCGCCTGGCGCATGATCGAGTCACTGGGCGTGGGACGCTGTTGCCGCACCGGCGACAGCGCGGCCGCGGCCCGCCTGCTTGCGGACTACGCAAACCGCTTTCTCGCCGGCACGTTGGGGGAGACCGGCATCTCCGACGAGCAGCTCCTGCGCTTCGATCGGCGCACGTTGGCGCGCGCGCTGGCCGCGCAGTTGGAGGAGCTCGTCGGCCCCGTGGGGAAAGCCCCGTGAGCGCGGTGGGGCGCCCGCCCGTTGAAACATGGGGCCGAGCCGTTGCGCAGGGCGGCGGACCGTCTCGAGCACGTCCCGATCCAACCTCTCAACTATTCTAGAATCAATCAGTTACAAGGAATTCTCGCCGAGAGAACTTTCCCATTGCACACGGGTGCGGCCCTGGCTACAGTGACGCGTGGGATGAAATGTCAGATTATGGGACAAAAGGGCTGAAAGGGGGAGGCCGAAGGGGCCCGGGCCGCCCACACGAAAGAGGTCCCCGACGGATTTCCCTTGAGTCCCCGCAACCGAGTCCTTGATCGAGCGCGCAGTCCACGACGCCAGGAGCAGCACCGATGCAACTCCCGTTTCTGGGGAGATGGAAGGCCAAGATCGACGCCAAGCGTCGTCTCACATTGCCTTCCAAGCTGCGCGACCTGCTCTTCATGGAATCATCCCAGTACCTGGTGCTGACCGTCGGTCACGGGGGCTGTTTGTTTCTCCTGCCCCACGCGAGCTGGGACGAACTGACGCCCCAGCTCCTGCGCGACGCCTTCCAGGGCGACCCCGGAGTGCAGCGCCTGCGCGCGAATTTCGCGCGCTACGGCAGCCTCATTCGGATGGACAACAGCGGGCGCGTCACCCTGACCGAGGATCAGATGCAGGTAGCCAATCTCAGTGGTGAAGCGGAGGTCTTCGGCAACTTCACCCGCATCGAGATCTGGAATCCCGAGCGGTTCGAGCAGCAGAACCCGCCCATCCAGAACGCCGCCGAGCATGACCGGTTGGCCCAAAGATACATTGGCAGGATGGAAGTGCAAGAGGAACCGCGCGCATGATGGACTTGAGGACCATGACGACCGCCGAGGGCCTGATCCTCTGGGTGCGCCTCTCCGGGGAGTGGTGCGGACAGACGTTCGATGCGCTGCACCAGCGGATCGCGGGCATGGGCCTTCCTTCACAATCCCAAGTAATACTTGACTTTATGGAGATCGACCACATCGATTTCCGCACAGTGGCGCACCTGCTCGAACTGGCCCAAAGCGTAGAGGACCAGTCGCTGCGCCTGCGCGTGGTGGGGCTGGGACCCTACCTGGGGCGCATCATCGCCTTTGGCGGTGGGATCGACGGGCGCGATTTCCTGGAGCGCTATGCCCCGATGACGGTCGCCGGTGTCCAGGCTGCACCCGCCGGCACCGCATCGCGCGATGATCGGACTCTCGCGAGCGGGCGCTTCCAGGCGGACGCACAGGTCGTGGCGTCGCGTCTGCGCAGGCACGTCCTGCGCCGCACGACCCTGGGCGTCTTTGCGGCGATGGCCGAGCCCAGTCCGAACTAGCTTGGCCGCGGTTCGCCCGGCGGCGAGTCGTTGGTGGTGGGATGAAGCGGGGGGTTTGGGATAGAGGCTTTGTGAGCTCCCTGCCTGCTGTCCTTCTCGGGAGCCCCCCGCTTCCCGCCGATTGCGGCGCCGAGGGTGACGCGTGGGACATGAACCGGTCATGGCCGTCGAGATCGTCGATCTGCTGATCGGCGATCCGAACGGCATCTATGTGGATGGGACACTGGGCGAGGCGGGACACGCCGCCCTGATCGTCGATCGATTGGGTCCGCGGGGCCGCCTCTTCGGTGTGGATCGCGATCCGGCGGCGTTGCGGGTCGCGGCGGCGAAGCTGGGTTCCCGGGCCGAACACGTCCATTTGCTGCAAGGCAATTTCCGCGATCTGGCGCGGCTGCTGCCGGCCGATCTCCACGGCCTCGTCAGCGGTGTCGTGCTGGACATGGGGTTGCGATCGACCGCGTTGGACGATCCCGGGCGCGGCTTCGCTTTCAGGTTGGATGGTCCTCTGGACATGCGCTTCGATCCCTCGCGCGGGGAGACGGCCGCCGAGCTGCTGGCGCGCATGCGCGAAGACGAACTGGTGCGCCTCTTCACCGAGGGCACGACGCGCGCGAGTCCGCGCCGCCTCGCGGCGGCCATCGTTTCCTGGCGCCGGGAGCGCGGCCTGCGGACCACCGGAGACCTGGTGCGCTGCATTCGGGGAGCGCTGGGGCGTTGGGCCACGCCCAAGCTGATCTCCAGTGTCTTCTCCGCGATCAGGATGAGGGTCAACGACGAGCTGGCCGACCTCGACGAGGCCTTGCGGGTCGTGCCCACACTGCTCACGACGGGAGGCGTGCTGTGCGTGCTCGCATATCAGTCCCAAGAGGATCGACGGGTGAAGTTCCTGCGCCGCGCATCGTTCATCGACCCGGCCACCGGTCTCCCGTTTCGCATGGAGCCCCTGACGCGGCGCCCGCTGCGGCCTTCCTTCGACGAGTGCCGCCGCAACCGTCGCGCCCGGAGCGCGCGGTTGAGGGGCCATCGCCGGGTGCCCGCTCCGAGCGGTTCCTGAGACGCCGGGTCGAGCCGCGCCGCGCCAGCGGCCGCGCCAAAGCCCTGCGCCTGCTCTGGCTGCTGCCGATCGTGTTTGCGACGTTGTTCCTGAGCGTGCGCCAGGAACTGCAGGCCCAGCAGCTCCAGAAGCGGATCGCGGCCGGCAAGACCGAGGCCGAGCTGCTCAAGCAGCGTGTGCAACAGCTTCGCCACCTCTTGGCGCTGGAAACCGAATTCGGTCGCATCGAGCCGTGTGCGCGGGCCATGGGGCTGCGTCCGGCGCACACCGGGCAGGTGTTGGCCATGCTTCCCGACGCCCCGGGTCGCGAGGACGCCGCAATCTCCAGCGGCGCCGCCGGCTGGCTGCTCTCGGGCATGGTCGACCTGCTCGGTCCGACGGTGGCTCAGGCCGAGGACCGTTCTCCGAGCCGGACGGTGGCTCAGGCCGAGGACCGCCTTCTGCCGGCGAGCGCGACCCCGACGGCGCCGACCGCCGCCGCGCCCCGCCCAGGGGGGGCGGGGCGATGAGACGTGACGCGCGCACGAGACTCCTGATCACGCTGCTCTTCGGTCTGGCCGTCGGGTTGCTTCTGCTGGCGCGCGGCGCCCAGCTCGCCCTGTTGCGCCATCACGAATACGCGCAGGAGGTGGAGGACCAACAGACTCAGATCCGCCAGATCCCCGCGCTGCGGGGTGTGATTCTCGACCGAGCAGGCAGGACCCTGGCCTGCACCCTGGAGAACCCGTCCCTGGCGTTGCGCCTGGGTGCGCAGACCAACCGCGCCCGGCTGGCCGATGCGCTCGAGCGCGCCGGACTCTGCAGCTCCCAGGCGGCGCGCGAACTCGCCGCGGCCGATCAGGAGGGCTTCCACTGGATCACCAGGGGCTGGGTCGACGAGTCCCGGCTAAGGGCGGTGGAGGGCCGGTTCCCCGAGCTGCAGAAGAAGCCCGAGTTGAAGCGCTTCTACCCGACCGGCTGTCTGGCCCCCGATGTGATGGGCGTCGTCGGCGTCGACGGTCACGGCCTGACCGGGGTGGAGTGGCGTCATGACAGCCTGCTGGTAGGCAAGCCGGGACAGCTCTTGGAATTCGTCACCGGGGGCGGGCTGGTCGAGAATGCCCCGCCGCCCCGGGTGCTCGTCGAGCCGGAAGCCGGTGGTGGATTGCAGCTCACGCTCGATGCGCGCATTCAGCAAGTGGCCCGCCATCGGCTGATGGAAGGCATGGTCCGCGCCGGCGCCGACAGCGGCTACGTCATCATCATGGACCCGGCCACCGGGGAGATCCTCGCCCTGCACGAGGAACCGACCTTCGACCCGCTCCGCTCCTTGAATGTCGCACCTCAGCTCCTCAAGACGGCCTGCTTCACCGACCAGTTCGAGCCGGGCAGCACCTTCAAGGTGGTTCCGTTCGCGGCGGCGCTCGAAGGTGGCGCGATCACGCCCGCCGATACCTTCGACTGCCTGCAGGGCGTGCGCGTCGTCGGCCGCGACCGCATCCGGGACCACCGGAAGTTCGGCGTCCTGACCGCGGCCGAGATTCTGACCTTCTCCTCCAATATCGGCGCCGGGCGGATCGCCGAGCGGGTCGGCTGGGACGCCTGCTATCGCATGGCGCAGGCGCTGGGCTTCGGCCAGACGACGGGGATGGATCTGGGCAGCGAGGCCGTGGGATACCTGCCGCACCCGCTGTGCGACGGTTGGTCGGATCGCACGATGGTGACCGCCGCCTACGGTCAGGAAGTCGCCTGCACGGCGCTGCAGATGGTCTTGGCGTACTCGGCCATCGCCAATGACGGACTGCTGATGAAGCCGATGCTGATCAAGGCTCGTCTGGACGCCGCGGGTAGGCCGGTCCAGCGTTACACATCGACGCAGGTGCGACGCGCCCTGAGCACGGAGACCGCCTACACGCTGCGCACGCTGCTGCGCCGCGTGGTGACCGACGGCACGGGAAGCGGCGCCGAGATCGCCTGGTTCGCGCCGGCGGGAAAGACCGGCACGGCGCAGATCTTCGATCCGGAGCAGGGACGCTACGTCACCGACGAGCATCTGCTCAGCTTCATCGGGTTCGCTCCGTATGACGCGCCCCGGGTGACGTGCCTTGTGGCCGTTCGCTGCCCGGGGGAGGCCCACGCCTCCGAGGTGGCCGTGCCCATCTTTGCCGAGATCCTGAAGGACCTGGTCTGGATCCTCGAGGAGGATCGCTGGGCGGCCGCACCGACCGCGGCCGATGTGACGGGGCGGATCCAGGTGCCCGACGTGCGCGGCTTGACCACCCAAGCCGCCCGCAGTGCCCTGCACCGCGTCGGACTCGTGCCGGTGCTGTCGGGCTGGGGGGCACAGGTGCGGGAGGTCTTTCCGCAGCCCTACCGGTCCGTGCCCGAGAGCTCGGTGGTGCATCTCTCCTTGGGAGGAACGATTTCCCATGCTACCGTGCAAGTCCCCGAGGTGCGCGGCCTGTCCCTGCGTCGTGCGGCGATGCTGCTCGGCGAGGCCGGGCTGCGCGTGGGCGTGAGGGGTCGCGGATGGGTGGTGCGACAGGAACCCGAGCCGGGGACCACCGTGGAGAAAAACACCCTTTGTGTCGCCTGGGCTTCGCCACAGGACTCGCGGGCCCGTGAACAAGCATTGGATACCGATGCCCTCGCCTGTCAAGCTCGATGAACTCGTCCGGGGCGTTCCGGATGCGCAATGGGTGACGCGCCCCGCGCACCCACCCGGAGTCGAAGTGCGCGCGTTGCGCTATGACAGCCGGCGCGTCGAGCCGGGTGACCTCTTCTTCGCCTTGCCGGGGGTGCGGACCGACGGGGCGCACTTCGCCGGCGAGGCCCTGGCGCGCGGCGCCGTGGCGGTTGTGCTCGAGGGGGAGCCTCCCGCCCGGGCCTCCGACGATCGCTCCGAAACGGCCGGCGCATCCCGTTTCCTGCGAGCTCGCTCGGCCCGCCGCGTCCTCGGTCTGATGGCCGCGCGCTTTCACGGGGAGCCCGCGCGCCATCTGCGCGTCGTGGGGTTGACGGGCACCGACGGCAAGACGAGCACCGCCTGGCTGGTGCGTCATGTCTTGGCGGCGCTTGGCCGACGGGCGGTCGCCGCCGGCACGCTGGGACTGAAGGGCGATGACGAGCTCCTGAGGCCCTGGTCCGGGGTCCGGGCGGAGGCTTCCGCCGGCGATGAGCCGCATCGCACCTGGCAGCCCACGACGCCGGAGGCGCCCGAGTTCCAGGCCACGCTGGCGGAGTTGCGCGCACAGGGTGTACAGGACCTGGTGACGGAAGTCTCGTCGCACGCCCTTGAACAGGATCGCGTCTTCGGCACCCAGTTTCACACGGTGGCGCTCCTGGGCGTGAGCGCCGATCACCTCGACTTTCACAAGACGCCGGAAGCCTACCATGCGGCGAAGGCCCGGCTCTTCGAGCGCAGCACGCGCGGCGGACCGCTCGAGCGGGAGCCGGTGAAGGAAGTGCTGTGCATCGATCATGAGCTCGGTCGACGACTGGCCTGTGCGTCCGCGAGTGGTTGTGTGACCTTCGGACGCGATTCCCGGGCGCGTGTGCGGCTGGTCTCGGCGCGCAGCACGGCGCAGGGGCAGCAGCTCGACATCGATCTGGACGGCGAAATCCGGACGGTGCGCGCGCCCCTGTTGGGCCGTTTCCACGCCGAGAACCTGCTGGCCGCCGTCGCGATCGCCCATGCATTGGGGATCGGGCACGAGGGCATCGGCGAGGCGCTGCAGTCGGCGCCCGTGATCCCCGGCCGCTTCGAGACGGTCGATGTGGGACAACCGTTTGCGGTCGTCGTGGACTACGCCCACACCGCCGACGCCCTGGCCCGGCTGTTGCACGCGGCGCGCGAGCTGACCGGGGGTCGTGTGATCCTGGTCTTCGGATGCGGCGGTGACCGCGACGTATCGAAACGCGAGCCCATGGGGCGTGTGGCTGCGGCGGGAGCCGACCTGGTGCTGCTCACCGACGACAACCCGCGCTCGGAGGATCCCGAGCGGATCGCGGCGCAGGTCGCCGGTGGGCTGCGCGGGGGACCGGCGGTGCACGAGCGCATCGGAGATCGCCGGGCGGCGCTGCGCAGGGCGGTGAGCGCGGCACGGCCGGGGGACGTGGTCGTGGTCGCGGGAAAGGGCTCGGAGGGCGTTCAGATCTTCCGCGATCGGGTGGCGCCGTTCGACGATCGCCGAACGCTGCGGGAGTTGCTCAAACAACACGTGCCGACGAACGACGGGGGGGTAGCATCGTGAGCGACCATCCTTCGCAATCGCGGGACGAGGAGCCCGAGCGGAGGTTGCCGGCGCGGCGGGCTCCGGCCGCGAAGCCGAACGGCGGGGGAGGGCCAGAGGAGCCGACCGCACGGGCCCATCCCTGGTCTCTGCACGCGATCGCGCGCATGACCGAGGCCACGGTAGCCGGCATATCGCCCGAGGACTGGCGGCTCGTCGGTCATCTGGTCGCCGCCGGTGCGACCATCGACAGCCGCGCGGTGAGGGGGGGCGAGGTCTTCGTCGCGATCGAAGGGCAGCGGCGCGACGGCCACGAGTTCATCGTGGAGTCGTTCGAGGCGGGGGCCGCGGCGGTACTGGTGCGCCGCTCCTGGTGGAGTCGCCGCAAGGCAGCCCGCGCTCAGGGCATCCACTTGCTGGTCGACGATCCGGTGAAGGCGATGCAGGCCTGGGCTGCGGCCCTGCGCCAGGCGGTGGCGCCGCGGGTGGTGGCGGTCACCGGATCGAGCGGCAAGAGCACCACCAAGGAACTGATCCTCGCCCTGTTGCACGACCGGGGCGACGTGGTGGGCACCGCCAGAAACTACAACAACGAGATCGGTCTGCCGTGGACCCTGTTGCGTATGCGCTCGCGCACGCGGCTGGTGGTGGTGGAGCTGGGCGCCAATCACCCGGGCGAGATCGCCCGTCTGACGGGCATCGCCCGTCCCGATGTCGCGGTCATCACCTGCGTGGGCCACGCGCACGCGGGACCGTTCGGGGGGCGCGCCGGCATTCTCGAGGCGAAGCTGGAGATCCTCACGGGACTGTCCCCCGAAGGCGTGGTGGTGATCCCCGACGACGATCCCGAGCTGGATGACGCGGTGCGCGGGCGCTGGAGCGGCCGCATCATCCGCTTCGGACGCACCGACCGGGCGGACGTGCGATGCGATCGCGACCATCAGACCCTGGACGGCACCGAGCTCCTGGTGTCGGGCGCTCCGGAGCCGGTGCGTCTGGCGCTCTTGGGCGAGGGGGCGGTGCGCAGCGCCTTGGCGGCCTTCGCAGTCACCCGCGAGGTGAGCCCCGGTGGCGTGGACTACAGTGCGCTCTCAAGGGTCAAGCCGCTGCCGGGGCGGATGGACGGACGGCGAGCGCACGGGGTGACGTGGCTGCTCGACATGTACAACGCCTCGCCCGAGTCGACCCTCGCCAACCTGCGCTTCTTCGAACAGGCGCCGGTCGCGGGTCGGAAGGTGTTCGTCTTCGGCGGCATGCGCGAGCTGGGCGAGGAGACGGCCGTCCATCACGAGCGTGTGGGGGCCGCGGCCGGCTTCTGCGATGCCGGGGTCTTCCTGGGCGAGGAGGCGCGGCTGGCCGCGCCGGTGGCGCAGAAGGCCGGCGAGAAGCAGGTGCTCTGGTGCGGAGAGACGCGCGAGGTCGTGCAGTTTCTGCGCAAGTACCTGAGACCCGGGGATGCGGTCTACCTGAAGGGCGCACGCGCGGCCGGCCTCGAAGAGGTGGCCCGGCAGATGCGTGTCATCGACAAGCACTACGGCGAGGGAGGGGTTTAGGCGGTGCTCTACCACCTGCTCTACCCGCTGAGCGATCTGTTCGGAGGCTTCAACGTCTTCCGATACATCACCTTTCGCTCGGCCTACGCGGCGGTCACCGCACTGCTGCTCAGCTTCCTGGTCGGACCTTGGTTGATCCGCAAGCTGCGCGAGTGGCGGGTGGGCCAGCAGGTCCGCCAAGACGGTCCCCAGAGGCACCTGGCCAAGCAGGGCACGCCGACGATGGGCGGTCTCCTGATTCTGCTGGCCATCCTCTTGCCGACACTGTTGTGGGCCGACCTGACCAACTTGCAGGTGCAGCTCATCTTGGTGGTCACGCTGGTGCTCGGCCTGTTGGGCTTCCTCGACGACTACCTGCACGTCATCCGCCGGCGGCCCAAAGGGCTGCTGGGGCGCTACAAGCTGCTGGGCCAGGTCGGGGTGGGACTGCTGGTGGGCCTGGTGGTGGGCTGGATCGCGCCCTACGGCGACCTGAGCACGAAGACCACGGTCCCGTTTCTGAAGGACACGTTCCTGTCGCTGGGGCTCTTGTATGTCCCGTTCGTGGCGCTGGTGGTCACGGCCTCCAGCAACGCCGTCAATCTGACCGACGGGCTCGACGGGTTGGCGATCGGCATGGTGGTTCCGCCCGCGTCCGCCTTCGGCGCTCTGGCCTATGTGTCGGGCCACGCCGGCTTCAGCGATTACCTGAACATCCCGATGCTGCAGGGTGCCGGCGAGCTGACCGTCTTCTGCTCGGCCGTCGTGGGCGCGGGGCTGGGGTTCCTCTGGTTCAACGCCCATCCGGCCGAGGTCTTCATGGGCGACACCGGCAGCCTGGCGCTGGGGGGCGCGTTGGGCGCGGTGGCCGTGCTCATCAAGCGGGAGCTGCTGCTCGTCATCGTGGGCGGGCTGTTCGTGGCCGAGACCCTGTCGGTGATTCTGCAGGTGGTCTACTACAAGATGACCGGCCGGCGCATCTTCCGCATGACGCCGCTGCATCACCACTTCGAGCTGGGTGACTGGCCGGAGTCGAAGGTGGTCATCCGCTTCTGGATCATCTCGATCCTCTTGGCGTTGGTGACGCTTTCGACGCTGAAGCTGCAGTAGGTCGCGCGGCGCATCGCGGCGTCGGCGCCCTGGAACGGAACGCGAGCAGGCGCGCGGCGATCGAGGAGCGGGAGGAAACGCGAGCAGGCGCGCGGCGATCAGGGAGCGGGAGGAAACGCAAGCAGGCGCGCGGCGGTCGAGGAGCGGGAGGAAACGCGAGCAGGCGCGCGGCGATCAGGGAGCCAGGGAGGCGACGATTGAGCTCGGTATGGGACAGGATCGGCTCGGGGCAAGCGGCGGTGTGCGTGCTCGGCCTGGCGCGTTCGGGCCGCGCCGCTACCCGCTTGCTGCAACACCGCGGCGCGCGGGTGCGCGGCCTCGAGCTGAAGCTGACCGACGAGGCCCGGGCGGCATGGGAGCCGTTGGCCGCGGCCGGCGCCGAGTTGGTCGAGGGACCCCATCCGCTGAGCGCGCTCGATGACTGCGGCCTCTTGATTCGGAGTCCGGGGGTGCCGGCCGACGCCCCCTTTCTGGGCGAAGCGCGCCGGCGCGGCATTCCCGTGCGCTCGGAGCTGGCGCTGGCCGCCGACATGGTCGCGACCCCGCTGCTGGCGATCACCGGCACAAACGGCAAATCGACCACCACCGCGTGGACGGCGCACCTGCTGCGCCGCGCGGGCGTCGCCGCCGTCGGGGCGGGCAACATCGGCCGCTGTCTCTCCGACGCGGTGCTCGACGAGGCCGACGGGACCGTCTTTGTCGTGGAAGTCTCCAGCTTCCAGCTCGAGGACAGCCCCGAGTTCCATCCGCGAGCGGCCGCGATTCTGAACATCACGCCCGACCACATCGACCGCCACGGCAGCTTCGACGCCTACCGGGCGGCCAAATGGTCGATCGCCGGCAGCCAGAATCCGGGCGATCTGCTGGTGTTGGGACCCACGGTGGAGCTTCTGCACGAATTGGGTCCCCACGCCCGCGTGGTGCGGTGCGAACCCGAACGGGCGCCCGCACCCGAAGAAACCGATCTCTTCTACGTGGCGCACGGCGCGATCCACAGCCGGCTGGGCACCCAGTCGCGCACCTGGTTGCCGGTCCGCGACCTCGCGCTGCCCGGCCCCCACAACCTGGTCAACGCGATGGCGGCGGCCGCCCTGAGCACGGCGGTCGTGACCGAGGCCGACCGATTGGTGACCGGCCTGCGCGACTTCCCCGGGCTGCCGCATCGCCTGGAAGAGGTCGGCCGCATCGGCGGCGTGCGCCTGATCAACGATTCGAAGTCGACCAATGTCGATTCCCTGCGCGTGGCCTTGCAGAGCTTCACGAAGCCGGTCGTGCTGATCGCGGGCGGGCGGGACAAGGGTGCGCCGTTCGCGGAGCTGGCCGACCTGGCCACCCGGCGCGTGAAGCGGCTGGTGGCCATGGGGGAGGCGGCCCAGACCATGCGGGACGCCTGGCCCGGGGTGCCCAGCGAGCGCGTCGGCGACCTGGCCGAGGCGCTCGAGCGCGCCCTCGACGCGGCCGGATCGCGGGGGACCGTGTTGCTGAGTCCCGGCTGCGCGAGCTTCGACATGTTTCGCAACTACGAGGAGCGCGGCGACCGTTTCCGCGACCTGGTGCGGGCACGTGTCGCGAAAGCGGGCGGCGGGGAGGCCCGATGACCCGGCGAACGACCCGGATGGCCTCAAATGGCGGGGAGGCCCGATGACCCAGAGAGCGATCGACCTGGCGGCGGGTCTCCTGACCGGGCGGCGCACCCACGGGGACCGCTGGTTGCTGGCCGCGGTCCTGGTCCTGGCGTCCTGGGGTCTGCTGATGGTCTACTCGAGCAGCAGCGCCCTGGCGATGGTGCGCCAGGGAGGCAACGACCTGTTCTACGTCCAGAGCCAGTTCGTCCGCTTCCTGATCGGTGTGGTGGTGCTTCTGGCACTGAGCCGTCAGGACGCGCGCTTCCTCAGCGGCCGCATGGGCCTGCTGCTCTGGTGCGCGGTGGCCGTGCTGCTGCTCTTGCTCGTGCTGCCCTATGGCCCCGGGGTGGAGGTGCGCGGGGCGAAGCGCTGGATGAGCGTCTTCGGCCGCATCTTCCAGCCCTCGGAGTTCGCCCGTCTGGCGATGCTGGTCTGCCTGGCGGGCATGCTGGCCCGCAACCGCGGGCGCCTGCGCACGTGGCGCGGTCTGTGGCCCCCCACGGCGATCGTCTTCGTGACCGCTGCCCTGATCGCGGCCGAACCGCACTTGAGTCTGGGGCTGTTGACCGCCCTGGTCGGCCTGCTGCTGATCTTCCTGGCCGGGGCCAGCATCTGGCGGCTGGCGCTGCTCGGCCTGGCCGGGGTGGCGGGCGCCACAGGCTTGGCCATGCTCAAGGGGGACGGTTACCATCTGGATCGCATTCGCAGCTTCCTGACCGAAGGCGGCGGTGACCTGGCCTACCAGGCCCACCAGTCCGTGCTCGCCATCGGCTCGGGGGGGCTCTTCGGTCGCGGCATCGGCGAAGGTCTGCAGAAGTACTTCTTCCTGCCCGACCCGCACACCGACTTCATCCTGAGCATCATCGTCGAGGAGTCGGGCTTCCTGGGCCTGCTGGGGCTCTTCGCCCTGGTCGGCTTCATCCTGTGGCGCACGTTCTTGATGGCGACGCGTTGCCCGTCGCTCTTCGGGGAGCTGCTCTGCTGCGGCATCGGCCTTCAGATGCTGCTCGGATTCCTGGCCCACGGTGCGGTCTGCCTCGGATGGGCGCCGACCACCGGCGTTCCCTTTCCGCTGATCTCCTTCGGGGGCAGCGCCCTGGTGGCTCAGCTCATGGGCTTTGGGCTCGTGCTGTCGCTCTCCAGCCGGCGCGAGGAGCACCTGGCCACGGCCGGATCGCTGGGCGGCGTGCTGCTGCAGGAGCCGACGGTCGGGAGGTCGCGATGGTAAAGATCATCATCACCGGGGGCGGCACCGGCGGCCACGTGTTTCCCGGAATCGCGGTGGCCGAGGCCCTGACGCGACGGGCCGCGGACGCCGAGATCCTCTTCATCGGCGGGGCCCAGGGCTTCGAGGTCTCCGCCGTGCCCCAGGCCGGATACCGGTTCACCGCCATCCCCGCTCGCGGCCTGCTGGGAAAGCGGCTCTTGAGCCTCCCGGTGGCCGGATGGACGGTCCTGCGGGGCTTCGTTCAGGCCTACCACCACCTGAAGCGGTTCGAGCCCGATGTGGTTTTCGCCACCGGCGGCTACGTGTCGGGACCGGTGGGCTTGGCCGCCCGCCTGCTGGGGCGCCCGTTGATCCTCCACGAGCAGAACAGCGTTCCGGGGATCACCAATCGGATGCTGTCGCGCTTCGCCCTGGAGGTGCACCTGAACCTGGCTTCGGCCCGCCGCCACTTCCCGCGCCGCGGCCACCTGAAGCTGAGCGGCAGCCCGATGCGTCAGGGCATCTTGGGGGGCGAGGGCGCACGGGCGGCCCAGGAGCTCGGCCTGGACGGGCGCGCGCACACCGTGGTCATCCTGGGCGGCAGCCAGGGGGCGCGATCGATCAACCGCGCCGCGGTGGGGGCGGTGCGACGGCTGGCGCGTCGGACGGATCTGCAATTCATCATCCAGACCGGCAAGCGTGACTTCAAGTGGGTGCAACAGCGCACCCGCGGCGCGCGATGCCGCGTGGTCGTGCGACCCTTTATCGAGAAGATGGGCGACATCTACCAGCTCGCCGATCTGGTCGTGGCCCGCGCCGGGGCGATGACCCTGGCCGAGCTGACCGCTTGCGGCAAGGCGTCGATCCTGGTGCCCTTCCCCCATGCCACGCATAACCATCAGGAAGCCAACGCCCGCGACCTGCAGCAGGCCGGCGCAGCCGAGTTGATTCTGGATCGCGACCTGCGCGGCGCCGTCCTGGCCGAGCGCATCGCGAAGTTGATTGACACACCTCGAAAACTGCGCGAAATGTCCAACAACGCGTTGATTATGGCTAGACCCGATGCGGCCGAGAAGATCGCCGAGGCGATCTTGAGCTCTGCGGGCGGGACGGTGCTGAACGGCTCGGCCGCCGCAAGCGCGCGGCCCTTTGAGTCGCCGGCGCCGCCGGCGCCGGTGCCGGCCCCGGCGGCCGCGACGGGGCGCGAGGGGGCGGTGCGCCGCAAGCGCCGCCGCCGCTCACGCGGCCGAGGAGGCAGGCGCCCATCATGATCCAGGGCACCATACGAAACGTGCACTTCGTCGGCATCGGCGGCACGGGCATGTGCGGCCTGGCGGAGATCCTGTTGACGCTGGGCTACGACGTTTCGGGGTCGGACCTGGCGACGGGCACCGACGCGGTCGAGCGGCTGGTCAAGCTCGGTGCACGCGTCGGACAAGGACATCGCGAGCAGCAGGTCGAGGGAGTCGATCTGCTCGTCGTTTCCTCCGCCATCTCGGCGGACAACCCCGAGGTGGTCGCGGCCCGCGGTCGGGGCATCCCCATTCTGAAGCGCGGGCAGATGCTGGCCGAGATCATGCGGCTGAAGTACGGCGTGGCGGTTGCCGGAGCGCATGGCAAGACGACCACCACCTCGATGGTCGGTCACACGCTCTTCCACGCCGGACTCGATCCCACGGTCGTCGTGGGCGGGCGCGTGCGATCCCTCGAGTCGAACGCGCGACTGGGGGGCGGCAACATCTTCGTGGCCGAGGCCGACGAGAGCGACGGCTCGTTCCTGGAGATCCTGCCCACGGTGGGTGTCGTCACCAACATCGACCGCGAGCACCTCGACCACTACCGGAACATCGACGCCATCCTGGCTGCCTTCGTGCGGTTCGCCTCCAGCGTGCCCTTCTACGGCGCCGCCGTCCTGTGCGGCGACGACGCGCGCGTGCGGGCCATCCTGCCGCAGATCAACCGGCCGGTGATCCTCTTTGGATTCGGCGAAGACTGCAACGTCCGCGCGGTGGGGCCGCGCTCCGACGGCCGGCATTCGCGCTTCATGCTGTGGGTGGACGACCGGGAGATCGGGGAGTTCCGCGTGCCGCTGCCCGGACGCCACAACATCCAGAACGCGCTGGCGTGCATCGCGGTCGCGCTGTTCCTCGAAGTGCCGCCCGAAGAGATCCGCGACGCGCTGGAGGGCTTCGACGGCGTGGGGCGCCGGTTCGAGCTGCGCTCCCAGGTGGGTGAGATCACGCACGTCGACGACTACGCGCACCACCCCACCGAGATCGCCGCGGTGCTGAGCGCCGCGCGCGAGGCGTTCGGCTCGCGGCGCGTGGTCGCGTTTTTCCAACCGCACCGCTACACGCGCACGGCCGCGCTGCATGCGGAATTCGCGGGAGCGTTCGCGCAGGCCGACGTGGTGGTGTTGACCGACATCTACGCCGCGGGCGAGATGCCCATCCGCGGGGTGACCGGAGATCTGCTGCGCGATCAGATCACCGCCGGCAGCCGCGTGAAGGTCATCTATCAGCCTACCGAAGAAGGGGCGATTCGGGCGGTGGTGAACGAGCTGAAGCCGGGGGACGTGTTGATCACGCTGGGGGCCGGATCGGTCTGGCGTTGGGGGGATGCGGCGATGCGCGCGCTCAGCCAGGAGCGCCCCTCGGCCCAGGGGACGGAAGTTTGAGACGTTGGGGATCGAGATGCGCTGGGAGTCGATGACACCCGAACAGAGCGCCGTCTACCGGGAGATGCTGCGCCGTGGGCTGCGGGAGCGCCGCGTGCGGCGGCGGGAGCGCCGCTTCGGACCGCGTCTGCGTCTGCTGGCATCGGTTGCCGCACTGGGCGGGCTGCTGGCCGGCGCCTTCGCCTGCGGTCTCCTCTCGGTGGACGATCTGCTGCGTGTCCGCGAGGTGCGCGTCACGATCGAGGGGCCCGGTGCGGTCAGCACCGATCAGGTGTTCGAGCGTCTGGGCATCGCGGCGGGCGGATCGCTGCGGGGCTTCGACCGGCAGGCGGCGCTGGCCCGCTTGCGGGAGCTGCCGCGCGTGCGCGACGCGCGGATCTCCTACGGGTGGTTCCACCGTCTGGACGTGGTGATCGCCGAAAGGCGGGCGGTGGCGGTGATGATCGATGAAGAGGGCCGCGCGTTCGAGGTGGGCCGCGAAGGGATGGTCATGGCTGCGGGTGGCGAGACGCTGGCCGACCTGCCGCTGATCAGCTTGGCGCCGGGACTGATCGACGGACCGGTGGAGCCCGGAGCGCGCGTCTGCGCGCCGGGCAGCGAGGCGTTGCTGGACCTGCTGGATCGGTTGCAGGCGGACCACCCCGCGCTGTGGGAGGGCGTCTCACAGGGCCATCTGCTGCCCTCAGGCGAGTACGAGCTCTACTGGATCGACGGCGCAACCGTGGTCTGGGGCCGCGGAGAGGTATCGGAGCTCCGCCTGCGGGCATGGGCCGGCGTGATGGAGGACCTGGGCCGGCGAGGCGAGCACGACGCGGTGGTGGACCTGAGACTGCACGGTCAGATCCTCGTTCGCTTGCCGGAGGGGACCACCAACACGACGGCGACCGGTTGAGAGAGGGACACCATGGGTACAACGCGCATCGTCACCGGACTCGACATCGGCACCACCAAGATCGCCGCCGTCATCGCCGGCCTCTCGGCCGAGGGCGAGCTGACGATCCTGGGCATCGGCGAGAAGCCCTCCTACGGGCTGAAGGGCGGTAACCTGGTCGATCTGGAGGCGACGGTGGCCGGGATCCAGGCGGCCGTCGAGCAGGCTGAGCAGATGGCCGGGGTGTCGGTGCGCGGGGTCTACGCCGGCGTGGCCGGGGACCACATCCAGTCGACCAACAGCCGCGGCGTGATCGCCATCTCCGGCCGCGAAAGCGAGGTCAGCCCCGAGGACGTCGAGCGCGTGGTGGAGGCGGCGCGCACGGTGGCCATCCCGTCGAACCGCGACATCCTGCACGTGATTCCGCAGGAATTCGTGGTCGACGACCAGACGGGCATCCGCGACCCGATCGGGATGTCGGGCGTGCGGCTGGAGGCCGAGGTCCACATCATCACCGCGTCCTCGACCGCGGTGCGCAACGTGGCCAAGGCGATCACGCGGGCCGGCTATCGGGCCGACGGGCTGGTGGCCGAGCCGATGGCCAGCGCCTGGTCGGTGCTGGAAGAGGACGAGCGGCGCCTGGGCGTCATCCTGCTCGACATCGGGGCCGGGACGACCGATGTGGTCGTCTACTTCGACAACAGCGTCCACCACTCGGCGGTGATCACGATGGGCGGGGCCCAGATCACCAACGACATCGCCATCGGCCTGCGCACGCCGCTCGACGCGGCCGAGGACATCAAGACCTCCCAGGGGTGCGCCATGGCCGCCCTGGTGGGGCGCAACGAGACGTTGGAGATCCCGGGCGTAGGAGGTCGCGTGGCCCGCTCGGTGAGTCGCCACGTCCTGGCGGCCATCATCGAGCCCCGCGTGGAAGAGATTCTCACCATGGCGCGATCAGAGGTTGATCGCTTGCAGGGAATGGATATTCTGGCGGCCGGAATCGTGGTGACCGGGGGTACCGCGGCGCTGCGCGGCGTGGCCGAGATGGCCGAGCACGTCTTCGAGATGCCGGTGCGCGTCGGCGTGCCGCTGGGCGTGGGCGCGATGGGGGACCTGGCGGTGGACCCCCGCTACGCGACCAGTGTCGGACTGGTCCGCTTCGGGGCGGGCCAGCGGCAGGGACGCAATCTGGCGACGCGCCGCGAGGGCGGTTGGCGCGAGTGGGTGCGCACGCACACGCCCTTCTTGGGATAAACGGATTTGAGGAGCGTAGAGATTGCATGAATTCGGCCGCACACGGCCGACCGTGGAGGGAGCAGGGATGCTCGTGGAAGTCAACGAGAACGGGTACTCGCCCGCGTGCTTGAAGGTGATCGGTATGGGCGGGGCCGGGGGCAACGCCGTCAACCGAATGCTCGAGAGCGAGATTCGGGGGGTCGAGTTCCTGGTGGCCAACACCGACATCCAAGCCTTGAATGTCTCGGCGTGCACCAATCGGATCCAACTCGGCGCGGCGATCACCGGAGGCCTGGGATCGGGCGGCGATCCGTCGATCGGCCGCAAGGCGGCCGAAGAGGACCGGGATGCGATTCGCGAGCACCTCGAAGGCGCCGACATGATCTTCATCACCGCCGGCATGGGCGGAGGCACGGGCACCGGCGCCAGCCCGGTGGTGGCCCAGATCGCGCGCGAGCTGGGCGCGCTGACGGTCGGGATCGTGACCCGCCCGTTCACCTTCGAGGGGCGCCGGCGCATGCGCCAGGCCGAAGAGGGGCTCGAAGAGCTGCGCGAGTGTGTCGACACGCTGATCGTCATCCCCAACCAGCGGCTCCTGCACGTGGTCGACCGCAACACGCCGCTCAACGAGGCGCTGCGCGTCGCCGACGACGTGCTGGCGCACGCGGCCAAGGGGATCTCGGAGATCATCACGGTGCCGGGGCTGATCAACGTCGACTTCGCCGACGTGCGCAGCGTGATGCGCGACATGGGCAACGCGCTCATGGGGATGGGCTTCGGCCAGGGTGCCGACCGCTCGAAAGAGGCGGCGCAGATGGCGATCTCGAGCCCGCTGCTGGAGGATGTCTCGATCTCGGGCGCCCAGGCCCTGCTGGTGAACTTCCTGGGCGGCGAAGACCTGACGCTGGCCGAAGTGGAGGAGGCGTCCAACGAGATCCTGCAGGCGGCCGGTGAGGAAGCCAACGTGATCTTCGGCGCGGTCATCGACCCGCGGGTCAAGGACGAGATCCGTGTGACCCTGATCGCCACCGGCTTCGGCAACCACCGCGAGCAGCGCTCCGCGGCGGGCACGACCGCGGTGGAGGCCGAGCGTTTGCTCGCCGACGAGTTCCGCGGTCAGGGCCGCCCCGAGCACGAGAAGCGGACGCCGCTGACGGCGGCGCCGCACCTGCGCGTCGAGCGGGAGCCGCGCGAGGCGGAGGCGTTCGAGGAGGAGGACGAGGAGGAGCTCATGCCCGTGGACGAGGCTCCACTCCTGGTCGGTCCCCGCAACGCGTCGGCGCGCCGCCCCATCGGGCCGGTCACACCGCGCCCGCTGCCCGTTCGGGAGGCGCAGCACGGGGTCCATGCGCGCACGCAATCCGGACCAAGCCGGCCGGTCGAGTCATCGCTGTTCGACGACGGGGTCGTCGGCGCCGCACGCCCGATGCGGCGCGGCGTGACGGCACAGGCGCGGCAGGCCGAAGCGCGCGACGCGACGGAGCCGCAGGGCGCGATGCGCCGGCCGGCGGACGGGCGCCCGGCGGAGGCGCGCCCGACGGTCGTGTCGCGCCCGCCGGAGCCCACCACGCGGGCCGCGGCGCCCACGTCCGGGGCGACCACCGCCCCCAGCGGGCCGGAGATCCCCGAAAACGTGGTGCCTCTGGTCTGGAAGCAGAACCTGCGGGGAAGGGAGTGGTCGCCGACGATGTCGAGCCGCTGGCAACGCGTCTTGCGCCGGGATCGGCTCGACGTGCCCTCGTTCCTGCGCCGCCGGCAGGTGGACTAGGCCGGCCCCGGCCCCGGGCGCCGCCACGGGCCCGGGGTGTCCATCGGTGGCATCCAGAGGAGTGCCTGCTCGGCCGGCCGGCCGGCCCTCATCCGCTCGGCCGCGCGCCCGCTCGACCGGGCGGCCGTCGCACCGACCCTCTTCCGCGCGCGTCCGCGGAGTGTGGTAGGGTCGGCGGCGTGAGCGACGACAGGCATCCCTCGGAGCCGACGGGCGAGGTGATCATCGCCCTGGGCTATCCCCACACCCGCAGCGTGGCCGGCGGCAACCTCGGGTTCGCGATCCTGGATCGGCTCGTCCGCGCCACGGCGTCGGTGCGTCCGATGCGCTTCTTCGTGACGCCGGAGCTCCGCAACGCCCGGACCCGGGGCGTTGCGATAGACCCCCCGACGACCCGACTCGCGCAGGCCGACCTGGTGCTGCTGAGTCTCTCCTACGAGGGGGACGCACCTGCAGCGGCTGGGCTGCTCGCAGCAGGGGGACTCCCGCCTCTGGCCGCCGAGCGGCGCAGGGGGCATCCGCTGGTCGTCGGCGGAGGGGCCCTCGTCATGATCAATCCCGAGCCGCTGGCCTCGCTCTTCGATCTCTTCCTCGTGGGCGAGGCCGAGGCGCTCTGGCCGCTCTTCTGGCGGGAATGGGTCCGCCACCGGCTCGAGCCGCGCGAGCAGCTCCTGGGCCACTTGGACGAAACGGTTCCTGGGGCGATGGCTCCCCGGCGCAGGCCGCATCGTCTCTGGGTCATGGGCGATCATGGACTGACGGCCGATCGCATCGTGACCCTCTCGGGCGCCCGGGCTGGATCAGCCCGGGAGGGTCCGCACCCGGCGCAAGGATCCGCACCCGCTCCCGCGGACCGGGCCACGGAGCTCCCGGCGCCCTCGGGCACGGTGGTCGACCCCGACCGGCCGGTGGAGCGGGTGTTCTGGGCCGGCTTCGGTGGCCAGGCGAGCACCGCTCGGCTGCCCGACGGGGCCCGGGTCGGACAGTCGTATCTGGTGGAGCTCTCCCGGGGGTGTCCCCGGACGTGCCGTTTCTGCGCCGCGACCCGAATCTACGCGCCGTTTCGGGAGTGTCCCGAGCCCGTCGTGCTGGAGCGGGCACGCCGGGAGGTCCAGCCCGAGGACGTGGTCGGTCTGTTGGGGCTCTCGGCCGGGGACTACTCCCGTCTGCCGCAGGTCGCCGCCGGATTGGCCGCCTTAGGTGCGCGTCTTTCGATCTCCAGCCTGCCTCCTGGGTTCGCGCGCCAGGACGCCGGCAGGCTGCTCGTGAATGCGGGGGCGCGGACCCTGACGATCGCCCCGGAAACGGGCTCCGAGAGGCTCAGGGCCCTCATCGGCAAGCCGGTGGGCGACGGCGCGATCCTCTCGGCGGTCGAGACGCTCGGAGGCCTGGGTCTGGGAGGGCTGCGCACCTACTTCCTGATCGGCCTCCCCTTCGAAAAAGAGGACGATGTGCGCGCCATCGGCCGCCTGCTGGCGCGCATGCGCGAGCGGCTTCCCCGGGCGTGCGGTCTGAGCGCTACGGTGAACGCCTTCGTGCCCAAGCCGCGCACGCCCTTCCAGTGGGCCGCGATGGCCCCGCTGGCGCGACTGCGCGCCCACGCGGCGCGACTGCGGCGGGATCTGCCCCGCGGCGTCTCCCTGCGCATCAAGAGCTTCCGGGAAGCCCGCACCCAGGCCTGGCTGGCCCGAGGCGACAGCGCCTGGGGACCCCGGCTGCTGAGGATGGCGGCCGAGGGATGCCGTCCGGAGACGGTGCTGCGCACGGCGGGCCCGGGACCTGAGGCGCTGCTGGGCGCCATTGGTCCGGGCGCCCCCGTGCCGTGGGGCTACTTGATGGATGCGGCCGAGCGAGACCGGCTGGAAGCCGAGTGGGCGGCGGCGGTGGTGGCCGGTCGAACGGAGGCGTGACCGCGGCGAGATGCAGGAACAGGCTGTTCGCGGATGCGAACAGCCTGTAGGCGGCGATATGGATGGGCGTGTGTCAGGCGGTGGTGCTCTCCGGCGGCCGGCCGGTGCGGACGTGCTTGATGACTCGGCCCTTCTTCAGGCAGCGCGTGCAGACCCGTATGCGACGCGGCTTTCCGTCCACGAGCGCGCGCACGCGCTGGAGATTGGGTTGCCAGACGCGCTTGTTGACGTTGTGCGCGTGGCTGACACGGCTGCCGCGCTGCAGGCCCTTGCCGCAGACTTCGCAGATGCGTGACATCGTTCTTTCCTCCGATCCGACGGCCCCACGGCCCAAAAAAGAAACCCCATTCTACCCCTCCACCGGGGGGGTGTCAAGCTACGGCCCGGCGACCGGATCGGGGCAGATTCCGCTGGCTGGTGGGCCGGCCGCGGCCTAGACTCGGTGGCCCGTGCTTGGCTCCGGCGCCGGAAGCCGGCGCCGCGCGCGGCCGCGGACAGCCAGAGCGCGGGTGACACCATGGATCTCGGAACTCCGGTACAGTTTCTCAAGGGCGCAGGTCCCGCCCGCGCCGAGCGGCTGGCCAAGCTGGGCATCACGACGCTTCAGCACCTGCTGGAGCACTACCCCCGAGCCTACTTGGACCGCACGCAGATCACGCCCATCCAGGCCCTGCACCCGGAGCAGGAAGCCACCTCGGTCGGCAGGGTGCGCTCGGCGAGCATCCGACGCACGCGCGGGGCGATGCGCAACCTCCACGTGCTGCTGGCCGACGAGAGCGGCTTCGTCGAATGCGTCTGGTTCAACCAGCCCCGGCTCAAGCACGTCCTGAAGCCCGGCACGCGGCTGCTGGTGTCCGGGCGGGTGGAGCGCTACGGACGGCTGCAATTCAAGAATCCCGAGTTCGAGGTGCTGCAGCCGTCCGACGACGCCGGCACCGGCGCTCCCGATGCGGCCCGGCCCACCGGGATCGTGCCGGTCTACCCGCTGACGGCCGGGATCTCCCAGCACGTCATGCGCAGGCTCGTCGCGCGGGCGGTCGAGGAGGTCGTCGATCAGCTCGAGGAGTTCATGCCCGGGCCGCTCCTGGAACGTCTCGGGCTTCCGGCCTGGGCAGCGGCGCATGCCCAGATCCATCTGCCCGACGATCGCGCCGCCCTGGACGTGGCCCGTCGTCGGATCGCGTTCCAGGAGCTGTTCGACCTGCAGGTGCTGCTCGCGGCCAGCCGCCGGGTCCGCCGGCGGCCGGCTACCGCCTGGCCGCTGCGCGCCCCGGACCGGCGGGTGACCCGTCTGATCGCCTCGCTCCCGTTCGAGCTGACCGGCGCCCAAGAGCGGGCCATCGAGCAGATCCGCTCGGAGCTGGCGCGCGACTGCCCCATGCAGCGTTTGCTGGAGGGCGATGTCGGCAGCGGCAAGACGCTGGTGGCCTTGGCCGGGGCCCTGCAGGCCGTCGACGCGGGGGCGCAGGTGGCCTTCATGGCCCCCACCGAGATCCTCGCCGCCCAGCACACGCGGACCTTTGCTGACCTGTGTCGCGATCTGGACGTGCGCGTCGAGCTCCTGGTGGGCGGTCTTCCGGCCGCCCAGCGTCAGACCGTGCGCGAGGGTATCGCGGCCGGCGAGGTGGACCTGGCTCTGGGGACGCACGCGCTCATCCAGGAGAGCGTCTCGTTCGACCGGCTGGGGCTGGTCATCGTGGACGAGCAGCATCGCTTCGGTGTGATGCAACGGGCACGGTTGCTGGGCAAGGGGCGCACCCCGCACGCGCTGATCATGTCGGCGACACCGATTCCCCGCACGCTCGCCCTGACGCTCTTCGGTGACCTGGACCTCACGGTGCTGGACGAGAAGCCGCCCGGGCGCCGTCCGCCCAAGACGCACCTGGTCTCCGAGGCGCGCTACGACGAGATGCTCACCTACATCGGCGGCGAGCTGGCCGCCGGTGCGCAGGCCTACTTCGTCTGCCCGCTGATCGAGGCCTCGGAGAAGAGCGACTTGAGAGCGGCCACCGAGCTCTTCGAGCGTCTCGAGGCCCATCCGGCCCTGCGCGGCGCGCGGGGCGCCCTGATGCACGGCCGCATGCGTTCCGAGGAGAAGGACCGCATCATGCAGGCGTTCGCCGCGGGCGAGGTGCGGTTCCTGGTGGCCACGACCGTGATCGAGGTGGGCGTGGATGTCCCTGCGGCCGGTCTGATGGTCATCGAGCATCCCGAGCGCTACGGCCTCAGCCAGCTCCACCAGCTTCGCGGGCGGGTCGGCCGCGGCGGACAGCAGGCGCATGTCTTCCTGGTGCGACGCGCGGGCTTGGGAGAGGATGCGCTCCGGCGTCTGGAAGTGGTGGTTCGCGAGAGCGACGGTTTTCGCATCGCTGAGGAGGACCTACGCCAGAGAGGGCCCGGTGATTTCTTCGGTGTGCAGCAGAGCGGGCTGCCGCCGCTGAAGATGGCCGACCCGATCTCCGACCCGGGTCTGCTCGCGCTCGCTCGCCGGGAGGCGTTCGACTGGGTTGCGGAGCACGCGCTGTCCGAGCTCAAGGGAACGCGCCTCTGGCATAGACTCGAGCAGCGCTTCGGTGACAGAATGAAGCTCTATGATGTTGGATGAGACAGCTGCGATGAGCGATCCGAATCTCCGCTGCCGCCAATGCGGGTGGGCGCTGCGCTTGGAGCCCGGGCGGATTCCTCGTTACGGGGCCCGCGTGCGCTGCCCGCAGTGCGATACGCTGATGGATGTGGCGCCCCACGAACCGGCTGCTGCGGTGGCGGGCCGCACGGGCGCACCGGCCGCGAGCCCGAGGGGCGCACCGGCCGCGGGCCCGAGGGGCGCACCGGCCGCGGCCTCGTTGGGTGTCGCGGTGGGCGAGGGATTGAGCGCCGCGGGCGCCGACCGGACGGACACCCCGCAAGAGCCTGCGATCGGAGCAGGGGCGGCACCGAGCGCCCGCGCCGTCTCCACGCCGTCTGGCGCGCCCGAACCCGAGATCGGCGACGACCGGGCGCGTGACGTGTTGCGGACGTGGCTCCGGGAGATCCACGATGCGGGATCCTCCCCGCCGGCCGCCGAGACCATCTTCGTGCTGTACGAACAGGAGCTGACCCATCTCTACGCGCTGTGGCGGGCGGCCCGCGGCGGAAAGCCGACGGTGGAGCAGTTCCGCGAAGCGCTTCTGGATGCCCTGAGCGCGCACCGGCGCGGCGATGCTTCGGCGAGGCCCTAGGCCATATGGAACAACCGACCCCCTGGTTGTAACCTTCGTGCGTTAGCAACCACGGA
>CAZPGB010000015.1:12304-108545 GCA_964585945.1 uncultured bacterium | reverse complement strand
GCGTGCCCAGGCACGACGACGCGTCGAAATCAGGGGTTTTGAGACGGGAACGAGCCTAGCGATTCGGATCCCAATCCCGCTGGTACCGCAACCAGCACCAGGTGTGGTTGTCGCTGATCCGATTGTCGATCCAACCTTCGATGTAGTAGTTGCCGGTCGAGTCGTCCAGGTAGATGTCGGCCCGACCCTCGTAGACCACCGGGGTCTCCTGTCCTCGCTGGAAGGTCAGCTTGTAGACCACGTCGGGGACGTACTCGCCGTTCCACTCGCCCCGGCTGACCCACTCCAGATCCAGGTCGGTGTTCTCCTCCATGCTGTTGACGACGTCCCGCATCCGGTCGGTCTCGGCGCCGAGCGTCCAGTTCTGGAAGGGGTCCTCGCCCGCCTCGGTCACCTCGCCCGGGTCCATCACCATCTCGATTGAGCCGTCGACGAACGAATCGGTGTAGTAGCGCAGGTACTTGGCCTCCAGGGTGCGCTCCACGTTCTCGAAGACCACCTCGGGCGCGTTGGGCGTGGTCCAGGAGAACGGCGGCGGCTCCTCCGGGGGCTCCGAGTCCCGCGGCTCGAAGAGGCAGCCGGCGCCGAGGAGCGCCGTTCCCGCCGCCAGCAGCGCGAGCCGTCGCAGCCCGGACACCGGCGCGGCCAAGTGGACGGTCGCGCCCGTGGGGTCGGTCCCGCCGCCCGTGGGCCGCCTGTTGCGCATGAGACACACCATCAGAACTTCATCCCCGCATCGGCCTGGATGCGCCAGTAGTCATCTTCCTTGGTCGAGTAGGTGCGCGCAACCCTGGCCTTGACGTCGAGCCCGCTGGGAAAGCGACGATTGAACCCGACCTCCCAGGTGAGATTGAGCTTGTCGAGCCGCGTGCGCGTGTCGGTGCTGAGCGAGCGCCGGTTGGTGACCTCGAAGTCCTCCTCGGCCTTCACGTAGAGCTCGGGCGTGAAGTTGTGAACCGCTCGCACGGTCAGCTTCTGACGCATCGATTCGCTGGCCTTGTTGTAGGAGCGCGTCCCGTCGGCGGGACTGTAGATGTAGGCGCCGCTGTCGGTGTTGAGGAAATCGTGGTTGAAGGTCACCATGGTTGCGCGGAAGAAGGGCAGATCCAGCGTGGTCGAGACGCGATTGGTGCGCGAGAGGGTGTTGGTCTCCGGGGTGTAGACGAAGAACTGGTAGGACGCGGAGATCTGAAAGACCTGCCGGGCCTTGATGCCCGCCGGCAGGTCCGCGTCGTACTTGGCCAGGATCTTGTAGTCCTCCCGGCGCAGATTGCCCGCGGAGTTCTCGCCCGCGATGCGCACGATCTCCCGGTTGTCGATCTCGTAGTTGATCGACCCATTGAAGCGCTGCGACGGCTTGTAGCGCGCGTTGACCTTGTATTTGATGCTCTGCTCGTCCTCGTCGAGCGTCTCGTCGTCGTAGAAGTCCTGGATCAGGCGGATCTCCGACTCGCCGCGCACCTCGAGCGCCTCGCCGAAGGACCGCGAGAGCTCGCCCCGCAACGACGCCCGCTCGCTGCTGTAGGAGTTGCCGGTCTGGATGCGGCGCTCGCCCTCGCCCAGGGTGAAGGTGGAGGAGAGGCTGGTGCCCCCCACGATCGGCAGGCCCTCGAGCGCGTAATCCATCGTGATCTGGAAGTCGGTGTCCTGGTTGCGCTGGTCGCGCGGCTCCAGGGTGTAGTCGATCTCCGTGGTCTTGTGCGTGAAGTCCAGGCCGTACCAGAGGCTGGACGAGAGATCGCCCTCCACCAGCAGACTCAACGACTGGTTCTTGTTCTCCTGGGTCTCCTGATCCTGCTGGCTCACGCGGTAGTACTGGCGGGAGGCGTCGGAGTAGCTGCCGTTGACCAGGATCTTGGCCTGGTCGAGGCGCGTCCACTCGCCCTTGAACCGGTAATCGCGGCTGCGATCGCGGTCGGTTGCCTTCAGGACGGTCGCGTCCCGCTCCTCATTGGCCAGCTCGGCGTGCAGCGACTCCGACTCTTTGCTGGCGGTGTCCAAACCGATCTGCGTCTCGATCGAGAAGGTCTCGACCGGCGACCACTGGCAGGTCAGCCCCGTGCCGGCCCGCAGGCCCGTGGCCTGGGTCGAGTCGGCCGTGTAGCCTCCGGTCCGGCGGCGGATGTTGACCTCTTCCTTTCCGACGTACCCGCCGTCGAGATCCATGAAGACCTTGGTCGTGGAGCGGTTCAGGAGCTTCAGCTCACCGCCCAGGGAGAGTTTGTCGTTGTTGATCTCGCGCCCGGTGATCGTCTGGTCGACCTTGTCCCGGTCGAAGATGCCGTTGAGATAGAGACGCACCGCGCCGATGCTGCGGTCCAAGTCGAGGCTGAGACGACGCTGGGTCTTCTGGAAATCGTTGCGCCGCTCCTCCTCCTTGTCCATCGTGTCGAGGATCAGCTTCAGCTTCGCCAGCCCCATCTGGCGATCGAGCAGCATCTTCTGCTTCCAGGTCTTCTGTTCGCGCGCCACCTGATAGGTCGTGTCGTAATTGGGATGGAAATTGAGGCGGTCAAGCAGGCTCATGTCGCCGGCCGCCGGCGCGCCCGACGCCGCCAGGGCCGCCAGAGAGCCCAGCAGCAGCCACAGCCACGGCCTGCGAAGACCGGTGCTGCCCACGGCGCTGCGGCTACCCTCGGTGCGTCTCAAGGTCTACCGTCCCCAGATGCTGCTCCACTGGTCGAGCGATCCGGCCTTCTTGCGGGCCGTCAGCAGCGTCGCGCGCAGCAGCGAGTCGAAGGTGCCCGCATCGGTCCACCACCCTTTGAGGAAATCGAACGTCATCTCGCCGCGTTCGATGTAGTCGTTGTTCACGTCGGTGATCTCCAGCTCCCCGCGCTGCGAGGGCTCGAGCCCGTCGATGATCGAGAAAACCCGGGCATCGTACATGTAGAGGCCGGTGACGGCATAGGGGGTTTTGGGTTGCTTGGGCTTCTCCTCGATGCGCACCACCCGGTCGCCGTCCAGCTCGGCCACCCCGAAGCGCTGCGGGTCGGGCACCTCCTTGAGCAGGATCTTCGCGCCGGAAGGCTGGCGGCGGTAGGCTTCGACGTAAGGCGCGATGTCATCCTCGATCACATTGTCGCCCAGCACGACGGCCATGCGCCGCCCTTCGGCGTAGTAGCGCGCCAGCGAGAGGGCGGCGGCGATGCCGCCTTCGCCCTCCTGGTAGACGTAGTCCAGGTGCTCGAGGCCGAACTCCTTGCCGTTGCCCAGGAGCTTCAGGAAGTCGCCGGCGCTGTTGCCCCCCGTCACCAGCAGGATGTCGCGGATGCCGGCCTTCACCAGCGTCGTGATCGGATAGTGGATCATCGGCTGGTCGTAGACCGGCAGAAGGTGCTTGTTGGTGATCTTGGTGAGCGGATGCAGCCGGGTCCCCAGACCGCCCGCCAGCACGATTCCGATCATCCCTTCTTCCCGCATGCTCCGTCCCCCTCCAGGTTGCCTCCGGCGACCAGCTCACGGGTGAGCGCGGCCAGCTCTTCCATCGAACACGTCTCGGCCCGGCGGCGCGGATCGATGCCGGCGGTCCGCAGGGCCGCCGTCGCCGCCTCGCGGTCCAGCCCCAGACCGCGCGCCAGCGAGCCGGCGATCATCTTGCGCCGGTGCGAGAACGCCCCCCGCACCGTGCGCTCGAACGCCTCGGCCGAGGGTACCCCCACCGGCGGCTCGCCGTGGGGCGTGAGCCGCACGACGACCGACTCCACTTTCGGCATCGGCCAGAAGTTGGCCGCACCTACAGCCAATTCTCGCTCGACGCGGAAGTGGTACCCCACCCAGAGCGTCAGCGACCCGTAGGCGCCGCTCCCCGGGACGGCCAGCAAACGGCCGGCCACCTCACGCTGCATCATCAGCGCCGCCCAGTCGAAACGCTCCCGGTGGCGAACGGTCCACTTGAGGATGGGGGCGGTTATCGCGTAGGGCAGGTTGCCCACCAGCACCCACCGCCGGGGCGTCCCCGGCCGGTCGAGCTCGACGGAGGGCTCCAGGGTCAAGACATCCTGCCCGATGATGCGTAGGTCCCCCGCCCCGTGTGCGCCCCCCTCGGCGTCGCGGCGGCGGGCGAGCAGCGCGCACAGATCGCGATCCCGCTCCACCGCCACTACCGTCAATCCCCGGGCCAGAAGCGGCATGGTGAGCGCGCCCGCCCCGGATCCGATTTCCAATACACCCGTGTCGGGGCCCAGATCCCAGCCCCTCACCAGCCGTTCGGTGACCCCAGGATTGACGAGGAAGTTCTGTCCCCAATGACGCCGCGGCCGGATCCCGTGGTGACGCAGCCACGCCCGGGTGTCCGGGCCCGCGGAGGCTGGCGGCGCGGGGATGGCGGCGGGCTGAGCCTTGCGCCTAGGGGTGGGCATCGCCGGCTCCGTGTCGATCGGACGGCGGCGCCCAGTGCGCGCCGAAAAGCGCGCGGGCGTTCGCGTCGGCCGTCGCGATCAGCTCGTTGCAGTCCTGGTCCAGCAGATCGGCCACCACCTGAGCCGTCTGGAAGACGAAGGCCGGCTCGTTGCGTCCCCTGCGGTCGGGCGCGGGCCGCAGGTAGGGGCAGTCGGTCTCCAGCAGCAGCCGCCCGGGAGCGATCTCCCCCACGACCGGCCGCCATTTCTGGGGGGCGTAGGTCACGCTGCCAGCCAGTCCGATCATGAAGCCGCGCGCCTGCACCTCGCGCGCTTCCTGCGGCCCGCCCGAAAAGCAGTGGAACACGCCGGTCACCTGCCCGCCGCCCTCCCGGTCCAGGATCGCAAACACCTCCGCGAACGCCTCGCGGCAATGGATGACCAGCGGCAGCCCCACGCGTCGGGCCATCGCCACGTGGGCGCCGAAGAGCCGCTGCTGGTCGGCCAGCGGCGCGTAGTCGCGGTACGTGTCGAGCCCGGTCTCTCCCACCGCCACCACGCGCGGGTCGTCGTAGGCCGCCGACAAGCGCTCGAGGTCGGCGGGCGTGAACCTGGCCGCCTCGTGCGGATGGATCCCGGCCGTGGCGACGATGCGCGGGTCCCCGTGGGCCAGGCGGCGCACCGACGGCCAGGCGCGCGGCGAGATGCAGACCTCGACCACGCCGGTGATCCCCAGCGCGAAGTCGCGGGCCATCACCTGGTCACGATCGGCGTCGAAGTCGGGCAGGTGCAGGTGCGCATGGGTGTCGATCATGACGTGCGGTCGCCCTGGGTCCGGTCATCGGCGTTCTGGCCGCCGCGGCTCTGGCCCTTGCGATTCCCCTGTCCGCCCCGGGATTCGCCTTCGGACCGCGGCGGTCCCGGTTGGGCGGGCGCCTGTGCCGCGACACCCTGTGCGCACGGACGCTCGGGCGCGCAGAGCGGCTCGAGCGCCACGGCCTCCTGGAGGAACCGCTCGATGTCGACCGTGGCCATCTTGCCCTCAGGGTCCTCGAGCACGACCTTGTGGTTGCCGATGTCGCGCACCTTCACGCGGCATTCGCGGCCGTCGAACTCCCAGCGCGAGCCCACGCGCGGGGCCCTGCGGGCCGCCGACTGGTAGGCGGCGCACTCGTAGGTCAGGCAGCACATCAGACGCCCGCAGGCGCCGGAGATCTTGGTGGGATTGAGCGACAGGTTCTGCTCCTTGGCCATCTTCAGGGTAACGGGCTCGAACTCACGCAGAAACGTGTTGCAGCAGAGAATCCGGCCGCAGATGCCCATGCCCTCGCACCGCCGGGCCGCGTCCCGGGCTCCCACCTGGCGCAGCTCGATCCGGGTGCGGAAGATGCTGGCCAGGTCGCGAACCAGCTCGCGGAAGTCGACCCGGTGATCGGCGGTGAAGTAGAAGGTCACCCGATTGCCGTCGAACTGCGTCTCGGCGTCGATCACCTTCATGTCCAGCTTGAAGTGGCCGGCACGCCCGCGGCAGATCTCCAGGGCGCCGCGATCCTCCTCCATGATCGTCAGCAGCCGCTGCACCTCGTCCTCGGTCGCGTGACGCACGATGGCGCGCAGGGATTGGCTCTTGCGCCGCTTCAGGTCGGGTCCGTCGCAGGCCACCACGCGTCCCAGATCGATGCCGCGCTCGGCTTCCACGATGACATGGTCCATCTCGCGCAGCTCGATCCGATCCGGGTTGGTGAAGGCCTCGACGCGCCCGCCGCGGAAGGCGACGTGGATCAGCGGTCCCTGCTGAGCGCGCTCCATGGACGCCTCTTCCGGGCCGGGACCGGCCGGCGCGGCCTCACGGACCGTCGGGTCCTGCTGGGCCCCGGGCGCCTCGCGGCCGTCCTGCCGCTGCCCGTCCGCGTCGCGGGCGTGGCCCGGGCTTTCCGTCACCTCGGCATCTGCGGTGGGCGGTGCGTCCTGCGCCGCACCGGGGCGCGGGCGATGACCGTCGGACCGGTCTTCGCCGCGCGGGCGGGATCGCCGCCGACGCGACCTGCGGCGCGGCCGCCGCCGCACAGACGGGTCGCCCGGTGGACGGCGATGGGGATCATGACTCCTCGCGGGGCCGTGAGTGGATTCGTCTGCCATGGTGCTACCTCTATGTTCAAGTGCGTGGCTCGGGGGATCGCCCGGCTCGGCCGGGCGATCTCAGCGGGCCGCATCTTCGTCCCCGAGACGATTGAGCCTCAAGAGCGCCGTCTCGGTGGCCAGCGTCAGATTGACGTTGCTGCGCAGCGCCTCGAGCAACTCCTCCAGAATGCGGCAGCGACGCCGGATCTCCCTCGTTTCGACCGCGGGCGCCTGACGGCCCAGCATCTCCAACCGGTCAAGATTGCTGACACCATCCTCGGGCAGCCCGTGGGCCAGCAAAAGCAGATCCTCATACCAGATCAGCGTCAGATCGACCCAGACGGCCGCCGTCTCGGCGTCCCAGGCCCGCCCCAGCGCCCCGACGCGGGCCGTGACCGCAGCCGGATCCTCGAGCACTTGACCGAAGAGCTCGAGGGCCCGATCCCGCTGGTCGAGGATGTCCCGCTCGGTCTGCAGGAGCGCCCGGCCCAGGCTTCCATGACTCAGGGAAGCCACCATGCGGGCCGCGGCCGGCTCTAGGCGCGCGTGCTCCTGCAGCACGCGTTCGACAAAGGCTCGGGGAAGGGGCCGGAATCGGTGCCGCTGGCAACGCGACACGATCGTGGGAAGCAGCCGTTGGGGATCCCGACAGGTGATGACCAGATAGGTCCCTGCGCTGGGCTCCTCTATGAGCTTCAGGGCGGCCTGGGCCGCCTCTTGGGTCATCCGCTCGGCTTCCCGGATGATCGCCACCCGGTTGCCCTTCTCCACCCGGGCCTTCGAGGATTCGGTCTTCAGCTCGCGGACGCGTTCGATCCCGATCGAGGCCTTCGGTGGTATCCTCCATACATGGTAGGGACTTCGACCGTATTCCTCAAGCAGCTTGTGCAGATCCTCCTCACCGCGGGACCGCTGCGTCGGGGCCACGACCAGAAGGTCGGGATGCGTGAAGCGCCCGACCCGCTGGCAGCCGGCGCAACGTCCGCACGGGGCCTGCGCCGGCGGCTCCTGGCAGAGGAGCACCTGGGCCAGCCCCAGAGCGGTGCGCATCTTGCCCACGCCCTCGGGCCCCCAGAGCAACAGGGCGTGGGGCATCTTGCCGCGCTGCCAGGCCTCGCGCAGCCCGTGAACGGCGGTCTCCTGATGCTGGATCCTGTCGAGCAGGATGTCGCCCGCGGCCGCCGGCCGGTCGGCCGGCCGCTGCTGCTCCGATCCGAACAGGTCCACGCCTGCCCTCCCCGATCTAGCGCGGCCGCAACCAGCGGGCCGGGTCGCGCGCATCCTTGCCCTCACGGATCTCGAAATGCAACCCCGAGCCGTAGAGCGAGTCGGTGCTCCCCGCGCGGGCGATCGCCTGGCCGGCCGCCACACGGTCCCCCGCGCTCACCAGAACCTGCGAGGCGTGGGCGTAGAGCGTGAAGTAGGACTGTCCGTGGTCCACGACGACGGTGTTGCCGTAACCCTCCAGCCAGCCCACATAGACCACCTGACCACCGGCCACCGCCGCAACCGGCGTGCCCTCGGCGGCCGAGATCTGAATTCCCTTGCGTCGCACCCGCGTGCCGTAGCGGGGGTGGACATGGGTCCCGAACTGCGCCACCACCGACCCCGCGATCGGCCAGGGCAGGATGCCCTGGAGCTCGGCCAGCCCGGCGCCCGGCACCCCGCCGGTGGCGCGCTGGGCTTCCAGGATGAGCCGCTCGATCTCCTGCTGCGAGGCGAGCAGCTTTTCGGTCTGCTCCTGGTACCGCGCGATCGCCTCCTGGAGGCGCGCACGGTCCTGTTGCCGCTGGCGCTCCTGGGCTTCCAACGAGCGGAGCTGTTCATCGCGCTCCCGGCGCAGCGCCAGCACCGACTCGCGGCGCCGGTGGGTTGCCTCCAGCCCCGCCTCGATCTCGCGGCTCTGCGCGTGGACCTCATCGATGCGATCGCGCAGCCGACCGATCGTGCGGACCCAGTAATGCGAGCGGGCGAAGATGGCCCCGAAGCTATCGGAGGAAAGGAGGAGCTCGGCCGCCTCCAGGCGTCCCCGCTTGTAGTAATGGACAAGCGACTGACCCAGTTCCACCCGCGCTCGTCCGAGCTCGGCTTCCCTGCGCGCCAGCAGCGTTCGCCGGTACGCCAGGTCGTTTTCGAGCGCCTCCACCTGCGCATCCAGCTTCGCGATGTACTGGCTCGTGACCGAGCGCTGGCGCTCCAACTCCGCCAGCAGGCGCTCGAGGTCCTCGCCTTCGGCGCGTAGCTGGGCGATCCTGGCCTTGCGCTCCTCGATGCGCGTCTTGAGCTCTTCCAGCTCGGTCTGACGCTGCCGGATGGTCTGCTCGGTGACCGATGGGGGCGCACCCGCCCATGCGGCGGCGATCCACAGCAGCAGCGGGATCAGAACGACCCCGGCGCATCTTTGCCCCACGATCGCCATCGCCCCTCCTACCCCCGCGGCCGGTTGCGCCGGCGCTCGAGCTGACGCAGCGACAGCTCGACGGTGACCATGCTGCCCGCCACCCCCACGAGCCCCACGCCCACCACGAAGAGCACCAGCGAGGGCAGCGGCAGGAACTCCAATCCCGGCATCAGACGGCCGCCGGCCTCGAAGCCGGCCCACAGCAGCGCCAGCGACAGGACCGCCCCGGTGAGGCACAGCAAGACGCCCGCCACCACGAAGGGATAGCGCACGAACGCGTCGGTGGCGCCGATCATCTTCAGGATCATGATCGGCTCCTCGCGCATCAGCACGATGAGCCTCAGCGTGTTGCCCAGCACCAGCACGATCGCCACCACCGCCAGGATGCCGGTGATCGCATTGGCGCGGTAGATCATCATGAGCCCTCGGTCGAGCGCCGCCACCCAGCGCTCACCGTAGAGCACGTCCTCGACGCCCTCGTAGGCCTCCATCTCCCGGGCCAACCGCCGCAGCGTCGCCGCGTCGTCGGCCTGTGGGGCGGGGGTGATCAGCAGCACGTCGGGCAGGGGATTCTCCCCCAGCGCCTGGGTCAGCCCCTCGCCCTCGAGCTCGCGCTCCAGATCCTCCAGCGCCTCCTCCCGGGTCACGAGCCGCACCGCGCGCACCTCCTCGAAGCCGGCGAAGTGGTGCTGCAGCTCGTCGCGCCGCCCGGCGTCGACGGCGGGCGCAAGGAAGACCGACAGCCCCTTGCGCTCGCTCAGGCCGCCGGCCAGCAGGAGGATGTTGTGGCTGAGCAGCATCAACAGCGACAGCAGGAAGAGCACCGATCCGATGGCCGTCACGGCGGCCAGGCTGGCCGACACGTTGCGCCGCATGGAGGACCAAGCCTCCTGGATGAAGAACCAGAGCGCTTTCACCGGTTCAGTAGATCTCCGTCCCGTGGGGCCGCAGGAACAGGTCCTCGACCAGGCGGCCCTCACGCAAGGTCAGTTTGCGGGTGGCGAAGCGCGAGGCGAAATCCACGTTGTGCGTGGCCACGATGATCGTCGTGCCGATCAGATGGAGCTGCTCGAGCAACAACATGATCTCGAAACCGGTCTGCTCGTCCAGATTGCCGGTGGGCTCATCCGCCAGCAGAATGGGGGGCTCGTGGATCAACGCGCGCCCCACCGCCGCGCGCTGCTGCTCTCCGCCGCTGAGCTCGTGGGGAAGGCAGTTGCGCTTGCCGTAGATGCCCACCGCGTGCAGCACGCGCGACACAGCGCGCACGATGATCGATCGCTCCAGCGTGCCGGTCATGCGCAGGCAGTAGGCCAGGTTCTCGAAGATCGTCTTGTCGCGAATCAGCCGGAAGTTCTGGAACACCATCCCGCACCGGCGCCGCAGCAATGGGATCTCGGCGCGGGAGATCGTGTCGCTGCAGTAGCCGGCCACGTGCACCGTGCCGCTCGAGGGTCGCTCTTCCAGGGTGATCATCTTGAGCACGGTCGACTTCCCAGCCCCGCTCTCGCCCAAGAGAAAGACCATCTCGCCGGGCTCGAGGTGGAACGACAGATCCTCGAGCGCGCATTGCTCACCCCAGCCGATGTAGCTCTTCGACACGTGCTCGAAGCGGATCATGGCTCATTCGTCCCGATGGATCACCGTGTCATCCCGAGGATCGATGTGCTCCTCGCGCACCAGGGTGTAGAGTGCGCCCGCGTCCTGACGGCTTTGCTGCCGCTGCGGGACCTGGAGAATGCGGACGACGCGGCGGCGGTCGCCCCGCGGGTTGATCATCGTGATCTCGTCCCCTGCCTGGACGTCGTGGGCGGGCCGCACCGGCTGCCCGTTGAGCAGGATGCGGCGCTCCCGGCAACCACGCGTCGCCAGAGAACGGCTCTTGAGCAGACAGAGCCAGTGCACGACCTGGTCAATTCGCATCCCAGGATCGCCTCTCGATATAGTGTTTCTCCTTCAACTCCTCGACCCAGGACTGGTAGCGCTCTTCCAGCTTGCGCGTGCGCACGATCTCGGTGAGCTCCTCTTCGATCTCCTTGAACGCGAAATCGCGCGCCGATTCGCGTCCCAGGACCCGGAAGATCTGCACCTCGCTCTCGGTCGTCACCGGGCGGCTGATCTCGCCGACCTGTAGGGAGTCGATGGGTCCGCGGATGGTCTCGCCCAGGGCGCTCACCGGCACCCAGCCCAGGTCGCCGCCCTCCTCGCGGGACACCGGATCGTCGGAGTGCTCGCGCGCCAGCGCCTCAAAAGACTCCCCCGCCTTCAGGCGATCGTAGAGCTGGTCGGCCAGAAGCTCGGCGCGGGCGCGATCGGCTTGGACGACCGGCACCCCGAAGAGGATGTGGCGCGGGTGAATCCACGAGCCGTCGAGGGCCTTTTCCTCCACCAGCACCAGGTGGTACCCCAGGGGGCTGCGCAGCGGACGGCTCAGATCGCCGGCCTCCAGTGCGAAGAGCGAATCCTCGAACGCCGGGCCCAGACGATCCGCGAAGTCGCCGCGGGAGACGCGACGAAGATCGCCTCCCGTGCGGCCGTTGGGATCGTCGGAGTAGCGGCGCGCCGCGTCGGCGAAGTCGATCGCGCCGCTGGCGATCCGGTCGCGGACCTGCGCGGCCAGATCGCGGGCCTTCTCGTAGAGGGCAGGGTCGGGCTTGACCTGGATCACGATGCGCTGCAGGTGGAGGCCCGCTTCCCGCTGGGGCAGCTCGGAGCGGTGCTGCTCGAAATAGGCCCGGACTTCGGCGGGGGTCACGGTGATGTCACTGCGGATCTCGCGCTGGACGAAGCGGCTGACGATCAGCTCGCGGCGGGCCTGCTCGCGGTAGCGTTGACGCAGGTCTTCCTCGGTGAGCCCCTCGCGCTGAAGCTGCATCTGGAAGGCCTCCTCCGATCCGGCCTCGCTGCGATTGCGGGCGATCGCTTCGTCGACGAGCTGGTCGATCTCGGTCTCGTCGACGATCACGCCCTGCGCCTGCGCCTCCAGGTAGAGCACGCGCTGGTCGATCTGCTGCTCCAGGATCTCATCGCGTAACTGGCGCGCGGCCACCGAATCGGAGAGGTCGACGCCGAAGGCCTGGGCCGCCATCACATACTGGGCCTGCAGCTCCGTGAGCAGGATCGGTTCCTCGTCGACCACGGCCACGACGCGCTCCACGACCTGGGGGGACCCGGGCTGCGCGCCGCAGATCCCCGCGAAGCCCGCCGCCAACGCCAGGCCGAGCCCGACCGTCCCCAGCCTATTGCCTCTCTGCCGTAAACCTGAATAGCTCCTCATGCGTGTCCTCACCGCATCCAGACCCGCGACGTGCATCTCTGCAGCCATTGGCTGCCGCAGGATACTGGACTGGCTGAATCCATCCAACCACAAAGCCCCAAATCAAACACCCGCGAGGAAAAGCCGGATTAGGAATCGGCCGCGCACACCGATCTATCAGTTTGTGCGCGGCAGGCCGTCACCGTCTGTCTGCGCCGCGTTCAGGGGCGCAACCCTTCCGACGGGACGAAAGAATGATGTCCATCACCAAGCTCGAGCAGCAGTCTACCCCGCAGCCGATGCTGGAGCAGGGATGGATCCACTTCTTGCAAGGCCAGGCTCGACTCACCGACGCGACGCTCCAGCTCTGGACGCCCCAGGGCGTGCTGCTCTGCAGCGCGCCGCCGGATCCCGCGGCCTCCATGGAACCGCACCTGCTGCCGTTGGTGCGGCGCTGTGCCGACCGCGGCCGATCCTTCTGGGAGGGCACCGGCGGACAGCGTCCCGTGCTGGCCGTGCCGGTCCGTTCCAGATCCGCGGTCCGGGCCGTGTTGACCGCACGACCCAGCGCACTCTTCGAACCCTTTCCCGGTCGGGGCGGTTCCTCCGCCTCCGCCGGCTGCGGCGCGACGACCGCCGCGGACGGGGACCCATCGGGCGATCGGTCCGCACAGGAGAGCGGGCCCTGGTCCGACCCGCAAGGGTCCGCGTCGACCCGGGGCTCCCCCTCCTTCACACACGCTCAGGCGACGCTCCTGCGCGCTTCGCTCGAGGCCGTGGCCTCGGCCATGGGCAGCCAGTTCGACCTGCACCTGCGGCTGGAGCGCCAGGCCGAGGAACTGGGGAGCCTGCGGACGCAGCGCGGATTGCTGCGGCGCATCGCCGCTCGTCAGACCGACCCGGCCGCGTGGCGGCAGACATTGGAGTTCATCCTGCACCAGGGATGCGTCGCCATGGGAGCCGAGCTCGCCCTGCTGCAGCTTCCGACCCAGAGGGCGCCGCTCATCGCCCGCCACGCGGCGCCGGGCAGGACCGGGGTGCCGATTTCCACCAAACAGCTTCGCCATCTGGCGGCGCAGCTCTGGTGGAGCATGCGGAGCTGGCCCGACGTCCAGATCCAGGCGCCTCTCGAGCGTCTGCTCGGACAGGATCCCGTGCCGGGGCTGAGACTGCAATTGGCAGCCATCCGCCTGCGGCCCGAGCGCCCCAAGGCAGGCTTCCTCGGCTACCTGCGGCGGGGGACGGGCGCCTTTGGACCACACCATCAGGCCCTCCTGCACACCTTGGCCGAGCAGGTGGCCGGCACGCTGCACAAAGCCGACTTGCACGAGAACCTGAGCGGCTTCTTGATGTCCACCGTGAAGGCGCTGGTCTGCGCCGTGGAGACGAAGGACCGCTACACGTCGGGACATTCGGCGCGCGTCAATCTGATCGCGATGCTCCTCGGCAAGGAGATGGACCTGCCGGTCGAGGCGATGGAGGCTCTCAAGTGGGCCTCCATTCTTCACGACGTCGGCAAGATCGGGATGCCGGAGGCGATTCTCAACAAGCCGGCCCGGCTCGACGAGAACGAGTTCGAGGTGGTCAAGCAGCACCCTTGGCGCGGCTACGAGGTGGTGGGCCACATCGAGCAGCTCAAAGCGGCCAGCCAGGCGGTGCTGTTTCACCATGAGCGGCTCGACGGGCTCGGCTATCCGCTGGGCATCTCCGGCGCGGCCATTCCGATCCAGGCGCGCATCATCGCCGTGGCCGACACGTTCGACGCGCTGACCACCCGGCGCCCCTACCGTGAGGCCTGGGGCCTCACCGACGCCTACGCCGAGATCCGGCGCGTGAGCGGCACGCAGCTCGACGCGGCCGCGGTCGAGGCGCTGGGAGCGTTGCTGCCCTTCCTGCGCGAACACCGGGTCATGCTCGAGACGGCCGACCTGGTGGCCTGAGCCGCCGGCTTCGTCCCGGGGCTCGACCCCGCTTCTCAGGGATGGAATTCCAGCGTGATCGGAGCGTGGTCCGACGGCGCCGGCGCCCGGTCGAGCACCTCGATGAGCGTGGCAGGGGCGGTGCGTGGCTCGATCCCCCGGCCGGCGAACCAATCCAGCCGCAGAGGCAGACCGCGCGGATCCGGACCCAACACGCGCGCCGCCAAAGGCGCCAGCAGAGCCGGCAGCCCACGCGCCTCGTCGATGGTGGCCAGGGGCGCATGCGCGGTGGGGAGGCGGTCGTTGAGCCGGCGCCAGTCGTAGCCCCGGGCGGCCAGCTCGTCGAAGGCGGGCTCACCGGAGCTCTGCCAAGGTTCGCACAACCGTGCCTGCAAGCGGCCGCGCGGCGTGCACAACAGCCGCACGAATCCGCCGACGGCGCGCAGCGGGGTGCCGCGTGCGAAGGTGTGGCTGTTGAGATCTCCGGCCACCAGGACGCGATCGACACGACGATCGGCCCGCTGCTCCTGCTCGCAGAAGCGGTCGACGCCGTCGAGCAGCGCGCACATCTGGGCCGCGCGCGCCGCGGGCGTGTTGCGCACCTCCACGTGCACCGACACCAGGGCCAGCCCTCCCGGCAACGTCACGATGAGGGCCTGACGCTGGCCCAGCCGTTTCTCACGGAACCCGAAGTAGTCAAAGATCTCCGGCAGTCGGACCGCTGCCCTCGACACCGGCGCGCGGCGGGTGAGCACGGCCACCCCGTGCAGGCCGATCTCGTTCTCGCCGGCCGCGCGGGCGTCGGCGCCCGGCCCCTTGGTCAGCTCGAGATAGCTGGGCAGGAACGTCCAGTGCATGCCCAGGCGGCGGGCCAGCTCCGCGGCCCCGTGGCGGTTGCCCGACCGGGCCATGCCGACGTCGACCTCGTTGAGCAACAGCGCGTCGGCATCGCGCAGGCGGGGGTGGCGGGTCAGCTCAGCGACGATCGCTTCGAAGGCGATGCCCTTGAGGATGTTCCAGTGCACGGCCCGGAAGCGGTCGCCTGCGGGCCCCGGCGGGGACAGCGTGGCCGCGGGTCGCCGCGCCCCCGGGGGGTCGCCCACCGGACCGGCGCTTCCTGGCGGCTCCGGGGGGGCGCTTTGGATGCGGCCCAGCAGCGCTTGGAGCGTCGCGCGATGTTCGTCCCACCACGGGGAGGAAAGCAGGTCGCGCGTGTCGGCAAAACCGGCCAGGGTGCGGCCCAGATCCCGGGTCGCGGCGCGCCGCTCCTCGCTCCAGGGCCACGCCTCGGCCGCGGCGCGCTCCAGCGTGCCCGCATCGCCCAGGATCGTCCGCCGCGCTGCTCGGCTCACCACCTCTCCCGCGCCGATCCCCCGCGTCTACGTCCGCCCGGCGCCGTTCATCGACTCGCGATCGTCGGCGGTGCGCGCGAGCGCCGCCACGGTCTCTTTCAGATCCATCACCTGCTTGCGGTCGCGCGCCGTCAGCAGTGCGGCCTCGGGATAGGCCGCCCGCAGGCCCTGGATCTGCTCCTCCTGGAGAAGATCGATCTTGTTCAAGACCAGCAGCCGGCCGATGCGCCGGCCCTCCAGCAGCCCCTCGGTGACCTCTTCCACCGTCGCCATTTGTTGGTCCATGGCGGGATGCGACGCGTCCACGACGTGAATCAGCAGATCCGCTTCGCGCACCTCGCTCAGGGTGGCGCGGAACGAGGCCACCAGGTGGTGCGGAAGCTTGCGAATGAATCCGACCGTGTCGGACAGGAGCAGCGCCCGCCCGTCTTCGAAACCGATGCGCCGCGTGGTGGTGTCCAGAGTGGCGAAGAGCCGGTTTTCTTCGAGCACGCCGGCGTGCGTGGCGGTGTTGAAGAGCGTCGACTTGCCCGCGTTGGTATAGCCGATCAACGAGGCCTTGAACACCCTCTGGCGGCGCTGGCTCTGCATGCGGTGCTCGCGCTCGACCACCTGCAGCCGCCGCTTGAGCGTGCTGATGCGGCGGCGCACGAGTCGCCGGTCGACCTCGAGCTGCTTCTCCCCCGGGCCCCGCGTGCCGATGCCGCCCACCTGCCGGGAGAGGTGGCCCCACATGCGGGTCAGGCGGGGCAGCAGGTACTGGAGCTGGGCCAGCTCCACCTGCACGTGGGCTTCGCGCGTCCGCGCCCGCGTGGCGAAGATGTCCAGGATCAGCTCGGTGCGATCGATCACCTTCCGGTCGAGCGTCTGCTCCAGGTTGCGCATCTGCGCCGGCGAAAGGTCCTCGTCGAAGATCACGACGTCGGCGTCCCGTTCGCCGACCGTCGCTTCCAGCTCGGCCAGCTTGCCCTTGCTCAGGAAGGTGGCCGGGTGAATCGTGGCCCGCGCTTGACGGATCCGCGCAACCACTTGGCACCCGGCGGTCTGGGCCAGCAGCCCCAGTTCATCGAGGCTGGTGCCCTCCGGCATCCGCACTCCCGCGGGCATGGCCGCGGTGCGTACGCGACGGGGCCCGCCGTCGCCGGCCGGCCCCGGTTCCTCGGGAACGAGCCCGATCAGGACGGCCCGCTCCACCTGCGGTGACGTATCGATGGTCATCGCGCCCAGCCTGCCTCCTTCCGCCGCCGCAATCGGGGTCCGTCGACCCGCCGTCTTTCGTGTCATCCTGCCGCTCCGTTCATTACAGGCCCGGGTGGGCACTGGGATCAAGACCATTCGATCGCCCCTGCCTCCGACGCAACACCTTGTCGGCGGATGAGCGGGCGCGCTATACTGCTTCGCCCTTCGGCAGGGGTTTCTTTCAACACCCGCGGGCGCCAGGACCCGCGGCTTCCGGCTGGGAGGTCAACCCGTCATGCGTGCGTACGAAAGCCTGCGGTCGCTCATCGAGCAGCAGAAGATCGAGATGATCGACCTGAAGTTCTCCGACCTCTTCGGCCGCTGGCAGCACGTCACCCTGCCGATCAGCGCGTTCGACGCGCACACGCTCGAGACGGGCGTGGCGTTCGACGGATCCAGCGTGCCGGGCTTCAAGCCCGCCGCCGGGGCGGACTTGATGCTGGTCCCCGACCCCGAGACGGCGCAGGTCGACCCGTTCTGGGAGGCCCCCACCCTGAGTCTGATCTGCAACATCTCCGAGGCGGACACCGGTCACTGGTTCGCCCGGGATCCGCGGCGCATCGCCATGCGCGCGCACGAGCAAATGGCACATCTCGGCGTGGCCGACGGCAGCCTCTGGCTGGCCGAGTTGGAGTTCTACGTCTTCAACAAGGTCTCCTACGGCAGCGACATCAACACGTCCTTCTACCAGATCGACTCCGCCGAAGCGGACTGGAACACGGCCAAGGGCAGCGAGACCCAGCTCGGCCACAACATTCCCCATCAGGGCGGCTATCACGCGAGCCTACCTCTCGATCGGCTCCACAACCTGCGCAGTAAGATGGTCCAGATGATCGAGCAGGCCGGAATGCCGGTTCGCTATCACCACCACGAGGTGGGCGGGCCGGGCCAGTGCGAGATCGAGCTGACGCGCCAGCCGCTGATGAAGGCGGCCGACGGCACGATGTGGGCGAAATACGTGATCAAGAACCTGGCGATCCGCCACCACCTGAGTCCCACGTTCATGCCCAAGCCGTTGTACGATGAGGCCGGCTCGGGCATGCACTTCCATCAGAATCTGCTCCAGGGCGGCCGCAATCTCTTCTACGATGAGCATGCGCCCTACAACCTCAGCGACGAGGCCCACTACTATATCGGCGGCCTCCTGAAGCACGGCCGCGCGCTGCTGGCCCTCACCAATCCGAGCACCAACTCCTACAAGCGGCTGGTGCCGGGCTTCGAGGCCCCGACCCTGCTCTTCTACGGTCTGGCCAACCGCAGCGCGGCGATTCGCATTCCCAAGTACGCGATCGACCCCGATCAGAAGCGGATCGAGTTCCGTCCGCCCGACGGCACGTGCAACGTCTACCTGGCCATGGCGGGGCAGCTCATGGCGGGTCTCGACGGAATCCGCAACCGCATCGATCCGCGTGCGCTGGGCTGGGGGCCGATCAACGAGGATGTGCGCAATCTGAGTCGGGTCCAGCTCGAGACGATCTTCCCGGTTCCCGCCTCGTTGCGTGAGTCGCTGCGCGCGCTGGAGGAAGACCATGCCTTCCTGACGGCCGACGGTGTCTTTCCGGAGGACTTTGTCTCCACCTGGGTGGATCGCAAGCTGGTGCTGGAGGCCGACGAGGTACGCAACCGGCCCCATCCGTACGAAATGACGCTCTACTACGACTTCTAGGCGCCGTCGCCGGGGCACGCGCCAGGCCGGGATCATTCGGGGGGCGAGCAACCGGGCCGCCGGGGCCTACCCTGGCCCCGGCGGCCCTCACGGGATGCGCAGAGGCATCCATTCCAGTGTCGCGGTCCGACCCGGTGCCTCCCAGGGTTCGCTCGGGTGCTTGCCGCCATGTGCACCGACGAGGCCCGTGTTGGCGCGCCCGCATCCGAGTGGGCATCCAGGAGGGACGAACGCGCGCGCCGGCCTCGATTCCCGGCCGCAAGACCCCGACCCCGGCGCAGGCGTGGGATCCGTCCGCGACGGGTCACCTGCCGACTCGCAGGCAAATCGAGGACACGGAGGACGCCCAGCGCGAGCCGCCCCATCACGGCCCAGAGACGCCCGGGGGCGGCTGCGGGCATGATATCCTTCGCCGACCCCGGGCGTGGGTACCCTCCGTCAGGCACACGGTGCTGCGCGTGCGACACACGCGCGGAACCGACTGCCGGAGCCAGAATACGCAAATCCGCTGTGCCCGCTCCTTGACGAACTTGCCAAAAACTAGCACAATCTCACCATGGCTCGCTGGGCAACCTACCGCGGCTACCCGTGCCTGCGCATGGCGGACATCTCCGACGACCCCGGATTGCCTCTGGCCGTGTTTCGCGACAGCCGCAAGCATCCCTCCCCGCTGCACACGCACGACTTCTGGGAGATCGTGGTGGTCATGGGCGGCGAAGGCGACCACCTCACGGAGGGAGGGCAGTACCGAATTCGCGCCGGGGACGCGTTCGTGCTGCGGCCCCACTGGATCCACGGCTATCGCATCCGCGGTCGGCTCTCCTTGATCAACGTGCTGTTCGACGAGCCGATGCTCGATGCCCCCATGGCCGATCTGAAGACCATGCCCGGCTATCACGCCCTTTTCACGCTCGAGCCGCTCTATCGGCTCGAGCACGGCTTCGAGACGCGCCTGCGCCTGAAGCGCGGCCAGCTCGATCGGGTGGCGCGCCTCATCGATCGGCTGGAAGAGGAGCTACGGTCGGGCAAGCCGGGGGCCCTGCCCATGGCGGTCTCCTGGTTCCTGCAGGTGATCGTCTACCTGTCGCGCTGCTACCAGCAGGCCCGCGTCCCCCGGGTGCAGACCTACCTCAAGGTGGGACGCGCCATCAGCTACATCGAGCGCCACTACGCCGAGCCGATCACCCTCGCACATCTCGCCGAGATCGCCAACGTGTCGGTCAACACGCTCATCCGCGAGTTCAAGGGCGCCACCGGGCACACCCCGATCGACTACTTGCTGCGCACCCGCATGCGCCGAGCCCAGCGCCATCTGCGCAACACGAGGCGCACCATCTCCCAGGTGGCCTTCGATGTGGGGTTCAACGACAGCAACTACTTCTCACGCCAGTTTCGCAGGATCCTCGGGGTCTCGCCGCGGGATTACCGCCGCACGGTTACCTGACCGACCGTGTGTCCGGCCGGCCCGCCCGGGGCGGCGCCCATACGAAGCGCCGCCCCGGGCGCGCGACCCGGGGCGGCGTCTATTCGGCGTGCGTTGCGGCCCAGTTCTAGTACATGCCGCCCATGCCGCCCATGTCGCCGGCACCGCCGCCCGGAGCAGGCTTCTCGGGCTCGGGGATCTCGGAGATCATCGCCTCGGTGGTGATCATCAGGCTGGCAATCGACGCCGCGTTCTGCAGGGCGGTGCGCGTCACCTTCTTCGGGTCGATGATGCCCGCCTCGATCATGTCCACGTACTCGTCACGCTCGACATCGTAGCCGAAGGACTTCTTGGGGTTCTTGCGAACCTCCTGGGCCACCAGGCTGCCCTCGATCCCGGCGTTGTTGACCAGCGTGCGCAGAGGCTCCTCCATGGCGCGCTTGACGATGCGGACCCCGATGTTCATGTCGCCCTCGAGGTCCTCCATCTTGTCGAGCGCCGTGATGCAGCGCAGCAGCGCCACGCCGCCGCCGGGAACGATCCCTTCTTCGACCGCCGCGCGGGTGGCGTGCAGGGCGTCCTCGACGCGCGCCTTCTTCTCCTTCATCTCGGTCTCGGTGGCCGCGCCGACGTTGATGACCGCCACGCCGCCCGACAGCTTGGCGCGCCGCTCCTGCAGCTTCTCGCGATCGTAGTCGGAGGTGGTTTCCTCGATCTGGCGCGTGAGCTGGTCGATGCGCGCCTTGATGTCGACCTTCTTGCCCGTGCCCTGGATGATGGTCGTGTTGTCCTTGTCGATCTTGACCGAGCGCGCGCGACCCAGGTCGTTCAGCGTGACGCTCTCGAGCTTGCGGCCCATCTCCTCGGAGATCACCTGGCCGCCGGTCAGGATCGCGATGTCCTCGAGCATCGCCTTGCGGCGATCACCGAAGCCCGGCGCCTTGACCGCGCAGCACTGCAGCGTGCCGCGCAGGCGGTTGACCACCAGGGTCGCCAGCGCTTCGCCCTCGACGTCCTCGGAGATGATCAGGATCGGCTTGCCCGCCTGGCTGGTCTGCTCGAGCACCGGGAGCAGGTCCTTCAGACTGGAGATCTTCTTGTCATGGAGCAGAATGAACGTGTCCTCCAGGACGACCTCCATGCTGTCCTTGTCGGTGATGAAATAGGGCGAGAGGTAGCCGTTGTCGAACTGCATGCCCTCGACGACGTCCAGGGTGGTGTCGGTCGACTTGGCCTCCTCGACCGTGATGGTGCCTTCCTTGCCCACCTTGTCCATCGCCTGCGCGATGATGCGCCCGATCGTCGCCTCGCCGTTGGCCGAGATGGTGGCAACCTGCTCGATCTGCGCCGTGTCGTTGACCTTCTTCGACATCTTCTCCAGCTCGGCCACGACGACCTCGACCGCCTTGTCGACGCCGCGCTTGATGTGCATCGGGTTGGCGCCGGCGGTCACGTTGCGCAGCCCCTCGCGGAAGATGCACTCGGCCAGCAGGGTCGCGGTGGTGGTGCCGTCACCGGCGATGTCGGAGGTCTTCGAGGCGACCTCGCGCACCATCTGGGCGCCCATGTTCTCCCAGGGATCCTTCAACGTGACTTCCTTGGCCACGGTGACGCCGTCCTTGGTGATGGTGGGAGAGCCCCACTTCTTCTCGAGCACGACGTTGCGTCCACGCGGACCCAGGGTGACCTTCACGGCCCTGCTCAGCATCTCGACACCCTCGAGAATCGCGCGCCGCGCTTCTTCCTGAAAAATGATCTGCTTGGCAGCCATTTCATCAACCTCCCATTCTCTGTGAGTGCTAACCCTCGATGATGCCGAGAACGTCGTCCTCACGCATGATCAGGTAGTCGTCGCCTTCGATCTTCACTTCCGTGCCGGCGTACTTGCTGATCAGCACGCGGTCCCCGATCGACAGCTCGATCTTGTGGATCTTGCCGTCGTCCGTGCGACGCCCGGGACCCACCGCGATCACCTTGCCCTCCATGGGCTTCTCCTTGGCCGTATCCGGGATGATGATGCCGCCGGCGCTACGCTGCTCGGCGGTCTCCTCGAACCGCTGCACGAGCACGCGATCACCGAGGGGACGAATCTTGGTCTTCATGGCCCTCACTCCTCCAATTTCTTGAGCTCAGCGTACCGGGGCCTCCACCCTACGAGGCCAAACCGGCTCCTCGGTCCACGCCTCATCGACGAGGTGTGGATGTGCAACCTCCGTGGCTTCTCTTTGCGAGAAGCGTGCCATTGTGACATACGACTCATAACGATATCAACCACAATACATTGTCCGGGAATGTCTTTTTCGAGACCCAAGCATGATGTCGAGAAACTGCCATTGTGGCGGGGAAAGTGATTCGAATTGGAACAGTTTTGTGTGTCAAAGTAGGACGTTTCAGCCTCGAATCGGCCGGATCGAGATGCTTCGCGAGCGCTTTCCAACACGAGCTCCGGGAATGCATGCCAAAATGGCAGCTATCATGGAAAGCGAGTTCAGGACCACCCCTCGTGACGATAGGTCTGGAGCTTTCGGTAGAGCGTCCGCACGCCGATGCCCAGGATCCCGGCCGCCTTCTCCCGATTTCCGCCGCAGAGCTTCAATGTCTGCAGGATCAGGTGCCGCTCGGCCTCGTCCAGGCGCGTGCCCAGCGGGAAGGCCATCAGGGCGTCCCGAGGGACGGGATCGCGAATGTCTTCGGGCAGGTCCTCGACACCGATGCCCCCTGCCCCCGTCGATTGGGCAAAGAGCTCGCGCAGCGTGTTCTTCAGCTCGCGGACGTTGCCCGGCCAGTCATAGCCGGCCAGCTTGTCCAGCACCGGACGCTCCAGCCGCACCGTCTTGCCCGTCTCCGCCTCCTCGCCGAGCTCGGCCAGGAAGTGGCGCGCCAGGGCCGAAATGTCGCGTCGGCGGTACCGCAGCGGGGGTAGCTCGAGTCGCTCCTCGCCGATCAGGTCCAGCAGCCCCTCGTCCAGCAAGCCCCGTTCGAGCAATGCCTCGGGATCACCCTGCGTCGAAGAGATCACCCGGGGGTGCACGTCGATCGGCAGGGTGTCAATGTGCGGCCGCAGTTGACCCGTCCGCAGCACTTCCGCGATGCGGGCCTGCAGCGTCAGAGGCAGCGCGGTCACCTGCTCGAGGTACAGCGTTCCTGTCGAGGCCTGGGCGAGCAGCCCCGATGTCGGACGCCCGCCGGGAGGTGCCGGCGACCCGAAGATCCGGCGCGTCATTCGGCGGGCGCTGAGCGCGGCGCAATCGTAGCGGATGAAGGGGCCCCTGCTGCGCGGGCTGTGCTGGTGCAGGATGGCGGCCACGAGACTCTTGCCGGTCCCATCCTCACCCACCAGGAGAAGGTGCGCGTCCAAGGGCGCCAGCTCGCGCAGGCGGGAACGCAGGTGGGACATCGCGCTCGAATTGCCCACCAGACTGGGGAAGCTCAACGTGCGATCCAGCTTCTGGTGGAGCCGGGAGATCTCCTCGAGGACCTGTTGTCGCTCGCCGATCCGCTGCAAGACACGCACGATCTTCTCGGCGTTCCAGGGACGTCGCTGGAAGTCGAAGACGCCCCGCTGCATGGCCCCCGTGGCGCGCTCCTCCTCGTCGGGCTCGATCAGCAGCACCGCTCCGGCTTCCGGATTGCGCTGCCGCGTCAGCTCGAGCAGGGCCAGCCCTTGGATGCGGGGCGCATTCAGGCGCGTGACCAGAGCGTCCACGTGGCGCCGATCGAGCACGTTCGCAGCCGCCTCCCGACTGCGGACCCACACCAAGACGCGATCGGGGGAATCCAGCGCCTCGCGCAGCCGCGCCACGTCCGGCTCCTGTGGAGCCACCAGCAGGACCGTCATGCGCCGCGGTCGGGGTCGGCCTTGTTGGCGGTGCACAGCCACGTGCCCCTCCACGTCTTTCTCGGACAGCGGCAATCCGCCCGGTGCCGTAGGTGTGGATTGCATTGTGCTCGGTCGGCCGTGCAAACGGGAGCCATCCACTGCTCCCCGGCTCCCGGGAACGTCCCCTCCCGGTGGGGGACGAACCGCCCACCTGCATGCTAGGTAGGCGGTTGCAGATGGTCAAGTCATCTCCAGGCACGGGCTTTGTACGTAGCCCCGGTCCGAACCAGCAGCATGGACCCGCAACGGAGGAAGCCTGGGGTGATTCGGGCAGCCTGCAACCGTAGCCTTCGAGCAACCCTGCGCCGTGCGCGCGGCCGCTTGCTCGCAACGCTGGCCCTGGCGACGGGGAGCGCCGTCGCCGCGCCGGCCGTCGCAGAGCTGCCGGGCATGGGCTTCGTGCCGGTGCCCCACACCAATCCGCGGCCGCCCTACGAGGCGATGCCGCTGACCTCGGCGCACGAGGTGAGGGACCTGCGCGACGAGGGGGTCGTGACGCCGGCCAAGCACCAGGGCTCCTGCGGCGCCTGTTGGGCCTTTGCCGCGGTCACCTGCATCGAGACCGCCTGCCTGCGGCACGACCCCGGCCTCGATGCGCAGACCTTCGACCTCTCCGAACAGCACCTCGTCTCGTGCGACAATGAGGTGTGGACCCTCTCCTTCGGAAGCACGCGCAATTTCGGCTGCCAGGGTGGGAGCGCGGTCGCGTTCGAGTTCGTTCGCACCTACGGCATCGCCACCGAGGAGGCCTTTCCCTACTCCAGCGGCGGCGGGGGCAGCGGAACCTGTCCGGGCAGCGGGCCGGCGCCCTCGGGTTGGCAAGCCGTGGCCTGGGACTTCGTCCGCGACGACGCCGGGGTGCCCTCGGTCAGCGAGATGAAGCAAGCGCTCGACCTCCACGGGGCGATCTGGGCCGGATTCCACGTCTACGAGGACTTCATCGACGGCAGCGGCGGTGGCTTCTGGTACGATGCCACGCCCGGCGACATCTACCAACACGCCTCCGGGGATCGGGTGGGCGCCCACGCGGTGGCGGTCATCGGCTACGACGATGTGCAGGGCTGTTGGATCGCCAAGAATAGCTGGGGAGAGACGGCCGGCCCCGACGGCGACGGCACGTTTCGCGTCGCCTACGACTCGAATTGCAGTTTCGGCCTGAATGCGGCCTGGGTCATGGTGGACTATTTCGGCGGACCCTCCGCCGTGGTGGAAACGACCTGGGGTGCGGTGAAAGCGATGTTCCATGAGGTTCCATGAGGTTCCGTGAGGATCGTTGAGGATCAGCTCTGACCGGCCGACCGACAGGGCGGTATGCGAGCGAGCGCCTGGGGGAGCGCCGGGTCGCACCATCCCTCGATCGAGTCCGCTTGCAGGAGTGACCGCGATGGACAGTGAGCGACGACCCAGCGGCCTGCGCTTTCTCGAAAACCTCGCCTACCTGGTTCCCGGGTACGAGGGCTACAAGGCCCGCGATCGGCGCCAGGAAGAAGACTCGCGCCTGAGGGCGACCGTCTACGAGAAGCTGCAGTGCATGCAGCGCGCGCTGGAACAGATTCACGAGCGTTGGTCGCAGGAAGACGCCGGCGCCCAGCTCGAGCAGCTCGAACGCCGTGCGCTCAGGTTGCGCACGATCGCCGAAGCGGTGCGCTACGCCCCCTATGCCTTCAAGGGATTCTTCGCGAGCGACACCCTCGACGAGCAGATCATCGAGCGCATTCTGGAGGCCGACCTGCTGATCCTCGAAGACCTCCAGGAAGCCGAGGACTATCTGGAACGGTGCTGCCTTTCGATCACCACCGCGCCGCGGACGGCCAAGGGCTTCTTCCGCGCGGTGGACCACGATCTCGGGCGGCTCGAGAGCCACCTCATCATGAGGGAGAAGACGCTGGCGAGCGCCTGAGCAAGCGCAGGCAGCGGCCGGCCGTCACGGGCCGGCCATCGAAGCGCCCGCTCGGCCTACGAGTTGGCGACCGCCCTGGGAAGCACCTGCTGCACCGCCCGCAGCAGCCCGTCCACGCCCTGGGATCGAACCGCGAATGCGTCGGCCACCCACGTGGAGAAGTCGATCTCCATGGTGTAGGGCTTCGACGTGTTGAACACCAGGGAAGCCGGCACGTTCGCTTCGATCAACTGCAGCGCCGAGGCCATCCCCTTGCCGCCCTCGCCCTCCGGGTCCAAAACCACCAAGTCCGGCGACGAGGAGCGGACCAGCTCGAGCAATCCGTCCGTGGATGCGGCCGTCAGGACCTCGTAGCCCTCATCGCGCAGGCTGCGCTCGTACCCTTCTCGCAGAGCGGCGTGCTCTTCAACGATCAGGACTCTCGGGACCATCCCCCGAGTCACCCCCTTCCATGAGGGGCCAGGAGGAAATCAACTCATCTCTTCGATGTACTGCGCGCCCCTCCTGACCGCCTGTTCATTGAGCGGAATCAGCTTCTTCTTCGTGATGAAGCTGTCCAGATGTGAAACGACTTCCTCCGTCTTGAACAGGCTCGTCTTGGCGGCGATGGCGCCGAACATCACCATATTGGCGGCCTTCGTATTCCCTAGCTCGTCCGCCAGTTCGGTGGCCGGCACCGGCACAGCTTCAATATCGGTCCTTTCGGGTTTCCGGTCAATGATAGAACTGTTGTAGAAGATCGTGCCCCCGGGCCGCAGGTTCTTCTCGAACTTCAAGAGCGACGGCAGGTTGAAGGCCACCAGGATGTCGATCTCCGCCACCACGGGCGACCCGATCTGGTCGGTCGAGACCTTGACACTGCAGTTGGCCGTCCCCCCGCGCATCTCCGGACCGTAGGACGGCAGCCAGGAGACGTGATACCCCAGCTTCATGCCCACGCTCGAGATGCCCAGGCCCAGCAGCAGGACCCCCTGCCCGCCGAACCCCGCCACCTTGATCTCGGGGTTGCGCAGGGCTTCAGCCACGTGGTCCATCGTGGCCGGCTTGCCGTCGTCGCCGTTGCCGCCCGGCGGAAGGATGTCGATGATCTCGTGCACCCCCTCGGTGATCTCCTTGCGGGGTGCCAGCTCCTTCCCCGGCACGTCGGCCCCGCGGTCGCGCAGGCAGCCCAGCGGGAAGACCGGCTCCATGTGCTCCTTGATCCACTGACGCGCCTCGGCCGGCGGGTTGGTGATGCCCCACCCGGTGGGACACGCCGAGAGCACTTCGACCAGGGAGAACCCTTTGCCCTCGGACTGATACTGGAGCGCCTTGCGGATGGCGCGGCGCGCCTTGGCGCTGTTCGCGGGGCTCGACAGCGAGACGCGCTCGATGTAGACCGGCGCCTCGAGCGAGTTGATCAGCTCGACCACCTTGACCGGGTGGCCCTCGTTGCCCGGGTTGCGCCCGTAGGGGCTCGTGGTCGTCTTCTGGCCCTCCAGCGTGGTGGGGGCCATCTGACCGCCCGTCATCCCGTAGATGGCGTTGTTGACGAAGATCACCGTCATGTTCTCGCCCCGGTTGGCTGCGTGGACGATCTCGGCCGTCCCGATGGCGGCCAGGTCACCGTCGCCCTGATAGGAGATCGCCACCATGTCGGGGCGGGCGCGCTTGACGCCCGTGGCCACCGCGGGCGCGCGCCCGTGCGCGGCCTGGATGTTGCACATGTCGAAGTAGTAGTAGGCGAAGACGCTGCAGCCCACCGGGCTCACGAAGGCGGTGCGGTCCTGGATGCCCAGGTCCTCGATCGCCTCGGCGATCATCTTGTGGATGTTGCCGTGCCCGCAGCCCGGGCAGTAGTGGATCACGGTCTTCTCGGCGCCCGGCTTGCGCTCGTAGACGTCACAGAAGGCGTTCGACTTCTGAAACTTTACCTGCATGATCCCCCCCTATGCGTGAAGCTCGTGCTCGCGACCGACCTCATAACCGGCCAGGCGCTTGATCACATCGACCATCTCGTTGACCGACATGATGTTGCCGCCCATGCGGTTGTAGAGGTCGACCGGCTTGCGCCCAAGCACCGCCAGCCGGACATCCTTCACCATCTGCCCGTCGTTCATCTCGGCCGTGATGAAGCGCTTGATGCGCCCCGTCTCGGCCAGCTCCGCGATCCGCTTCTCCGGGAACGGCCAGAGCGTGATGGGCCGCAGCAGGCCCACCTTGTGTCCATCTTTGCGCAGCAGCTCGACCGCCGAGCGCAGCACCCGGGCGACGATGCCGAAGCCCAGCGTCACGATCTCGGCGTCCTCGACGTGGAACTCCTCGAAGCGCACTTCGTTCTCGACGACGCGCGCGTACTTCTCCTGCAAGTGCCGGTTGTGGGCCTCTAGCTCGTCGCCGTCCAGGAAGATCGAGGAGATCAGGTTCGCATTGCTCTCGGCCTGGGCATTGAGCGACCAGGGCTTCTTCGGCAGCGGGGGAACGTGATCGGGAAATTCGACCGGCTCCTTCATCTGTCCGATGGCGCCGTCGGTGAGTAGATAGACCGGGGTGCGGTAGCGGTCGGCGAGCTCGAAGGCCAACATCGTCAAGTCGCTCATCTCCTGCACCGAGTTGGGGGCCAGCACGATCGTCTTGTAGTTGCCGTGGCCGCCGCCCCATACCACCTGGTGATAGTCGCCCTGCTCGGGGGCGATATTGCCCAACCCCGGCCCGCCGCGGTCCACCGAGACGATGACGCAGGGCAGCTCGGCGCCGGCCATGTAGGAGACGCCTTCCTGCTTGAGGCTGATGCCGGGCCCCGAGGACGCGGTCATGACCCGCACGCCCGCTCCGGAGGCGCCGTAGACCATGTTGATGGCGGCCACCTCGCTCTCGGCCTGCAGAAACTGTCCGCCCACCAGCGGCATGTACTGGGCCGCCGTCTCCGCGATCTCGCTGGCGGGTGTGATCGGATAGCCGAAGTAGACACGGCATCCGGCCAGAATCGCTCCGCGGATGACCGCCTCGTTCCCCTTCAAGAGCACCTTGCCCATTGCGTCCTCCCTTGTCGCCGCATGCGAACCGTCCTTCGCCGCCGTCCTCCTACTCGTCCTCGTCCAGCTCGAAGACCGTGATGGCGCCCGGCTCGGGACACGCATAGAAGCAGATGCCGCAAGCGATACAACCCTCGCCGATGTACTCGGCGGGGTGGTAGCCCATCTGGTTGAGCCGGTCGGAGAGCTGCAAGACCTTGCGGGGACAATCCGCGACGCAGCAGCCACATCCCTTGCACTCGGCCTCGCGGATCTTCACGAAGCCGCGCTTCTTCTTCTTGGCGGCCGGCTTGCTCGGCGTTGCTTGCGCTGCCATGCGATTGGTCTCCTTACTTGAGTTTCCGGTCCTGGTTTGGGGGACGGTGTCGCCTAGGGACACCCCAGCGCCGAGGCTGGCTCGACACCAGGCGAACAGCCGAGTGTACGGAATCGGCCAGGGCGGGTCAAGGAGAGCCCGCCGGCCCGTGCGACCGCGGCCGCTCGGTCCGGACCGTGCCTCGGATGACGGCGCGGACCCGCCTACTCGACCCGCAACAGCTGGATTCGGCCCAAGATATGGGCATCGGACCGCACGAGCGCCCAGTAGCATCCCGCCGGCAGCCGGCGCCCGGCGCACCGTCCGTCCCAGACGAGGCGGTCGCCCTGCAGCGCGACCGGCTCCTCGTGCAGGCACCGTCCGTCCAGGGCGATGATCTCGAGCCGGCCCCGCCCGTCCAGGGATGACCGCCAGGCGATCTGGGTCTCCCCCACGAAGGGATTCGGTGCGGCCTGCAGATCGAGAGCGGTCGGAGTCATCGCGATCGGTCCGCCCACGGCGGTCGGTGCGATCTCGACCCCGATCCAACGCCGCGCCCAGTGCGTGGCCCCCTCCAGGAAGCCGGCGGCCACGTCGCTGGGGCCGCCCGGCGGATTGGCGGCGTAGCAGTTCCAGTAGAGCTCGTCGGCCTCGGGGGTCTGCGCCGGATCGGGCACTCCCCCGGCCGGACCGGGCGCGTCAGGAGGCAGGATCGGCAACGTCAGCTCCCCGGCCCCGCTGGTGGGCGCATAGATCCGCCAGGCCGCCGTTCGCGGGCCACCCCCGATGTCGCGCAGGCCGATCACCGACCGCGCCCAGGTGGGCGACGGGCTCACCCCCGGGGCGGTAGCGTCGCTCCACTGGAGCGTGCGACCCTGCTGGCTCAGGTCGGGAATCAGCATCCAGCTATCGAAGGTCTCGGTGTGCGGCAGTCCGAAGCCGTCACGCTCGACGATGCCCGCGCTGTACAAGTTGCCGCTCGAGCTGTCGGCGAAGCGGCCGACCGCCACGTTGACCGCGTCGCTCATGTCGCCTCCCGGCAGCCGGGAGGCGAGCTGGAACGAGGAGACCGTGTCGATGCCCGCCTCGTTGCCCGCGTAGGTCACGATCACCTCGCGGCCGGCTTGGGGTACCCGCGCCCCCGAGACAGCGTCGATCTTGGCCCCGGCCGGGACACCGGCGAACTGCGTCGTGAGACTGCGTGAGAGATTCAGGTCCGAGTTGATCGTCAGGTTCATCGGCCCGCTGACCGGCACGTCGCGTTCGACGCCCACCTCGCGGATCTCCACGTCGTCGAGCGTCGCGCCCGCCAACAGCGCGTCAAGGGAGATGCGGCCCGCCACCGAAGAGAAGGTCACCGGCCGATCGCCCGGCACGTCGATACGCCAAGGGGTCTTCTCGAAGGGGTAGATGAAGAGCTCGATCTGGTATGGGGCGAAGGAGTTTTCCGGCAGCTCGATCTCTCCGATGATCGGAAAGGTGAGCGTCTCCATCCCGAAGCTGAAGGGCAGCCGGTCCCCCAGCACGAAGTCGCTGGCACTGACCGCCGGCAGGATGAGCGCCACATCCAGGTTGCCGTCGTTGTTGCTGATGCCGATGTTCTGCACGGTGCCCTCGACGTGCGTCTTGGTGCCGCCCATGCTCGAATCGACCTCGGCGGGAAAGAGCGGCAGGCCGACCTCCGCGACCGCCGCCTGATAGACCGACGTGTGGCCGTAGGCCTCCATCGCCGCGGTCACCGTCTGGGGACCGATCAGCGCCGGATCGTCGAAGACGATCTGCCCCTGGGCGTCGGTCCAGCCGAAGTTGCCCGGGAAGGGATCGCCCGCCGAGGCGCCCACCATCACGAACGCGCCTGAGATCGGCTGCTCGGTCTGTCCATCGGTCACGGTCACGACGAGCGGGTCGGCCCCCGCCGGAGGCGTGCCGACCAGCAGCGACGCGGTCAGGGTCACGGTCACCAGAGCCAGTGCGCTCAGCCGTCGGCTCCCGATCCTCATCCGCGTGCTCAGGTGAGACTCTGATTCCATCCGGCGGACCCGGGCGGCGCCGCCCAGGTTGAAGAGGTTCCTGACGCGATCCATGATGCCTCCCTTCGCTGGATCCAAGCTTCGGCGGCCGGGGTTCCGAGGCGGTGCGTGGTGCGCAGGATGCGGCCCGACCCCGGGGTGATTCTACCACAGTCACGCCGGCCGCGATGGAGGACGCGCCGGAGGCCGCCGCACGCTCCCCCCCCAGGGCCGCGTTGACCGGCCACCCGCCCAGGGTCTAGGCTCTGCGGACCGCGTCCGGTAGCCGACCGCGGACCGGCTCGGCCCGTGCGGTGCGAGGCTGGTAGCCGACCGCGGACCGGCTCGGCCCGTGCGGTGCGAGGCTGGGAGCCGACCGCGGACCGGCTCGGCCCGTGCGGTGCGAGGGAACCCCGGCCCGATGTTGTCCGGCGCAATGGGGAGAGAACACGAGGAGATCACGGCCGTGAACCGAATCCAGACCTGGTGGATGGCCACCCGCATGCCGTTCGCCTTTCCCGCGTCGATCATCCCCGCCCTCTTGGGGGGCCTGGTGGCGATCATCCACGGAGGCGCGCGACTCGATCCGCTGCAGTACGTCCTGACGATCCTGGCCGCTGGATGCGTGCACGCCGGCGCCAATCTGCTGAGCGACTACTTCGACTACCGCAAAGGCGTCGATCGGCCCGAGCTGGAGGGGACCTCGCGCGGCATGATCGTCAGCGGCCGCATGTCCGCGCGGGAGGTCCTCGTCGAGGCGCTCGTCTGCTGGGGGCTCGCGGCGGCCGCGGCGGTCTATTTTCTCGCCACCGTGGGACCGGTGCTGATCCCGGTGCTCGCCGCCGGGCTGGTGCTGGGCGCCGGCTACACGGCGTCCCCCACGCAGCTCAAGTACCGCGCGCTGGGAGACATCTCGGTCTTTCTGGCCTTCGGGGTCGGCGTCACCCTCGGCAGCTACACCGTGCAGACGGGCCACGTGGCCTGGGCGCCGGTCTTTTACGGCCTACCGATCGGGCTGCTGATCTGGGCCATTCTGCACGCCAACAACCTGCGCGACGTCGAGACCGACCGCGAGGTCGACATCCGGACCGTCGCCATGGTGCTCGGACCGGGGGCCTCGCGGGCGCTCTACGTAGCGCTGATCGCCTTGGCCTACCTCGCGCTCGCGGTGATGGTGCTGCTGCAGTGGGTCGTGCCGTGGGCACTGCTCCCCTGGCTGACGCTGCCGTTGGCGATCAAGGCCATTCGCCAGCTCTTCACGGGTCGGGGCACGGGACTGAGCCTGGCCGCCAGCGGCGGGGCCTCCGGACAGCGCGGGGGCGGGCTGATCAACCTCGACATGCGCACCGCGCAGCTCCAGATGGCCTTCGGTCTGGCGCTGCTGATCGGCCTGCTGGGCCATCTGGCGCTCTGAGCGCGGATCGGCGCAGAAGGCCGTGGTTTGCCAAACTCCATCAGAAGAGGACGGACAATGGATCAGATTCCCACCACCCGGCGTTGCTCCGCGCCATCCGCCATCGGGCCCCGAGGCGGGGCGACCCGGGGTCTCCTCTGGACCGTGCTGGCGCTCGTGGTGGTGGTCGGGCTGGCCCTGGTCGTCTACGGACCCGATCCGGCCCCTCGCGTCCCCAAGGTGCTCCTCGTGGGCATCGACGGGGCCGACTGGCGCATGATCCGCCCCTTGATGGCCCAGGGGGAGCTGCCCAACCTCACCCAGCTCATCCTGGAAGGCACCCACGGGCCCTTCTGGAGCCTCCACCCCATCATCTCACCGGTGATCTGGACGACCATCGCCACCGGCAAGGGACCCGACCAGCATGGGGTGCTCGACTTCACGATGCCCGATCCCGAAACGGGGGCCCCGATCGTGGTCAGCAGCAATGTGCGCCGCAGCAAGGCCTTCTGGAACATCCTCTCCGAGCGGGGACTCTCGGTGGTGGTGGTGGGCTGGTGGGCGAGCTGGCCGGCCGAACCGGTCAACGGCGCGATGGTCTCCGATCGGCTCCTGAATCATCCGTTCCTCCCGGACGCCCAGACCGAAGAGGGGCTGGTTTACCCGCCCGAGCTCACCGGTGCGGTGACCGCGCTGCGGGGCAACGCCGCCGATCTGCCCTACGAGACTGCGCGCCGCTTCATCGACGTCACGCCCGAGGCGTACGCCGCGGCGCCGGCGCTCGACTACCGCGACCCGATCTCCCACTTCCGGCACATCTATCAGAACATGCGCGACGCGTGCGACGTCGCCAAGAGCCTTCAGCGCCGCGAGCAGCCCGATCTGCTGGCGGTCTACTTCGAGGGCATCGACACGGCTGGCCACATGTACATGCGTTACGCGCCGCCCGAGTATCCCCACACCACGCCCGAGGATCGCCGCCGGTTCGGCGACACGGTGAATGCGTTCTACCGCTATCAGGACGAGCTGTTGGGCGAGCTGTTGGCGCTCACCGATGCATCGACGACCGTGATGATCGTCTCGGACCACGGATTCAAGACGGGCCGCGCGCGCCCGGTCGAAGAGAGCAGCGAGGTCGATTACCAGACCGCGCCCCGGTGGCACCGCATGGAAGGCGTCCTGCTGATGAAGGGACCCCAGGTCGGGCGTCGCGAGAGCGAAGACGACCCAGCCGCGGTGGTGGAGGATGTCTCGGTCTTCGACGTCACCCCCACGCTGCTGGCGGTCCTCGGCCTGCCGGTCGCGCAGGACATGGACGGGCGGGTCGCCACGGAGTTGTTCACCCCCGACCTGACCGTGCCCGACCCGATTCCAACCTACGAAGGCGAGGCGTGGGCCGAGAACCGGGCGGCGGCGCGCACCTCGTTGCAGGGCCTGGACGAGGAGACCAAGGCGAAGTTGCAGTCCCTGGGCTACATCGGCGCCGACGCAACGGACGAGCAGCTCTCCCTGCGCGCTCACGAGGGACTGACCGAGTACTACATCTATCGCGGCGAGCTGGACAAGGCCGAGCAGGCCCTGCAGGAGTTGATCGACCGCGCGCCCGAGAAGGTCGAGCCCCACTACCACCTGGGTCTGGTCTACATGCGCGGGGAGAAGATGCTGGCGGCCAAGCGGATGTACGCAGAGACCCTGGAGCTGGACCCGGAGCACCTCGAGGCGCGCATGAACCTGGCGTACATCCTGCGGCAGCGAAACGAGCGGCGCGAGGCGATCGCCGTGCTCGAGGAAGGGCTGACCACGCATCGCTACCACGCCGGCGTGCGGGTGAACCTGGGCATGCTGCACAAGGAACTGGGTGAGCTCGACACCGCCGCCGCCTACTTCGACGAAGCCCTGCGGCTCAACCCCCGCTACCACCCCGCGCATGTGCAGGCCGCGATGGTTCGCGAAAAAGAAGGCGATCTGGAGGGGGCCTTGGAGCATTGGCGCGCCGCCGCGCAACTGCGGCCCTCAGACCGGACGGCCCGCAGCCACATCCAGCGCATCGAGGCTCGGCTGGCCGACGGCGGGGCGGAGGAAGGATGAGCGCAACGATCATCGGGGTGATGGGTCCCTCGCTGTGTGACGAGGCGACCTTTGAGAAGGCCCGCACGGTGGGTCGTCTACTGGCGGCGGCCGGCTACACCGTGCTCTGCGGGGGCGGAACCGGTGTGATGGAGGGGGTCGCCCGCGGGGCGGCCGAGGCCGGTGGACTGACCCTCGGCATCCTGCCCGGCAGCAACGCCCAGGAGACCCCACCCAATCCCTACATCCACATCCCGATCTTCACCGGCCTCTCCCACGCTCGCAACCTGATCAACGTCCTCTCCTCGCGCGTGGTCGTGGCGATCGGGGGCGCGCACGGCACCCTCTCCGAAATCGCGCTGGCGCTGAAGAGCGGCAAGCCGGTGGTGCTGCTCGACTCCTGGCGCTTCGAGAGCCCCTCCCCGGAGAGCGAGACCCGGCCGATCCGCGTCGCGAGCCCCGAAAAGGTGCTGGCCGAGGTGAACCGGATCGTGCGCGAGACCGGGTAGATCCCCGGTCGGCTCCGTCGCATTGGGGTGCAACGCCGACGGCTGCGGTGGAGATGCGCGCATCGTGGTGTCCCTGCTGACCGATATCGTGCTGGCGGTGACCGGCTTCCAGCTTCTCCTGCTGGCCGGGGTGCTGCTTAGCCGTCCGGCCGCTCAGCGGCTGCGCCGCAACCTGCTGGGCGCGTTCCTGTTGATCAAGGCGACGATGATCCTGCGCTGGGCCGTCTTCCGGCACGGGATCCTCACGTTCGAGACCGCCTGGCCGCTCTACTTCCTCAGCTCGGCCGGTTTCTTCCTCTTGGCGCCGGTGCTCTACCTCTACATCCGGTCGCTCTGTCAGCCGGACCTTCGTCTGCGCGGCGGCCACCTGCGCCACGGGCTGCTGCCGGCCGGAGTGATCCTGTTCACGGCCGCTGCGGTAGGGCAGTGGGCCGGGACCGGGGACGAGGCGCCGGGCGGAATCTGGGGCGCTGTCCTGGACCACTACTGGACGGGCTTCTGGACGCTCAACCTCCTGCAGATCCTGGGCTACATGATCGCGATGTGGAGCCTCGTCATCCGCTACCGGCGCGCCCTCGACGCATCGCGCTCCAACCGCGCTGGGCTCGACCTGGGTTGGGTGCGTTGGCTCCTGGCGGTGGGATCGCTGCACTGGCTCTTCGTCGCCTCGCGCTCCGGCCTGGCGCTGGCGGGGCTCCATCCCCAGGGTCTGCTCCCGGTCCTCGACCTGTTCTCGATCACGATCTTCCTGGTCTTCACCACGGCCCTGGTCGCGAAGGCGCTGGGGCGGCTCGATTGGGTGCCGCCGGTGGCGCCTCAGCCTGCCGGCGCCGGGGGCAAGTACTCCACCTCGCCCCTGAGCCGCGAGGCGCTGGCGGCCTGGGCCGACCGCCTCGAGCACGTGATGCAGACCCGCAAGCCCCACCTGGATCCGGCTCTGACGGTCGATCAACTGGCGGCCGCCTTGGGGCTGCCCAGCTACCAGCTCTCGCAGGTCGTCAACGTCGCCTTCGGCACCCACTTCTTCAACTTCGTCAACCGGTTCCGGGTGGAGGAGGCGATGGGCCGGCTGCGCGATCCGGCTTTCGACGACCAGACGATGCTGCGCATCCTCTACGAGAGCGGCTTCAACTCCAAGTCCTCGTTCAACGCGGCGTTCAAGCGCCACGTGGGGATGACCCCGAGCGACTACCGCCGTCTGCACCGACCGGCTCCGGGCCCGAGCGGTCCGCCTCCCGAAGCGCCGATCCGAGATTCCCGCGCCTTTCTGGGCCGGTCCCGCCGCTAGGCGCTGCCGAAGGGGCCGCCTCCCGCACGCGTCGGTGGTGGGGGCCGTCCGGCAAGGGCGCCTCCCGCACGCGTCGGTGGTGGGGGCCGTCCGGCAAACAGGTCCGGCTTTCCGAAGTCGGACGACGCCTCCCCGGCGCCCGTCCTAGCCTCGATGCCGCGGGGCCACCGTACGGCCGGACACGAGGAGGGAACCGGAATGACGACAGAGCGCTTGGGCAGCCGACGGGGAGCGCTGCGCGCGGGCGGGGCGTACCCCATCAAGGGAAGGTCGCCATGGACCGCGGCGGCCCGGCTGGCGAGGGCCGTGATCGCGGCGGGGATTCTCCCGGCGTTGTCCGCCTCGGCGACCGTGATCGAGGTACCGGCTCAGCAGGCCACCATCCAGGCGGGTGTCGACGCCGCCGCGGGGGGCGACACGGTGCTGGTCGCTCCGGGCCGCTACGAGGAGAACGTCGACTTCCGCGGCAAGGGCATCCTGTTGACAAGCCACTATCTGCTGGGGGGCGATTCGAGCTTCGTGCGCCTCACGGTCATCGACGGCGGCCACGCGACCGACCCCGATACGGCGAGCTGCGTGCGCTTCGTCTCGGGTGAGGACTCGGCGGCCGTCCTGCAGGGCTTCATGCTGACCGGGGGCACCGGAACCACCTGGGTGGATCCGCAGTGGCCCAGCTACACATGGCGCGGCGGCGGCGGCGTCTTCTGCTTCGGCTCCTCCCCCACGATCCGCTGCAATCTGATCACCGGCAACCACGTCGACAACGATGGCTCCTTCGACGGCGCGCAGGGCGGCGGCATCCTCTGCTACGACGGCCTGCCGCGCATTTTCAACAACACCATCAAGGCCAACCGGGCCGACTACGGCGGCGGGCTGGTTGTCGACTACGCGGGCGCCCTGGTCGTCAACAACCTGATCTGCGACAACGAGGGCGGTCTGGTCTACGGGGGAGGCGGCGTCTGGACGATCGGCTCGCATCCGAACCCGATCCTGTTGGAGAACAACACCCTGGTGGGCAACAGCTCGCCGACCCGGGGCGGGGCGCTCTACATCTGGGGCAGCGCGGTCACGGCCCGCAACAACATCCTGTGGGACAACACGCAGGCTCAGGGCGGGCCCATCGCCCTGGTCGGGGGCGGCACGCTGGACCTGACCTACAGCGACATCGAGGGCGGCTTCGCCGGCGAAGGCAACCTCGATGCCCCGCCGCAATTCTCCGACCCGGTCAGCTATGTCCTGGCCCCCGGGTCGCCCTGCGTCGACAGCGCCCACCCGGAGCCCCGGTTCAACGATCCCGAGGATCCCCTGCGCCCCGGCTTCGCCCTCTGGCCCGCGCAGGGCGCGCTGCGCTCCGACATGGGCGTCTACGGGGGGCCCGGGTGCCTCGCATTCGAGCCGGGTCAAGCCGCCGTGGGCGAGGATCCCGATCTCGATCTGGGGCCCGGCTCGGAGGCGGGGCGTGAGCGGGGTGCCCTGCAGCTTCGTGGCGGGCCCAATCCGACCCGGGGGGCGGCGGCGCTCGAGTTCACCCTGGCCCAGGAGAGCTTCGTGCAGGTGCGGATTCACGGACCCACCGGGGCGCTGATCCGGGACCTGGGCCGCCGCTGGCTCCCGTCGGGCCCCCAACGGGTCTCCTGGAACGGCCGCGACCGGCGCGGCCGCCCGGTCCCGAGCGGCCTCTACACCATCCGCCTGCAGTGCGGGGACGCCGAGGCCCGGGGCCGGCTGACGGTCCTGCACTGACGGCCCCGCGCCGACGGCCCCGCGCCGACGCTCCCACGCTGACGGCCCCGCGCTGACGGCCCCGCGCTGACGCTCCAAGACGCCTATGCTGTCCCCGTGGGTCAGCGGGGTTGAGACGCGGACGCGAACCGTCTAGGATGTCCCCGCTGACCGATTGGGGATTTGGCGGCCTGCCCCTGCGCACCCCCTGGGCGGGTCCGACAGGAGTGACCGCATGACACCGGAAACGTGGTACGACCCGGCGCGCGCGCTGGGCGCCCCCCTCGTATTGGTCCTCGTCTTTTCCATCACCGTCCTGATCATGATCCAGCTCTCCCGACGCGGGCGCGAGCTCTTCATCCGCAGGATCGCCGGAATCCAGGCCATGGAGGAGGCGGTCGGGCGGGCGACCGAGCTGGGCAAGAAGGTCTTCTACATGCCCGGCGCCAACAGCGTCGACGACATCCAGACGATCGCCAGCCTGGCGGTCCTGCGGCATGTGGCCACCCTGACCGCCCAGTACGGCGTCGACTTCACGGTCCCCAACAAGGATCCGCTGATGTTCGCCGCGGCGCGCGAGACGGTGCAGGAAGCCTACATGCAGGCCGGCCGCCCCGATCTGCACACCGGCGACATCGTGCAGTACATCACCTACGATCAATTCGCCTATACCGCCTCGGTGACCGGCATGATGGTCCGCGAGAAGCCCGCGGCCAACTTCCTGATCGGCGCCTTCCACGCCGAATCGCTGCTGCTGGCCGAAACGGGGCAGACCACTGGGGCGATCCAGATCGCCGGCACGGCCGAGGTCACGCAGCTACCCTTCTTCGCCGTCGTGTGCGACTACACGCTGATGGGCGAGGAGCTGTTCGCGGCCGGCGCCTACCTCTCGCGCGAGCCGGCCATGCTGGGCAGCATCAAGGGACAAGACTTCACCAAGGCGGGTCTGATCCTCTTCATCGTCGTAGGCGTCGTGCTGGAAATCTTCGGCATTCACTGGTTCAGCCGCTTCATGTCGATCAACGGCTCCTAGATAGTCGCGGGGGCCGCGGCCGCGCCACGCAGGTGACGACGGGCGGCGGTCCAAGGCGGGGAGTAAGACTGGAATGTTCTGGAAACTGAGATTGCCGCTGATCCTGACCTTCTGCGTGGGGCTGGTGCCCATCGTGACCTTCTTCTTGACCGAGAAGGTCCCGGGAGTCTCCTTCGTGCGCGACAAGGTCGAGCAGTACATGGTGATCATCGCCGGTTTCGCGCTGTTGCTCGGCGTCGTCAACGTCACCCAGGGCAGCATCCGCAAGATCGAGCAGCGTAAGTCCGGTTGGCCCTTCTCGGTCAGCCTGCTGGCCGGCCTGGTGGTGATGGGCACAATGGGCATCCTGAGCGCGCTGCGCGTGGGACCCTTCCAGGGCATGCTGACGGCGCCCGACGGCTCGATGACGCCCTTCTACTGGATGACGCGCAATTTCTTCAATCCGCTGCAGGCGGCGATGTTCAGCTTGCTGGCCTTCTACATCGCCTCGGCCGCCTTCCGGGCGTTCCGGGTGCGCAATATCGAGGCCACCATCCTGATGACCGCCGCGTTCGTGGTCATGCTCGGACGCACGCCCCTGGGCGAGTACATCTTCTCGTGGGCCGAGGGCGGCGAGGGGTGGCTGCCGACGATCACCGACTGGATCATGTCGGTGCCCAACACCGCCGCCCAGCGCGGCATCATCATCGGCGCCGCGCTGGGCGCGGCCAGCATGTCGTTGCGCGTGATCCTGGGGATCGAGCGCTCCTATCTGGGCGGCAAGCGGACCTAGCGGTTCCTCAGGGGGAGGTCGGTTGTGAAGCTCGAGAGTCTGGTCAACATGGATCGCCGGATCGTCTACCTGTTGATCGCGTTGGGGACGCTGATCCCCATCCTGCTGCCGATCGGGTTCAAGGTGTCGACGACGCCTCCGGTCGAGGCCCTCTTCAACAAGATCGAATTGTTGGGCCCCGACGATGTGGTGATGATCTCCTTCGACTACGGCCCCACCACGGCGCCGGAGAACAGCCCCATGGCCGAGGCCGCCTTCCGCCACTGCTTTTCGCGCAACGTGAAGGTGATCGTGATCGCCCTCTTTCCCATCGGCGGGATCACGATGGCGGGCGAAGCGCTGGAGCTGGTGTCGGCCGAGTTCCCCGACCTGGAGTACGGCCGCGACTACGTGCTGCTGGGCTACAAGGACGGCGCCCAGGCCGCCATGAAGCAGATGGGCGTCAACATCGCCAACGTCTTTCCCAGCGACCAGGCCGGCACGCCTTACGAAGAGATTCCCATGCTGGAAGACATCACCAGCTACGCGGACATCGACCTGGTGATCAGCTACTCCACCGGCATCATCGGCGAATACTGGGCCAACCTGGTCAATGCCCAGTTCGGAATCCCGGTCGCCGTTGGATGCACGGCGGTGTCGGCGCCCAAGTACTACGCCTACTACGACGCCGGGCAGATGCTGGGACTTCTCGGCGGGCTGAAAGGGGCGTCGGAGTACGAGCGGCTGATCCTCGATCAGTACCCGGCGCTCAACCGGATCTACGGCCGCCCGGGGCTCTACACGGCGATGAAGGGCATGGACGCCCAGACCGTCGACCACGCCATCATCATGGTGTTCATCCTGTTCGGGAACATCATCTACTTCATGATCCGCCACCGCGACCGCCGGCTCGGCAAGGCCTAGGCGAGGGAGAGAGGCATGAGTGACGTCATCGGAATCTGGATCGGGGCTTTCCTGACCCTCTGCATCTTCAGCTTCCTGTACAAGGACAACCCCTTCTTTCGCTTCGCCGAGAGCCTCTTCGCCGGGATCTCGCTCGGCTACTACATCGGGATGGTGACGTCCAACACGCTGGTGCCCAACCTCTTCCGGCCTTTGCTCGACGACTTCGGCGGCAACGGCCACCTGCTGATCCCGCTTCTGCTCGGCGTCAACCTCTACACGCGCTACATCCCCAAGATCGCCTGGCTGTCGCGCCTGTCCCTGGCCGTCTATATCGCCTTCTTCGTCGGGATCAACATGGTGCAGAAGCTGCAGGGCGAGGTGATCCCCCAGGTGGGCTCGACCATCATGCACCCCATCGGCGGGGCGATCACGCCGGTGGACAACCTGGTGATCATCATCGGCGTGCTCTCGGTGCTGGTCTACTTCTACTTCTCGATCGAGCACAAGGGGCCCATCCAGGTCGTCTCGCGGCTGGGGATCTGGTTCCTGATGCTCGGCTTCGGTGCGGCCTTCGGATACACGGTGATGGGCCGCGTCTCGCTCCTGATCGGGCGGATGAATTTCCTGTTCATCGACGTCATCCGCGTGACGAGCCAGGCGTTCTCCTAGCCGGCGAGGTCGATCTGGCCGAGAACCTGGTTGCACGGCGGTGGAGACGGTAGGTGGACGCGGTTGCTGCTCCTTCGTGCCGGCGCCGCGCGCGAAGAGCCGAACGCGTCGGCGTCAGCCGGCAGACGATTCACGCCATCGAGAAGGGCAAACATAATCCCAGCATAGAATTAGCTCTCGAAACCGCACGCGTGCTCAGCGTGCCGGTCGAGTAGGTCTTCACCCTCGAGGAAACCAGGGAGACCCGTTCATGACGCCCGACGCCCCGCCTTCTCGCCGCCTGCGCATCTCGTGGCGCCCCTCGCCCGTGGGCCTGACCGCCGGTCTGCTCGTCGCGATGGGCCTCGTGCTGGGCGCCGCGGTCGACATGGTCTGGTTGGTTCTGACCGCCGTGGGCGCTCTAGGACCGGGACTCCTCAGGGAGATCGGGTGGCTACGGAAGAGCGATGAGTTCCAGCGCCAGGCCACCCGCCGCGCGGGCTACCACGCCTACCTGGCCGGCGCCGTGTTCCTCTTCACGGTTACGATTCTGCAGGCCGCCGGTGGGCGCAATCTCGACCAGGTGCCGGTCGAAGCCGGCGTCGTCCTGACCTGCATGCTGGTGACCTACTTCGTCAGCTACCTCACCCGCTATTGGGGCGTCCGCCGGGCGGCCGTTCGCATCCTCTGCGCCTTCGGCCTTTTCTGGCTGGTCTTCGTGGTGCTCAGCCACAGCGGCGAGCCGATGGCGCTGCTCATGGAGGGGCTGGTCCCCGGGGTGTTCTTCGCCCTGGCCTTTGTGAGCCGCCGCTGGCCGCGCGGCGCGGGCGCGTTTCTGCTGGGCGCCGGCGTGTTCGCCTTCGTCGCCTTCGATCTGCACGAGGGCTTCGCAAGGGGTGGAGGGCAGCTCTACGTCGTCTTCTTGCTCTTGCTGCCGTTGCTCTACACCGGAATCGGCCTGCTGCGCTGTCGCGAGGCCGATGGCGAGGGCTGGGGCGACGTTCAGCACCGGGGCGAGGATCGGGGCGAGGAACAGGTCCAAAGCTAAGCCCGGTCGGCAAGGACCCGCAGGAGGTCGCGACGGGAGACGACGCCCACGACCCGCTGCTCGCGGTCCACGATCGGCAGCCACTTGCGACCCTGCTTGATCATCCGGACCAGCACGTCTTTGAGGGAGGCGTCTGTGCGGGCGAAATCCGGGGAGGCGTTGAATTTCACGGGGCTGTCCAGCTCCCCGCCGGCGACCAGCACGAGCAGCTCTTTCTCCGATACGACGCCCACCAGTCGCTTCTCCGGGCTGACCACCGGCAATCCGGAGATCGCGTGCTCGAGAACGAGCTTGGTTGCCTCGCGCACCGTCGTCTTCTCGTCGGCCGTGACCACCTTGGCGTTCATCACCGTGGAGACTGCGAACTGACCCAGATCCACACCGTCCTCCTCTGCAGCACCGGGTATCGTCCATTGCCCCCGCGGGCCCGCACCGGCCTCGCGGCACGCGACATCATCGCTTCTACCGCGCCCGATGGGCCATTGAAAGTCAATTTTCGATCAGGACGATCGATCTACTGTACAAGCGCATCCGCCACGATGCTGGATAGAAACCGGACGCGCCGCCCGAGGCCGTAGTGCTCGTTCAGATCGGAGAGCTGCGTGTGGCAGTTCTCGCAGGCGGTTGCGAGCACGGGCGCCTCGGTGGCCTGGATTTGATCGGCCTTCACCTTGGCCGAACGCATGCGGAATTCCTTCTCGCCCATCGCCACCAGCCCGCCCCCGCCTCCGCAACACCAGTTGGCCTCGCGATTGGGCTCGAGCTCCACGAAGGTATCGGTTAGATGGCGGATCACGCGCCGGGGCGCCTCGATCACGCCGCCGTTGCGCGCCATCTGGCAGGGATCGTGATACGTGATCGCCTCGGGGAGCTTGCGCACCTCGATGCGGCCCTGTTCCAGGTAGCGGCCGATCAAGTCGACAAAACTGATCACCCCGAAGGGCTGCTCACCCACCTGGTACTTCATCACCCGGAAGGCGGTGCCGCACTCACAGATCGCGACCTCCTTGACGCCCAGCCGCTGGGCCTCGTCGATGATCCGCCTCGAGATCTCGGCCGTCTTCTCGGGGTTGCCCACGAACGCGCCGAAATTGACCGCCTCGAAGTAGCTGAGCGACCAGTTCTCGCCGGCCGCGTTCATGATCGCGGCGGCCGGAACGATCGAGTGCTTGCCCGCCAGCGCCACGTAGAGCACGTCGGCGCCCACCTTGCCGACCGGGATCGCCTCCTCGCCGGCCTCCGAGCGCCACTTCTCGATTACCTCCTTTTCGAGGTTGCGCACCGCCTGCTCGAAGTCGCCCTTGCTCTGCTGGAACGTCTCACCCTTGGCGATCGACATGTCGGCCAGCATCGTCAGCAGCTTGGGCTCCTTGTCGGCGCCGATCAGGAGCAGCTTGGCGATCGACTGGATCATCTGCGTGTCGATGCCGAAGGGGCAGTAGGTCATGCAACGCCGACACCCGGTGCACGTGTAGGCGGTCTCGTAGACCTTCTCCAGGGTGGCATCGTCGAGCTCCAGGGTCTCTCCCAGCCAGGGAGCCACCTTGCCCTCCACCTTGAAGTAGCGGCGGAAGATGCGGCGGATCGTCTCGGCCCGGCCCACGGCCGAGTAGCGGATCTCGGGTTGCGAGGCGTAGGCATGGCACGCCTCCACGCACACCCCGCAGCGGGCGCACATCTCGAGATAGCCGCGCATCTCGCGGTTGAGCTTGCTCGCGAACAGCTCCTTGAGCTTCTCCTGCAACGCGGCATCCATGGGGTCCCCTCCCTGCGGGCGCGGCGGCCCGACTCAGCCTCTGCGCAGCGCGTTGAGCGGCAGGGCGAAGAAGGTGTGCATGATCTTCGAGAACGGGAAAATCATCAGAAACAGATTGGCCAGCAGCACGTGCAGCACCACGACGATGTAGTGCGAGCCGTAGAGCACGTCCTGGGGATCGGCGAAACTGAAGTCGAGCAGGATCTGCAGGTACTCGCCGAACTCCGCCTTGCCGAGCACGAAGCCCGCCTCGTTCCAGGAGTTGCCCCAGCTAATCGTGTCGCCGGTCAGCACCGCGAAGAGCAAGAGCAGAATCAGCAGGTAGTCGCCGAAGACGGAGATCTCCCGCACCGGCCCGCGCAAGCGGCGCAGCAGAAAATAGAACAGTGAGACCGTGACCGCCACGCCCACGAATCCCGCGCCCAGCATGTGCCGCGAGCCCGCGGGCATGATCCGGATCCCGGGAATCAGGTCGAGGTGCGCCAGGATCAGCAGCAGAAACGCGACGTGGTAAATCAGGAGGAAGACCCAGAACCAGGGCGCGTGCCGGCGCACTTGCGGCATCAGGAAGCTGTCGTAGAGCGCGCCCCAGGACGTCGCGCGCCGGCCGGTGAAGATGCGCAGCGTGCTGGGATGCCTGCGGCCGGCAAGCCACCGGATCAGGTGGGTAAGAACCCCGATCACGAAGACCGCCACGGCGAGGTAGACCATCGGGACCATGATGAAGTAGTAGACCGTATCCGCCATCGCTCCTCCACGCAGCACGACCCTTGCACGCGGCCCGACGAGTGGTCGCGGCCTTGAGGCCGCGCCTTGGGCTTCGGCCCTGTAGCCGGCACCTCATGCAGCCGGCGCCTCTGGCGACCGCCGCCGGCCCCGGTCACTTCAAACGCTTCACGAAAATGCGGATGACGTCCGGATCCTGCTTCGACTCCAGGATCTCGTTGCCCGAGGTCTTGGCCCAGGCCGGGAAGTCGGACAGCGAGCCCGGGTCGGTCGTGTGGACCTCGACCACCTGACCCACCTCGACCGAGCCGATCTCCTGACTCATCTTCACCACCGGCATGGGGCAGGGCAGCCCCTTGAAATCCAAGACCTTGACCGCATTGTGATCCGCCATGACAAGCCCTCCTGTGAATCGGCGCACTTCCGCCCCGTCCAAGTGGGGCCCTCAGCGCGCCGTCGCCCATAGGCTAGATGAACATCTGTACGGATGATTCCTTGGCCTCGGCCAGAAACGTCGCCACCCCACAGTAGTCGAGGTTGGGATAGTCGATCATCTCCTCGCGCTTGAAGCCCATCAGATCCATCGACATCTCGCAGATCTTGATCTCCACCCCCAGCGCCGCCGCCATTTCGAAGAGCTGATCCAAGCTGGGCGCGTTCTTCTTGCGCATCAAGTCCTTGAGCATGGCCGTACCCATACCGGCCATGTGCATTTTCGAGAGCTTCAGCTTGCTCCGCCCTTTGGGCAGCATCCAGCCGAACATCTGCGACATCAGGTCCTTGCCCCCGACGCTCTTAACGGGATCGCGCAGGGCCGCGGTGCCCCAGAAGGTGAAGAAGAGCACTGCCTTCATCCCCATCGCGACCGCGCCGGTGGCGATGATCATCGCGGCGATGAGCCGGTCCATGTCTCCCGAGAAGACGACCAATGAGAGCTTCGCTTGAGGGCCCGGCGGCATCGCCGCGACCTTCTGCTTCAGCTCGTCCAATTGCGCCTGGATGTCGACACTCATGGCTTCTCCTTCTTGTGGCGCTTCGGCCGGACCGACCGTTGCTCCGTGGCCGCCGCCCGGGATCCGCTCGAGCGCGCCCCGGCCCGCCCGGGCCGAATGCGCTCGGCGGCGGCGCGGCGGCGCTCCAGGTTGTCCCACAGGATTTCCCGCATGAGACTCAGGATCTCGATCACCCGCGTCTCGGCCAGTTCGTAGAGCACGCGGTTGCCCTCGCGCTGCGCGCGCACGATGCCGCGCTCGCGCAGCATCTTGAGATGGCGGGAGACGGTCCCTTGGGGCAGGCCCATCGCCTCCACGATCTCGCCGACGTGGCGCGGCGCATCGACCAGCTCATAGAGAATGGCGATGCGCGTGGTGTCGCTCAGCGCGCTGCACAACTCGTGGTGCAGCAGCTCCAGCTCCTCGCCGGTGGGCTTGCCCACCCGTGTCCTTCTGTGAGAATTCATATATTCATTTTATCGAATATACAGATGTTGTCAATCATTCTTTCCGTCCTTTGCGCAGATAGCGGAGCGGGCGGGGCCGGGTAAGGACACGCCTGGTGGTCTCAGGGCCGGGTCAGGGCTTCAATCTCCTCGCGGCATTGGGGATAGGCTGATGTCAGCGCGTGGCGGTCGCCGTCCTCGTAGTCGGCGTATTCGAAGCCCGGGCTGACGGTGGCTCCCAACAGCGCCCACCGTCCGCCGGGCAGCAGCCGCGACCCCTGCCAGGCGTGGCGGGGCACCAGGAGCTGGGGCCGCATGCCGGCCGCCAGATCGGCGCCCAGCGTCAGCCGCCGACCCGATCCGTCGGGCAAGAGCTGGAGCATTTGCACCGGGTCCCCCAGGTAGAAGTGGAAGACCTCATCGCTGGCCAGGCGGTGCATGTGAGAGAAGGTCTCGCGCGTGAGCAGATAGTAGATCGCCGTGGCCAACGTGCGCTCGCCACCGTAGCGCCGCGGCAGCGCCTCGCCTGGCAGACGCTCGCCCGAGCGGTAGCTTTCGGCGAAGTAGCCGCCCTCCCTGGGATGGGGTTGCAGGCCGAGCAGGGTGATGATCTCATCAGTCGTCATCAAAGCTCTCCTTCCGATGGGCCCGATCGGGATGCGGCACGCTGCAGAAGGCGCTCCTCGCCGTCCCGTTCGGGATGCGGCGCCGTGGCCGCCCATGCTCACCCTCTCGATCGGGATGCGGCGCCGTGGCCACCCATGCTAGCCGTCCCGACCGCTCGGGGGCTCGTCCGGGGGCGGCCCCAGGAGCAGGAACCTCAAGTCCTGGAGCGCCCGTTCGACCCCCGGGAATCCCGGCCGGATGGCATGGGCCCGCTGGAGCTGTTCGCGCGCGCGGTCCCACTGTCCCATCCGCGCGTAGACAACGGCCAGGTTGAAGGCCGGCTCGAACATTTCGGGCGCCAGGCGTTGAGCTTGCCGCAGGGGCGTGAGCGCCTCGAAGAGCTGACCCGCATCGCGTCGGGCCACGCCGAGGTTGTTGAGGATCCAGGGGTCCTGGGGTGCCAGACGCGCGGCCTTCTCGAGCGCCGCCACCGCGCCCACCCGGTCCCCGCGGGCATGGAGCGTCTCCCCCAAGCCCGCCCACGCTTCGGCATGCTCGGGGTCGTGATCCAGGGCGCGCCAGTAGTGGTCGAGCGCCTGAGCGGTCTCACCCAAGCTCGCCGCCATGTCCCCCGACAGGACCTCCAGGGCGATGGGCTCGGAGCCAAAGCGGCGCGCTCCGCGCAGCTCGTCGCGGAGCCGCTCGGGATCCCAGCGTCCGCGCGCCCTACCCATCGCCACGGCCGCCGCCACGCGATGTCGCAGGAAGTCCCCCGGCCTCACCCCCAGCTCCAAGCCGGCCGTGGCCAGCGCGAGCGCGTCCTCGTAGCGCCCACGCTCGACCGCCCGGGCCAGGGCCCGCTCGCGGTAGGCCGCGCACAGCGGGCGGCGCTCCATCAGCCACGCGAGGCGCGCATCCACCCCACGGTCGTCGGCCGGGTTCGCCTGGGCCTGAATCCAGCTCAGCCGCTCGCGCCACGGCTCATCGGCCGCCTGGCCCACCGCGTCTCGGGTCGCCGCCTGAGGAGGGCGCTCGTCCTCCCCGCGCGGCAGCGGGCCGACCATCTGCTCCAGCATCCGACCGGCCTCCTGCCCCACCAGCGCCTGCCCATCCGGCAGTGCCGCCGGAACCGGCTCATCGTCGCGCTGCATACGGAAGAGGCGCGTGCGCTCTTCCAGCAGGCGCACCGAGGCGTGCAACTCCACGGCGCCGGAGGGTCCACCGAACCCGGCGCTCGACAACCGGCGCAAGGTGGTCTGCTCGGGCGCCAGGGTCAACGCGGCCAGTGTGACCACTGCGAACACCAAGTAGACCTGCAGCAGCGCGGTGTCCGGTCGGGGGCGTCGCCAGAGGAGCCAGAGGCTGATCGCCGCGGCCAGGCCGGTCAGCAGGAGGTAGACCGATCCCAGCGGCAGGCAGAGCGGCGCTAACGCGTATCCGGCCACCACCAGCACGCCGATGACCCCGCGTCCCCACCTCGGCCCCAACAACGTGGCCAGCGTCACAACGCCGGTGCGGCGATCCCCGTCGGCGTCCTTGAGGTCCTTGGCGGTGAAGCCCAGCGTGATGCCGGCCACGAGCAGCCATGCCACGCGCGACGGGAAAACCCGCGGCGTCATCTCTTGGCCGAACAGACTGAAACCGATCGTGCAGGAGATCAGCGAGAGGACGCCCAGCGTCAGGGTCGCCACCAACGGCCAGCGCTTCAGCCGCACGGGGGGCGCCGAGTAGAGCCGGCAGAGAATGAGACACGGGATCATCAACAAGAAGGCCTGGTAGCTCACGAGCAGGGCCAGCAGCAGCGCGGCCGCCGCGGCGCCCCAGGCCGCGCGCGCAAGGGCCGCCGGATCGATCCCGCCTTCAACCAGCGGGCTGCGGTGGCGGTTCAGACGATCGGCCTTCTCGTCCCAGCGCTGGTTCCACCAGAGCGCGGCGAGGAACGCACCCACCAGGGCGGACCAGACAACGAGGACGGCGACCCAATCCAAGGGGTTGGCGAACGCGGCGGGCATGTGCTCGCGATAGACGAGCCACCCCAGGTACGCCCCCGCCGGCGCCAGGCCGGTGTAGTGGGCCAGACGCGACCACGGCATCGCGCGCAGGTGCGCACGAAAGGCCCGCGGATCGAGACGCCACACGAAGAGCGCCGCCACGGGCAGCAGGAGCACCGCCAGCGCCAGGGCATGCCGGCGGCTCTCGTCGGACACGAGGCCGAAGCCGCGGTACGCCTCCAGATAAGCGGCCTCGATACCGCGGGCGGGGTACGCCACCCATGCCAACAGCGACGGCCACGCCCCCAGAAACGCCGCCCAGAGGAACAGGCCGGCCGCTGACGCCAGCACCACCGGCAACGCGCGCGCCGCGCTCCATCCCCGGGCGCGCGCAAGCACCAGCACGTAGGCGGCCAGGAGCAAGCAACCGAGCACGATCTCCATCCGCTGGCCGGGCGAAACCGAGGCCACCGCGGCTGTGGGATCCCAGAATCGCCACAGTACCGACCCGAAGCCCAACAGGTAGCCCAGGTCGTAGCCCCGTCCGCCCGAGGCCAGCGCATCGGCGATCGGCGCGACAAGCAGCACCACAAACCCCGCCGCGATAGCGCCGCTCACCCGCGCCAGGGAGCGGCGCGTGAGCAGGTGCACCCACAGCACGACCCCGCCGAAGAGCGCGAGGTAATAGAGCGGAAAGTGCAGAAAGACCATCGGGAAGGAGACCGCTTCCCGCCAATCGAAGCCAAGCTGGTAGGGTGGCTCCAGCACGCCCTCGATCAGATTGCGGGCCAGGATCCAGGCCAGCAGCAGGACCATCCAGCGTCCGCGACCGCCCGCATCTTCCAACGCGTCCATCCAGCGGCCGAGACGCCCCCCAAGGTCCTCCACGCGCCCTTCCCTTCCGCATTGAGGCTCGAGCGCGCGCGCAGCGTTCCGAGCCTGCGCGCGCGTCGAGGTCGCCGGCCTAACGGCTCACGATCAAGCGTGCGCTGGTGGTCTCCGCCCCGATCCGCAGGCGCGCGAAGTAGACGCCGTCGGCAACCGGGCGGCGCAGGTCGTCGTGCCCGTTCCAGGTCACGTTGTACTCCCCGGCCCGTTGCCCCTTGGCCACGAGCCGGCGCACGATGCGCCCGGTGGCATCGACGATGCTGAGCTCCACCGGTCCCGCGTATGAGCTCGGGACCGCGTAGCGCAGAAGGGTGCTGCCGGTCGAGGGGTTGGGAGCGGCCGACACCCACACGCTCGTCGGCCGAGGCTCCGACGCTTCGGCGCCGGAGAAGCCGCCGGGCGGCCACGCGTCGAATCCGCCGTTGACGACCACCGCGAACGGCTGCGGCCCCTGGGGCACGTTGTATCCCCGCACCTCGACCGTGTAGGCGCCGGCGGGCGTTGAGGCCAGGCGGACGCACTCCTCCACGTTGAGCCGGTCGTGCGTGCCGCCGCTGACCGAGTGTCCCCCGCTGAAGACGTTGCCCCGGTACTGGGTGCCTCCCGGAGCGGTGACGGTGAGGTCCAGATCGTTGACCAGCTTCACGCCCCCGCCCGACGTGCCGGGGTAGTCGGTCCAGACGAGCGTGACCGCCAGCGGCTCGCTCGCATCGTCCACCGTGAGCTCGGTGGTCCAGGTCTGCCCGGTCGTGAGGCCGGGGGTGACGTCTTCGGCGATCAGCTCGCGCGTGTCGCCGTCGAAGTAGATCGACTGATCCATCAGGATGCGTCCCCAACCCTCGTTGTTGTTGGGGATGTCGCCGGTGGCCATGTCCTGCGTGGCGGCGACCAGCATCGCCTTGACCAGCGCCGCGGAAGGCCAGAAGGGGTCGCCGCCGGCCTCACCCTCGGGGTAGTAGCCATCCTGGAAGTACTGCTGCACGTTGAGCGCCATGCCCGAGACGCACGGCGTGGCCATGGACGTTCCCTGGAACGGACTGCTGGCCGTCGCGCAGGTGGGGCTGGGCGGATTGCCCGGGTGGTTGTCGACCGAGGTGATGTAGACAGGCGATTCGCCGCCGGGCGCGGTGACCGTGGGCTTGAGCCGCCCGTCGGAGGCCGGCCCCCGGCTCGAGTAGCCGGCCATCGTGTTCTGTTCGGGGGCTTGACGGCACGAGCCGACGGTCACGCAGTTCTTGGCGGTGCCGGGCGAGCCCACCGTGCCCGAATTGGGTCCCGAGTTGCCGGCCGCGAAGCAGACCAGGAACTCCGGATGGGTCCACATGGCGTAGTCGACGTCCACGCTGTAGCCGTCATAGGCGTTGCTCGTGCTGCCCCAGCTATTCTGGTGCACGCGCGCGCCCAGGTTGTAGCTCGCATTGAAGGGCTGCGTCAGACTGCTGGGCACCGCGATGGTGCCCAGGTTGCAGGCGGACCAGTCGTCGGCGCCCACGTCCTGCACCGTCATCTTGGCCTTGTAGGCCATGCCGTTGTAGTTGGTGTTGCCCGGGTTGATGTAGGACTGATCGCCGCACATCGTCCCTGCCACGTGCGAGCCGTGCCCCACATCGCACCCATCGTAGGCCACGCCGCCGCCGAAGATGGAGTAGTCGATCACCTTGCGGTGGTTGGGCCCGGGGGCGGCGCTGCCGCTCTCGCGGAACCAGCAACTGTTGTAGTCGACGCCGCTGTCCATGATGGTGGCCAGCGTGCCCTCACCGTAGAGACCGTGATCCCAGAGCGGGGTCCACCCGCTGACGTTCGACTGCGTCACCCACTTGGTGGTGTTGTTCATCAGCAGGAACTCGGGCTGCTCCTCGATCCACCAGACCTCGTGCAGGCGGGCGATGGAAGGAACCAGCTCCGCGACCGCCTTCACCACGAGGCGGCGGGAGAAACCGTCGTCGGTGACATCCGCGACGACGGCGCCCAGATCCTCGACCTGCTCGGCGACGCCGTGCGGATCGCGGAACACGCGCACCAGGAGACTGAGCCGAGGGTCCTGCTGCCGCTCGGGCGTCACCAAGGCGAGCGAGCCGATCGCGGGGCTGATCTTGTATGCCGGATGGAACGCTCCGATCCAGGCCACCTCTCCACGCGCGCTCAGGGCGTCGCGCGAAGCCGTGGGCATGCCCACCAGGAAGGCGAATTCGCTGACGTAGCCATACGGGGTGGCTCCAGCCTCTTCGAGCGCCGTCCGCCAGGACGGTGTGATCGGGCCGCTCGTCTGGACGAGGAAGTATCCGTACTCGATCCCCTCCAGATCACGCGCATCATATCGAAGGTCGCGAGCCAGCTCGGGCTCACCCACGGCGGGATCGAATCGATAGGCCTCCAACGCGATGGTGCGCGCATCGGCGGAGCCGCCGCACAGTGCTGCCGCTGCCAGAAGGGTCAGAATGATGGACGACTGCCGCAATCGTTGCCTTGCCTTCACGGTGTGCCCCCTTGTGAGAGGTTGTGATGAACCCGCCCGCACCCTCCGGGCGTTGCTGCCATCCGGGCCCGTGAGCAGTCGACGGCCGCGGCGCGGCGGTCCGGGATGAAGCGCTCTCGAACCGCAGGGCGGCGTGTCACGGTCGTTCCGGCGGCATGCAACCGCCCGCCTGCGCGAAGCGTCTGCCGGGGGATCTGCACGACGCCCGCCCACGCCAGGCGCTTCGCAAGGCTGAGACGATTGTATACTTGGTGGAGGGCAGGGTCAACGGGGGCCGGACCAGCCGAGGACCGTTCGGCCCCCGCGCGCTGCAAACGATTGAACGGCTCACTGAGCCGTTCCAGACTACCGAAACATCGCTTTGATGCCGCCCCAGGTCACCGATTCCACCGGCGTGGGACCCGTGCAGCCGATCCCGAACCTGCCGATCTGCCCGCATTCGGGATTGTTCTCCTCGGCACAGGGCGAGTCGGCGGCCAGCGTGAAATCGTCGCTGGGCGGATCACAGAACCGGGGATCGGCGCTGATGTTACCGAGCATGCCGGTCGGATCGGGCATCCCCAGGTAGTTTCCGCCGGCGTTGCCCCACGCGTCACAGCAGCTGACCGCGGCCCAGCCGCTCAGACCTCCGCCGCTCGCGGCCTGCGCGACGATCGTGTGGCTGACAACGTAGTCGCCGCTGCCGAAGAACAGGTTGCCGCCTTCACCGGCCCCGTTGCCGAAGAAGGTGCACCCGTTCACTTGCGTCGTCGCGCCGTCATAGCCCGCCAGGCCGCCACCGACACCGCCGGGGCATTGATTGTCGACCAGCAGGCAATCTTCCAGCACCAGATCGCCGCCCCAGACCCGAACGGCGCCACCCTCACCGGAAGCGGATTCGTTGCCGTCGAAGACGCAGCGCGTCACGGTGACGGTCGAGGTTGGTTGGCCGAGATTCAACGCCCCGACCCACGGACTCGTGTTGTCGCGGAAGAGACAATCCTCGATCACACCGGTGCAGCTCTGCGCATAGCTGACACCCCCGACAGCATACGTGCAGTGGTTGCTGACGAACTCGCAAGAGATCAGATTGAGGAACCCGTTGCTGGCCGAGATGCTCCCCCCGTAGCGGTGGCAGACGTTGTCCTGAAAGCTACAGCCCTCCACCTCAGCGCCGGCATCTTCCATGACTTGCAGACCGCCTCCATTGTGGGCTTCATTGTCGATGACGATGCAGTTCAGCAGGGTGCACCGGGCCTGCCGGCAGAAGACGGCTCCCCCGCGGGTGAAGCCGTCGTAGTAGGTTCCGGCCCCACGGGTGAGCGTGAACCCCTCGAGCACGGCGGCCAGCGTCTCCCCCGACGCGAACACGACGCAGCTTGCCGTCCATCCGCCATCGATCGTCGTCGTGGCCGGCCCGCCGCTGCTGTGGACCCACAGGTCCTTGCCGAGATAGTCCAGGTTCTCGACGTAGTTGCCCGGATAGACGATGATCTCATCGCCCGAGGCGGCCGCCGCGATCGCCTCCTGGATGGTGAGGAAATCTCCACCCCCTCCTTGATCAACCGTCCAGACCGCAGCCCCGGCGGGCAATGCAACCGGCGACGCAATCAGTGAAACGACCAGAACCCAGAGCGTATGACGTGACATGGCTACCTCCCTTCTCTGTCATTCGCGGATTCAAGACGCGGATCACAGGAGCTTGCTGCCCATCTCCAGATTTCAGTCTAGCAGACGGACCATGGCCAGGCCATGGGCCCCGGGGTGATCGTCGGCGGCATCGCTCGAGAGCGTGGATGGTCGGCGGCTCCGAAGCCGCTAGCCGAAGAGCTGTTGCTCAACGATCTCGCACAAGAGGTGTCCGGCCAGGATGTGCGCCTCCTGGATGCGGGGGGATTCCTCCGAATCGATGCGCAGTACGGAGTCGGCCAACTCGGCGAGCCTTCCGCCCCCGCGTCCGGTCCAGGCCATCGTCACCATCCCGATACGCTTGGCGAGCCGAATCGCCTCGATGACATTGGGCGAATCACCGCTGGTGGAGATTGCCACGGCAATGTCTCCGCGCGCGCCCACGCCCGGAAGCTGGCGGGAGAAGACGTGCTCGAAGCCGTAGTCGTTGCTGATCGCGGTCAGGGTGCTGGAGTTGGTCGACAGCGAGAGCGCCGGCAATGAGGGCCGGTCGAGGTAGAAGCGTCCCGAGAGCTCGGCGGCCAGGTGCTGGGCATCGGCAGCGGAACCACCGTTTCCGAAAAAGACCACCTTGCCTCCGCCTCGAATGCAATCGACGACGACGCGGGCCATGGCTTCCAAGGTGGACAGGTCGTCCAGAAGCGCACGCTTGACCCGGATCGCCTCCTCGATTCCCGCCACCAATGTCTCGCGCATTGCACCCTCCGCACGTCCCTGCCACCCGGTCACGTCCGCCGGCCCACCGCGGCCAGCTCCTCCACCGCGTTCGCCAGCGCCTCCCATGAGTATTTCACCTTCTCGACTTGCACGCCCGCCCGCAGGCGCTCCTCCCAGCCCTCATCATAGAAGCGCAGAATCGACGCCGCCAGCGCCGAGACGTCCCCCGGAGGCACCACGAAGCCGGCATGCTCGTGTGGAACGACTTCCGCCAGACCACCCACGTCGGTACAGATCACCGGGGCATCGAGATGATAGGCGATTGGCACAATGCCGCTCTGCGTGGCGGACCTGTACGGCAACGTGACCACGTCGCAAGCCGAGAAGTAGAGATGCACTCGGTTCTCGGGGATGTACTCGGACCGCAAGACCACAGCCTCCTCCAGCCCCAGTTCAGTCACCCGCCGCCGCGTGCGTTGCTCTCCCTCGTAGAATTCTCCTGCCACCAGCAACTTGACCGGGCGGCGGCGCCGGACCTCGGCCAGAGCCTCGAGCAATAGATCCAGTCCTTTGTACGGACGCACGAAACCGAAAAAGAGCAGCCAGGGACCTTCGTCGAGCCCGAGCTCGGACCGCGCCGCGGATTTCTCCACCCGCTGACCGAAGAGATCGTAGACCGGATGCCGCACCCGGCGCCGCGGCGCATGCGGCCTGAACCGCCGCAGATCCGCCTCGACCGCCTCGGAGAGCACGAGGAACGAGTCGACGGGCGCGAGGGCGTAGCGCGTCAGCGCCGCGTCGAAGGGACGCTGCTCGTGGGGCACGATGTTATGACAGAGCATCATCACATGCGCCCCCAACCGCCGGCGGACGCGACGTGCGACGGTGCCGAAAGCGGGCGCGAAAAAGGGCATCCAGTAGGTCAACAGCAGCAGATCCGGTCGTTCCCGCACGGCTTCATCTGCAGTGCGCCACCACGAGGGGGGCCAGATCGAGTCGAGCAGCGGGGTGGCCTCGAAACGTGCGGCCGCGGCACCGTCACCGCTCTCGACGAACTGGCTCTTCCCCGGGAAGAGTAGCCCGGGATACTGCCGCGTGAACGAGAGCATGCGGACCTGGTGCCGATGGGAGAGCTCGCGGGCCAGGCTGGCGTTGAAGTGCGCCATGCCGCCACGCATCGGATAGCATGTCCCCACGTAGACGATCTTCATGCGTGCCACCCACCCGGATCCCGCGCGGGACGCGTTCATACCGAGACCCGCTGAGCCCAGTCCCGTGCAAAGATGGGTGAAAAGCCTCCGTGACACAAGACCAAGCCGGCGTATCGGCCACACGGTCCCGGATTGAAGGTACCTGCGCTCCCCCGACGCTCGGGCGCACGCTGGCACCGGACCGGCACCGGCTCGAAGCTACGGTTAGGGCTGGAACCGGCTCTGGTCCCAGCCCTCATGAGCGATGGGTCGGCTCGCCCTACATCATCTCCTTCAACCGCCCCATCAGATCCACCACGCGGCAGGAGTAGCCCCATTCGTTGTCGTACCAGGAAATCGTCTTGAGCAGTCGCCGCCCCTGCACCTCGGTCGAGAGCGCATCGAAGATCGAGGAGTGGGAGTTGCCGATGACGTCGCTCGAAACGATCGGCTCGTCGCAGTACTCCAGGATGCGCTGCAACGGCCCCGCGGCAGCCTTGCGCACCGCTTCGTTGACCGCCTCCACCGAGACTTCCTTCTCCATCTCGGTCACCAGATCGACCGTGGAGCCGTCGGGCACCGGCACGCGCATGGCGATGCCGTCGAGCTTGCCCTGCAGATCGGGCAGCACCTTGCCCACCGCGCGCGCGGCGCCGGTGGTCGTGGGGATGATGTTCTCGGCGGCCGCCCGCGAGCGGCGCAGGTCCTTGTGCGGCACGTCGGCCAGCCGCTGGTCGTTGGTGTAGGCATGGACCGTCGTCATGAAGCCTTTGACGATGCCGAAGTTCTCGTGCAGCACCATGGCCAGCGGCGCCAGGCAGTTGGTGGTGCACGAGGCGTTGGAGACAATCTCGTGCTCCGGCTTCAGGACCTCGTCGTTCACCCCCAGCACGACCGTCGCGTCGATCTCATCCTGGGACGGCACGGTGAGAATCACCTTCTTGGCGCCGGCGTCCAGGTGCTTGGCGATCAGGGCGCGCTTGCGATACCGCCCCGTGGCCTCCACGACCAGGTCGACGCCCAGGTCCTTCCACGGCAGGTCCTCCACCGCGGGGATGGCCGTCATCTGGATGCTGTGGTGATTGACCCGGAAGGTGTTGTCCTCCAGCCCCAGGGTGCCCTTGAAGGTGCCCATCACCGTGTCGTACTTGAAGAGATAGACAAGCCCCTTGTTGCTGGCGATGTCGTTGATCGCCACCACTTCTATGTCCTTGCGCTCGCTCAGGATGCGGAGCACGGTGCGCCCGATACGACCGAATCCGTTGATGGCTACGCGCATCGTTGAAACCTCCTCTGCCTGGCTACCACCACTGCGCCAGCTTCTTGATCAACTCGATGACCCGGGCCGCATAGCCCCAACCGTTGTCGTACCAGGTAAGCGTCTTGAGCATGTTCCCGCCGATGACCGACGTGGCCATGGAATCGAAGATGGCCGAGTGGGAGTTGCCGATCACGTCGCTGGAGACGATGGGGTGATCGGAGTACTCGACGATCCGCCGGTAGCGGTCGCCCTGGGCCGCGCTCCAGACCAGATTGTTGACCGCTTCGGCGGTCACACTGCGTTCCATCACCGTGACCAGGTCGACCACGCTGCCGTCGGGCACCGGCACGTTCATCGCGATGCCCTGCATCTTGCCCTTCATCTCCGGCAGAATCTGCTCCACCGCCAGGGGCGACCAGGTGGAGGCGGGGATGATGTTCTCGGCCGCCGCGCGCGATCGGCGCAGCTCGTCGTGGGGCACGTCGGCCAGGCGCTGGTCGTTGGTGTAGGCGTGCACCGAGGTCATGAACGCGTGGCGAATCCCGAAGCCGTCGTTCAGGATCTTCACGATCGGCGCCAGGGCGTTGGCGGTGCAGGAGCCGTTGGAGATCAGCCGGTGCTCGGGCCTGAGCATGTCGTCGTTCACGCTGGAAACCATGGTCAGGTCCACGTCCTCCTGCGTGCGGGGCGGCACGGTCAGAACGATCTTCTGCCCGCCGGCCTCCAAGTGCTTGAGTAGCCAGGGGCGCGTGCGGTAGCGACCCGTGGCCTCGATCACGATCTGCACCCCGTACTGCGCCCAGGGCACATCCCCGGGCTCTTTGCCGTCCAGCATGCGGATCTGTTTGCCGGAGATGTACATGTAGCCGTCCGACACCGTGAACGGCTCCTTGAAGACGCCGTGCACGGTATCGAAGCGGAGCAGATACTCCAGACCCTTGGGGTCGGCGATATCGCTGATGGCCACGATGTCGATCTCGGGCATGCCGCGTGAGATGCGGAAGATATTGCGGCCGATCCGCCCGAAGCCCATCAGGCCTACGCGGATGCTCATGGGGGCAACCTCCCTGTGACTGACTCAGCCGTTTCCTTGCAGACGCGCTGTCGGCGCCCGTTCCTCTGGACGAGCCCTGGGGCGCCCGGTAGGATCGGGACCCGAATCCACGACCTTAGTGTTCGAATGGGGCGGCGGGTTCCGGCCGGCCGCGCCCACAGTATGGATGTTCGGTCGGTCGGGAACGGATCTTATCACCCTCCCAGGCTGGGTAAAGCCGTGAATCGGGTCCTGAGCCACGGGGAGGATCGAACGAAGGCCAAGCGAGCAGAGCAGGGGGTGGACATGCGCTCGAACCGGTGGGAATGGAACGGTCAGATACGGCACGGTCGGCACGCGCTCTGCCAGGCCAGGGATCGGCGCCGGGATGGCGCGGCCTCCGGACCGGACGCGGGGGGCGCAGCGTCCGGCCGGCGCGCCAGGCGCGTCCTGGGAGCAGGGCTTCTGCTTCTGGCGCTGCCTCTGGCGGCGATCTGGTTCGCAGCCCCCGCGTCCGCGGCCGATCTGAAGTCGCTGCGCCCCTCGGTGGTCGATCTCGACGTGCACCGCCCGGGCGAGACGCCCGTTCGCACCTACGGCTTCGCCCTCGAGGGCGTCCCTGGAATCCTGGCCTGCTACCGGACGGTGGCCGGGGCGGAGAAGGTCGAGGTCCGCACGGCCGCCGGCGGATCGTTCGCCGTGACCGACTACGTCGCCGCCGCTCCGGACCTGGACTTGGTCGTGCTCCGCACGCCCGAGGCGGTTCCTCCCCTGCCGCGGGGATCCCACCTGTTCCTGGCGCCGCAACAGTCGGCCTTTGTCCTCTTGCCGCCCTCCGTGCAGCAGATGGACACCTACCGGGTGCGCTTCGTCACCACCTTCGATGCGCCGGTCATCGGGGAGCTGATTGCGCTCTGGGGCGACATCTCCACCGGCCTGCCCGTGGCCGACTCCCTCGGCCACGTAGTGGGCGTGATCGAGGCATTGCGCGAAGAGTCGGTGTTCGCGGTCACGGCCATCCCGATCGCCACGGTGGACGAGCTGCTCTCGCGGCCCGACACGGGAGGCTCGCTGAGCGATCTCGACCCCGGCCGCATCGCGGCCTGGACGCGCACGAGCCAACCCGAAGGGTCGCAGGTCATGGGCACCGTCCTTTGCCGCCAGTTCCGCTTCTCCAGCGGACTGCCCTTCCTGACCCGGGCCGTCCAGCGCGAGCCCGATCTGGTGGAGGCCAAGCTGGAATGGGGCATGGCCTACCAGGTCCAGCAGGAGCACGAGGAGGCCGAGCGGCTGTACCGCGAGGTCCTGCAGCAGCGCCCCGGCTATCCCCGCGCGCACGTCTACCTCGGCTCAAACTACTTCATGCAGGGGCGCTACGCGGAGTCGAAGGAGCAGTACGAGTTGGCCCTGGACCAGGACCCCGGTCTGGCCCTGGCCCACGTCAACATCGGGGGGGTCTACTACCTGGACGGAAACAAGGCGGCCGCCGAGGCGTCGTTCAAGAAGGCGGTGGAGCTGGAGCCGACCATGGGGTTGGCGCACTACAACCTCGGCATGGTATACGCGGCGGACGGGCGTACAGGAGAGTACCAGCAGACCCTCGAGCTGCTGGAGCGCAACGGTAGTGGCTACGCAGGGAAGTTGCGCCAGGGGGCGAATTCAGCGGGAGGGGATTGAGCCCGAATGGCCCAAATCGGCCACTGGGGACGGATTCCGCGGTCGGATCGTGCGCAAGCCCGCCGGCCCATGGACCGCAAACCCTTCAACTGAAAAGATCTTGACCACCTCGGGCCCCACGCTCTATACTCTATCCGATGGAAGAGGGACCGGAATTGGCGCACAGAGCTTGGTTCCTTTGCGGCGGCACAGCCCCTGGGTGGTGTTGAGAGAGAGCGACAACCGGGGAAAGGTCACGCAGAAGGAGAAGCGGTCTCGCGCGATCTTCCGGGTGAAGGCAGCAACCTGTGGCTTGAGACCCTCGAGATGCTTTCACTCGGACGCTTGTTCCGGTTGCCAGGCTCGCGAGATCGGTGGCTCGTTTCTCTGCAACAAGGGTGATGCCTGCTGAACGTGGCTGCGCGAAAGCCGTTGAAATCGGCAGGCGAAGAGGAGGACTGGCATCATGAGGAAGGTAGTGCTTGCAGTCATCGGCCTCGTGCTCTCGATGGGAATCGCTAGCGCGACGGTTCCGGATCCTGAGAACTGTAGCGTGGAGCCGCCCGACACGATCGGCGGGATTCTCACGTGTCCGTTCGATGCGAATCCCCCGACGCCGATCGTCTTCACGGTCAACGTTCGCAATTCCGACACCGATCCCATTCCGAATGCGTTCGTGGAGATCATCCCCGGCGATCCGGGCGCTCACTTCATCTGCTCCAACGCGGTCCTGACCGGCACGACCGACGCCAACGGCGACGTCGAGTTCGCGCTGTCCGTGGGTGGCTGCGTGCTCGGCGCCAACGCGATCAAGGTGCGGGCCAACAACGTGGATATCCGCGTCTATGAGAGCGTCAAGAGCATGGACTTCGACGGCACCGCCGGCAACGGCGAGGTCGCGCTGACCGACTTCACGTACTTCGGCAACCAGTACGTAGCCGGCGCCCCGGGCTGCTCGGACTACGACAACACCGGCGCCACCGGCCTGACCGACTTCACGGTCTTCGGTCAGTGCTGGGGCAGCTCCTGTCCCTAGAGCGGGCACGAGCTGAACTGCTGAGAGATACGGAAGGGCCCTGGTCCTCGGACCGGGGCCCTTTTCCATGCCGTTTGTGACCGTTGGCGGGCTATCGTGCGATTTCGCGTGCTGCCGTGGGATCGCGGCCTGTGGATCGGCGGCTCCGGGGATTGCAGCTCCCGGGCGGCCGATCGTTCACCTGCGTTTCGCGATGCTCCGCCGACCGACAGCGCACAGGCGATCGCAGCGCTCGTTGAGCGGATGGCCCGTGTGGCCGCGGACGTGTTCCCAGACGATCTCCCGGCCCCGGGTCAGCTCGGCCAGTCGCTCCCACAAATCGCGGTTCTCGACGGGCGAACCCGACACCGTGCGCCAGTTGCGCCGCCGCCAGTTGTGAATCCAGTTGGTGATCCCCTCGATCACGTAACGACTGTCGCTGAGAACGCGCAGCGGACCGGAAGTCGCCTCCAGGAGCCGGATGGCGCCGGTGAGCTCCATGCGGTTGTTCGTGGTGTGCGGCGCCCCGCCGTGGAGCTCGCGGTCATCGGGCAGCACTACGCCCCAGCCACCCCGCCCGGGATTCGGCTCGGCCCCGCCGTCGAACGCGCCCACCGGTCGCCCCTCGTCATCCCGCCAGGGCGGCCCCGTGTCCCCCGACGCCCCCTCGCCCGAAACGGCCGCGACGATCTCCTCGATACGGGTTGCGCTGGGCGGCAGGGCGTGGGACCGCGGATTGCGCTCCGCGTAGACCGTGCGGCGCTTACTGTCACGGTACCAGTTGACGACCGTGCCGTCTTCGAATGTGATCTTGAGGCCGTACGGCAGGGGCGCCGTTTGATAGCCGATCATGCTCCTCACACCATCGTGCGACTGCGCAGCACGTCAAGGCGTTGAAAACCCCTCGTTTGCCGCGCACCACCGGGCGCGTCCGGCAAACCGCTTCGTACCTCTCGGGGGCTACGGTATACTTGCGTAGAGAGAGCATCAACCATGGATCGGAGGGAAAGGCATGAACGAGCCTTCGAGGCGTCCACACAGCGGAGAGGACCCGCAACCCACCCGCCGCCGTTTTCTGAAGCTGGGCGCGATGGCAGCCGCTGCGGCCGGCATCCCCGCCCCGGCGCGCGCCTGGCTCGACCCGCACGGCCGTGCGCGGCTCGATCCGAGCGCCCGCGCACGGCTCGACCCGAGCGCCCGCCGACCGGCGGTCTCGGGGCGTGCCAACGCGATGCCCGGTCGCATCGTCATCTACCAGGACGATGGCATGGAAGGCCAGTCCAACCCGATCAACTACGAGCACGTCGAGCAGGTGGTCCATCACGGTGTGCGTCTACTCACCGGCGTCAATGCTGTGGGGCCCGCCTTCGAATCACTCTTCCCCGGAATCCACTCGGGCTCCACGATCGCCATCAAGGTCAACTGCATCGGCCCCACCGACACGCGGTGGGAGACGGCGCGCGGCGTCGTCTCGGGGCTGTCGCAGATGTTGGGCGGCACCTACGACATCAGCCAGGTGACCCTCTACGACCGGCACAATCTCGGCTACCACGGGTACACCCCCGATCGCTTCACCTTCAACGGTCACACGGCCGTGATCAGCAGCACCAGCAGCCCCAGCAACTACTACGTCTACGGCGGGCATCGTTTGTCGAGCTACATCGTCAACGGCGACTACGTGATCAATATTCCGGCGCTGAAGAGTCACAGCGAGCCGGGCAACGAGATCACCGTGGCCATGAAAAACCACTACGGCTCGTGCAGCCCGTCCAGCCTGTGCAGCGATTGGGTCGGCATGCTGACGGTCAATGCGGACGACTACGTCAAGAGCAAGACCGCGCTGGTGGTCACCTGCGCCCTGCGCGGCACGTACAACGGGGGTCCGGGCACCTCGCCCATGTACTGGAGCACCTACCCCATGGGCACCCCCAACACGCTGATGTTCACGACCGATCCCACCACCAACGAGTACTGGGCCCGCGAGATCATCAATATCGAGCGTGCGGCGCATTCGCTGCCGGACAAGGAATGCCCTTGGATCGAGACCTCCTCGCAGGCGCCCTATGAGCTGGGCATCTCGGATCCCGACGACATGACGGTCCTCGATCCCACCGACGTGAGCGAGGACCCGGTGCGACCCGCCGGCGCGGTCTGGCTGGCGGCCGGGGCGCCCAACCCGTTCCGGGACGCGACGGTGCTGCGCTATCACCTGGGCGTCGAGGGTCCAGTTCGCCTGCGGATCACCGACGCCTCGGGGAGGATCATGCGGACGCTGGGCCGGCGCCTGCAGCCCGCCGGGGCCGGCAGCCTCGCCTGGGACGGGCGTGACGCGCAGGGGCGCGCGGTGCCGGCCGGGGTCTACTTCGCTCGGCTGGAGACCCATCTGGGGACGCGCACACGCAGGGTCATCAAGACCCGCTGATGGACCCCGGGCGCCTCAGGATCCGGGCGAGTTCGGGAAGGAGGACCTCTGCGGCGTGAAGGCGCACGACCGGCGATCCGCTCGCATCAGCGTCCTCCTGCCGGCCCACAACGCCGAAGCCACGCTGGACGAGGCTTTGACCGGACTCGTCGATCAGACTCTCCGCGAGTGGGAGTGCCTGCTGGTCGACGACGGGTCCACCGATCGCACCCCCGAGATCGCGGCCGCCTGGGCGGCTCGGGATGCGCGCGTGCGCGTGCTGCACCATCGGCGCCGGGAGGGGATCGTGGCGGCGCTCCAGACCGCCGCGGCCCATGCCGCCGCATCCATCCTGGCCCGCCAGGATGCCGACGACCGCTCGCGCCCCCACAGATTCGCCGCCACGCTGCAGCTACTCGCCTCGCGCCCGGACCTGGGCGCGGCCGCCTGCCTGGTCGAGACGAGTCCGGCCGATCGGGTCACGGCCGGCCTGCGCGACTACTGCGCCTGGCTCAACGGGCTGGTCACCTCCGACCAGATCGAGCGCGAGATCTGGGTGGAGAGCCCGCTGCCCCACCCGGCCACGCTCATCCGACGCGAGGCGTTCGAGGCGTGCGGCGGATACCGGGCGGGCGACCGGCCCGAGGACTACGATCTGTGGCTGCGGATGCACCTGGCCGGATGGCGGTTCGCCAAGGTACCCGAGCCGCTCTATCTGTGGCGTCATCACGAGCATCGGCTCACCTTCCGCGATCCCCGCTACCGCCCAGCCGCCTTCCTGGCCTGCAAGATCGACCACCTGGAAGCGCTGCTGCGGGAGCGCTCCGTCGTCATCTGGGGCGCCGGGCGCGACGGCAAGCGTCTGGCGCACGCGCTGATCGACCGCGGCCTGTCCCCGCGAGCTTTCATCGACATCGATCGGCGCAAGATCGGCGGTCGCCGCCTGGGACTGCCCGTGCATCCACCGAATCACCTGGAGGGCGGCCCGGAGGCGCTCAGACCCGCAACGTCTTCCGCGTCAGGGAAGAAGCCCATCGTGCTCGCGGCAGTGGGCACCAAGGGCGCCCGGGGCCTGATCCGCGCGCGGCTGACCGAGATGGGCTGGCGGGAGCGGCAGGACTTCCTTTGTCTGCACTGATCCCCTAGGATCGGAACGACTGCGAGGGAGCCCGAAGCGATGCAAGCCTGCCATCTGCCATGGTTGTCACATTCGATCCGGCGCCGGGGAAGCGCGCTCGCGATCTGCTTGGCCCTCGCTTCGCTCCCCGGCCTGTGGCCCGCCACGCCCAACTGCGAGGCCAAGACCATGTCCGGAACAAGAACAAGCGCTCTGGCGGGGGCCTGGTATGCCGCCGACCCCTCCGAGCTGGCCGCCGACCTCGACGCCCATCTGGCCCGCGCGCGTCCGCTCGAGGAGGTGGCGCGAAGGGCGCCGGTGGCGTTCATCACACCGCACGCCGGTCACCGCTACTCCGGTGACGCCGCCGCCCAGCTCTACCGCCTGCTGGCCGGTGGCGCCGGGCACGACATCGAGCGCGTCATCCTGATGGGTCCGGCCCACTACCGCGGGTTTCGGGGCGCCTCGATCCTGCCGGTGGAGGCCTATGAGACCCCCCTGGGACCGGTGCCGGTGGACGCAGAGGTGGTGAGCGCACTGCTCGAGCAGCCGGGCTTCCACACGGTGGCCGCAGCGCACCAGCAGGAACACTGCTTGGAGATCCAGCTTCCTTTCCTGCAGCGCGTGCTCGATCACCCCTTCCGCATCGTGCCGATCCTGATCTCCACCATCGACGCCTCCCAATGGGGCGTGCTGGCCCGCACCCTGGCCGCACACGTGGATGCGCACACGCTGCTGCTCGTCAGCTCCGACTTCACGCACTACGGCGACCGCTTCGGCTACGTCCCGTTCCGCGACAACCCCGACCTGAACCTGTGCCGCTTGGATCTGGGCGCCATCGAGCCGATCGTAGCGCTCGACAGCGGCGGCCTGGCCGACTACCAGGCCCGGACCGATATCTCCGTCTGCGGCTACCGCGCCATCGGCGTGCTGCTCGAGTTGCTGCGCATCGAAGGGCTGCAGGACCTGTGGGGAGGATGCCTCGAGGCGCGCGTCCTCGACTACTACCGCTCCGCCGATCTGATCGGCGACTTCAACGGATCGGTCAGCTACGCGGCCATCGCGTTCTTCCGTCCGGGCGACCTGCTGCCGGGTGAGACCTACCCGCCGCGCCTGAAGCGCGTCCTGCCGGCCGGAGGCGGCGGGCAGACGCAGTCGGGGCAGGCGCCCCGACAGGCGACCGGACAAGCGACCGGACAAGCGACCGGACAGGCGCCCCGACAGGCGCCGGAACGGTCTGCCGAGGACGGTGAGGAACCGCCTCTGAGCGACGCGGAGCAGAGGTTCTTGCTTCAGCTCGCCCGCCGGACGCTGGGGGAAACGCTGGCCCACGATCGCACGCCGGTCCCGGCCGACTTCCCCCCGGGCGTCTCTCCGCGGACCATGCGCCGGATCAGCGGAGTCTTCGTCACGCTGCACCGCGGCGGACGGTTGCGCGGCTGCATCGGCAGCATCGAGGGCCGCGAGCCCCTTTACGAGGGCGTGATCCGCAATGCGGTCAATGCGGCGCTGCACGATCCCCGTTTCCCGCCAGTCACGCTCGAGGAGCTGCCCGCGCTGAGCATCGAGATCTCGGTGCTGACCCCGCTCAAGCCGGTGGACGGTCCGGAGCACATCGAAATCGGCCGCCACGGCGTGCTGCTCGAGAAGGGTCCGCGGCGAGCGGTTTTCCTGCCCCAGGTCGCACCCGAGCAGGGCTGGGACCGCGAGACGACGCTCTCGCACCTGGCACTCAAGGCCGGCCTGCCCGAGGACGGTTGGCGCGCGGGGGCGAGCTTCAAGGTCTTCGAGGCCTTTGTCTTCGAGGAGGAGCATCCCTAGCCGGTCCAGGACCGTGGGCCCGGACCCGTTGGACGATACCCATGCCCGATCACGGATGATACCGATGCCCCATCGCCGCCGCTTTCTCCAAACCGGCGGACGGGTCCTGGCCGTTCTGGGGACCCTACCCGCCGCCGAGTTGCTGCGCACCCTTCTGCCGGGCGCTGGCGGCGCTGCGTCTGCCGCTGCCGGCGACCCGCCCGACGGCGAAACCATGGCCGCCGCTGCCGGCAACCCGCCCGCGGAGCTGGACGTGATCGCCGCGGTGGGTCTGGGCGAGCTGTACGGCCGCGTGGTGGCTGTCGGCGATCTGCTCGGGCCAGGCGCCGTGGTGCGCTCGAACCTCGACGCTCTGCCGGCCGAGCGCGTGGCCGAGCGCCTGGAGACCGGCATGCGGACGTTGCTCGGCGGGCAGGCGTGGCAACGGCTCTTCGGTCCCCGTGACACGGTCGCCATCAAGATCAACGGTCTGGCCGCGGGCCATTTGTCGCCGCGCCGGGAGCTGGTGGAGGCTGTGGTGGCCGGGCTGCGCCGCGCCGGTGTGGCGCCGGGACGGATCATCATCTGGGAGCGCACCACGCGCGAGCTTCAGCGCTCCGGGTTTCCGCGCCAGGTGGCGGACGGCCAGGTGCGCGTCTATGGCACCGACGCGCTCCGCGGAGGCGGATACGGAACGACCCTCGAGAGCTACGGCGAGGTCGGCAGCATGGTGAGCGAGGTGATCGGTCGCCACGCCACCGCACTCATCAACATCGGGGTGCTCAAGGACCACGACCTGGCCGGCGTCTCGGCCGGCCTGAAGAACCTCTACGGCGTGATCCACAATCCCAACCGCTACCACGATCACGCCTGCGACCCGTACGTGGCGCATGTGGCCGCGCTGCCGTCGGTGCGCCGCACGCTGCGCCTGACGATCATCGACGCCGTCGTGGGTCAGGCCCAGGGCGGTCCGGCGTTCGCGGCGCAGTGGACCTGGCCCTGCGACCGCTTGTTGCTCGGCGTCGACCCGGTGGCGGTCGACCAGGTCGCTAGCGACCTGCTGGCGCGCCGCCGCGCGGCGCTCGACCTGCCCACGCTGGCGGAGACCAACCGGGCGCCGGCCTGGATCGCCACGGCCGCGGGCATCGGTCTGGGTCGCCACAGAGAGCTCACCGTGCAGGAGGTATGAGCGACCATGCAACGACGCGTCTTTCTTCGCAGCCTCTCGGGATGCGCCGCCGCTTGCGGACTGGGACCGTTGCTCCCGGTCGAACATGCGGGCGCGCAGGACGCCATCGACTTCGCATTGCCCGAAGGCGAGAAGCGCCTGGGCATCGCTCCGGCCCTTCACTACGATGCGCTCGACCGCAAGCGCGTGGTGTGCCGGCTCTGCCCACGCGAGTGCCGGGTGGCCGACCAGGAGCGCGGCTACTGCGGCGTGCGCGAAAACCGCGACGGGGACTACCTGACCCTTGTGTATCAGCGCGTGTGCGCGGCGCACATCGATCCGATCGAGAAGAAGCCCTTCTTCCACGTCCTGCCGGGCACCGATGCGCTTTCCATCGCCACCGCCGGCTGCAACATGGAGTGCCGCTTCTGCCAAAACTGGCAGATCTCGCAGTTCCGCCCCGAGCAGGTAGCCTCCACGCCCGCCACGCCGGAAGGACTGTTGCGCGTCGCCCGCGCCCAAGGCGCCCGCTCCATCGCCTACACCTACACCGAGCCGACCGTCTTCTACGAGACCATGCTGGAGACCGCTCGCGCCACTGCGCCCGAGGGCATTCGTAACCTGGTCGTCTCCAATGGCTACATCGGCGAGCCGGCGCTGCGCGAGCTGGTCCCGCACCTGACCGCCTACAAGGTAGACCTGAAGGCCTTCACCGAAGGGTTCTACGAAGAGCAGTGCAGCGCACGCCTCGCCCCGGTTCTGCGCACGCTGGAGGTGCTGCGGGCGCTGGGGCTCTGGACCGAGATCGTCGTCTTGATCATACCGACCCTCAACGACGACGAAGCGTCCAACCGCGCCATGTTCGCCTGGATCGTGGAGCGGCTGGGCCCGGACGTGCCCGTGCACCTGACCCGGTTCCATCCCACCTACAAGATCCAGAACCTCCCGCGCACGCCGCTGAGCACATTGGAGCGTTTGCACTCGCTGGCCAAGGAGGCAGGCCTGCACTACGTCTACGTCGGCAACGCGCCCGGCCATCCGGCCGAATCGACCTATTGCCCCGAGTGCGGTGAGACGGTCATCGAACGTTACGGGTACGTGGTGCGCACGATCCGCCTGGAGGACGGGCACTGTCGCCGATGCGCCCACGCGATTCCGGGGGTGTGGTCCTAGCAGCGCGGGCGCCGGGCGGCGCGGTCCTAGCAGCGCGGGCACCGGGCGGCGCGGTCCTAGCAGCGCGGGCGCCGGGCGGCGCGGTCCTAGCAGCGCGGGCGCCGGGCGGCGCGTAGTGAGCCCAGTGCGCCGCAGGCGGAAGCGGCTTTGAGTCCGGCCAGCAACGCCAACGTGCCGCCGTATCCGAGCAGCGGCACCAGCAGGGTGCCCGTGGCCAGGGCCCCGCCGACGGCGCCCGCGTGGTCCGCAGCATCGGCCAACCCTCCGGCCCTGGCGAGCGGGGATCCCTGGGTGCGCAAGAGGTCGTTCACCAGGGCGAACACCGCCCCCGTGCACACGCCCACGGCGCCCGAGAGAACCAGCAGCAGGACGCGGGCGGTGTTGGGGGTCAAATCGGAGATCGCCGCGCTGAGCGGAACGAGCGCGAGGAGGATCAGAAGCCAGGACAGGTCCGCCGCCATCAGCAGCAGCGCCGGCCGGCTCCCCGGCCGCGAAACATCCCGGCCGAGCGCGGGCGACGGATGGCTCGCTGCGGGAGCCGGACGGCACGGCGCGGGCGCGGCGGCCGATCCCAGCCAGCGGCCCCCGAAGTGGGCCCCCAGTCCCATTCCGGCCATGAAGACGGCGCTCATCAGGCCCACCTGGAGATACAGTGTGCCGACTTGGGTCTGAAAGAGCAGCAGCAGCAGCAGGCTGGCGCCCATGCCCGTGGCGCCGGTCGTCGCGAGCGTCACGGTGCCTTGGCCCCACCGGCGACGGGCGAGCCACATCAGGGCGACCAGCACGGCCAGCCCCCCCAGACTCCAGCGCCAAGGCGCCGCATACCAGGAAGCCAGCCAGGGACCCAGTCCGCTGTCGGAGAGACGGTCCCAACGGCGAAGCTGCTGGTAGAAGACAATCGGACGGCGGTCGGAGTTGGCGCGCACATCACGAGCGGCTCCGGCGGAAAGCTCGCGCTCCAGCGCCCAGATCCGCTCCGTCGCATAGAGCTGCGCGAAGAGCCTCGCCGGCCAGGGCCGGCCGGGCCAACGTCGGGCCCGGCGGGCGGCCAGCGTGTCGGGATTCCACGAGAGCGGCGAGGGGGCCGCACCGTCCGGCCGGCGCTCTCCGACACCGGCCGCGAAGAAGTGGTAGGTCATTCCTGGCGCGAGCCGCACGTCGGCGAAGTGGCGCCTAAGTGCTCGGTAGACCGCGTCGCGCACGATCCTCGTCTCGGGCGCATCCACATTGGCGCTGCCGGGCAGATCGATCACCAGCGTTCCTCCCGGCGAGAGCGCGCGAGCACAGTCTGCGAAAAACTCCTCGGTGTAGAGCCGATTCCCGGCGCCGGTCTCGGCGCCTCCGTGCAGAACTCCGATCAGATCGAAGGCGCCCGTGCGGGCCGCAACCACCTCTCGGGGATCGGACCGCACCCGAGCCACGGGCGGCCACTCCTCACAGGGCGATCCGGAGCGCATCATTGCGCGTTCGATGATGCGGTCGATGCCCTCGTCGGCCCGCGCCAGGGTCACGTGGCAGCCCTGAGCGCCCGCGACCACAGGCGCGGCCGCGAAGTACCCCGGGGATAGGAGCAACACCCTTCCCGGCGATGGATGTTGGGTCAACACGATCGCGGCCTTCAAGCTGTCGACGTAGGGATCGCAGAGCGAGCCTTGATAGCGTCCGTCCAGATACAGGGACAGCTCTCCAGCCAACCCGGCTACGGTGACCCGTTGGTAGGGCGTGTCGTCCGCCGCAACGATCTGCGTGCCGGTTTCCAGCAGGCGCCAGCGAACCGATGCCGTCCATCGATCGAGCCGGTCCAGCAGGCCGATGCAAAGCGCCACGGTCACAAGCCCGGCGGTTCCCAGGCCGAGGAGGCGGGCGCCGGGGCGGTACAGCCGTCCCCTACGCGGGACGGGGATCTCCGAGGATGCGGACCCGTCGCCGCCCGCCGGGGGATCGCCTCCGCGGGCCGGGTCGTCCCCGCCCGCCGGGGGATCACCTCCGCGGGCCGGGTCGTCCCCGCCCGCCGGGGAATCGCCGCCCCGGTCCCACGCGACGCTCCAGCGCGCGGCGGCCAAGAGCCAGACCAAGACGGCCGGCGCCGCCATTCCCAGGGCAACCATCGGTGGAATCCAGGGCAGCAGCACAAGCGCGACGAGCGCGCCTCCCGCCATGGAGCCAACCGACTCCAGGGCATACGCACGCCCACCGTCGATGCCCCAACCGCGCAGGCCGACCGGGAAGAGCCAGCCTGTGAAGAAGGCCGCCGGCGTCGCCGCCACCAGCAGGAGCAGCAGGTAGGCCGCGACCGGCAAATAGCCGCCGGCTCCGACATCCAGCGCCAAGCGGTGCAGACGCCAAACCGTGATCTGACCCGAGGCCAGCACCGGCATCCACGCGAGGCCGACGCCGAAGTTCGACACGGCCCGCCACTCGGTGAGACGATCACCGCGCAGCCGACGCAGCCCGCAGGCGGCCCCGCAGGCAATCCCACCGAGCCACACGGCGAAGAACAGGCCCAGGCCGATCTCACCGCCGTGAAAAGCGAACAGCGCTTCGCGGATCAGCAGCGTCTGGGTGATCAGCGAGACGGCACCGAGTAGGAAGAACCCGGTTCCTCCCACCCAGGCGCGGCGTTGAGGAGGCTGCGACGGCATGCTCGATGGGGCCCTATCCGCGGGCCGCCCAGCTATCAGGCGCTCGTGCCCGCGGTCGGCGGCTTCTTGGCGCTCCGGGTGGCCGGCCTCGCGGCGATCTTGGTCTTCCGAGTCGATCCGGCGGCCGGCTTGGAGGCACTCTTGGCCTTCTTGGCGGACCCGGCGGCCGGCTTGGAGGCAGTCTTGGCCTTCTTGGCGGACCCGGGTGTCGGCTTCGCGGCGGCCCTCGTCTTGCGCGCCCGCGTTGCCGCCCCGGCCGTCTTGGTTCGACCGCGGGGCTTGACGGCGAGGATGTGCCCCGGCCTGAGCGTCTCGGTAGCGATCCCGAAACGGGCGGCCCCGCGGCACATCTCATCCATCAGCGGCGCCGCCGCCTCGATCCGGCGGGCCTGAATCATCTCACGCCCGAGCTGCGCGGCCGGCAGACCGCCACCGACGATGCAGCGGACGTCGGAGAAGCCGATCTTCGTCAGCAGGCGCATCAGTTTTTGGGTGTCGAAGTGGCGTAGACGACAGGTGTGGATGCGCAGGATCTCGGGGGCGCGAATGGCCTTGACCGTGCGCACCAGGCCGCGCTCCAGGCGGGGATCCCGCACGGGAAAGGTGTCGTCGGCGCACCGCGTGGCCCAGATCTCCAGGCGCTTGCGACTGGCCTCGCTGACGGGTGCGACCTCGATCAGGTAGCTGCGCTCTTCGAGGCGGCGCGTCCAGGCTACGTTGTAGTCGATCAGATAGGTACCCTCGGTGGGCCCGCGCAGGATGGTGATCGCTTCGCGGACCGGCTCGGGCTGCCGCTCGAGCGCCTCGTACGTGAACCGCAGGACACCCCCAACTTTCAACACCCGGAAGATCTCGCGCAGCGCGGCTTGGGGATCGGGGGTCTGCTCGATGGAGGTGGCGGCTACCACGCCGTCGAAGCTCCCCGAACGGTAGTCCATCGCCGTGGCCGACATCTGTTCGAAGCGCGCCTTGCGTGTCCGCATCCTCTGCGCATTCGCCTTGCAAGCCGCCACCCGCTTGGGCCCGGGCTCGATGCCGACGACCTCATCGAAATGGGGGGCAATCAGCAGACTCGGCCATCCGTCCCCGGGCCCTACGTCCAGCACGCGGGAGGCGTCCCCCATCGACAGCACGAAATCCCAGATCAGACCCCGATGCTGCCAATGGGCAGGGTCACGGTGGTCGAGGGGACGGTGCACCTCGGGCAGGCCGTACGCGGCCTGGGAGTCCATCCGTTCGAAGCGCAGCGTTGCGGAGTCGGTTGTGCGGGCGCGGCCGTTGCGCAGGATCCACTCGTGAATTCCGCTCGGGGTCGCATCCAGCGGCATCGAGACCTCCCTTCCCTGGGACAGGATCTGCCGTGGCAAAACTATACACAAGTGCTCCAGGACCGCAAGATCGCAGAGTCCACCTCCGTCCCCGCGAACCCGATCCCTACGCGCACGTGTGTCCCTCACCTCAGCGGCGCGCGTCTCCCGGGGGCGGCGCCCGCGCCACTTGAAGCCGCTGCGGGGGTTGGCTAGGTTGGACCCGGTCGCCATCTGCGCGGCCCCTCATTCCACCCGCAGCCAGTGAGGCCTCGATGATCGAACAGAACGCAGAGCCGCCTGCCGGGCCGCGTACATCGCCCTCGGGCGCACCCACGCCGCCTGCCGGGCCGCGCACGTCGCCCTCGAGCGCACCCACGCCGCCTGCCGGGCCGCGCACGCTGGTCTCACCGCCGGCGTTCCCGTCCGTTTCCCGGCTCCCCGGCCCGGACGCGCGCTCCGAGGCGCCATCGGCCACCCGAGACGGAGCCGCCTCTGCCCCCCAGCACCCTTCCCGAACCGCTCTCGATCCGGGGTGGCTGCTTCTGAACGCCGATGCCCTGCAGGCAGCCCGGATGCTGCGCCCCTCGTCGGTGGACCTGATCTACGCCGACCCGCCCTTCTTCACCGGACGAGCCCGCACCCTGGACCGGCGGACAGCCGTCCCTGGCTACGAGGATCGGTGGCCGCGGGGGCGTGGGCACTACATCGGCTGGCTGGTGGAGCGGATCGCGGCGCTCAGGACGCTTCTCAAGCCCGGCGGCAGCCTCTTCCTGCATCTGGACTGGCACGCGGTGCACGCGGCCAAGGTCGCGTTGGACGACGTTTTCGGCGAGCACCTCTTCGTGAACGAGATCATCTGGGCCTACCGGACAGGGGGTGCCGGAAAACGCCGCCTGGCCCGCAAGCACGACACGCTGCTCTTCTACGCCAACAGCCCGGGCTACAAGTTCCACCCCTTGCGGGAACGCTCCGATCTGGCCCATCGCTACGGGTTCGCCAACGCTGGAGTCCAGGTCGACGCGCGGGGAGCCTTCCGGATGACCCTTCTGCGAGATGTATGGGAGATCCCCGCCCTGCGGGGGAATCACCCAGAGCGCGTGCCGTTCCCCACGCAGAAGCCTCTGGCCTTACTGCGGCGGGTGGTTGCGCTGGTGACCGACCCGGGAGACCTGGTCCTGGACCCCTTCTGCGGGTCGGGGACCACGCTCGTGGCCGCCCTGGAAAGCGGGCGGAGGGCCATCGGCGTCGACACGTCCCGCCCGGCCCTTGATCTCGCACGCGCCCGTCTGCTGCAGGCGCAACGCGGCGAGCCCGTGCCACCGGAGTCCGCGCCGGCCGACGTACCGGCGCCATCAGATTGCGCGCCGGACGACGTACCGGCGCCATCGGACTGCGCACCGGGCGACGCACCGGCGCCATCAGATTGCGTCCGGACCGACTGACTCCCGCTGGGAGGGCTCAACTCCGGGCCCGGCGCGCCGATGGATAATAGGTGGGCTCGCCGGAGCCCCGCCCGGGAACCCGCGCAACCGGGCCGGGTGGCGCCCCCGCGGTTGCCCCCATGCCCTCGTGCGGTCGTTCTCCGTGACTCCCCTTCCGGAGGTGTGTTCATGGCTCTATCCATGCGTCGAGACCGCAGCCAGACAATGCGGCGGGCGCTGTTCATGACGGTCCTGGGACTGCTGCCGACCTGCCCGGCGAGGGCGGATGATCCCGCGCCCCGCGGGCTGGGCTTTGCACCCGTGCCGATGGAGAACCTGCTCACCAAGGTGCAGACGCCCGAGATCACCACGCTCATGCCCGATCATCTCGACTGGCGCGACTCGAATATCATCACACCGGCGAAGGATCAGCGCAGTTGCGGAGGGTGCTGGGCCTTCGCCGCCATCGGGCTGCTGGAGGCGATGGCTGTCCGCGCCGGTGCCGACCCGTTGATCGATCTCTCCGAGCAGCACCTGATCTCGTGCGACCACGACCCCTGGTGGATCAACTCCGGCTGGGTCTGGAACGACGGCTGCTGCAGCGGCACGGTGGCTGTTTTCGAGTTCCTCACCTACAACGACGCGGTCTATGAGGTGGATTTCACGTATCAGGAAGGCGACAGCGCCGGCACGCGGGATTGCGGCAACGGCGCCATCATCGAAATCGACGTCGTCCCCTGTCCAAGGGGCAACCCGCCGCCCGGCTCCCCCTGGCGGGTCGCGAGCTGGCATGTGGTTGGAGAGGAACAGCTCGCGTCGGTGGAAGAAATGAAAGCGGCGCTGCAGAATGCTCCGTTGTGGGTTGGGTTCTACGTCTATCCCGACTTCCGCACCTACTGGAACGGTGGCGTCCCCACGACCTACAGCCGCAGCGGCAACTGGGAACCCGAGGGCGGACACGCCGTGCTGCTGATCGGCTACGATGACCCCGGCGAGTACTGGATCTGCAAGAATAGCTGGGGCGCGACGGCCGGTCCCTTCGGAGACGGCACGTTCCGCATGGCCTATGACGCCAACACCCAGTTCGGACTCAACGCCACGTCCATCACCATCGTGGGCGGTGATCCCCCCACGGGCGACGCGCCCACGAGCTGGGGCGCCATCCGGCAACGATTCCAGTAATCGCGGCGCTCGGTGCGGCCCCGGGCGCAATGGGATGATGCGGCCGCGGCGCTCGGTGCGGCCCCGGGCGCAATGGGATGATGCGGCCGCGGCGCGTGGAGCCGCGGCCCCGGGCGCAATGGGATGATGCGGCCGCGGCGCGTGGAGCCGCGGCCGCATCGTTTGCCGGCGGGCGCATCGTGCGCCCACCCGATTCGTGCGGCTTCTGCCTCACATCTACAGCCTGGCCAACTCCGCGCTGTCGCGGACCTGGTCCAGCGCCGACTGAACGCGCCTGCACGCCGTGGGAACGCTCACGCCCAGCTCCTCGGCCAGCTCGCTCAGTTGAAAGCCCTCGAGGAACCGCTTGCGCAGGACCCCCGCCGCCTCCGGCTGCGATCGCTCGAAGAGACCCAACGACAGCCGGGCGCTTTCGGCAGCCCGATCGAGGCCCCCGGGGCGCTCGGTGCAGCGTGGGTGCTCCTCGACGATACGCAGGAACCGTTTTCGGCGACGGTGATGGGAGACCTGCTTATGGCGCAGGATGCCCCAAAACCATCCCAAGAAGGCGTCCTCGAGATCCTGGCCGTCGGCGATCCGCAGCCGCTCGAGGCCTTCGAGCGCCGCCAGAATGGCGTCCTGGAAGAGGTCTTCGGCGTCCTCCCGCCCTACGCCGCCCGACAGGGCCCGGCGCAGCCACAGGTCGCGCGCCTTCTCGATGGCCGCCCAGGAGACCGACTGACCGCTCGATTCACACTCGATCTTTCCGTTCCACCTGATCTTCTTCTCGGATGACATGCCGTACCTCGCTTTCGGTTGGGAACCATCGTTCGAGGCCGGCAGGCACGTGGTCTGTGTGAGGGGTCCTCCCTCGCTTGCTTCCGCGATCTGCTCCGAAAGCTGTCTCTGGCTCTATCTGGTACGACGCAAGCCGCTCACTGAAGCTCGGATGGGTCTCGCGCCGTTTCGGATCCGGTCTGCCCACAGAATCGCTCGATCGAGTATCGGGCTTCCCTGAGAAGGCGCCGGGTCCCTACCGCGGCCAGGCTTCCGGTTCAGATGCTGGCTTCAATCCTGGGATCGAAGATCGGACGCTGCTGGAAGGAGCTACGCGCCTGCCGGCATCCTAACCGCAACCTGCGGTCCTACGCCCACATCGAGGACGCAGGTGCCAGTGCCCGTCTTGAGCCGGGGAAACGTGCCGAGCATGTGCGTGCCCGGCTGCAGAATCCCGATTTGGCCCGACGGGATGGCATTCGGACAGAGGGCCCCGTAGGAGCCATAGGTGCCCATGCTGACCATAGCCCTACCCGGATTCCCTTCTGTCATGCGGATGCCGAACATCGTCATAGCCTCGCGTTGGAGAGTGAATCTCGCATGCGCCGCACCAGACGGCGCACGTTTCGTAGGTATTTTCGCCCCAGAGATCAGGGAGTTTCAATCTTTTTCCCGGGCGGCACACTTTTTTCCTCGGGAGGCTTGCCGTCCATCGCCGCCTTGGGACGGTGGATGCGGAAGAACAGCGGCTCACCAACCCTCGACCAGCCCTCGCTCCGCAGCCGACCTTGGCCTCTGCGATGCTGTGCCATCAGGAACCAAGCCCCTGCCACGAGGAGAGCGACCGCGGCCAGGGCGATGGCGTGCACCGGACTCATGTCCCCCACCTCCGCTGCTCGGAATCGATGTCCAAAGACTCTACGCCCGGACCCTGATCGGGCGCGAAGAAGCGGCTGAGGTTCTCGAAGCCGGCCGCCAGGATGGCCGGCAGATGCACATCCCCCTGCTCGGGAACGTGCAACGTCTGGGTGGCCGCATCAATGGACCAGCCGGTCAGACCTGCGTCGGGGAGCGCCCTTCCGGTGAGCAGGTGCCGCCGCAAGCGGCGCACGAACGCGGCCGCGCCTCGCCGCGTCTCGTGGCACAGCAACACGGCCGCGCTGTGCGGATCGGGAAAGCAGATCAGATCGCCGGTGCGGGCCTGACCGTCGAGCACGTGCTGGAACGACCGCCAGGTGCGATCCGGATAGACGCCCTCCGGTGTGGGCGTCAGCCGGAATGTGACCAGGCTGACCGGACTCGAGAACCTCACGCCGCTCTGCAGGCTCAGCCCCATGGCCTCCAGGAAGATGGGCACATCCATGATGTGGCTACGAGCCTTGTTCAGGAGCACTTCGAGCATGTGCTCCTCCACGCCCTGCTGGAAGGTGTGCAAGCGCATCTGGCTGGCCACGCGGATCTTGTAGACCATGTCGCCAAGATCGAAGGGGAAGAACAGGAAGTCGGTCGCGCCGTTCAGATAGGCCCGAACGCGCTCGGAGTGACGGCGATTGGCGCGCGAGATCAAGATGATCGGCATGCGGTAACGGCCCTGGCGCAGCACCCGCGACATGTTGCAGCCGGCTAGACGCGGCAGACGAATCTCGGCCACGATGACGTCCGGGTTCCAGGTCACTGCACGCGAGAGTGCCTCCACACCATCGCCGACGACCTCGGTGTCGACCACGCGGCGCAAGAGCCCGGCCAGGGGCAGGAAGATCTCGGGTTCACCCGAGGCAAGGAGCACGCGCGGACGAAGTTGCGCAGCCCCCGCCTCCTCCGGGTCGCCTGGCTCAACCGCCTCGGGAGAGGGAATCAGGCCCGCTCCCTGCGCGATCTCGTAGGCGACTCGGGGCCCGGCGGGGGTCGTCTGGCGGGACTTGTCGATCTCCAACATGAACGTCCCGCTGACGTTCGCGCGGCGCTGCCCACCCAATCGCCCGGCGCCGGAACGGTTGCGGCACAGCGAGGCCGTGGCCCAGCAGAGGTCCTTGAGGGTCTCGGACAACACCGGATTGCGGCGCAGCATCTCGTCCCCGCTGAGCAGGACACTGCTCAGACCGCGACGCTGCAGCCCGTCGATCAGATCGGTGACCATGCGGCGCTGTCTCGATCGGTCGAGGCGGCGGGGTATCAGGGCATCCAGCGGATCGCAGATCCAGGCCGTCACGGGCACGGTCCGACGCAGATCTTCCACACGCTCCAGCAGTGCCGCCGGTCCCAACGCATCGAGCTGGCTTGGGGCGGCATCCACCATCTCCCCCAGGATCAGCCGCCCGGCGTACCAGTCCTGATCCAGCGAAAAGCCCAGGCCGGTGGCCTGTTCCAGCAGGGCGGTGCCGCGCTCGGCTGTCAGATAGAGCACGGTCCGACCGCCCTGGAGCCAGGCACGCGCAATCTGGAGCCCGAGGATTGTCTTGCCGACACCTGGCTCTCCATGGAAATGGTACGCGTGCCTGGGGAGCAGCCCCCCCAGAGCCTTGGTGAGCAGCGGAACATCGGTCAGGTCGCTCATTGGAGGACTCCCGTCCACCCGATATCCACGGTCGTGTGGGCAGTGGCGCCTCTGCCGGCTTCCCTTCTCCTATCGGCCGCCGGGCGCACAATCTGGAGGCGGCCCGCCGCGGTGAGATCGGGGCACGAGGCAGGGAGCCGGCGCACGGCCGGGGCACGGATCACGGGAGCCGGCGCACGGCCGGGGCACGAGGCAGGGAGCCGGCGCACGGCCGGGGCACGGATCACGGGAGCCGGCGCATCGCCGGGGCACGAGGCAGGGAGCCGGCGCACGGCCGGGGCACGGGCCCAGGTGCGGGTCGGCCGCCTTGCCCTCGAATCGGAGGGCTCCTATGCTGCCCCCATGCAGCTCATCCTGGCCAGCACATCACCCTACCGCAGGATGCTTCTCGAGCGGCTGGGCTTGCCCTTCGAGGCCGTAGCGCCGCCGTTTCCAGAGCACGGGCAGGTGGAGATCCCCGATCCGAGTGCTCTCGTGCTTGCCAACGCTCTGGGCAAGGCGCGCAGCCTGCGCGCGCAATACCCACGCGCGACCATTATCGGCAGCGATCAGGCGGCGGTCTGCAATGGGCGCGTACTGGGCAAACCGGGAACGGCCGAACGGGCGGTACAGCAGCTCATGGAGCTTGCCGGCCATGAGCACACCTTGTTGACCGCTGTCAGCGTGATCACACCCGGGACCCCTCCGGGTGGCCGGGAGCTGTCCGAGCTCGTCACCAACAGGATCCGGGTGCGACCACTCGACGAGGATGAGGCCCGCGCCTACGTGGCGCGAGAACGCCCGATCGACTGTGCGGGCGCCTACAAATCCGAGGCGCTCGGCATCGCGCTCTTCGAGCACCTGCGCGGCGACGATCCCACGGCAATCGTGGGCCTGCCTCTGATCAGCCTCTGCAACCTCTTGCGCGAAGTGGGCATCGACCCGTTGCTGCACGGACCCGCCCACGCCGACCCGGACCCGCAGCGCACGGAGTAGCGCAGGCCGGCAACGCGCTGCGACGTCTTCCCAACCGCACGGCCGGCACTCCCGGCGACCGGCGCCCAGGTGCGACGTCCCCCCGACCTCACGGCTGGCGCACCGGCGGGCTCAGGGGTACTCTCGGGGCGACCGACGACGGTGGTTGGATGCGGCGACACGGAGGCCCCCTGTCATGGCGCGTCACGATCCCGAAGCCCTCGAGTCCTTCTGGCGCAATCAGAATCCGCGGCGCCTGGCTCTGCGAGATGAGCTCGACGCCCGCCGACTGCCCTACGCGATCGGTCTCTGGAATCTGACCAAGAACTGGAATATCGGTAACTTGATCCGGACTGCCAACGCCTTCCTGTGCGGCGAGATCCTGTTGATCGGCAGTGAGGGCTTCGATGCCTCGGGAAGCGCGGGGATTCACCGCTTCGAGCCGATGCGCCACTTCGCGAGCACGGACGCCTTCTGGCACTACGCCCACGGGGCCGGCTACGAGGTGGTGGCCGTCGAAATCGATGCGCGCGCCGAGTGGCTGCCCCGGCTCGCCCACCCCAAGAAGCCCCTCTTCCTCTTCGGGAGCGAGCTCGAGGGGCTGCCCGAGACGTTGATCGACCAGGCCGATCACCGGGTCATGATCCCTCAGTACGGCCTGATTCCCTGCCTGAATGTGAACGTGAGCTGCAGCATTGTGCTGTACGACCATGTCACGCGCTGTCATCCGGAAATCCACCCGGTGGAGGTCCGCGAAGCGAAGTTCAAGCTCGATCCGGGCAGCGGCCAGCGATGATGGTATGGCGAGATGCCATGCCTGGAGCTCCGGTCGTGCGGGATGCACGATGACGACGTTGAGCGCGCGCTCAGCCAGCACTTGAGACTTCATCCTCAATACTCTTCCAGACTGGAGGTTATGGCGCCGAGCGCTGGAGCGCCAACCGCATGGACCCCGGCACCCTTCTTGCCGGCATGAACGCCGGCATGGAAGGCGCAAAATCCTGGAGAGGCAAGGGGTTGCATGGCGCGCATAGAGCAGACCGTCGGTTGGGCCCCCGCCCCCGAGATGATCCACCTGTTGGCCAGCACCGCGCAGGCGGTGGAGGCCCGCGTGGAGATCCGCGATCGGGCCGGCGTGTTGCGCTGGTCGGGTCCCCGCTTGCCAGGAGAGCCCGCCGGCGAGGTGGCCCATCGGCAGAGCTTGGCGCGAGATTCCGCATGCGTCGCCTTCAGCGGTGGATCGCTGCTTCTGGCGCCGGCCGAACGGCCTGACGGTCCACCGCCAGAGCGCGCACCCCGACTGCAAAGAATTGCACGCCGGCTCGCGCGTCTCTTGGATGCCGACGTCCAGCGCACCGCGCGGGCGGATTCCGTTGCGCGACTGCAAGCGCAGCTTGCCCGCCAGCGGGACTTCATCCGCCGCTGCGCCTGGAGTGGCGCGGCGGCGCATGAACAGCCGGTGGTTTCGCGAGCTCTGCTGTCGGCCCTCGCCGCCGAGCTGGGTCAGGGATGGGTACTGGTCAGCCTTGCTGGGCAGGACTTCACCTACGCAGAGCCGTGCGAACCGAATGCGGTGGTTCCCGGCTCGGATGCCGCCTCCCCCGGCTCGGGCGCCATCGAACCCGACTCGGTCCCGGTCCTTCCCGGCTCGGATGCCGCCTCCCCCGGACGCGCCCCGTCCTTCACAGCTCCCGACGACGCCTGGAACGCTCTGGCCCTACAGGTGCACATGGCGCTCTCGGGCGCCGAACGGACGTGGGTCCGGTACGCCGACGAGTTCGCGATGCCCATCTCGACGTGGGCGCCGCCGGGGCTCGTCGACGACGGGACGTCACTGGTCCTGGACTGCCTGCCCGTGCGCGCACAGGAGCGAATGGTGGGATTCGTGGCCTGGATCCATCCCACGACACCGCACGATCGGTTCCCCGACGGACGGCAGCCGCTGGAGGGATTGGCCCGCCAGATCGCGCAGGCTCTCGACACGCTCCAGATGCGTTCAGAGATGTTAGGCTTCCTCTTCATGACCCTGAAGAGCCTTGCGGCGGCGGTCGACGCCAAGGACCGCTACACGCGGGGTCACTCCGAGCGCGTCCACTACCTGGCGATGCGCGCCGGCGAGCAGATGGACCTCGATGCCGAGGCGCTGCAGAATCTGAGCTGGGCCGCGCTCCTCCACGACCTGGGCAAGATCGGCATTCCCAGCGCGATTCTCTCGAAGGAGACCCCGCTGACCTCCGAGGAGTGGAGCGCCATCCACGAACACCCGGAGAAGGGCTGCAAGGTCGTCGCGCGCATTCCGCAGCTTTCGGGCACGCTGGCCGCCATCCGGCATCACCACGAACGCTACGACGGCACCGGTTATCCGGATGGATTGGCGGACACACGCATCCCCCTCCTGGCGCGGATTCTGGCCGTAGCCGACGCCTTCGACGCCATCACGTCCGAGCGACCCTACTCCGCACGCCGCTCGATCCCCGAGGCGCTCCATATTCTCCGGCAGGCGGCCGGTTGGCAATTCGACCCGCAGGCGGTGGCGGCCGTCTGCCGCGCCGTAGAGCAGGAGATGAGCGGTGGCACGCTGGCATTCGAGGTTCAGCGCGAAGCCCCCCAATCCCGGAGCAAGAGCTAGCCCGCGCGGGGAAGCGAAAGGGCCAACGAGAACCGCAGCGCAAACGCAAGGCGGGGCGGGCGCGCCAGCGCGAGCCAGAAGCGGAGCGGAAACGGGAAGCGGGGCCGGCGCACAAGCGTGAGTGGGCGGGCGCACAAGCGCGAGTGGGCGGGCGCACAAGCGCGAGCGCGAGGCGGAACTGGAGCGACGGTCGCGGCGCCCGCTCGGGGCGTCCACGGCGGCAACGGTCGCGGGGGTCGCGGCGTCCACGGTCGCGGCGCCCGCTCGGCGCGTCCACGGCGGCAACGGTCGCGGCCACGAGGTTCTAGCTGGCGGTGACGCTCACTGCCAGCCCGCGACGATGCATCTCCTCCAGGAACCGTGCCGGCGGCACGACTGCTTCCTGGGGCACCACACCGGCCGCGTCGATCTCCCCGCGCAGGATCATCTGCAGGACGATCGCGGCCGAAAAGGCGGTGCAGCGCTGCATGGCGCTCAGGCCGGCCGTGGCGTCTCCGTACGCGACCAGCTCGTGCGCCACGCGGCGCGGCGCGGGCCCTTCCGGGGGACCCTCCGTCGTGCACCGGACCAAGCACACGTCTTCCTGGTCGCACGGGAGGTTCCGTTCCAGCAGCACGGTCAGCACCTCCCGGGGTACGGCCGGTCCTGTACGGGTCGCAACCGGCTCTGAGGAGGTGAGGCCCAGCTCGATCAGCGTCCGAATCCGCTCGCAGTGGCCCGGGAAGCGGATCGTCTTGTAGTCGAGGTCCCGCAGGCGATCCGCAAATGTCTCGGGCAAGGTCGAGGCCCCCCCTGCCGTGTGGAAGGCCTCCAACTCCCCGAAGGGTGCTGGAAAGCACAGCGTCTCGAGGCCCGAGAGGGCGGGCGCCACTTCAAGCCGACCATTGCGCAGAATCACCGCGTCTTCCAAGTACTCGTTGATCAGGCCCTCCGCCGAGAACGTCAGTGCGTAGTCCAAGGGCGGCTTGGGATGCACCGGGAGACCGCCCACACGCAGCCGAACGCGCTCGGCGCCGCTGACGCGCTGCATCCCATCGGCCGCCAGGATGCTGACGAGCCCGGGCGCCAGCCCGCAGTCGGGGATGATCGTCACGCCAGCGCGGCGTGCAGCCGCGTCGAGCGAGCGTTGCCGCGCGACCACCCCGGGATTGCCTCCGAGGTCGATCATCTGCAGCCGGCGCTCGATCGCAAGCTGTGTCAGGCCGTGATTGAGTCGATAGCTAGCCACCGCCGCCAAGGCATCGAACCCTTCACACAGCCGCGCAATGCTCCCCAGATCCTCCAGATCGCCTGCCGCCACGCCCAGGCGCGCCTGGGGAAACCGGCTGCGCAGCCGGTCCCGGAGCGCCTCGAGACGACCGGCGTCGACGTCCACGAGCAGGATCTCTTGGGCGAGACCTTGAGCCAGGAAGTCGTAGGCGATTCCCGCGGCCATCCGTCCGGCTCCCGCAAGTACGATCTTCAAGGTGCCTCCTTGTCGGGCTCCCGGCCCACGCTATCGATTGCCGTAGGACTCTGGGCGAGCAGGCGGCGGGTGTCCTCGGCTTCGGGCGCGTGCGGGAAACGGCTCAGGAACCGCTCGCCCCACATGCGCCCAGCCGCCTCGTCCCGGCGGTCGAAGAAGTGCAGGCCGATAAGATTCAGGTACGCGCTCTTGCGGCTCGGATCGCCGGCCACCACCTGCTCAAAGAGCTCGGTCGCCGCCTCCAGGTTGCCCCGCTTGCGCTCGACCATCGCCAGCGTCTCGAGCAGTCCGACATCGTCCGGGTCCCGCTCCAGCGCTTGCCGCAGGACGGAGGCGGCCTCTTCGAAGCGACCCTGGCGCAGGCGGCCGACGCCGAGGTTCTTCAGCAACGTCTTCGAGGAGGTCATCCGCTGTGCGGCGTCCTCCAGGGCGCGCACACCCTCATCCACCCGGCCCAGGTTGACGAGCAGCGCCCCGTGCTGCGCCTGGGTGCGGGCATCGTCGGGGTCGAGCTGCCGTGCGCGTGCCAGGTGGCGTTCCGCCTCCTGCAAGGCCCCCCGTTCCATCAACACCGACCCCAGGTTCGCATGGGCGCGCGGGCTGTGCGGATGCGACGCGACCGCGCTGGCAAAGAGCGCACGAGCGTCCCGCCAGGCCGGCAGGCGCGACTCGAGGCGCGCCAGCGCCGGCACGCCGATGAGCACGAGCAGCAATACCGTTGTGCGGGCGCGGATCCGGCCCGCACGCGCCGCCAGGGCGCCCAGCATCAGCACCAGTCCGCCCGACGGCAGATAGAGGAACCGTTCTCCGTAGATCTCTCCGGTCGGAATCCACTGCAGTACTGGCAGCAACGTCGCCAGCCAGAGGCCCAGCCCCAGGAGGAAGGGCTCGGACGCGAGCAACGTCTGGGCCGGCTCCGGGGCGCCCCGCGCCGCACGCCGCACCGCTGCCGCGGGCTCGGTCCCGCGCACGCGACCCGCCGCCTTGGCCTCTGGGTCGCGCCGGCGACCTTCCGCCGATTCCTGGGCCCCGCGCAGCCTGCGCGCGGTCCCGATGAACCAGATCACGGCAGCCAGTGCGATCAGCGCAAGCCCGGCCGTGCCCATCACGCGAGGATACGGCGGCTGCGCCCAACCCGTCGGTCCTTCGACCGCCAACGTCCAGGGCACGAACCAGCGCCAGATGTAGAGGAGGAAGAGATTGCCTCCCAGCAGCGCTCGCTCGGCGAGGGGTCCGCGCTCGGGCAGTCCGCTGCCCGTCTCATGTCCAGCGGCGCTCCCCAGCACGGAGTCCAGCACCGACCAGCGCCAAAGCACGTAGATCCCGATCACCGCGACCAGGATGGTCAGCGCCAGAGCGAGGCCGCGCGGCCGACGCCCTTCGGTGCGGGCTGTCACGATCAACCATGAAGCGAGGACCACGAAGCCGAGGGCCGACTCCTTGGCGCCCAGCGCCAACAGGAGGGCGAGCGCCGCGACGACCGGCAGCCAGCGACGTCCCGGCCGGCGTTGCCAGAAGAGCAGGATAGCGAGCGCCGACCAACCGAAGAGCGCGGCGGTCACGTCGGTTCGCCCCGAGATCCAGGCCACCGCCTCCGAGTGCACCGGGTGCAGGGCGAAGACGCTGCCTCCCAGGATCGCCACCCAGCCCGGCAGATCGAGCAGGAGCAGAATTCCGGCCACCAGGGCCGCGCAGAGGGCGTGTGTCAGAAGATTGCCCAGGTGGAAGACCCACGGTCGCCCTCCCCCGACGGCCCAATGCAGCGCGTTGGCGGCGACGATCACCGGCCTGAAGTAGAGGTAGGCATCCGCGCGGACCTCACCCCCGGCCACCCATCCGTAGCCGTGCGAGAGCGACTCGCCCAATCGCCCCAGGTCCTGCGCCGCCGGGTTCTGTGCGATGAAGGTCTCGTCGTCCCAGACGAACCCGTAGCCCAGCGTCGGCAGGTAGGCCAGCATGGCGAGCGCGAAGGCGCATCCGACCACCGGCAGCCACCGATCTCCGAATCGGACGCGACGGCCCCACGCGGCAGCCCCGCCGCCGGGCGAAGCGCGATGGGTGGATGTCGTGGACGACTTCGACGTCCCAGATGTCCCCGAACGCCTCGGCGACTCTGGCCTGCGAGACGAGACCGGGGTGCGGCGTCTGCGACGTGACACGATGTCGGCGGCCTCCTTCCCACTCCTCCCCGGCGGCGGCACGTCGTGCTGGAGCCCAAGGGTCGCCCTGGAAGACCACGGGTCCAGAATCCTAGCACGAATCCGCATGCGGCAGGCAGGGGCGCGCGCGTCGGATGCGAAGATGCTCCCGGGCCGCCATCGTGACCGGCTGTTGCAGCGGCAGGGCCCGGACCTCTACCATCACATTCGTCATGACCCCATTCGCCGACAACCCACCCTTGCGCCGCTTCTACTGGCGCTGGGAGAAGTCCCTTCTCGACTGCCTCAGAGAAGCCTCGCCACGCATTCTGTGCGCCGTGTCAGGAGGATGTGATTCGGTGCTCCTATCGCGACTGCTGTTGGCGGCCCGCGATCGGGGGCTGTGCAGCCTTGCCCTGGCCCACATCCACCACGGGCTGCGGCCCGAAGCGGACGAGGAAGAAGAGCACGTTCGCACGCTGGCGTCACGATGGGGCCTCGAGCTGCACGTCGCGAGGCTGGACGTTCCCGGCGCCGCGGCGCGGACGACCCTCTCACCCGAGCAGATCGCGCGTCGGCTGCGCTATCGCGCGTTGGCGCATCTGGCGGTGCGCGCCCACGCGCCGACGCTGGCGGTCGGACACCATCAAGACGATCAAGCCGAGACCGTCTTGCTGCGCATCCTGCGCGGCACCGGCCCGAGAGGGCTGGGCGCCATGGCGCCGGCCGAAAGAGCGGCCCCCGACATCGACCCCACCGGGGAGATCACGATCATCCGGCCCCACCTGTCGTTCCGCCGCGAGGAGCTGCGTCAGACGGCGGTCCTGGCCGGATTGCGCTGGATGGAAGACGCGTCCAACGCCCTGAAGGCCCCTCTCCGCAACCGGATCCGCCATACTCTCTTGCCTCTGCTGGCCCGCGAATACAACCCCCGTATCGTAGAGAGCTTGTGCGAGTTGGCCCATTGGCAGCGAGCCGCGGATGACCTCGTCGAAGCGCAATGCCGTCAGGTCGACCCGCGTGTGCGCATGGACCCGCTCGACGTCGACGATTCGGGCACCGGTGTCCCGCCCCAGAAATCCCCGCGTGGCGAAACAGGCGCATCCATCGGCTCTGCGGACAACCCCGCCGCCGCTGACCCCCGGTCGGGCGGCCAGGGCTCCGTCGGCTTCGACGCCTCCGCCCTGAGCCGGCTCCCGGTGGCCGTGGCCAGTCGCCTGCTGTGGACCGCCTACCAGCAGTTGTCGGGCAGCGAGGGCGTGCTGTCGTCCCGACACATGCGCGGGATGCTGAGCCTGATCGGCGCACCTCCCGCCCCGCGGGACGGGTCGCCCAAGGAAGGGGCGCAAGTCCACTTGCCCGGCGGGATTCGCGCCGTGCTCAAGGACGGCGTGCTCAGGCTGGAGTTCCACGCGCCCAGGCCCGAATAGGTTCCACGCGCCCAGGCCCGAATAGACGGGGCGGGCAAGGGTACTGCTCCAGGGACCCGGCCCGCAGCCGCGCACAGGCCGCGTGCCGTTGCAGACCCCTGCGTGCGCAGCCGCGCCGAGGCCGCGCGCCGCTCCAGGGACCCGGCCCGCAGCCGCGCACAGGCCGCGCGCCGTTGCAGACCCCTGCGTGCGCAGCCGCGCCGAAGCCGCGCGCCGCTCCAGGTACGCCGGAAAGGGAAGAAACACTTGATGCCGCCTGGGGCGCTCCCTATCCTCTCCTGGATCTGTTATTGTCCCGTCTGCAGATGGACCCCGTGCAGCGGACGAAGCGGCGGATTGATGTTGGAAGCCATCAAGAAGATGAAACCCGGCGACCGCCTTCGCCTCCAGGACGGCGAGGCGCGCATCCTGCTCCCGACCGAGCGGATCCGCGAGCGTATCGCCGAGCTGGGCCGGGAGTTGGCCGCCGACTACGCGGGACGCACGCCGGTCCTGGTCGCCATTCTACGCGGCGGGTTCGTCTTCCAATGCGACTTGGCCCGGGCGACCGATCTCCCGCAGGAGGTCGACTTCCTGTCCGTGTCGCGTTTCGATGCCAATGACAAGAGCCGGACGGCCGTCAAGGTCTTGCACGACCTGCGCTCGGACGTCAGGGGTCGCGACGTCATCGTGGTCGAGGGCATTCGCACCGCCAGCACGAAGGTGGCCTACATCCGAACCTTCCTCGAGTTGCGCGAGCCCGCCTCGATTCGCTTCGCGGCGCTGGTGTGCCAGGAGGGCGCCAGGAACCACGACGTGCCCTTGCAGTACAAGGGATTCGAGATAGGAAACGAGTTCGTCATCGGCTACGGACTCGACTATGAGGAACGCTACCGAAACCTTCCCGTAATCGCGACATTCCATCCCGCGAGAAGGAGATAGGAGAACGTCCGGCATCTCGGGTCCGACCCGGGCGGCCCGCTCCGAATCGTGTGAGGCGTGTCAGAAGGGGCTCGATGAAGGGCAACGACGAAAGCCGCCGGATACCGGCCTCCCGCAAGGCCACCGTGTCGGCCATGGCATTCGACGACCCGGATCGGGATCGGCCCACGCGCCCGGACTCCGGAGGCGACGGTCCCGACCGCGAGACGCCCCCCGAGGGGCGCTCTCCCGGCGGACAGCGGCCCCGTCGCGGTGGACGGCGGCCGAGTCCGCCACGCCCACCGTTGCGACCCGGGGGTCGATCGTTCCGCACGCTCAGCATCTGGCTGCTCGTGGCGATGGTCCTGTTCGTCTTCGCTCAGCAGACATTCCAGCGACAGGCCTCCGGTCCCGAGATCCCGTATTCGGAGTTCTGGGACGCCCTCCAGAAGGGTCGCGTGGAAGAAGTCACGATCAAGGGCAACCGGAAGGTGGAGGGCAAGTTCCGGGCGACGGGCGAAGACGAGCCGCAGCGCTTCCACACCTACATGCTTTCCGAAAACGACGAGGAGCTGTTCAAGCTCCTGCGCGGCCAGGCCGATGACCCCGCGACCGGCGCACCCACGCGCGCGCCCGTCAGAGTCAAGTCCGAGCCCGAGTCCACGCCTTGGCCGACGATGATCTTCACCTGGTTGCCCTTCATCCTGCTGATCGGTCTCTGGTTCTTCCTGATCCGGCAGATGCAGGGCGGCGGCTCCGCGGCGCTCAAGTTCGGCAAGAGCAAGGCCAAGATGATGCACGAGAAGAGCGTGCGCGTCACCTTCGCCGACGTCGCCGGGGCGGACGAGGCCAAGCAGGAGCTGCAGGAGGTGATCGAGTTCCTGCGCGAGCCGCGCAAGTTCCGCCGCCTGGGCGGCCGCATTCCCAAGGGTGTGCTGTTGGTCGGTCCTCCGGGCACCGGCAAGACACTCCTGGCCCGCGCGGTGGCCGGGGAGGCTGCGGTCCCCTTCTTCAGCATCAGCGGCAGCGACTTCGTCGAGATGTTCGTGGGCGTGGGCGCGGCCCGCGTGCGCGACCTGTTCGAACAGGGCAAGCAGAACGCGCCGTGCATCATCTTCGTTGACGAGCTGGACGCGGTCGGTCGCCATCGCGGTGCCGGACTGGGCGGCGGCCACGACGAGCGCGAGCAGACGCTCAACCAGCTTCTGGTCGAGATGGACGGCTTCGATTCGAACGAAGGCGTGATCATGCTCGCGGCGACCAACCGGCCCGACGTGCTCGATCCCGCCCTGCTTCGCCCGGGACGCTTCGACCGCCAGGTGGTGGTGGACCGGCCCGACATCCGCGGTCGCGAGGGCATCCTCAAGGTGCACACGCGCAACAAGCCCATGGGCGAGGACGTCGACCTGCACGTCTTGGCCCGCGGCACGCCCGGCCTGGCCGGCGCCGACCTGGAAAACCTCGTCAACGAGGCTGCGTTGTTGGCCGCGCGCCGGAATCAGGACGCGATCAGCATGCTGGAGCTCGAAGAGGCCAAGGACAAGGTGATGATGGGCACGGCCCGTCACAGCCTGATCATCCCCGAGAAAGAGAAGCGCGTCACGGCGTACCACGAGGCCGGCCACGTGCTGGTCGCCTGGCACCTGCCCGACGCCGACCCCATCTACAAGGTGACCGTCATCCCGCGCGGCCGAGCGCTCGGCCTGACCCATTGGCTGCCCGAGGACGATCGCTACAACAGCTCCAAAGAGTATCTGGAGCAGACCATGGCCAGCCTGATGGGCGGGCGCGCGGCCGAAGAAATCAAGTTTGGTCGTTTCACGACCGGGGCGGCCAACGACATCCAGCGCGCGACGGAGTTGGCGCGCAAGATGATCTGTGAGTGGGGCATGAGCGAGCGGCTCGGGCCGGTGCAGTTCGGCAAGAACGACGAGCTGATCTTCCTGGGCAAGGAGATCGCTCAGCACAAGGACTACAGCGAGAAGACGGCCGAGGAGATCGATCAGGAAATCCACCGCATAGTGAGCGAGGCCTACGAGAAGGCCCGCGAGATCCTGCAGTCCAACGTGCAGAAGCTGGACGATCTGGCCACCAAGCTCCTCGAGTGCGAGATTCTCGATCGCGAGGAGATCAGCACTGTTCTCGAAGGCGATAGCACAGCGCAGCAGAAGGCGGGCTGCCGTCGAGTGCGCAGCACCGACAAGGAACAGGAGGCCCAGAGCGACGAGCAGGATGAAGCGAAGCGCTCACCGCGGGAAGCGGCCCCTCAGGACGAGGAGCCGCGTCCCCGGGACGAGGGCCTGGGGCCGGCGACCCCGGACTCCCCGGCGACCTCCTGAGAGCCTCTCTTGACGCGGATCTTCGGCGCCGCGTCGTCACGGCCATGGACATGCACTCGCAGTCATCCGTACCCCCCGCTTCGACCGGCGGCCTGCCGGTCCGCCGCTCCGTCATGCTGCGCCTGGCCGGCCGAACGGTCACGCTGGGTCAGCGCACGCTGATCATGGGCGTCGTCAACTGCACGCCCGACTCCTTCTACGACGGCGGCCGTCACAACGCCCCCGAAGATGCTGTCGCCCACTACCACCGGCTCGTCGCCGAGGGCGCCGATTGGATCGATGTGGGCGGCGAAAGCACGCGACCGGGGGCCGCGCGCGTGGATGCCGCCGAACAGTGGCGCCGCATCGAGCCCGTGGTGATCGCCGCGCGGCGCGCGGGACATCCGGTACCGCTCTCCGTGGACAGTACTCAGGCCGAGGTGGTCGAGCGGGCGCTGGACGCGGGCACCACGATCATCAACGACGTCAGCGGGTTGCGGGACGATCCTCGGCTGGCCCGCCTCGCGGCGCGCTTCGACGCCGCCCTCGTCCTGATGCATATGCGGGGCACGCCCCGCACCATGCAGGCCAACCCGACCTATGAAGACGTAGCCCGCGAGATCCGCGCGGAACTGGAAGCTGCCATCGAGAGGGCCCAGGCGCAGGGAGCGGATCGGTCTCAGATCGTCGTTGATCCCGGCATTGGATTCGGGAAGACTGCTCAGCACAATCTCGAGGTCTTGCGACGGCTCGGGGAGTTGGCGTTGATCGACCGGCCTCTGCTGGTAGGCTGCTCCCGCAAGAGATTCATCGGGGCGCTGCTGAACCTGCCCCCCGATGAGCGTCTCGAGGGCACGCTGGCGGCGCACGCGGCCGCGGTGGTCGCAGGGGCGCACATCGTGCGCGTGCACGACGTGGCCGCGCACCGACGCGCTCTGGCCGTGGTCGATGCGGTCCTGCAGGCGGGCACGGCGGAGGCGGCGGAGGCGGCGGAGGCGGGCGCATCACGGACCGGCGCCTCCGAGGCGAGCGCATCACGGACCGGCGCCTCCGAGGCGGGCGCGGCGGAGGCGGGCGGCATCTGATCCACCGCGATCGGCCGCCACGGACCCGATCCTGAGCACGCGCCAGGCCGCGCCCGAGCACGCGCCGACCCGCCCGTGTGTCCGTGCGGACCGGAGGAACCATGTCTTTGCCGATCGAAATCGAATGGCTGCGCGATGCGATCGACATCGCGGTGGTGGCCTTCATCTTCTACCGCTTGCTGATCCTCGTGCGCGGTACGCGCGCGGCTCAGATGTTCTTCGGCCTGATCACGCTCGTCTTCCTGGGCTTTCTCAGCGAATTCCTCCATCTGGCCGTGCTGAGCTGGATCGTCAACAGCCTGCGCACGGTCTGGGTGATCGTCTTCGTCATCATCTTCCAGCCCGAGATGCGCAAGGCCCTGAGCCAGATCAGCGAAAGCCGTCTCTTCAAGCGATTCGTGCAGGTCGAAGAGTTCGGCTATCTGGCCGAGGTGCAGAACGCGGTGGAGCGATTGAGTCGCAAAGGGCTGGGCGCGCTGATCGTCATCGAGCGTAACGTGGGCCTGCGCAACTACGTCGAGACGGGCACGAAGATCGACGCATCGGTGTCGGCCGAGCTCTTGGAGACGATTTTCACGCCTCCCTCCCCCCTGCACGACGGCGCGGCCATCATCCAGGGCAACTCGCTGTTGGGGGCGGGTTGCATTCTGCCCCTCTCCTCCAATCCAACGCTGGAGAAGCGCCTGGGGACGCGCCATCGGGCCGCCCTGGGCTTGAGCGAGGAATCGGACGCGATCGTGATTGTCGTCTCCGAGGAGACGCGCCAGATCTCGATCGCCGAGAACGGTCAACTCACGCGGGATCTGCAGATGGGCGAGCTGAAGAGCCGTCTGAGCGGGTTGCTACGCATCCAGGCGAAGAAACCCAAGGTGGCGGCCGAGGCAGCTTCTTGACCGAGACGGTCGGGACGTCAGGTCTCGTGCGTCGCGGGACGCGTCGAGGCCCGGACGTCGAGCCCCGGACGTCGAGCCCCGGACGTGGAACTCGCCCGCAGGCCGCGGCCGACCACGCAGGTGCCCATGACCGAGGTGTCGTATGTCGGAATCCCATGTCCACGTCCGGTGCGCCGCCTGCGGCGCGCGCAACAAGATCCCCGTGGCCCGCGTGGGTCACGCGGGCCGGTGTGGCAAGTGCCGCGGCGAGCTGCCGCGCGACGGCTTCTTCGCCGAGTGGCCGGTCGAGGTAAGCGACGCGAAGTTCGATCTCTTCACCCGGCTGAGCCCGCACCCCGTCCTGGTCGACTTCTGGGCCTCCTGGTGCGCGCCGTGCCGACAACTGGCGCCGACACTCGAGACGCTCGCCCGGGAGATGAGCGGACGATTGATCGTCGCGAAGTTGGACACCGAGCAGCACCCGGCCACAGCCGCGCGCTTCGGCGTGCAGTCCATCCCCACGCTGGTATTGCTGCGCAGCGGGATCGAGGTGGATCGGATGATGGGCGCGCTGCCGCTGGAGGTGCTCCGCGAACGCGTCACGCGCTATCTGCGGTGAGCATCCGGGGCGATGCGCCGCAAGCCAATGGCGCACAGCCCCGTTTCCAGGACGCGCCGGCTACCGATGGGCTCCTCCAGGACGCGCCGGCTGCCGATGGGCTCCTCCAGGACGCGCCGGCTGCCGATGGGCTCCTCCAGGACGCGCCGGCTACCGAGGAGTTGGGGGAGGCGCGCTGGGACGCGCCGCTGTCGACCGGGCCAGCTAGAAGCTCTCGATCCGCGTCACGATCACGCCCTTGAACGTCTCGACACGATCCAGGTAGGTGGCCAAGGGCACCTTCACCACCTTGCCTCCCTCGTAGACTCCCTCGAGATCGCGCGCGGCGGGATGGATCATGAAGGTTTGCCCGTCCTCGACCCGAACGATGCCCACATGACCGATAATGGCGCCGCCGCTGCGAACACGTCGGCCTGCCTCGGTCGTCTCGTCGGTGACGAGAAAGAGGATGTCCCCGTTGGCCAGTTTCGATGGGTCGCTTGCGGCCGACGGCAGATAGAAGACGCTTCCGGGCTCCACGCGTGACGTGCCGACCGTGTCGGATTCGACCGAGCCCATCTGCGCGGTGATGTCGTGTCCCCAGATCCCGGATCGCACGACATCGATCATGTAGTCGAGGTGGACGGGGTTGTCGTAGTCGACCCGTCCTTGCTCATCCACGATTTCCTCGAGAGATCCGGCGTGGAAGCGCGTTCCGAACGCGAACTGCACCGCTTCCAGCGCGCTGGTCGAACGGCCGAGCTCGGTGACGCGATAGAAGAAGAGTACGCAGTCGGTGGCGAAATCGCTCACCAACCGGCCTTCGGTCACGTAGCCGCCCGGATCGCGGCCATAGACGTAGCGGGCATCGCCGCGGCGCCAGAAGAAGTCGGCCCAGTGGGCGATGCGCTCGCCGAGCGAACGATGGCCGATCATGGCCATCTGAGTGTCCAGCTCTCCGGTCCGCACGGCGGCCGCCCCCCCCAGATTGAACTGCACCATCCGCTCGTAGCGCTGCATCAGGCGTCGTTGGTGCTCTTCGTCGGTTCGGTCGGGAGACATCTGCCCGCTCGCTCCTCCCTGCTGCTGTGCCGCGGCCGTCGTGACCGCTGCGAAGATCACCGGCGTCGTTACCCTTGCCAGCGCCGCATTCGTTGCGCCCTCCGGGCCCGCCGCGTTCGCCGTGACCGCCGCGTTCGCCGCGTTCGCCGTGGCCGCCGGCGACGTCCCGACCACCGCACCGGCCGTCAGGAGTCCGATCCCCACCGCCACCCACCCCTTGCCTGCGCAACGCTTCATCGTTTCATCCTCGGTCATCCCGCCGTACCCAAGATGCATGGCGCCCTCGGCCGCGATCACCGCCATCGATGCACCGGCGCCTGCCGCGCCGCCGCCACCGTGACCGGTCCACCGGCGCCCGCGTGCCACCACCTCCGTGGTCGGTCCACCGGCGCCTGCCGCGCCGCCGCCACCGTGCCGCCGTCCAGGCGCCACTCCGCCGACGTCTCCAGCACGGCGCCCGACTGCAGCCTAACGCAGCTTCATCAGCTTGCCTCGGAAGCCAATCCTACCAACACGAGTCGAGACCAGGTAGATCCCATTGGGGACTTCTTGGCCGCGCTCGTTGCGGCCATCCCAGGACCACTCCAGCAAAGCCCCCTCCGCTGCGTCTCCCGACAGGATGCCCGTTTCGAGACGACGGACGAGCTGGCCGTGGACATTGATGATCAGGAGCTCGACGGGTCCACCGGTTGCGACAGCGCCCGAGGAAGCGAGAGCGTCCGGATTCCCATCCGCGGCGGGTGTGGGGAAGCGCGCCGGCCGCGTGGAGACCGAATCGAACCCGACTTGACGCTGACGCGTGGGGGGCAGGTCGATCTCGCGCCACTGGAGCTGCCCGCGCACCAGCACCTGCGAGCTGAACGGGTTGGGGTAGGCCTCCAGGGGCCGCACGAGATCGAGTGGTTCTGCTTGGGCCCCCGGCTGAACCTCGGGCGGCGGTGCGACGACGAAGAGCCCATGGGACGTGCCGAGGTAGAGTCGTTGTCCCTCTCGGTCCAGCGCCATGCTCAAGACGGGCAGTCCGGCAGGTACGGGAACCTCGGTCCAGGATCCCCCCTCGTCGACCGACAAGCGGATCTCCCCCGCGATCCGGCAAGTGATCATGCCGGGCCGGCCCGCAGCCACCACCACCCGCCCAACCCGTTGGCCGGGAAAGGCCATCTGCTCCCAGGTCACCCCGTCGGTGCTGCGCCAGAGACCGTTCTCCGTTCCGATCCACAGGCGTGTCTCGTCGGTCACCGCAGACAGCACGCGACCTGCATCCGCAGGCGCTTGAATGCGCTCGCAGAGCTCGCCGGCCAATCCGACCAGTCCCCCGGCGGCCATCAACACGTCCCGGTGGTGCTCGCCGGACCAGCGGATCAGCTCCGCGGGCGGGTTGGACGCCTCACCCAAGGACGGACATATGGCGGAGATGTCCGCGTCCCGCCACTGACCATCGGGCAGCCCCCAACCTGCCCACATCTCATCATCCTGGCCGCCGCTGGCCCAGACCGCGCCGACCGGCAGGGCCAGCACAGCCGTCGTCGGACGGGCGGGGCCCGGCGCGTTCCAACCACATCGAGGATCGGCGGCGCCCACATCGCGCGTGCAGACGACCAACCCGTTCTCGCTGCCGACGCACAATAGGGCGAAGCCGGTCTCCGGATCCTCCAGAAGGTCCAGGTCGACGATGCCGCTGCCGAGCCTGCGCCAGACATCGGGGTCGTGGCCGCCGGCAAGGCAATCGGAGCTCAGATCCGCCGGTCGTCCGCTCGCGCCGCTGTACCGCGCGGACGGACCGTGCTCGTCATACGGAGAAGGTGCTCCCGAGGCAGGCGCGGGCGACCAGGTGTCGGCGTGGGCCGACCGTGCATAGAGACCGGCATTGGTGCCCAAGTAGAAAGCCCCACTCTCGCCACCCACGGCGACCGATTGCACCGCGATCCGTCGCAGGCCGTTGTTGAACCAGCGCCAGCTCCCCCCGCCGTCGTGTGATCCGAGCACGCCCCGGGATGTGGCCAGCATGATCTCGCCCTCGCGCAGACCCCAGGCTGCCTCACGGACTCGCACGGGCAGCCCTTCAAGGAGAGGGTTCCACGTGACGCCGCAGTCTCCGGACCGCAGGAGCCGACCCTCGGCAGTGATCCCCAGTAGACGGCACGGCTCATACGGGTCTGCGGTGAGCCGCACCAGGTCCCGCTCGTCGCCCACGCCCGTGGCGAAATGGACCACGGTCCGAATCCAGTCACCGCCCCGGACCTCGCGCCGGAAGAGCCCCTCGGAGCCCGCGGCCAACAGACCCTCGCAGCCCAGGTCGGCCAGGCAACGCACACCTTTGGGGAGCCCGTCGGTCACCGGGACAAATGTCCGTCCCCCGTCACGGCTGGCGAAGAGCCCCTCCCAATCCGTGAGTGCGTAGAGCCTGCCGGGGTGCTCGGGAAACGCGCCGGCCCAGCGGATGCGCAGGTGCTGAGCCGTCGCCAGATCCCAATCCGCCTGCTGCGGCTGCGGCTCCCCATCGAGGAATGCCGCCTCCCACGAGCGTGGCTCCCCGTGCGTGGCGACTTCGCGTTGCGTCCCGGGCCCGCCGGGCGCACTCGGATCGACCTGGGCGCTCGGGTTGTCTCGCCCGCCCGGGTCGCCGCGCCCGCCCGGGTCGCCGCGCCCGCTCGGGTCGCCGCGCCCGCTCGGGTCGCCGCGCCCGCCCGGGTCGCCGCGCCCGCTCAGGTCGCCGCGCCCGCTC
>CAZPGB010000015.1:0-12204 GCA_964585945.1 uncultured bacterium | reverse complement strand
CGGGTCGCCGCGCCCGCCCGGGTCGCCGCGCCCGCTCAGGTCGCCGCGCCCGCTCAGGTCGCCGCGCCCGCCCGGGTCGCCGCGCCCGCCCGGGTCGCCGCGCCCGCTCAGGTCGCCGCGCCCGCTCAGGTCGCCGCGCCCGCCCGGGTCGCCGCGCCCGCCCGGGTCGCCGCGCCCGCTCAGGTCGCCGCGCCCGCTCGGGTCGCCCTGCATGCTCAGGCCGCCTTGCGCGCTGAGCTCCCACACGCGTCCCTCACGCGTGAAGGCCACCAGCGTCGGGACCCACCCGGCTTTCCCGCGCATGGCACCAGCCTCGCGCGCAGAGCCGGGCTCACCCAACAACGGTCCCGGCCCATCTTCCGGGCTGCGAGCGGGACGCTCCCCCTCGTCGGCCCCGAGCGCCGCACCGCCGGACGATTGCGACTGCGGCCACAACTCGCCCTCGATCGCCGCCCCCCTGGACGACTGCGGCCACGACCCGGCCCCAAGCGCCGCGCCGCCGGACGAAGGCCCCGACCTGTCACGCTCTGAGCTCGGACCGCGACCCACGGGTCCGGCCGCGTCTGACGCGATGATCGCAACGACCCCACGGGCCACGGAGGCGGGCAATCGACCCAGGAAATGAAACGCAATGCCGGGTGCGGGCGAATCCCCAAAGCCATGCCGGCCGAGCCGCACCGAGCGAGCGTCTTCGTGGCCGGGGCTCCCAGGTCGATGCGTCGCATCCGCTTCGAGCGTTGCGGCCGCCTCGAGCGTTGCGGCCGCCTGGGGTGTCGCGGCCGACTGGGGCGATGGGACCACCGAGGCCGACGGGGCGGCCTGCGCCGCTTCGCCGGAATCCTCCCCACCCGCCGTCCGGCAAGCGAATACCTCGCCCTCCTCGGACAGCACCACGACAGTCGCCCTTGCGCCCGACCACTCGACCCTTGTGAGCATCAGAATGGTTCCGACGCCGGGAAACCCGGCCGGCGTCCACGCGCCCTCAAGCGTCGATCCTGCAGTAGGCGCGCCAACGTAGAGAGCTCCTTCGGCCGAGAGGGCCAGCCACTGATCGTCCTTCAGGGGCGCCACCGAGACGAGCACCGCACCTTCGGGTCCCAGCGGCACGAGTTGCCAGTCCGCGCCCGGCGTCCCCATCGGCTCGTCGGGGGTGAGGGACGATACGGGTCGCGTCGAACCGAAGCCCAGCAGCGTCATCACCAGGATGAGTGTCAGGAGAAGCCGTCGAACGAACGGCCACCACCGGTTGAGGGGTAGAGGAATCCTTCCCCGCTGGCTTCGTGTAGGACTCGGGTGTCCTGCCATCGGCCTTGAGCTCCCTTTCTGGAATCGCGGCAGAGTCTAGGTAGGGCCCCCCAGCCTCGCAAGACGTTCTTGGGCCCTGGGCTCGGAATCCGAGAGCCTCGCCTCCTGGCCGATCCGGGGCCGGACAGCCTCGCCCCCAGCCGATCCGGGGCCGGGCAGCCTCGCCTCCTGGCCGATCCGGGGCCGGACAGCCTCGCCCCCAGCCGATCCGGGGCCGGGCAGCCTCGCCTCCTAGCCGATCCGGGGCCGGACAGCCTCGCCCCCAGCCGATCCGGGGCCGGACAGGGTCCGCGTGGCCGCAGGATCCCGGGTCCGACGGCCTTCGGCGCCCACTCCCTGCCGCATCGCGGGCGTGCGGGGCCCATTCCTTGACCCCTGTCGTTTCCCGTTGCTAGGATCCGCCGCACACTGGGCTGGCCTGCCGCGTCGGAACGTCTGCGGCAGTGGGCGTCCGAAACCGCAACGGGCGCGCCGACGGGCGCCCGAGACCGCAACGGATTATAATGCAAAGCGTTGGAAGATCGCGTGCGGCGCTGGTCGCCGTCCTGGCTCTGGTGATTCTGCGCTGGTGGCTGGGGACGACCCCGGGCTATCCCCCTGACATCGGGGCCTACAAGCGCTGGGCGCTCTGGGCGGGCACGCGGGGGGTTCAGACGCTCTACGAAGAGGGGTCCTTCTACGACTATCCGCCCCTCTACGGCTACATCCTGGCCCCGCTCGGACAGTTGGCCGCCTGGGTCGACCCCGATTACGCCGCCGCCTACCTGGCGGACGATCCCTCCCAGCGACCGGGCTATTCGGCGCTACTCTCCTTCCTGGTGAAGATCCCTCCGCTGGTCTTCGATATCCTGCTCGCCATGCTCTTGGCGCGTCTGGCCTTCCACTGGGGACTCTGGCCCTCGGACCGGGCTCGAAGGGGGTGGGGCCCCGCGCTGTTGTACCTGCTCAACCCGGCGGTACTGTTCCTTTCCGGCTACTGGGGCCAGCCCGATGCGATCGAAATCTACTTCGTGATGCTGGCGCTGACACTGATCCTGATGGGCAAGAACGAGGCGGGATGGGTCTCGGCCGCAGTGGCGGTGTTGATGAAGCCGGTGGCCGCCCCCTTCCTGCCGCTGCTGGCGCTGGCCACGCTCCTGCGCTCGGGATGGTCGCGGCTCGTCACCGGCGGCGCCGCGGCAGCCGTGACGGTGCTGGTCGGCCTGATGCCTTACATCGTCACCGGCCGCGCGGGCCAGGTCGCCCAGAAGCTCCTGGCCGATGTCGAGATCATGCCCTACACGTCGGTCAACGCCCACAATCTCTGGTGGCTGCTCGGCTCTTGGCGGCCGGCCGGTGACGCATGGCTCGGGCCACTCACGCCCAAGATCATCGGGTTGACGCTGTTCGGGCTCATCTACCTCGCCCTGCTCTGGTGGGTGTGGCAGCGGGAGCGGATGATCGCCAAGCCGATGGTCATCGATCCGGTCACCAAGGAGCTCGCGCCTGCGCCGCCCGGATCGTTCATGGATCCCCTGCGACACGATGCGCACTGGTTTCTGGCGGCCGGCGCGGTCGCCTTCGCCTTCTTCACCACATCCACCCACATGCATGAAAACCATCTCTACCCCGCGCTGCCCTTCCTGGTGCTCATGGCCGGACGGGGCCGCAGGTGGGTCTGGGTGCTGGCGGCCACCAGCCTCGCCCTGCTGGTCAACATGTTCACACACGACTATCTCACGGGCGTGGCCTGGCTGTCGGATGTCGGCGGGCCCTCGGGCTTCTTCCATCCCGACTTCAACCGTCCCCTCTCGAGGGCGGAGCTGGGTGTGGCCAACGCCAACGCCTGCCTCACGGTGGCCACGTGCATCGCTCTTCTGGTGTTCATCTTCCGGAATCGCACGACCGAGCGGGTGTGATGCGGCCCATCGCGCGTGGGCCGATGCGGCCCGGTGTGCGTGGGCCGATGCAACCCGGTGTGCGTGGACCGATGCGGCCCGGTGTGCGTGGACCGATGCCGCCCGTTGTGCGTGGACCGATGCGGCCCGGTGTGCGTGGACCGATGCAACCCGGTGTGCGTGGACCGATGCGGCCCCGCGCTCGAGCCATCCCGCGTGCCCTTGCCGCGCCCCGACGCCCCGACCCTCTCGCCCGCAGCGCTACTCCGGCTCCAGTCCGAGGATCTCCTCCATCATCCGCGCGTTGATCACGGCCTGGCCCGCGTGGCAGTTGTTGAAGAAGACGTAGGTCTGCTGCGCCTCGGCCGCCAGATCGCGGATCAGGTCGCCCCACTGCTCCAGCTCCTCACGGCTGTAGAGGTAGTCATAGCGGCGGGCGCCCCCGGTCCACCACTGTCCCGCGTTGCGACCATGCAATCGCACGTAGGCGACCGGTCCGGTCACCAGGGCGCGCCGCGGGAAGAGCCCTGTCAGCGCCGGCTCGTCTACGGAGCAGAAGCCGATCGAAAGGTCCTTGAGGATCGACCCCAGCGTGGGGGTGTCCCAGGAGGCATGACGGAACTCGGCGAAGAGCGGATGATCGGGGAGCTGACCGCTCAGCCAACGCAAGTACTCCTCGTTCGTCGGGGTGCGGTGAAAGCTGAAGGGAAACTGTGCCAAGGCTCCGGCGTACTTGTCGTCCCTGCGCAGTGGCTCGACGACACGGTCGAACTCCGCGACCGGGCGGGTGTCGCCGTCGCGCTGATGGGTCAACGCGCCCGGCAGCTTCACCATGAAGCGGAAGTCCGCGTCGGTGCGAGCGCTCATGCGCTGGATCGTCGCGGGGGGCGGCAGACGGTAGTAGGTGACGTTGAGCTCGACGGTGTTGAAGTTGCGATGGTAGAAGTCGAGCATCTCCCCGCTGCGGGTCCCCGGCGGGTAAAAGGGGCCGACCCAGTCCGCGAAGCTGTATCCGGAGGTGCCGACACGGATGGGTCCGGGCTTGCGGCGCGAGGAGGCAGCGGAGGACGCTGAGGACGCTGAGGACGCGGCGGACGCGTAGGATCCTGAGGATCCTGAAGATCCTGAGGATGCTGAAGATCCTGAGGACGCGGAGGACGCGGAGGACGCAGAGGCATCGCCCCCCGCGCCGACGCCGAACAGGTCGGTCTGATCGCGATGGTCGCGCGCCGACGTCAGCGGTCGACGACGGGCTGGAGGCGGTTCGTGCTGCATGACCCGGCTCCCGGAGCCTGATCGGCCTGGGAGGACGAAGACCGCGGGCAACGTGGAGGCGTCACCGACTCCCCGCGCTGTGGCGCGGCCCCTTTGGACTCTGCGGGCTTCCGCGACGAGGGCAGGGCACCGGCGGGCTGAAGACTATGCTCGCCATGGTCCTGGCGAATGCGATCGACGGTGGCCAGGTAGCGCGTGTAGCGCCGATCTTCCGGAAACAGGTGAATCTGCTCGCGCCCGCCGGTTCGCATCAACTCGCTCACGCTGACCCCGATCAACCGTACGCTCTCCCCGCAGTAGTTGTCCAGGAAGAGCTGTTTGGCGGTGCGATAGAAGTCCCGGGTTTCCTGGCTTGGATGGGCCAGCACCCGCTGCCGCGTGAACGAGCTGAAATCGCTGTAGCGCACCTTGATCGTCACGCATCGTGCGGCATACCCCTCCTGACGGAGCTGTCCGGCGACCCGTTCGGTCAACGCCAGCACCAGCGACAGACCTTCCTCCTGCGATGCGAGATCGTCGGCCACGGTGTGTTCGTGCCCCATCGATTTGGCCGGAGGTCGATCGTGCGCGGCGATCACGGGGGATTGGTCCTCTCCCCATGCCATCGCGTGCAGCGCTTCGCCGTAGAGTCCGAACCTGCCGCGCAGGAAATCGATGGGCGTGTGTGCGAGGTCTCCGATGGTCTCGATCCCGAAGATCATGAGCGAGGCCGACGTCTTCTCCCCCACGCCGAACAGATCATCGACCGGTCGGTGCCAGAAACACCCGCGGAAGCCTTCGCGGCCCAGGACGCTCACCCCCTTCGGTTTCCTGAGCTTCGACGCCATCTTGCCGACGAGCTTGTTCGGCCCCACGCCGATGGAGCAGGTCAGGTTGAAGCGGCGCTCAATCGAACCGGCCAGCTCGCGGGCGATCGCTTCGGCCGCACGCCACGAATCCCGGCGGTCCGAATCGACGTCCAACAGGTCGGTGACGTCGACGAAGGCCTCGTCGATGCTGAACATCTCCACGCGCGCCGTGTAGGTGAGCAGGTGATGCAGCAGTTTGCGGGAGGTATCGAGGTAGAGAGAAGGGTGACACGGCACGAACTCCACCCCCGGACACAATCGCCGGGCGTGGGCGGCCGGCATGCCCGCCCGGATGCCGTACTCCCGGGCCTCGTAGGACGCCGACGCGACCACGCCGCGCGATCCCGGCAGCGCCCCGACCACCAGCGGCTTGCCCTTCAAAAACGGACACGCCAACACCTCGAGGGAGGCGAAGTAGGCATCCATGTCGAGATGCAGGATTTTTCGTTCGCCTGACATGGCCATCCCCTACACGAGCTCCCGATAGACTCCCACCACTCTTCCCAGAATGCGCAGCTCAGGCGACCGTGCCGTCACGACGATGTCGTCGTAGTCCGGATTCTCGGGATGCAGGATCACCTGTCCGCGCCGCTTCTCGATGCGCTTGACCGTGGTCTCGTCCCCCACCATCGCCACCACGATCTGCCCGTTGCGCGGTTGAGGCTCGGGCGCCACCAGCACCAGATCCCCGTCCAGGATTCCCGCACGGGACATGCTGTCCCCACTCACACGCAGCGCGAAGGCGGCTTTGCGACCGGCCAGTCGAACGGCGTCGAGATGCCCCTCGATGTTTTCCTCGGCCGTCACCGGACCGCCCGCGGCGATGCGTCCCAGAATGGGCAGACCAGGCTCGGGGACCGTCTCGGGATCGGCCCCCGGGTGCCAACGATGCCCCAGATGCCCAGAATGCGCAGGATCCCCAGAATGCTCCGGATGCCCAAGATGCCCATAATGCGCAGGGAGCCCGGCACGGGGATTCGCCGTGCCGGGGAGCATCTGATCGGCGTGGAGATTCGCCGCGCCCGGCGGAATCTCGGGTCGGAGATGAATGCCCCGGGCTTGCCCGCGACGTCGTTGAATCATCCCCTCGCGCTCGAGCAGATCCAGGTGGTAGCACACCCCGTTGGTGGATCGAATGCCGAACCGATCTCCGATCTCCCGCACCGTCGGAGGCGCGCCTTGTTCGGCTTGAAAGCGGATAATGTAGTCGAGGATCTGCTGCGTTCGTCGCGCAAGCACCATCGTCTACCTCCCTGGGGAGTCGTCTGATCGTGACCACCGCCCCGGCAACGACCGCCGTCGTGACCACGGACCCTGCGACGACCGCCAGCGTCACCACGGACCCTACGACGACCGCCAGCGTCACCACGGACCCTACGACGACCGCCAGCGTCACCACGGACCCTGCGACGACCGCCGTCGTCACCACCGCCTCTGTAGCTTCGATCGGCATCACCACGGAGGCGGGACCCGCGTACCGCTGGTTGTATGCGGGCCCCTCCTACCGTGGTTCCCGTGAGTCACGCGACACCCCTGCCGCTCAGTGACAAGGGCTACTCTACTGAACAAATGTTCAGTCCGCAAGAAGAATCTATGGCGAGACCAGGAAAATCGCAACCCTTGCAGGCCGAGGTGCTTTGGCGCTGGATTTCCCAAGGCCCAAAGCCGTAAACTGAATCGTGATCAACACCTTCGGTCTCTCCACGCGGTGTCCGCATCCGAAAGGCCGCATTCAGATGCAGTCAGCAGCACAGCATCGCTCCGGGCGTATCACGCACGCTGGGCTCGCGGATCGGCCGCCCGCTGGGTCGGCGGACCGACTGAACGCTGGGCTGGCGGATCGGCCGCCCGCTGTGTCGGCGGACCGACTGAACGCTGGGCTGGCGGATCGACCGTCCGGGGGGCCCGCGGACCAACCGCCCATCGGTCCTTGCGCCCACCCGGCCACCGCTCCTCGGCCTCGGGTCCGCCCACACCTCGCGCTCCTCGGTTCCGCCGCATCCGCCGCGCGTCCCGCGATCCCCCGGCTCTCTGAGATCTGCATGTTCCTGGCGCTTCTCGTGAGCGGATTCGGCTGCTCGGACGATGCGCCCCAGGATCAGCCGTCCTCCGATGCCGCGCCCGCGGTCGACAGCGCACATGCTCCCACACGCTTCGCCTACGAATCTCCCGGAGAGGCGCCCGATGAGGCCATGACCGTTACCGAGGGCCCGGTGCACCTCCTGCTGATCACCCTCGACACGGTCCGCGCGGACCACCTGGGTTGTTACGGCTACGAGCACCCCACCACACCTCACCTGGACGCGCTCGCGCAGGAGGCGCTGCTTTTCGAGACGTGCCAGGCCAGCGTGCCGGTGACGCTGCCGTCGCACTGCACGATCATCACCGGGATGGAGCCGTTCGAGCACGGCGTGCGCAACAACGGGACGTTCGTGCTGTCCGACGAGATCACCACGCTCGCCGAAGTGATGCACGCGCAGGGGTACGCGACCGGTGCGGTCATGGCCTCGATCGTCCTGGCGCAACGCTTCGGGACGGCTCAGGGCTTCGATCACTTCGACGACGACTTCACCGGGCCGGGCGCCGGTCACCCTCTGCCCGAGCGCGTGGCCGGGGAGGTCACCCGACGCGGCCTGGAGTGGATCCGGAATCAACCCGATCGGCCCTGGTTCGCCTGGCTGCACTACTTCGATCCTCACGATCCCTACCATCCACCCGCGCCCTTCGACCGGATGTTGGACGCCCCCTACGACGGGGAAATCGCTTATGCGGATGCGCACCTGGGCGGGCTGTTCCGCGAGCTGAAGCGGATGGGTCTCTGGGATCGCACGCTGATCGCGGTCACCGCGGATCACGGAGAGGGGCTGGGCGAGCACAACGAGCCCACCCACTCGCTCTTCATCTACGGCACCACGATCGATGTTCCCCTTTTGGTGAAGCTCCCGCGCACGCAGCGCTGGCAAGAGGAGCGCTTCCGCGGACGGCGCATCCAGGGTCTCACCGCCACGGCCGATCTCCTGCCCACCCTGCTGGACGCGCTGGGGATCGCGACGCAGGTCCCGCCGGATGTCTCGGGCCGCAGCCTCGTCCCCTTGATCGAAAGCGGCGCCACCGTGCGCGAGCATGCCTACCTGGAGTCGCTCGTACCGCAGCTCGATTACGGATGGGCCCCCTATCGCGGACTGCGGACCGAGCGCTGGAAGCTGATCCTGGCGCCGTCGCCCGAGCTGTACGATGTCGTGGATGATCCCGCCGAGCTCGACAACCGCTACTTCGGCGAGCCGGAGCAGGCCGAGCGTCTCACCGGCGTGCTGATGTCCCTGTGTCGCGAGGATCAAGTGGCCGGCAGCGCGGCGCTCGACCCGGCCACGATCGAGCAGTTGCGCAGCCTCGGGTACGTCGCGGGCGGCGGATCGACCACGCAGGGCTCGGGCCGCGACGCCAAGGAGATGGGTTGGGCGCTCGAAGCCATGGACCGGGCGCGCGCGCACATGCGGCGGCGCGAGGTGCTCGAGACGATCGACGTGCTCGAGGGCATCCTGGCGCGCGATCCGACCAATCGGTACGCGCAACGCGTGATGGTCGACCAGCTCCTGAAGGCCGGCCGGCCGCAGCGCGCCCAGGAGCTGGCGACGACCATTCTGGAGACGCAACCCGACGCCGCCGACCGCGATCTGGTGCAGTTGTGGCGCGCCGAGGCACTGCTCGAGCTCGGCAAGCCCGGACGCGCCCTCACCCGGTGCAAGGAGATCGCCGCGCGCAACCCATCGCTGCAGGGATTGGATCTGATGCGCGCGCGCATCCACGCCGCTCAAGGCGACCTCGATCGGGCGCGCGAGGCGGCGCTCGATTCCCGGCGGAATCATCCGCGCAGCAGCGACTGGGCCCGACGGCTGGCCGCGATCTATCTGGACCGTGGAAAGCTCGCCCAGGCGGAGAGCACCCTGACGGGCGCGATGGCGGATCATCCGCCCACGCCCGACCTGCTGGCCGTGTTGGCCCGCCTGCGCATTGCCCAGCAGCGCACCGTCGAAGCGCGCCAGATCCTCGACCAGATCCTCCAAGCCGATCCTAGCCATCCGGAGGCCAACTTCCGGATGGGCATCGTGCTCGACGCCATGGGCAATCCGCGTGGGGCGCTGAACCACTACCTGCGGGCCGTGGTCGGCGCGCCGGGCAACGCCAAGATCCAAGCGCACCTGGGCGAGCTGCTGGTGCGGGGCAAGAACTTCCCCAAGGCGATCGAGCACCTGCAGCGCGCCATCGAGCTGGGCGACCGGCGCCAGGTGACGCGCTTTGCGCTGGGAGCGGCCTTCGCCGCGACAGGGCAGCGCTCCGACGCGCGCCGTCTCTTCGAGCGAGCGCTGTCACTCGATCCCACCAGCGCCCTGGCCGACCAGATCCGCATGCGGCTCGAGCAGCTCGGGCCGTAACGGGCGTGGGGGTGGTTTGGGTGCCTGCGGGGGCATCGGGCTTCCCGTTCCGCCCAGCATCCTCGACGGCGTGGGTGTGGCAACGGGGCATCGGGGCCTCGGGGCCTCGGGGAATCCGAGTTTCGTAGGCCTTCGGGCCTCGTGGCCTCTGGGAATCCGAGTTTCGTAGGCCTTCGGGCCTCGGGGAATCCGAGTTTCGTAGGCCTTCGGGCCTCGTGGAATCCGAGCCTCGGGGGCTTCGAGGGCCTCGAAGGCATGCGGACCCCGGAGGCTTCGAGGGCCTCGAGGGCATGCGGACCCCGGAGGCTTCGAGGGCCTCGAGGGCATGCGGACCCCGGAGACTTCGAGGGCCTCGAAGGCATGCGGACCCCGGAGGCTTCGAGGGCCTCGAAGGCATGCGGACCCCGGGGGCTTCGAGGGCATCCGGGCTTCCGGGGCTTGGGGGCTTCGCGGTTCCAGCCTGGCCCAGCATTCTCAGCGTCGTAGGCGTGCTCGGGGGTTTCGGCGCCCATGGGTCTTCGGCGCCTTTGGGGTCTTCGGCGCCCATGGATCTTCGGGGCCTTTGGGGTCTTCGGCGCCCATGGATCTTCAAGGCTATTCTCCCTCTTGGGGCTCCTTGGCATATTCGGCGTTTCCGCACGGTCCGAGTCTATCCGGTTTAGCTTTGGCACCTGACTGGCTAGACAGATAGGCGTGCAACGACTTGCAAAGACAGCAGTTAGAGAAGCTTCTCTATTGACCTCTGCTCGGTCGCCGTGTTAGTTTGCATGAGTGCACCCGCACCCTTTTCCGCCTCGTGATCAAGCGCACCCTTCATCGATTCAGCATCGATCGTCGCGGGCATGACCGCCGTCGACGTGCTCGCGCATTCGAACGTTGGTGAACGTTGATGCAGGAGGCCATCCATGAACGATCCTGGAACGCATCGCGCGCCGGCCCACCGGCGGCGCGCGTCCACAATCCTCACCGCCGCTACCCCCGAACCTCGCGCCCACAGTCAAGACGTCATCCAGTACTTCTCCTCCCCGCCGCGCATGGGAGATCGCGTGCTCGATGCGCCCGGCAGTGCCGTCCGGTCGGGCTCGCACGCGAAGAACGGCGCCCGAGACCATTCTACGCCTTACCTCACCGACCTTCCTGCACAGGAAGTCCACGACGCGCTGCGACAGGCCATCAGTGAGCATGATCGCACGGAGCAACAGGTGGTCTTGTGGTTCGGCGAGATCGCGCGGCGCAAGCTGTACCGTGAGCTCGGCTACGCCTCGATCCATCACTACGCCCAGGAATCTCTGGGATTCTCCCGGAATCGGACCTACCGGTTCCTCCGACTTGCCGAGCAGCTCGAACAGCTCCCGCACTTGAAGGCCGCCGTCGCCACCGACGGGATCGGCTGGACCATAGCGCGCGAGATCGTGAAGGTCGCCGGTCCGAACAACGAGCAGCAATGGATCGCCTTGGCCCGGCGCACGAGTCGTCGCGGGTTGGAGCAGGCTGTGAGGAAGGCAAAGCACCGCCGGCTCGCGCGGCGAAAGGAGAATCCGAACCAGGTGCGGATGAGGACGAGTAAGTCGGGCTCACCGTCTGCGCCGGGACCAGCCGGTGGGACCGCATCTGCGGATCCCGTCCGCCCCGCTGGTGGGCCAACCTCCACAGGTCTCGTCTGCTCGTCCGGCACCCCAGCGCCGGACGGTCACGCCGCTACACCTGGCACCCCAGCGCCGGACGGTCACGCGGCTACACCTGGCACCCCAGCGCCGGACGGTCACGCGGCTACACCTGGCACCCCAGCGCCGGACGGTCACGCGGCCGCGTCGGTTGGGTCACTTCTGCCAGGTACGTCCACGGCGGCCGAGCGATCTTCACAGCCCGCGTCGGGCTCGGATGAAGACCTGCCTGTGCAGGCGTCGGAGGAGACGGAGGAGGTGGAGACGTCGGAGGAGGTGGAGACGTCGGAGGAGGTGGAGACGTCGGAGGAGGCGGAGACGTCGGAGGAGGCACACGTTTCTGGGCCCCGCCAGCCCGAGTCGTGCTACAGAGGCGACGAGGTCGATGGCGATCCCTCGGATCTCTCGGAGCCTGTCGACAGCTCTCCGCTGACCGTCGCGTTCCGACTTACCCCAATCGAGCATGCCCGGTTCGCAGCCATGCTGGAAGCCATCTACAAGTCGCGCGCGTTCGGCTCGTCCCCCAACCGAACCGATCTGCTGTTGCTGGCATTCGAGCTCCTGTTGGATTCCGCCGGCAAGGCATTGGTCGCCGACAAGGACGGCCAAGCGGAAAACCTGCCGGATGCTCCAGAAGGCCGCGGAAGCCTTGCGGGCAGCCGCACGGCGACGGCGAGAACCACCGGCACCCGTGCTCGCGAATCCGGCGTCTCCGCGCCGCAGGGACGGGCGCCCCAGGGACACGCGCCGCAGGAACACGCGCCGCAGGAACACGCGCCGCAGGGACGGGCGCCCCAGGGAC
>CAZPGB010000014.1:0-109403 GCA_964585945.1 uncultured bacterium | reverse complement strand
GCCCTCCGATGAGCATCCTCCGACACGGCTCAAATCGGAGGCGGTGGATTCTGGCTTTCTCCCGCCCCTGCCGCAATCGCGCGCGATGTGGTAGAATCGAGTTGGTTTGGCACATTCTCACCTCTTGGTAAGCACCGCGGATGGCATGCTGCGGGACGTGCGGAAGGAGCGACTCATGCAAGACAACCCTCGATTCCCTTGGTCACGGACGATCATGGGCCTGGTGGCCGCGGGCTGCGCCCTGCTCTTCGCCGGCGGGCTGGTCGACACGGCTGCGGCCGACGGGGACTGGAACCCCCAACAGGAACTCGTCGAGATCCGGAAGATGGTTGAGGAGGCTGGAGGCACGTTTACGGTCGACCTCAACGAGATCACGATGATGCCGCCCGAGGAGCGCGCGAAGCTGCTGGGCAACATCGGACCGACCGAAGGACGCAAACCGCGCGAGAACGTGCTGGAGCCCTCGCCCCGCGACGACCTGCCGGTGGCCTTCGATTGGCGCGACTTCGGCATCTCGAGTCCGGTTCGCCAGCAGGGCGGTTGCGGCTCGTGCTGGGCGTTCGCCGCGGTCGGCGCCCTCGAGGGCATCTACCAGATCACGACCGGGGACATGGTGATGTTCTCGGAGCAGCAGTGCGTCTCGTGCAACGAGTACGGCGGAAGCTGCAGCGGCGGCACCGACGTCATGTGCTACGACCTGTGGACCTGGTTCGGCGCGGTGAGCCGGGCCTGCTTCCCCTACTACGGCAGCAGCAACTACCCCTGCATCCAGAGCGAGTGTGACGTCTACGTGCGTGTACTGAGCACCGCCTTCGTCGCCAATCTGGAGGAGCACCTGAAGACCGCCTGCATGATCCATCCGCTCTACGTTGGCATCGACGGCGGCGGCGCGCTGCAGTGGTACAGCGGCGGTTGCTACAACCTGACCGGCGGCACGAGGAACCATGCGGTCTTGCTGATGGGCTGGGATGACAACGCCTGCAGCGGCAACGGCGCCTGGCTGATCAAGAATAGCTGGGGCTCCACGTGGGGCGAAAGCGGCTACGGCTGGATCCAGTACGGCGCGGCCTCGATGGGCGGACCCACGCGCACGCTCGAGATCGAGGTCCCCTCGGCCACGCGGCCCGGCTATCGCGACCACACCTGGCTCGACGGCCGCAACGGCGCGCTGGATCCGGGCGAGACGGCCGAGCTGGCCATCGACATCACCAACTACGCGACCGGTCTGGCCACCGGCATGACCGGCACGCTGACCTCGTCGACCCCCGGCATCACCATCGTCGACGGCTCGGCCACGTTCCCCGATGCCGCCCGCTGGCAGACGGTCACCTCCTCGGCGCCCAACTTCACCGTTCAGGCCGACGGGGGCATGGCCCCGGGAACACTGATCGAGTTCGAGCTGATGGTCACCGACGCCGACACCTCGTTCACCAGCACCTTCATCGACTTCCTCTCGCCGGTCGAGCCGGTCTACGAAGAGGGCTTCGAAACGGGCGCTCCGGGCTGGACGCACGGCGCTACGCTCGGAGCCGACACGTGGGAGGTGGGCGCGCCGCGCGTCTTCGCCAACCAGTGGGACCCCGAGGAGGTCTTCTCGGGCAGCAACCTCGTCGGCAACGACCTCAACCCGGACCAGTGGGACACCGACGGCCTCTACGACAACGACTCCAACTGCTGGCTGCAGTCACCGGCCATCGACTGCTCGGAGTCGGTCGGCACGCACCTGGTCTTCCGCCGCTGGCTCTGCACCGAGACCGCGCTCTACGACCATGCGATCATCGAGGTCAACGGCGTGCAGATCTGGGAGAACGAGTCGGGCGCCGATACGCACAACCTGGATCGGATGTGGATCCCGGTGGCTTACGACATCAGCGCCATCGCCGACGGCAACGCCAACGTGCGGGTCAAATTCCTCATGGAGAGCGACGCCGGGTGGAAGTATGGCGGATGGAACATCGACAACCTGCAGGTGGTCTCGCTCACCGATCCGCAGGGTGTGGAGGAGCTGCCGCTGCGGGCTGCGACGTTCGCGCTCTTCTCGGGCGCCAATCCCTTCAGCGGCGCGACCACGCTGCGCATGGCGATTCCCAGCAACACGCCGTGGGCCAGCCTGCGCGTCTACGACGCCTCCGGACGGATGGTGCGCACCCTGCATCAGGGTGCGATCGAAGCCGGCGTGCATCCCTTCACCTGGGACGGCCTGAATGACGCCGGCCAGCCGGTGCCCGCCGGGACCTACTACTGCCGCGCCCTGTCGGGCGATCAGGCAGAGGTGGCGAAGCTGATCCGCGTGCAATAGACGGCGCGGGGCCGGTGGACACGCCATAGAGAGGAAGCCGGGGAGCCTTGCGCTCCCCGGCTTTCCTCATCCCGGTGCGTCCCCTGCACCGCGAGACCGTGACGGGTGCGGTCGCAACCTACTCGGGCGGATTGATCGCCGATCCGTCGCTTACGTAGTAGCCCTCCTCGAAGTCGTCCCAGTCGACGAAGAGGGTCTGGTCGTAGCTCTGGTTTCCGGGATAGTAGTCCCGGGCGATGGTGATGCCATTGCCGTCTTGGGACACCTCCACCGCACTGCTGATGACTCGATCGCTGCCCTTCATCCATTCAATGCGCACATAGCTCGGCATCGGGAACCTCCTTCACGGTTGTGGTGAGCGACTCTCGTCCTGGTTGACGACTGCGCATACGGTCGCGGGACGGGAACGTCGAGACAGGCCATGGAAAGCGCGGAGGCGATCCGGGGAGGGATGCGCGCCGTTTCGATCAAGAACTGAAAGCAGTGCTGCGACACGATCCTTGCTGGGAGATGTCGTCGTCACGAAGGCAATCCCTGGGTGATGATGGGTCAGCCCCGGGTTCTCATCAGCCGGTGCCCGTGACAACTTGCGGTTGATGCCTACTCCCCGGCTCCTCCGCAACGAGCCTGAAGTTAGCACAGCCTACCGGAACAGTCCAGCGTCGTGCGGACATGGCACGCAACTCTATGCAGTTACGAGCGCTATCCTAGCAATACTCGGGCCCTATCCATCTGTCAGGTCTACGGGAACCGCCTCGGGGCGCGGTGTGGCCAAACTGACCACCCAGGTGAGAAGCAGCGAGCAAGCGAACGCCGGGACGAGCTCGTACAGGGAGAGCCCCGTGGCCTCGGCCACGATTGCTTGCAGCCACACTTTCCACACGATGGTCATCGCGAAACCCGACATCATCCCGGCCAACGCACCCCACACGTTCACGCGCCGCCAGAAGAGCGACAGCAGCAGCGGCGGGCCGAACGCCGATCCCAGGCCCGACCAGGCGAAGAGCACGAACCAGAAGACCATCCTCACCTCGGCCAGCGCCAGGACCAGCGCCAGCAGGCCAACCAGCAGCACGGTCGCCCGGGTGATCCAGACCAATGTGCGCTCCACCGTCTGCGGCCGCAGCCGTCCGCGCAGATTGAGAATGCGGTCGATGAAATCGCGCGCGACCGCCGAGGAAACGACCAGGAGCTGGCTGTCGGCGGTCGACATCATCGCGCTCACGATCGCCGCCAGCAGAATCCCACCCAGCACGGGGGGCAGGTGCGTGGTCGCGAGGCTGGGATACGCCTGCTCCGGATCCACCAAGTCCGGCACCGCCAGCCGCGCCGCCAGGCCCAGAATCACCGCGCCGTAGAGCGCCAGGCATCCCCACACGATCGCGATGATTCTTCCGCGCAGCAGCGTGCGCCGCGATCGCGCGGCCATGTAGCGTGTCAGCACGTGCGGCTGCCCGGGATACCCGAGCCCAATGCCCAGCAGGCCGATGATCCAGCCCAGCAGCGCCGCGCCCGAGGCCCCGCCGTTGACGTCCAGGAACGCCGGTCCGCCCACCATCTCCTCGCGCTTGCGATAGACGATCTCCCGCGGCCCCACCTCGATGCGGTCGCCGGGCTCGATCGTCCGCGCGCCCGCGAGGACCTCGCCGTTGAGCGTGACACCGAAAGCCGACGGCGACACGTCGACGGTGAAGGCGAAGCTCTCAGCGTCGCTGCCCGTGCGGCGGACGACCACGCCCGCGGCGGCCTCGTACGGCTCCTCCTCCACGCCCACGATGCTCAGAGCGGGGCCCTCGGTCACGTCCAGCACCGCCTCCGTTCGCGGTGGGGCTTCCTCAAGTCCCTGCAGCAGGTCATCGAACCCGCCGACGGCCGAGACGGTGATAATGGGCAGGACGACCAGCCCCACGACCATGAGCAGGCCTTGTACCAGATCGGTCCATGACACGGCCCGGAAGCCTCCGACGAGCGTATAGAGGATGGTAATCAAGCCGCCGATCAGCACGCCGTGCCGGTAGCTGATGCCGTAGGACGCGCCGAACGCTTCTTGGAAGGACTTGCCGGCCGCGGTGAACTGGGCCGCGACGTAGAACATCATACAGAAGAGGATGATCAGAACGCCGACGGCGCGGGTCAGGTGCCAGCGATCGCCGAAACGCGCCTGGAAGTAGCCCGGGACCGTGATCGACCCCAGGGCGGCCGATTGCCGCCGCAGACGCGGGGCCAGGACGTACCAGTTGCACAGGTAGCCGATCAAGACCCCCGGCACGGTCCAGACCGCCTGCGCCCCCCACACGTAGGCCATGCCTACCAGCCCCAGCACCAGCCAGCCGCTCTCGCTGCTGGCCACGCTGCTGATGGCGGTCACCCAGGCGCCCAGGCCCCGATCGGCCAGGAAGAAGCCCTCCATCGTGCGCCCGTAGCGTGACGCGATGGCGCCGACGACCAGGACCAGAAGCAAGTAGCCGACGAAGACCGCGGCGATCAGGCTCATGATCGCCTCCTTGCGGCGCCGGCTTCGTCCCGGGAGGCGCGCAGGTGCCGCGCTACGGCGAAGAGAACGAGCGCCACCGGAAACGCCACGAAGAGCAGCCAGAACCTCGCCATGACCGGCAGCAGCACCGAGGCCACGATCAGCGCCGCCGGGATCACGAGGAACACGAGCACCAAGCCGAGCACGACCATGCGCACCTCCTGTCCGAGACCGTCCGCTGCGGGGACGCGCTTTGCCGCGCGCGGCGGAATGCTCGCAGGAGTCCCGGCCGCGATCAAGCGAGCCGTGGCGGCCTGTGCTGCAGCCGCTCCGGCCTGCCACTGGGGCCCACTGAACTCCCACTGACTTACGGGGATATTCAATCTTGGCCGTGATCGGCCAACCTGTGGTATCCTCTAGGAGTTGGAGCATGATCTGGAACTGTCGGGGTTCCGCAAGAGGGAGGTCGCTGCGCTTTCCCCGGCTGCGTCCCGGCCACAGGGGGAGCCAACCACCGGCGCAGCGACAGGGTATCACCCGGTAGGAGGACGGCATCCATGAGATCCATCACACGTATTGCGGCCGCCGGCGGTGTTCTCGCCTTAGCGGCCGTCGCATTTCTCTCCGCGCCAGCGCTTGCGGAGATGATCCCCGTGGCCGGCAATGCCGGCGAGACGGGGATCTCTCTGCAGTCGCAGGGCGCGCAAGGCGTCGAGCTTCGCTTCGAGATGGCTGCCTTCGGCATGGAGCCGGTCTCGATCGACGGCCAGGAGTACCGAAAGGTCACGTTGCCCGGCGTCTTCCTGCCGAACGACGCCGGCGCGCCCGACCTGCCCGGTATCAGCCGCTTCGTGGCGATCCCGCAGGGCGCCGAAGCGGTGCTCGAGATCGTCTCCGCGCGCACGCAGACGTTCCAGGACGTCCTGGTTTCGCCGGCGCCGGTCATCCCGCGCGAGAACGACGACTCGCCGTTGATTTACGAGAAGAACCTCGCGATCTATGAGCGCAATGCGTCCTATCCGAGTCGCCCGGCGCTCGTCTCCGAGCCCACGCAGCTACGCGGCGTGGACGCGGTCCTGGTGGGCGTGACGCCCTTCCAGTACAACCCCGTCACGCGCGAGCTGGTGGTCTACACCGAGATGGTCGTGCGGGTGGACTTCGTGGGCGGCAACGGTCAGTTCGGTGAGAATCGTCTGCGCAGTCGCTACTGGGAGCCGGTCCTGGCGGCGCATCTGATGAACTACGAGAGCCTGCCGGCGATCGACTTCAACGCCGCGCCCGATCGCGATCGCTACGGTTGGGAATACGTGATCATCAGCCCGACCGATCCGGGGATCGTTCAGTGGGCCAACACCCTCAAGGACTGGCGCAAGCTGCAGGGCATCTCGACCGAGGTCTTCACGACCGACGAGACCGGCACGACCGCGGCCTCGATCGAGAACTTCCTCAACAACGCCTACAACACGTGGGAGACGCCCCCAGCGGCCTTCCTGCTGCTGGGCGACTACCCCAACTCGGGCGATGGGCGCGACATCGGCATCACATCGCCGACCTGGAGCGGCTACTGCGTCTCGGACAATATCTACGCCGACGTCAACGGCGACGATCTGCCTGAGATGGCGCACGGCCGCATCACGGGCCGCGACGCGGCCGAGATGGGCCACATGATCACCAAGATGCTGGACTACGAGCAGAACCCCTACACCGACGAGGGGTTCTACGATCACCCGGTGATCGCCGGCGGCTGGCAGACCGAGCGCTGGTTCATCTTCTGCACCGAGATCATCTGGGGTCACCAGAACATCGTCCTGGGCAAGGACCCCGTGCGCGAGTACGCGATCTACTCCGGCACGCCGGGCTCGAGCTGGTCCAGCAACCAGAACACACCGATCGTGCTCGAGTACTTCGGCCCCAACGGACTGGGCTACATCCCGGCCACGCCGCAGCACCTGACCGACTGGGGCGGCAACGCCACGCGCCTGAACAACGATTTGAACGCCGGGGCCTACATGCTTCTGCACCGCGATCACGGCAGCGTCACCGGTTGGGGCGAGCCCGACTACGACATCTATGATCTGAACGGGCTGACCAACGAGATGTATCCGTTCGTCTTCACGATCAACTGCCTCACCGGCCAGTACGACGGCAGCCAGGAGTGCTTCACCGAGCGCTTCCACCGGATGAACTACGGCGCCCTCGGGCTGATCGCCGCCTCGGACGTCTCCTATTCGTTCGTGAACGACACGTTCATCTGGGGGATGTTCGATGGACTGTGGCCCGACTTCATGCCCGATTACGGCCCCTATCCGGTGGATCACGAATTCCGTTACCCGGCCTTCGGCATGGCCTCGGGCAAGCACTTCCTGCAGTCGAGCAGTTGGCCCTACAACCCACAGAACAAGGATGAGACCCACCACCTGTTCCACCACCACGGCGATACGTTCCTGACGATGTACACCGAGGTGCCGCAGACGCTGACCGTCATCCACGACGGCGTCTGCTTCGTGGGCGTCGACTTCTTCACGATGCAGGCCGATGCGGGCGCCCTGATCGCGCTGACGGTGAACGGCGAGATCATCGGCGTCGCCACCGCGACCGGCATGCCGCAGGATGTGCCCATCATTCCGCAGCCGGATCCGGCCGACCTGCGCATCACGGTCACCAAGCCCGACTACTTCCGCCACGACGAGACCATTCAGATCATCCCGCCGGCCGGGCCCTATGTGTCGGTGGGCCAGAAGGTGGTCGACGACGACCTGACCGGCGACAGCGCCGGCAACGGCGATGGCGACTGCGACGCGGGTGAGACGATCGAGCTGGTGCTCTACCTCAAGAACGTGGGCACCGAGACGGCGACCAACGTACGCGCCACGCTGACGTGCGAGGACGAGTTCGTCACCCTCACCGACGACTATGAGGAGTACGGCGACATCCTGCCCGGCGCCGAGGTGCCCTGCGCCGAGGACTACGACTTCGCCATCGCCCCCGAGTGTCCCGACGGCCATGTGCTCCAGTTCATGGTCACGGTGGAGTCGGACAACCGCATGACGTGGGAGAAGTACTTCGCGTTGCCGGTCGAGGCCCCCGTGGTCGAGCTGAACGACTGGGTCATCAGCGACGCGCTGGGCGGCAACGGCAACATGCGCATCGAGCCGGGCGAGACCATACAGCTCGCGCCCACGCTGATCAACACCGGCAGCGAGGATTGCACGAACCTGGAGATCGCGCTGTCGATCAGCAGCGGCTACGTCACGATCACCCAGGGCATGGCCACGCTGGCGCTGCTCGAGGCCGGCGGGACCGGCGCCCCGGCCCCGCAGTTCGAGTTCACCGTGGCGCCCAACTGCCCCGACCCCGACATGCTGCTGTCGCAGCTCGTCGTCAACGGCGACTGGGGCCAGCACGCCGAGCTGGACTTCGGCATGCCGGTGGGCGGCTTCTGGGACAACATGGAAGAGGGCACGCATACCTGGGACAGCTACATCGTGACCACCGGCTTCAACAACGAGTGGCACATGTCCGAGGAGCGGGCCTACAGCCCGACGCACGCCTACAAGTACGGCTCGCAGGTCGCGGGCGGCGACTACGGCAACCTGGCCGACGGCGCGCTGGAGTCGGAGGCGGCCACGTTGCGCACCACCTCGTGGTTGCGGTTCCGCCACTGGATGGAGGCCGAGGCCAGCGGCGCCTATGCCGGCTACTGCTACGACGGCGGTATCGTCGAGGCCTCGATCAACGGCGGTCCCTGGGAGCAGATCTTCCCGGTGGGCGGCTACCCGTACAAGATCCGTGAGGGCAGCACGCCGGGACCGCTGCCGGCGGAGACCGAGGTCTACTCGGGCAACATCGACTGGGAGGAAGCGGTCTTCGAGATCAACGACTACGAAGGCACGATCAAGTTCCGCTTCCGCTTCACGTCCGACGGCGCCGACACGCGTGAGGGCTGGTACGTCGACGACGTCGAGCTCTTCGGCTACGGCGTCGATCCGTCCGGCGTGGAGGTGCAGGAGCTGGATCTGCGCGCACTGGTGCAGCAGAACTCGCCCAACCCCTTCAGCGCCGGTGAGACCGGCATCGCGTTCCGCCTGTCGAGCCAGGCGCCGGTGAGCCTCAAGGTGTACGACACCTCGGGCCGCCTGGTCCGCACGCTCGTGGACGGTACGCGCACTGCCGGCCTGCACACGGTGCCGTGGGACGGCCGCAACGACGCCGGCCTGGCGGTCGGCTCGGGCGTCTACTTCTACCGCTTCGAGACGGCGGGCGTCTCCGAGACGCGCAAGATGATCCTCTCGAGGTAGCATTCGACGGCGGAGGGATTCTTCACGAGATCCGCTGAGAAGATCGCCCGGTTCCCGCGAGGGGGCCGGGCGATCGCGTCATGGGCTGGCTTACATCACCTCGACGCGGATCAGGTTGGTCTTGCCGCGCAGGGCCCCGGTGCTCACACCGGCGGTGATCACCACCTTGTCCCCCTCGCGCACGCACCCGCGGGCGCGGGCCAGATCGAGCGCCGCATCGACCAGATCCGGGCCGTCCCGGTAACCGCTGTCCAGGTGCAGGGGCACGACCCCCCAGTGGAGCATGAGTCGCCGTACGGTCTCTTCAAGCGGGCTGACGGCCACCACCGGCGACTTGGGCCGGTAGCGCGAGACCAGCGTCGCGGTCAGCCCCGAGATGGTCAGGCAGATCATCGCCTGCGCGTCGATCTCGTGGGCGGTCATGCAGGCCGCGTGCGCCACCGCGTCGGGAACGCCGGACAGGTACGGCCGCCGCGACAGCAGATGCTCGAAATCCAGCGATTCCTCCACCCGCTCGGCCGCATCGGCCATGAAGGCCACCGCACGCACCGGGTACTTGCCCACCGCCGTCTCGCCGCTCAGCATGAGTGCGTCGGTCCCGTCGAAGACGGCGTTGGAAACGTCGGCTACCTCGGCGCGTGTCGGTCGTGGGTTCTGCATCATCGACTCGAGCATCTGGGTGGCGGTGATGACGACGCGGCCCCGCCGGTTGCACTCGCGGATGATCTCCTTCTGCCTCAGCACCACCTCGCTCAGGTTCGTCTCGACGCCCAGGTCACCCCGGGCCACCATGACGCCGGCGGCCTCGTCCACGATCGCTTCGAGATCGCGCAGCGCTTCGCCCTTCTCGATCTTGGCGATCACCGGCACATCGGCTCGTAGCGCGCGGACCTGCTCCTTCAGATCCCGGATGTCCTGGGCGCGGCGCACGAAGGAGAGCGCCAGCCAGTCGACTCCCTGGGAGACGCCGAACTCCAGGTCGCGGCGGTCCTTCTCCGTCAGCGACGGGATGGTCTTGAGCTTGCTCTCCGGGAAGTTGACGCCCTTGCGCGAGGAGAGCGTGCCGCCGGTCTCGATCTCGCAGATCACGCCGTGCGCGACGATCTCCCGCACCCGCAGGGCGATCGCTCCGTCGTCGAGGAGAATCTGTTCTCCGGGGTGAACATCCTCGCTCAGGGTGGGGTAGCCCTCGACCGGCACCATCCCCGCCTCCAGCACGCGGCCCGGCCTGCCGGCCGTCTCTTCGCTATCGGCCGGTAGGGCGAAAAGGGTCACGCGGGCACCGGTGACGAGCTCGACCTTTCCCAGCGGCAGCATGCCGACGCGGATCTTCGGTCCCCGCAGGTCCTGCAGGATGGCCACCGGCTTGCCCGCCGCGGCGGCGACCGATCGGATCTGGCGGACGGCCGCGGCGTGCGAGTCGTGGTCACCATGTGAGAAGTTGAGCCGGATGACATCGACCCCGGCGCGGATGAGCTCGGCCAGGCGCGGCTCGGACGCCACGGCCGGGCCGTAGGTGGCCACGATCTTCGTATTGCGGCCCATGGGTGTTCCCCCGTCCCTCCCGTTACCGTCTCTGGTCGCACGGTGCACAGTGCGCGCGGCGCGATGAACCTACCGCCTCGGGCGCCAGAACCAGAGATCGTTGCGCGTCTTGTGGGGCTTCATCTCCGGCAGCCGCCCCTCGTACTCGCGCAGCATGGAGGCGGCCACGCCGGACAATCCGATCAGCGCCACCAGGTTCGGAAAGGCCATCAGACCGTTGAAGATCCCCGACAGCGTCCAGACCACCGTCAGGTTCGCGGTGGCCCCCACCGGGATCAGCAGCACCCAGAACCAGTGGTAGATGTGGGCAGCCTGCTCGCCGCGCTTGCCGAACAGGTAGTAGATCGACCGATCGGCATAGTAGCTCCAGCCCACGATGGTGGTGAAGGAGAAGAAGACGATCGCCAGTGAGACGAAGTCCGTCCCCACCCGACCCAGCGCGGTGCCGAAGGCGGTGGCGGAGAGCACCGTGCCGTCGGCTTCGCTGGTGCCCAGCAGTCCGCTGGTGATGATCACGATGGCGGTCAGGGTGCAGATCAGCAACGTGTCGATCGACGGGCCCAGCATCGCCACCAGCCCCTCGCGCACCGGCTCCTTGGTCTTGGCGGCCGCGTGGGCAATCGACGCCGATCCCAGACCTGCCTCGTTCGAGAAGAGCCCCTTGGAGATCCCCTCGCGCATGGCCACGGCGACCGTGTATCCCAGCACCCCGCCGCCGACCGACGTGCCCGCGAAGGCCCCCTCGAAGATCTTGGCGAAGGCGAAGGGGATCTGATCGTAGCGCACGATCAGCACGATGATCGCCCCGATGAAGTAGAAGACGGCCATGACCGGAACGATCCGCTCGGCCACCTTGGCGATGCGCCGCACGCCGCCGATGATGACCAGGGCGACCAGGGTGGCGATCACCAGCCCCACGCCCAGCTTGGCGTAGGAGACCAGCCCCACCCCCTGCAGCATGAAACCGGCCTCCTCGCCGAAGTAGCGTGACAGCGGATCGGCCACCGAATTGGCCTGCACCAGATTGCCGATCCCCAGCGCGGCCAGGGCGGTGAAGAGCGCGAAGAGCCAGCCCAGCCAGGGCAGCCCCAGGCCGTTCTTCAGGTAGTACATCGGCCCGCCGGCCACGACCCCCTGCTCGTCGAACTCGCGGAAGCGCAGGGAGAGCGTCGCCTCGACGAACTTGGTGCACATGCCCAGCAGGCCCGTGACCCACATCCAGAAGACCGCGCCCGGACCGCCGGCCACGACCGCCGTGGCCACGCCGGCGATGTTGCCCGTGCCGATGGTCGCCGAAAGCGCCGTGGAAAGGGCCTGGAGGTGCGTGGTCTGCCCGCGGTCCTCGGGATTGTCCCACTTGCCGGTGATGAGGGACCAGCCGTGCTTCCACAGACGAAGCTGCACCACGCGCATGCGGATGGTCAGGAAGATGCCGGTACCGACCAGCAGGAACATCATGAAGTAGCCCCAGACCCAGCCGTTGATCTTGTCGATGAGGGTCATGAAATCCATGCAGCGCCTCCCCGCGGCTCGTGCGCCCTGGCCGTCACGTCGGGGCGATTCTAGGAGGGGCGCGATATCGCGGCAAGGAACATGCGCCGCGAGGCCGCTTCCGGCCCCCTCGCGCCTGCGGCGAGGATCGGTCTGGCGGGAGGGACCTTCCCGCAGTATGCTGCCGGCAGATGTCAGGCGGTCGGAGACCGCGACCGGTCCACGCGTGTGGCGGCGGCGCGGTGAGGAGGGGGCGTGGAACTCGAGCTCTGGCACCTGCCGATCCTGATCGTCGGCGGCTTCTTCTGCGGCGTCATCAACGCGCTGGCCGGCGGCGGCTCCTTCGTGACCATGCCGCTGCTGATGTTCTTCGGGATGCCGCCCCAAATCGCCAACGCCACCAACCGCGTGGCCATCGTGCCGCAGTGCTTCGCCGGCATCGTCACCTACCACCGGCACGGGGTGCGGCCCTGGAAACACTCGCTGCTGCTGGCCATCCCCACCGGACTGGGCGCTCTGCTGGGCGCCTACCTGGCGGCCCATCTGGACGAGAGCATGTTCCGCAAGGTCGCGGCCGCCTTGTTCCTGCTGATGATCACGACCATCTTCATCGATCCCAAGAAGTGGGCCAAGACGCGCGCGCTGGGGCGCATCAAGCCCTATCTCTATCCGGTCTTCTTTCTGATCGGGGTCTACGGCGGGTTCCTGCAAGCGGGCGTCGGGACGATGCTGATCGCCATGTTCGTGATCGCTGGCGGCTACGACGTGGTCGACGGTAACGCCTTGAAGTTTGCGCTCATCATGATCTTCACCGCTCTGTCGCTCGCGCTCTTCGCCCACGCCGGACAGGTGCGCTGGGTCCCGGGCCTGGCGCTCACGGTGGGCACGGTCGTAGGCGGCATCGTGGGCGCGCGGCTGGTGATCACCAAGGGCACGCGGCTGGTGCGGCTCGTGGTGGTGGCCTCGGCGCTGGGGGCGGCGCTGAAGTTGCTGCTGGGCGACTAGCCGGCGGCGTCACGTGCACCGGCCGAGGCGAGGACAGCCGCTCAGTCCCGGAGCACATCCCGATGCCGGCTGAACCCGGCCCGAATCGCGACGAACTCCCGGCGCGAGAGGTTGAGCGCTTCGGCCAGCATCCACATCGTCCGGTCCTCTTCCACGTTGATGGATGCGTCCGCGGCCGCGACCGAGAACAGCACCCGCACGAGCTCCCGTTTCTCGTTGCGGTCGGCCACCTCGTTGACCAACCGGGCGTAGACGTGACTCTCGAGCGCGAAGAGATCCAGGCGGTGATTCTCGAAGAGGTCCTGGATCAGCGCGATCTGGTCCTCGTTCAGACGGAGACGATCGGCCAGGATCTGGCGGATGCGCTCGTGCTCCTCGGGGGAGGTGTCCGCGTCGGCATCGGCCACGCTGCCCAGGAGGCCGGCGACACCGGCGATCCACTGGATCTCCTCCTCCGGACGGTCGGCGGCGATTCTCCGGATCTCGTCGAAGAGGCGCCCACGGCGTCCGTCGGGACGCTGGGCGTCACGGTCGATGCCGAGGATGCTCCAGAGACCCACCCGCTCGTTCCTCCTTGCAGCGGCGGCCGGCTCTTGAACGGGAAAGGTCCCTATTCGACGACCAGCACCTTGCGCGAGAGCTCGGCGCCGGGCGCTCGCATGTGGACGAGATACGATCCCGAGGCCACGCTCCCCGTCAACGTGACCCGGTGCTCGCCCGCTTCGAAGCGACCCGCAACGAGGCGCTTCACCACGCGACCGGAGACGTCGAGCAGATCAAGGGCCACCTCGCCTGCGTCGTCGAGGCGGAAGTGCACCGCGCCCCCTGACCGCATCGGCGTGTCGAACCAGACCCGCGTGCGGGCCGCGGCTTCGCCGCCCGCGACGGCTCCCGGTTCGGGGTCCAGCTCGAAGTCGAGCTGCGTCCAGCCGGTGCTGCCGACGTAGATCGATTGCGTATCGGAATAGAAGTTGTCGGCGCTGGCCGTCACCGTGTAGCTGCCCGGCAGCAGGAAGCGCCAGTACTGGCCAAAGACGTCATCGGTCAAGCGCGGGCCGATGTCGGGGTCGTGGACCTGGCTCACCACGATCTCGGCCTGAACCGGCATGCCGGTGTGCGACGCGGTGACGGTCCCGGTCAGGCCGGGGCCCTCCAGGGCTTTCTCCAGCAGGTAGAGGTTCCCGCGGCCGAAACGGGCGGCGATGGTATCGACCATCGCGCCGGTCCACCAGTACTGCCGAGAGATCTCCATCAGAAAGGCGCAGATGCCGGTGTTGGCGTAGATCCAGCACTGCTCCTTGGGCAGCACGTTGTAGCAGGCGCCCGAGCCGTTGACGTAGGTGCCGGAGACTTCGGTTTCGGTCCGGCTGCCCAGGGTTTGGCTGATCGGCCGGTAGATGTCGTCGTCGGGCCCGTTCTGGAAGGTCTGCGGATCGTACCAGGGCCACCAGTTCTTGTTGCCGATCGTCGGCACGTCGGGCGAGTGCAGGCTCTGCACGATCACCGGGCGCTCGCGCAGCACCAGGTCGCGGAAGGCGACCACGCAGGCCTCGGACCACGGATAGGGTCCCTTGTAGCGGGAGCTGGTCCAGGCGGTGGAGTCGTACTCGGCCCACCGGTAGTCCCAGTTGCGGTTGCAGTCGACGCCGTCGATCGGGAAGGTGTACTGGTGGTCGCCGTTGTTGTCCCGCATGCTCTTGCGCCACCAGTCCCAGTTGTCGCCGCCCTCGAAGACGTGCCGGTAGCCGTCGATGTTGAACACCGGCACGAACCAGATCTCCAGGCCGTCGACCATCTCGGTGTAGTAGGAGACTTGCCCGTAGCGGGTCAGCAGCCGATCGCACATGTACATGATGGCGCCCACGCCGTTGGACTCGTTGGCGTGAACCGCGGCCCCGATCAGCACGCGGCACTCGGGCTCGCGCATGCCCGCATTGTCGGAGATCTTGACCGCCCAGATCGCCTCGTTGAACTCGCCCGTGTAGCCGATCACCTCGCGGTGGAAGATGTCAGGATATTGCATCTCCCACTGCGCGAGCTGGGCGAGCACCTCGTCGTAGTCCCAGTAGCGCTCGTCCGGGCCGCGCTGGGGCTCCTGGATCTGTCCCGCGGTGAAGAGCACCAGGGCCGCAAGCAGCGCCGCGTAGCGTAGCGGGCGAAGACGGTGCATGTTGGACCTCCCGACCGGTCTTCCTGGATGAAGCTCAAGCTGTCCTGTCAATCATACCGCAGTCGGGGGGGTCGGCGGAAGGTGTCCGCGCGACCGGCCGGACGCCTTCAGCGCCTCGAGCAGTGGGAGGATCCTGGGAATGTGTTCTAAATGCCCATACCAATGGATGTTACGACACCGACCCCCTTGCTGGCGAAGGGATTGAGGTTGCCCCAGGAGCAGAGGCCCAGGTCGAGCTGAACCGGGCCCAGACCGAAGCCGGCCCCGCCGGAGACCGCCGCCGCATCGGCGCCGCCGACGCTCACGCCGCTGCGCAGCACCAGCCAGGGCTTGAAGCTCCAGGCCGCTCCGGCCCCCAGCCGCAGCGCCGAGGAGAGCCCCATGCGGCTCGCGCTCGCCGCCTCCAGATGGAACGTGGTGAGCAGGCGCCGGCCATGATGCGCAACGCCCAGGGCGTAGGTTTGCGGCAGGTCGGTCCGGACCGACTGCAGGGGCACCGTGACCGACTCGGAGATCACGACCTCGTCGTCATCACCGAGTGCCATCCCGGGAACCTCGAAGTAGTCGGTTTGCTCCTCGACGCCGTCGTCCCACTCGATCGACGCGAACAGGTCGCGCGCCGAAACCGATGCGGTCCAGCCGCGTCCGATCGGGCCCGCCGCCCCCAGATCGAACCCGAAGCCGCGGCCCCCGCGTGCGCTCAGGATCTTGAAGTAGCCCTCACCGTAGAGGCGCTCCACCGTCGTCGTCACGCCTCCCTCGGCTTCCAGCAGCCGGCCGTAGGCCCAGCCCTTCAGCATCTTGGCGCTGACGCCGACGCACCAGTCCCCCAGCGGCGCAGCCGCCCGACCCAGAATGCCGGCCGCCGGCAGGGCCAGCGACACGCGCAGCTCCGTGAAGGCCGCGCCCTCGGCGGACGAGCCGTCAACGTCGAAGGTCTCGCCCACGGTGTTGCCGTAGAGCATCAACTCGAGGAGCTGCTTCGGCACCGCCATCCGCGAGGCGCCGCGCGTTTCGGTGGCGACAGCCCAGGGGCCGAACGACACCCCGGCGGCGCGCACCGAGGCCTCCCCCGCCAGTTCGACGGTCTCATCCTCGATCGCGCTCAGGATGCTCTGCTTGTCCTCCTCGTCCCAGGCGCTGCCGTTGAGCTGGGCGTACTCGCGGAGCGTAAAGCTGTCGTTGCCCAAGCCGGCCCGCAGGGAGAACAGCTCGACGCGTCGCTCGGGAAACAGCGCCAACAAGGCCGGGTTCCACGAGGCGGCGGCCGGGCCCGAGGCGGCCGGCGCGAAACTGCGCTCCTGGCCCGCCGGGCGGACAGCGGCCGAGGCCGCCGATGCGTAAAGCATCATCGCTGCGCCCAGGAGTGCAACGATGAGACCCAGGATCGTGGCCGGTCCCCGGCGGTCACGCGGACGTGGTGTCCGGATCGCGCGCAAGACGATCGCACGCGATGTCGCGCAGAAGTGCTTTTCGTCCATGCTCTGCCTTGCCATCTGAGAAGTCTCCTCGCCTACTCGACGCGGTAGCGAAAGGCGGCCACGCCCTTGACCTTCACGTAGTCGGTGCTCCAGATCTCGATCGGCTGCTCGCCGTCGCCCAGCAGGGTGATCTCCAGGCCCCCGTGCAGCAGCTCCTCGGTGAAGAGCCCGATGTCGCCCGCCGCCACGGTCAGGGTGACATCGCTCGTGGTGGCGGCGGTCACCCTTCCGGTGGCGGCGTCGATCGTCGCGGCCGCGACCGGGTCGGCGTGCAGGACCAGATCGTCGGTGGCGAAGAGGGCGTCCTCGTCGCGGGCGAAGTGGAAGGTGATCTCGACCGCGGTGGGGAAGTGATTCTCCACCTCCGCCGCCACGGTGACCTGCAACAGGTGCTCGGCCACCTGGTCGCGCAGGTCTTCGTCCAACGCCACCTCGAACGGATCCCCCTGTTGATGGGCCGTCTCCAACACCATCCGCATGGGCGCCAGGAGGGTGAACTCCCCGTCGATGTAGTCGTCGGCCTGCACGGACCCCGCTGTGGTTCCATCGCCGATGGCAACGAGTCCGCCCAGCGCCACCTGCGAAGGTCGTAGCTGCAGCAGCTCTGCGATCTGCGAGTTGGTCTCGTTGAGCGTCACCCGCGCTTCGGCCGGACGGGCGCTCGAGCCGGCCCCAACCGACAGTGCAAAGGGAACGCGGATGGTGTCCCCGCCCGAGTGGGCCCAGAGCTCGAAGGAGCCCTCGGCCGACACGTTGGCCCGATTGCGAACGACGATCTGGGCCTGTGCGGCCACGATGTCGATGCCGCCGACGCCGTCGGGGAAATCGATCGCGGTCTCGGTCGGCGCAACCTCGACCGCGACGTGGTCCATGACGCCCTGGATCGACTGGAAGCGCAGCTCCGCCGCGTCCAGCACGCCGGTCACGCCATCGCCAAGGCGGACCGTGGCTTCTTCACCGGCCTGCTGACTGACCGCGCTCAGCAGCCAGCGCCAGTCACCGCTGGAACCGATCTTCATCTCGGCCCCGCTGAGGTCGACGTCGACCTGGGTGGTGGCGAAGGGGTCGAGGGTCGCCTCGAGCTCAAGGAGCCCGGCGCCGGTGTCAATCTGGGGCGCTTCGAGGGTCAGGGTCAGCGCCGCCGGCAGGTGGTTCGTCAGCGTCCACGAGAGCGTGCCGCTGCTGACGACCGCCTCGGTCACCGCGCAGGTCTCGTCCATCGCGAGCGACGTCTCGGTGGCCACCGAAAGCTCGGGCAGCCGGCCGTCCAACTGCTCCACGACGAGCTCGCCGAAGCTCAGCGCCACGGTCAGCCCCCCTTCCCCGCCCAGGTCCACGGGCTGCCCCGCGCTGCCCGCCGAGTAGCCGGTGATCTCCACTCCGAGCGCGTTGGGAAGCACGACGCCGGCCAGGTCGGCGACGTATTCGCCGACCGTTCCCGGTACGATCTGTTCGCTCACCTCCCAGATCACCACGGTGAAGCTGGGGCAGACCGAGCGGTCCACCAGACGAATCCGGAGGCTCTGCTCCGGCGTCTCGCCTCCCACCGGCACAGGGAGCTGATTGGTCAGCGTCAGTTGCAGCTCGCCCGCGGCGAATGTCGCCTGCGAAAAGTGATCGAAGGTGCCCAGGTCGGCGACCGGAAGCTCGAAGCCGAAGGGGTCCAGCGGATGCTGTCCCGTGAGGCCCGATGAGCTGTCGGGCAGCATGCTGGACAAGGGAAACTCCGTGGCGGGCAGATCGGGCGCGTCGAATTCGATCCACTCCAGCTCGGCCGCGAAGCTCTCGGCGGCGATGCTCGCGCGGATCTCGCCGTCGAGCATCAGGGGATCGAGCGCCTCATCGATGCGGATGGTGAGCGGCCCCGGCGCGGTGGTGTCGCCCTCGACGGCCTGAAGGCCCTGGGCCATCTCTTGTCCCGTGTAGGTCTCCTGCTCGATCGGCACGTAGAAGGTCGTCTCGAAGCTGGGCGACTCGGGCGCCTCCAATCCGCAGCCCGTCAACCCTGCGAACAGGCCCGCGGCGAGGATCAAGGAAACCAGGCGCGCAATGCGATTGCGGGCGCCGGCAGCCGATCCATGGTTGGAAGAGTGCGTACGTTCTGGGCTGAGAAGGGTCTCGTCGAGGCGCATGATGCCTCCTTGAGCACATAGGGGCCTTGCCGATGCCGGTGGCGTCGCCGGGCCGGGGGGCAGGGAGCGTGCCACTGGGAGCGGCCCATAGCGGCCATAGTGCAACCTCCTGCCCGACGGCCGATTGGCGGGTCTCCACACCGGCGGGGTGGGTGATTTCGGCCTGGGGTGCGCCGAGCGACCATGCTCTTTGCGATTCGCGATGCAGGAAGCAAGGGGCCCTCGGCGAAGACGCACCCTTCTCAGCCCGGGTAGGCTTGGGCTAGGATCGTCGGCATGGTTGATGACCTGGACAGAGAGCTGGGCCGCTGGGAGCCCTATGGGCTGGCCCTGGAGCGCGTGCGCGACGCGCTGTCCCCGATCGGCAAGGAGCGCATCGCCGTCGAGGACGCGCAGGGGCGGATTGCCGCACGCGACCTGGTGGCGCCCTTTCAGCTTCCAACCGCCCCGATCGCCACGCGTGACGGCTTCGCGCTGCGGGCATCTGACACGCGGGGCACACGCTCCGCCTTGCCCAAGCCGATCACGATCATCGGATCGGTCTATCCCGACTCCGTGCGCCCGGATCATCTGTCGTTGCGAGCAGGACAGGCGGTGGCGATCGCCACCGGCGCCACCCTCCCTCCCGGCGCCGACGCCATCTTGCCGGTGGAGCGCGCCTCGGTGAAGGGCAACCAGCTCATGGCCATCACCGAGGTCGCCAAGGGCGCGGGCGTGCTGCTGCCGGGAGACGATGTCCGTGACGGCACGCCGATCGTGGTCACGGGACGGCCGCTCACGCCGTCGCAGATTGGGCTGCTCGCCTCCACGGGGCTGTCCCACCTGGAGGTGTTCCAGGTGCCGCACGTGGGTATCATCTCCACCGGCAACGAGATGATCGCCGATCCGAGGGACACGTCATCGCTCTCCTCGCCCGACGAGACCCCGCCGACCCGCGCCAATGAGAAGCCTCCCAGCAACGCGATCGCGATGGCGGCCTGGTGCCGCCGCTTCGGGTTGCCGAGCAAGCGCTGGATTGCGCCGGATGACGGGCCCGGGCTGCGCCGCGCACTCACCGAAGCCCTCTCGGAGTGTCACGTGCTGGTCACGATCGGGGGCACCGGCCTCGGCAACCGTGACATGGTCATGAGCGTGGTCGAGGAGATTGGCTTCGACCAGCAGTTCGAGGGCGTGCGCTTGCGGCCGGGACGCACCAGCGCCTTCGGGTTCCTGCGGGGACGCCCGACGTTCGTCCTGCCCGGCACGCCCACGGCCAACGAAACGGCCTTCCTGCTCCTCGCGCTGCCGGGCATTCTCACGCTGGCCGGCTCGGTCGAACCTCCCTTCCCGGTCGTCCCGGCGCGCCTGAGCCGCGACCTGCGCAGATCGAAGGAGCAGCGCCGCTGGACGCAGGCGATCCGGGTGCGCCTGTCGCCCGGCACCTTCTTCCTGCAGGCGACCCCGGTGAGCGGCCGTTCGGCGCAGCAGCGCGAGGGCCGCCTGGTCGCCAATGCCACGGCCGATGGCGTCGTTCTGATCGACGAGGAAGAGAACAGCCTGCGATCGGGCGACATCGTCGGGGTGATCCTCTTGCACGCGAACTGGCGCTAAGACAAGAAGTTGCGCCTCCCTAACCCCCGCGGTGATCCCAACCGACCCGTGGGTCCCCGAGAGGGCATCCCCTGTGCATCCGCACGCGATCCTCCCGGGAGCGATTTCCTGTTCGGTTCCCCACCCACCCTCGTCCCTATCTCACGAGACCGGTCCACCGGAGCACGGGCCGGCGGCATCAATCTCTCGGACTGGAGAACTGCCATGCAAACCTATCCTCTGTCTTTCCGGACCACTCTGTTCCTCGCCATCGGCCTCCTTGCCATCACACTGCTGCCCTGGGAGGCAAGCGCGCAGGTCAGCGCCACGGCATTCACCTATCAGGGCGAGCTGAAGGACCACGGTGTCGGGGTCAACTCGTCCACCGCCGCATTCTGCTTCCGGCTCTGGGATGACGAGACGGCCGGGCATCAAATCGGGGACGACTTCCGCATTCGACCCGTGGAGATCGTCGACGGCGTTTTCACCACCCTCGTCGACTTCGGCGAGGACGCCTTCAACGGCCAGGTGCGCTGGCTCGAGATCGGCGTCGATGTGACGGGCGGCACCAACTACACCTGGATGACCCCGCGCCAGCCGCTCACGGCGACCCCCACGGCGTTGCACGCGCTGCACGGCGGCGACAACCCATGGACGATCAACGGCAGTCACATTACTTATACCAGCGGCAATGTAGGGGTCGGGACGACCTCGCCCACCTCGAAGCTCGACGTGCAGGGCATGACCACCGAGCCGATCGTCAAGAGCGTGTCCCAGCAGCACGGTAGCGATGCCGGCACCGCCATCGAAGGTGAAGTCGAGGCAGAGCGCGGATACGGCGTTCTCGGCAAGGCCTCCAATACGGTCGGCATGGCCGCGGGCGTGTGGGGCAGGGCGTACGCGCCGGGCGGCATAGGCGTGGGCGGTTTCAACGACGCCGGCTCGGGCGACGCCATCGGCGTCTACGGCCGCAGCGACAGCCCCACCGGGTATGCGGGCTACTTCCGCGGCCGCGGATATTTCGACGGTTGGGTCGGGATCGGACAGCTCAGCCCGTCCAGCGCGCTCGACGTGGACGGCGCCGTGACGATGGACGCCTTCCAGCTCGATGCGCCCACGGAAGACGGCTATGTGCTGACCTCCAACGCCACCGGGCGCGGTACCTGGCAGCCGGCCCCCACGGTTGGCGGCTACTGGTCGCCCGGCGAGGGATGGATCTACTACGAGGACGGCGAGGTGGGCATCGGCACGAACAGCCCCGACGCCCAGCTCCACGTGCGCGGAACCGGCACCGATCCGGTGCTCCGGGTGGAATCGTACGACAGCGGCGCGGGCAGCGGCGTCGGCATCTTCGCCGAGCTGACCACCGATGACGGCTTCGCCGTCCACGGCTCGGCCAACACCTCCGCAGGTCAGAACGCCGGCGTGTACGGCGAATCCTACTCGCCTGCGGGCCACGGCGTGCGCGGCCACAACGGAGCCGTGCCCGGCGGGGGCGCCGGTGTGCGCGGCACCGCCATCGGGGATCAGAGCTCGGCGATCTCGGGCCTTCACCTGGCCTCGTCGGGCTACGGCAAGGCCATCTTCGGCCGCAGCGACAGCCCCGACGGCTTCGGCGGCTACTTCATGGGCAAGGGCTATTTCAGCGGCAACCTGGGCATCGGCATCACCAGCGCTACCGAGAAGCTGGACGTCGACGGCACCGTCCAGATGACCGGCTTCAAGCTGGCCACCGCGCCGCAGAGCGGCTACGTGCTGACCTCCGACGCCTCGGGCCAGGGCACGTGGCAGGAGCCGGCCGCGAGCACCGTCTTCTGGGAAAACCAGTACGGCAGCTCCATCCACTACAGCGCCGGCAACGTCGGCATCGGCGTCGCGAATCCCCAGGCCATGCTGGACGTGAACGGGGACGTGGAGTGCAACACCTTCTGGACGAACTCCATCGACACTTACTCGATGAAGTTCCGCAACACACCCACGGTCGGGCACGTGCTCACCTGCATCGACTCCCAGGGCAACGCCGACTGGCAGGAGCCGCCGGAGGGCGGTCTCTGGAACGAGTCCACCAGCGGCGCCATCTACTACAACGGCGGTAATGTCGGGATCGGCGAGGCTTTCCCTTCGAAGAGACTGGAGGTCAATGGATCCTTCGCCGCCAACTCGATCCAGATCACCAACGGCGCCCAGTCGGGTTACGTGCTCACCTCCGACGCATCGGGCAACGGAACGTGGGAGCCGGCCGGCGGCATGGGCTTGCCCTACGAGGGAACGACCAGCACCAGCGGCTCCGCGTTCAGCGTGACCAATACCGGCACGGGCTGGAGCGCGCACGCGATCTACGGGAAGATCGAAGCCACCGGCGGCAGCTCCGATGCCGCGGCGGGCTACTTCTCAGCCCCCACGCACGGTCACGCCATCATCGCCACAAATGTCAGCGGATCGGCGATCCTCGCCCACAATACCAATGTCGGCAGCGCCATCTACGCGAAGGCCGACGGCTCGCAGACCGAGGCCGGCGACTTCCGCGCCAGCGGCTACCAGAGCAACGGTGTCGAAGGCAAAGCCACCGGTGAGGCCGGACATGGCGTCTACGCCACGGCCTCCGGCGGCGGCGCGGCCCTGATGGCCGAAGCCACCGGCTACAGCACGATCGGCGTGGTCGCCAAGGGCTCGAGCAAGGCCGGCAAGTTCTACGGCAACGTGGCGATCTACGACTACACCACCGAGGACATCGTGCTCGAGCTCGGCAAGGGTCTCGACTACGCCGAGGGCTTCGACATCACCGCGAACGATCAGCCCAACGTTGCGCCGGGAACGGTGCTGGTCATCGATCCGCAGGATCCCGGTCACCTGGCCCAGAGCCGCCGGGCCTACGACCGGCGCGTGGCGGGCATCGCCGCCGGGGCCAACGGTCTGGGCTCGGGCGTGCGGCTGGGCGGCGGCGCGTTCGATCAGGACGTCGCTCTGGCCGGCCGGGTCTACTGCAACGTGATCGCCGTCGCCGAAGACATCGAGCCGGGCGACTTGCTGACGACCGCCGAGGTGCCGGGCTACGCCATGGAGGTTCAGGACCACGCGCGCGCGCAGGGCGCCATTCTGGGCAAGGCGATGGGCCGCCTCGCCAAGGGCGAGCGGGGCCAGATCCTCGTGCTCGTCACGCTGCAGTAGGAAAGGGGGCCGGTCATGTCTGCACACGTGCGGTTCCTCTACTCAATAACGATGACCCTCCTTCTGACGGTGGTGATTCTCGGGGCGGCCTCCGCGGCCCGCGCCGAGATGGCCACCGCCGAAGAAGCCCGACTGGCGGCGGAGAACTACGTGGCCATGGTCAGCGAGAAGCACGGCTCCTGGGGCGACGACGTGACCGCGCGCGTCACATCGATCGAGCCCCTGATGCGCGGCGACCGACAGCTCGGCTACGTTTGCGCAGTCGAGCCGGTGGGCTATGTCGTGCTGGGCTTGTACAAAGACCTGGCGCCGGTCAGGCTCAGCTCCTCCCGGTCGAACCTGGACCCGCGCTCCGAGGAGGGCCTGGCCGCCTTCATCAAGGATGTGCTCGTGAGCTTGTACGATCACCTGGCGGACCAAGTCGGTCACCCGCTGGGAGCCGAGGACGACCTCGGCGGTCTGCTGGTCAGGGACTTCAGCAGTGTCTGGGCCGAGCTGACCGACCCGGCCTTCGACGCCACACGCTATCGCGATGTCCGCGACGCGCGCTCAGCGGGCATGGACTACCAGGAGGGCGAGACCCTGCTCGACATCACCTGGGACCAGGATCCGCCCTACAACGACCACTGTCCCGACCGCGGATGCTCCTGGCCCTCCCACGGATACTACAACACCAACGCCGTGACCGGCTGCGTCGCCACCGCCGGGGCCATGATCCTTAAGTATTACAACTGGCCGCCCGGGGGAGCCGGGACACCTTACAACGACGGCTACGACTGGTGGTACATGGGGGAGTCCTACCGCTACAACGGCGCCACCAGCCAGATGGAGGTGCGCATCGACGGGCAGTGGCGCGCCGCCACGAGCGAGGAGATCTACGCCGTGGCCCAAGTCAGCTCCCACGTGGGCATCGCGGTGGATATGGACTATGGGTGCGATGGATCGAGCGCCGTCACGGCCGATCTGGAGGGCGCCTTCCAGGGACCCTTCCGCATGGACGACGAATGCGACGTCTGGTACCAGGAGGGCCACAGCTACAACCAGCGCTGGGAGATGCTCAAGCGCGAGTTCAATGCCAACCGGCCGGTCGCGCACCGCATCCCGGGACACGCCATCGTGTCCGACGGGTGGCGTGTGCACGACGTCGGCGGGGTTCCAACCGATCAGGTGCACGTCGTCTACGGCCACAACGGCAGCAACGATGGCTGGTGGGCGCTCACCGAGGTACCGGGCAGCTCACCGGGGGAAGACTACTTCGTGCGCGAGATCTGGCCCGAGTACAGCATCCATACCACCCTGGCCGAGAACTACGCCAGCCAGAACGCCTACCGGTACTTCAACCGCGACGCGTCCGGTCCCCGGTCGAACTTCGAGGCCGGACAACGGGTGCAGGTCCTCAAGTCCGGGTTCCTTCTCTCCAATACCGGCACGGCCCCCGGCGATGAGATCGTGTTCAACGGGGAGCCCTACCACGACCTGCTGGTCTTCATCGACGGCGATCCCCTGGGCGAGCCCCGGATCAAGGTTCTGGACGGTCAGGTCAAGGTGCTGGCCGGCGGTCAGATTGCAGTCTACTAGGAGGCGGATATGTCGAGCATACGCACACCGGCGCCTTGCACAGCATCCTCACCGGCGCGGCGGACAGCGCCGGAGCGCCCCCCACGGCGGCTGACCTGGCTGGCCTTTAGCCTGGCCCCGCTGATCCTCGCGGGGCTGGCGTGCACCGCCCACGCTCAGCTCGCCATCGACTGGCACACGGTCGACGGCGGCGGCTACACCTTCTGTCTGGGGAGCACCATGGAGCTCGGCGGCACGGCCGGACAGCCCGACGCCGGCACCTGCGGAGGGGGTAGCTACGTGCTCCACGGCGGCTTCTGGCGCGGGGGGCAGGGCTTCAGCAGCGTCAACGACCCGCTCGCCGGCGGCGAGGGCGAAGAGCCCGCCGTGCCGTCGGCGTTCCGCGTCGTGGCGGGACTGAACAATCCCTTCACCACGCGCACCGAGATCCTTCTGGATCTGCCTGCCGCGCGCCAAGTGGACATCCGCGTCTTCGACCACAGCGGGCGTCTGGTCGAAAGGGTCCAAGACGGCTGGCTGCCGCCGGGGCGGCACCGCCTCGCGTGGAACGGCTCGGGCGGGAACGGTCGCGTTGCGGCCAGCGGCGTGTACCTGCTTCAGGTGCGGGCCGGCGATCACCTGACCCGCAAGCGGGTGGTGTTCCTCAAATAGGGCTGCGCCTGAGTCTGCAGGAACGAGAATCTTGCGGATCGGCTGGGAGGTTCACGCGCCGAACTTCTCCAGCCGATTCGCATGCGCCATCGCCAACGACATCAGGTGCTTCGCCTCGAAAAGCCCCAGGCCCCCATCGCGGGCGCACGCGGTCTCGCCGAACCGATCGGCCGCGTCCACACGGCACGTCCGGGCCGAGAGCACGACCGGCACGGGATGCCAGCTATGCGTGCGCAGACGCGATGGGGTGCTGTGATCGCCCGTCACGATCAACACGTCGGGGATCAGACTCTGGATGCGGGCGATCTGGGCGTCGAGCGCCTCGATGGCGCGCACCTTGGCCTCGAAGTCGCCGTCCTCGCCCCGACTGTCGGGGTACTTGTAGTGGAGGAAGAAGAAGTCGTAGCGCTCCCAGGTCGCTTGGAGCGCGTCCACCTGACCCGTCAGGTCGGCGTCCTCGTCCACGCCCACGTCCATGCCCAGGAGTCGCGCCAGGCCCCGGTACATCGGATAGGTGGCAATGGCGCACGCGCGCAGTCCGTAGACGTCGGAGAAGCTCGGCCAGCGCGGCCGTTGCGAGAAGCCGCGCAGATTGACCATGTTGGCCGGGTGTTCGTCGCGCAGGATCTCGCGCGCCTGATGCAGGAACGCCTTTACCAGCTCGGCCGTAGGCTCCGACTCCGGCGAGCGGGCGCGCGGCTCGCGCGGCGGAACGCCGGTGGCCTGCGGATCGGTGTCGTCCACCTCGGCGCCCAGATCCTCGCCCCGCAGGACCATCACCATGCGGTAGTCGCGCACCGGCTCCAAGAACAGCTCGGCGTCCTCGAGCCGACACGCGCGGAGCTTCTCCACCAAGCGAGCCGCTTCCTCCGTGGCGATGCGTCCAGCGCGTCGGTCGGTGACGCGCCCCTCCTCGTCGATGGTGCAGAAATTCCCCCGGGCGGCGACGTCCCCCGGCTGCAGATCGAACGCGATCCCCAAAGCCGACAGCACGCCGCGGCCGATCTGAAACCGCAGGGGGTCGTATCCGAAGAGCGCCAGATGGCCCGGTCCGCTACCCGTGGTGATGCCCGGCAGAATCGGTTGCGCCAGACCGCATACCCCCTTGGACGCCAGGTCGTCGAGATGGGGTGTAGCAGCGGCTTCCAGCTCGGTGGGGCCGCCGTGAAGCTCGCGAGACATGCCGCCCAGACCGTCGGCCACGACCAGGACGATCTTGGACCCATTGTCGCGCCGGAGCTGTCGCATCAGGTCATGCAATTCCATGCGGGGCCTCCTCCGGTTTCCCCACGTTCCCCGCAGGACGATCGCCGGGCGCCAGCGCAATCTCCAAGGCCTGGTCCACGTGATCGATCCAGTGGAACCGCAGCGCCTCGCGCACGGCCGAGGGGATTTCCTCGTAGTCCTTGCGATTGCGTCCCGGCAACAGCACTTCCCGGATGCCGGCCTGCAGCGCGCCCACGACCTTCTGCTTGATGCCGCCCACGGGCAGCACCAGACCCCTCAAGCTGATCTCGCCCGTCATGCCGGCGTCGCTGCGCACCGTTTTCTCGAGCAACAATGAAGCCAAAGCCACGAAGATGGCCATCCCGGCGCTGGGTCCGTCCTTGGGAATGGCGCCGGCCGGGACGTGAACGTGGATGTCGTTGCTCTCGAACACCGCCGCTTCGACGCCCAGCTCCTCGCTGCGCGCTTTCACCAGGCTCAGGGCCGCCTGGGCGCTCTCCTTCATCACGTCCCCCAGGTGTCCGGTCAGGATCAGCTTCCCCTTGCCGGGATAGCGGCTGGCTTCGATGAAGAGGATGTCACCGCCCGACGAGGTCCACGCCAGTCCGGTGGCCACGCCCGGCACGCTGGTGCGCATGGCCAGCTCGCTCTCGTACTTGCGGGGGCCGAGGATGCGCTCCAGGTCGTCATCTTCGATGCGGACCCGCTCAGCCCGGCCGGCCGCGATGCGCGCGGCCGCCCAGCGGAACGCGGAGCCGATCTCCCGCTCCAGGTTGCGGCAGCCCGACTCGCGGGTGTAGTCGCGCACGATCCGGCGCAGCGCATTATCGGTGATCTCGATCTGCTCCTCGCGCAGGCCGTTGGTCTCCCGCTGCCGCGCCACCAGGTAGCGGCGGGCGATCTGCACCTTTTCATCCTGTGTATAGCCGGGCAGCTCGATGATCTCCATCCGGTCGCGCAGGGGTCCCGGAATCGCGTCGGCGACGTTGGCGGTCGTGATGAACATGACCTGGCTCAGGTCGAAGGGCAGGCCCAGGTACCGATCGCGGAAGGTATTGTTCTGCTCCGGGTCGAGCACCTCCAGCAGGGCGGCGGACGGATCGCCGTGGAATCCCGCGCCCAGCTTGTCGATCTCGTCCAGCATGAAGACGGGATTGCGCGTATTGGCCTTTCGGATGCCCTGGATGATGTTGCCCGGCATCGCGCCGACATAGGTGCGGCGGTGGCCGCGGATCTCGGCCTCGTCGTGCGTCCCGCCGAGGCTCTGGCGCACGAATTCACGGCCCGTGGCACGCGCGATGCTCCGACCGAGCGATGTCTTCCCCACCCCCGGAGGACCGATGAAGCAGAGCAGCGGGCTCTTGCCCTCCGGGTTGAGCGTGCGCACCGCCAAGGACTCGAGGATGCGACGCTTCACTTTCTCCAGATCGTAGTGGTCCTCGTCCAGCACCTGCGCAGCCCGATCGATGTCGATCTCCTCGGCGCTGAGGCGCGACCACGGCAGCTCGACGAGCCAGTCGAGGTAGGTCCGCACCATGGGATACTCGGCCGAAGCCTCGGGAATGCTCTGCAGCCGCTTCACCTCCTTGCGGGCCTGCTCTTCCGCCTCGGGCGGCATGTTGGCCTTCTCGATGGCCTGCTCCAGATCGGCCGCCTGCGATTCCGGCGACTCGGACTGGCCCAACTCCCGCTGGATCGTCTTGAGCTGCTCGCGCAGCACAAACTCGCGCTGCTGCTTGTCCAGCGTCTCCTTGGTCTGACGGCTGATCTCCTGGGACAGGCGCAGCACCTCGATGCGGCGCGCGAGGAGCGCGCTCAACCGCTCGAGCTGGACACGCATATCGACCGTCTCGAGCACTTCCTGCTTCTCGGCCGGCTCGAAGTCCATCAGACCCGCCACGAGGTTGATCAAATCCACGGGGGACTCGACGGCCTTGATGGTCTGGATCGCTTCGTCCGGGGCCTCGGGCAGCAGGTCCAGTGCCTCGAGCGTGCGTTCCCGGAGGCTGTAAACGCGCGCCTCCAGCTCCGTGCTCGGCTCCCAGGACTCCTCGATGTACTCGACGCGCGCAGCGAGATACTCCTGTCCCGGAACATGCTCCTTGATGCGGATCCGCTGCACGCCGCGGCAGATGATGTGACGCGCCCCGTCCCGACCCCGAACGTAGCGTAGGATATCGGCCACGGTGCCCACGCGGTAGAGATCGTCGGGAGTCGGACTCTGGATCTGGGGATCCTTCTGGAGGACGAGGCCCAACGGCAGCTCGCGGCGCACCGCTTCCTGCGCGGCCGCAATCGACATCGGGCGCGCCACCGAGATCGGCATGATCATGTCGGGAAACAAGACCAGATTGCGCAGCGGCAGCAGGATCAACTCGGAAGGCTTGGGCGTGGGCGCCTTGATCTCCGTTTCCTCGTTGGACCCATCGGTGCCGGCTGCGATTTCCGGACTGCTCGATTCGGATACGTGCATGTCTACTCCTGCTCCGCGCGCGCCTTGGCCAGGTTCACGGTCAAGCAACCGTCGGCCAGGGTGCGTTGCTCCACCTCGTAGCGGCCCGGCGGCAGTGTGATGAACCGCTCGAAGCGTCCGTAGGGGATCTCGAGACGATGGATCGTGGCCGTTCGGCACTCCCTGGGAACGGGCCGCATGGCGGAGACGCGCAACTTCCCTTCGCGCACGTCCGCCGCGATGGTTTCAGAGAGGGCGCCGGGTAGGGCGACGGTGACGCAGAATCCGTTCTCCGTTTCGTACACGTCTGCGGGCGGCTCCCAGACGGGACCCAGGGAGTGGCTGGAGATGAGCTCGAAGAACTGGCGGTGCAATCGCTCGGCCCGCGCCAGCGATTCGAACGCGTCCAGCCACATCCAGCGGATCGGGCTGCTCCTGCGCATCGGACCTCCTCACGCCCGTGGTGGTCATCGGGGCGTTGGCATACCACCCTCCGGCGATCGGCGCGTTGGCATTCCAGCCCCGCGTTCCATCCTCGGGCAAGCGGAACCGGATTTGCCAACCAAGACCCAGGGTCGCGCGCCTGAGGCGAACGGGCAATGGGGGTGGTCCCGATCCAGAGGTGGCCGATTGCCCGGCCCGCCGGGAGGCTAGCGATCGGATCGCACCGCCTCGATCAGCAGCTCGGGGGAACCGGCTTTGTGGACATAGGTCTCCGCACCGGCCGCAAGCATGCTCTTGACCACGATGTCTTCCTCGTGCATGGACAGCGCGATGATGCGCACTTCGGGCCAATCGGCCTTGATGCGCCGCGTGGCTTCGATGCCGTCCATTACATCCATGGCGGCGTCCATGACGACCACGTTCGGGCGCAGGCGGGCGACCTTTTCGATAGCCACACGGCCATTCGACGCGTGCCCGATCACGTGGATGTCGGGCTCCTGTTCCAGCATGCCCGCCACGCCCTGGCGCACGATGCGGTGATCGTCCACCAACAGCACGCGATAGCGGGCGGCCGATTCACCATCCCCGTCACCGTCGAGGGCGAAGACTTCGCCGGACCCGGCACCGTTCGCAGCGCCTGCCAGAGCGACGGCCTCCCGGCCGGGACGCGAGCGGGCCTGCCAGGGCACCCAGAACTCCACGCGTGTGCCCTCTCCACGCGCCGCACGGATCTCCATCCCACCCCCGAGCAGATCGAGGCGCTCGCGGACCGAGAAGAGACCGAATCCCGTGCCCCTTTCCTCCCCTGATCCTCCGTTGGTCGCATGGTAGAGCGCGCTCTCGCCATTCCATCCTGGATCGAAGCCTCGCCCCCAATCCTCCACCGAGGCGATGATCCGATCACCGTCCAAGCTCAGTTGCAGGGCCGCGCGGTTGGTGTCCGCATGGTTGACCACGTTGATCAGCAGCTCCCGGAGGGCCCGGAAGACAAAAATCCGCACCGATTCGGAGCTGCTGTCCACATCGCCGGCGATCTCTAGATCGATCTCGAGGTCGTGATTGGTCCGCATCTGCTGCACGAGCCGTTCCAGTCCGGTCACCAGTCCGTGGTGCTGGAGCGCGGGAACCTGGAGCTCGTGCGACAGGCTGCGCGCGTGCTCGATCGCGCCGTCGAGAAGCTCCCAGACATAGGCCAGCGACTTGCTGGTGGCCGAGTCAGGCTCGGCCGTCGTCTCGACCACGCCGAGGGCGAATTTCAGACCGATCAGGAGCTGCTGCAGGTCATCGTGGAGGACCTTGGCCAACCGTTGGCGCTCGCGCTCCTCGGCTTCGGTGAGCTCCAGGGCCAGCTCCTGCAACCGGCGCGCGCGCAGCTCGGCCACCTCCTGCTTCCGCGCCAACTCGCCGTGCAAGTGGCGTTCTTCCCGCATGTCGATGCCGATCCCGATGCGCGATCCATCCGAGAGCGTCACGCCTGTCCATCGGCACACGACCTCCTCGCCGGAACGTCCGGTCGGGACGAGCTCATGCCAGGCGGAATCCTGACCCCACATGAGACGTTCCGCCTGCCGGCGGTAGACCGGGTCGGGAAAGCAAGCCTCCATCACGTCGACGCCCGCCAGGTCGTCGTTGGACCAACCGAGCAGACGCTCGAACTCGCGATTCACAGCCGCCGACCGGCCGTCGGCGCGGCGAAAGCAGAGCATGATGGGGATATTGTCGATCAGCGCCTGAAGAAGCTCTTCGTGACGCGAGCAGAGCCCGTCGCTTTGGGCCGAACGGCCGTTGGCGGAGCGAGACGGGCCGGCGGCATTATCTGAGAAGGACGCCATACTGCCCCCAAGATGCGAGCCGCTTTCTCAGGCAGCTAGGCACTTCGATCGGCTCGGGTGCGGATAACGAGGCCATCGATCCCACGCGCCTCCATCAATCGATCGATGATCTAACCCGATGATCTGGTGATCGTTTGATCTTTCCTCATGATCTTTCCTCAATCGGCTTCATTTTAGCCTCTGTTCTTCTGCCATGCATCCTCCGCCGCTCGAAAGGCGCCTGGGGAAATCCCCTATTCGCAGTCGTGCGCCCACGAGCACCCTCGACGCGAGTGCGGGAAAGCATGCAGCACTGCAAGCAATGATGAGACATCGGGAATCACCGGATGCCACCAACGGCTCGGGCCGGATAGCTCGTCACCCATGAAGCGGGTGAAGATACCGTTCGGAATGAGCCACGCGCGGATACAGAGCGGCCGTGGATGAAAGCCAAGGAGGGAGCCGGCGATGGCGACGCGCTTCGGGAGATTCGGAAACCAGGAGTCGGGCGGGAACACCTGGGCCATCGTGCTGGCCGGCGGCGACGGAGAGCGTCTGTCCGACGCCATTCAGAGCTGGCTCAAGGAGCGCCGGCCCAAGCAGTACTGCACGTTCACCGGAAGCCGCTCCATGCTCCAGCACACGCTGGATCGGGCCGGCCGCATCGCTGCCCCCAACAGGATCGTCACGGTGGTCGCGAAGCATCACGCGCGGTTCATCGAGGATGCGGTGGACCATCCCCCTCCCGGCGTGTGGATCGAGCAGCCGCGCAACAAGGGCACGGCTGCAGGGGTCTATCTGGCGCTGGCGCACGTTCTGGCCTCCGACCCGGAGGCCACTATCGCCCTGTTGCCGTCGGATCATTTCGTGGCCCCTGAGTCGACCTTCGTGCAGTTGATGCGACGAGCGACGAGCGCCGCTCGAATGTTGCGACGCAAGATGATTCTGCTCGGCGCACCGGCCGAGTACCCGGAATGCGACTACGGGTGGATCGTCCCCGGTCCCTATATCTCCTTCGGCGCGCAGGACACCACGCTCAGATCCGTCCGCCAGTTTCGCGAAAAGCCCAAGACCTCACAGGCGAGGACGCTCTGGCGAAACGGGGGTCTGTGGAACACCATGGTTCTGACGGCGTCCGGCTCCCTGCTCTGGTCCCTGGGATGGACGCTCCTGCCGGACATGATGGGTCCCTTCGAGCGGCTGCGGGGAATGCTCGCCCATCCCGGTCGGGACCGTCGGGTTGACGCCTTCGTCGAGGCGGCCTACGAGATGCTGCCGACCCACTGCTTCTCGCGCGACTTGGTCGGCCGAGCCCGTCAACGCACCATCGTACAGCGATTGGACGGCGTGCGCTGGAGCGACTGGGGACGGCCCGAACGGATCGAAGAAACGCTCCGGTCGCTGGGCAAGCGGCCCCGGTTCGCCCAAGCGGATTCGCGGGCGCAAGCACTGGTTCCGTGGTCCCGCGGCGCCGCCTATCCGAGCGTCGTGCTCAACCGCTAAGGCACCGGCCAGGCCCACCAACAGCGCGCGACCCGCCACGGGTGCGCATCGGCCTCGGCCACGCAGGCAATCGTTCCGGCAGGCCTGGTGGGTTCCCCCATGCCCCAACCCAGTTCTATGAAGATGGGGAATCGCCTGGTCGGCGGTTCAGAGAGAAGACCATTGCAGATCCGCCAAGCGTCTCGGACGGTGGGTATCGAGTGCGGCACGCGTATGCCGTGGATCGACCCGGCCGGTCGCGAGCCGTCATTGTCTGTTGTCTGTTCGAGTCTGTTCTCAATCCGGGCCTGGCCGGGTCTGGTCAGTCCGGCAAACCGGAGAGGAAAGAGCCATGCTGAGAAGCGTAGAGAGCATGAAGAACCACGTTCTGCTGGCCGAGGACGGGGAGATCGGACGCTGCAAGGATGTCATCTTCGACGATCGGTACTGGACCGTGCGGTACATGCTGGCCGACACGGGCAAGTGGCTGCCCAAGAGGAAGGTCCTCATCTCTCCGATCTCCTTGGGCGAGCCCGACTGGCAGTCGGGACGCATTCCGGTCCGGCTCACCAAAGAGCAGATCGAGAAGGCGCCTGGCCTGGACGAGGACGCCCCGGTCTCCCGGCAGCATGAGGAGGAGTACTTCCGTTACTACGGCTGGTCCTACTACTGGACCGGCGTGGGCGTGTGGGGCATGTACGGTCGCCCGCGGCCGCTCTCGAAGCAACAACCTCCCGAATCGAAGGACGCGACGACGGAGGCCGAAGCGGGCAAGACAAATCTGCGCTCCGCGAACGAGGTGATCGGCTACCACATCCAGGCCACTGACGGGGAGATCGGACACGTCGAGGACTTCATCATCGACGACGAGACCTGGACGCTCCGTTACATGGTGATCGACACCCGCAATTGGCTGCCCGGCCGCAAGGTGTTGATATCCCCCGCGTGGACCGATTCGGTCGATTGGGCCGAGCGCAGGGTGTCGGTCGTCATGACCCGCAAGCAGGTCGAGGAGAGCCCTGAATACGATCCGGGCGCGCCCGTCAACCGCGAGTACGAGGCCCGGCTCTACGACTACTACGGCCGGCCCCTCTACTGGGACTAGGCCGGAGGATCCTTCCGCGGATGGGATGAGCCCATCGGTCCGGCGCGACCACGTGTGCGGCGCGCCGGCCGCTTCTTGCACCCCGCCGGCCCATCTCCTAGGGTTGCGGGGTGCCCCTCCCATGGGAGCGCGGGAAGGCGCCGATTCCGCGGAAGGGAGATCTGAATGAAGCGGTTTCTCGGATGGATGGTTCTGGCGGGGCTCTGCGCAATGGCAGGCTGCTCCCGAGAGCCGGAGCTGACCTTCATGACCGGGGGCGCGCCCCATGAGTTCGCCTTCTTCGAAGACGTATGCGGCGAGTTCACCCGGGAGACCGGAATCGAGATCACGCTGATTCGCTCGGCCACGCAGACCGAGCAGCGCAAACAGCAGATCATGGTCGGTCTACGGGGCGGCGAAGCCGATCCGGACGTGTTCCTCATGGACATCGCCTGGATCGGCCAGCTCGCCTCCTCGAACTGGCTGGAGCCGCTGGATACTCACGGCGTCGATGCGGCCCCGTTCTTCTCCAATGTCATCGAGCTGGCTGACCGGCATGAGGGCCACCTGATCGGCCTGCCCTTCTTCCTCGATGCCGGACTGCTCTACTACCGCACCGACCTCCTGGAGAAGTACGGCTACGAGGGGCCGCCCCAGATCTGGTCCGAGCTGGTCGTCATGGCCGAGACCGTGCAAGCAGGCGAGCGCCAGCGAGACCCGGACTTCTTCGGGTTCGTATGGCAGGGAGCGCAGTACGAGGGGTTGGTCTGCAACGCGCTCGAGTTCTTCGCCTCCGCAGGCGGGGGCTTCGTCGACGCCGGCGGGCGACCGGCCGTCGACTCTCCGGCCAACCAGCGCGCTCTGCGCTTCATGCGCGACCTCATCCACGAGCATGCCGTCTCCCCGCCGAACACCTACACCGAGATGAGAGAAGAGGAGGTGCGCCTGCTCTTCCAGAACGGCAGCGCGCTCTTCGAGCGCAACTGGCCCTATGCGCAGGGCCGCCACGCGGCCCCCGATTCCCCGGTGAGCGGCCGTTTCGCCGTGGCCTCGCTGCCCCACTTCGAGGGACACACCTCAGCGGCGACCCTGGGCGGCTACCATGTGGGGGTATCGCGGTTCTCGGACTGCAAGGACGACGCCGTGCGGTTCGCCGCCTATCTGACGTCCTATTCGGTGCAGAAGAAGCTCGCCCTCACGATCGCCCACAACCCGGGCCGCACCGACGTCTATCGCGATCCCGAGGTGCGTGAGACGCCGACCGGGCGACTCGCGCCCATCTTCCACCACGCGATCCCGCGGCCGACGCTGCCCTACTATCCGCAGTTCTCGCTCGTGCTGCAGAAACAGATCAACGCCGCCCTGGCCGGGCGGACGACGCCGACCGAGGCGCTGTCGTCGGCCCAGCAGGAGCTGGAGAGGATCGTCGCCGACTATGGCCCCTAGGATGATCGTCTTCCCGCGCCCGGGTCGCGAGGTCCGCACCGCGTACGTGATGCTGGCGCCGCTCATCGCGCTCGTGGGCGTCTTCGTTCTCTATCCGGTCGCGGGGGCCTGCTGGGGAAGCCTGTTCCGCGACGTGAGCTATCTCGCCCGCCAGTTCGTGGGCCTGGGCAACTACAGCGACCTTCTGTCGCGCGAGGAATTCTGGCGGGCGGCGCGGTTCACGGGCCTGTTCACCCTGGTGGCGGTCTTCCTGGAGCTGTGTCTGGGGCTTCTCTTCGCGCTGCTGCTGAACGAGCGTTTCCGCGGGCGGAGCGGTCTGCGGGCGATCGTGCTGATCCCCTGGGTCATCCCCACGATCGTCTCGGCCCGGATCTGGCAGTCGATCTTCGACTACACGTACGGCCTGCTCAATCTTCTGATCACGACCCTCGGACTGGCGCCGGAGAAGATCAACTGGCTGGGCAGCGCAACGTCCGCCTTCGGCGCCCTCGTGGTGGCGGAGGTCTGGAAGACGACCCCCTTCATGGTAATCATTCTGCTGGCCGGGTTGCAGGCGATTCCCCAGGAGCTCTATCAGCAGGCCAGAATCGACGGCGCCCGCATGACCCGCCGCTTCTGGAGCGTGACGTTGCCGCTGCTCAAGCCGGTGCTGATCATCGCGCTCATCTTCCGCACCATCGATTCGCTGCGGCTCTTCGATCTGGTCTATGTGCTCACCGGCGGCGGGCCCGGGGGGAGCACCAAGACCCTGTCGCTGCTGGGATTCGAGTACTATGCCGCGGACAGCTTCGGACGCGGGTCCGCGGTCTCGGTCGTGACCTTCCTCCTGGTCTTCGCCGTCACGCTCGTCTACATCCGGGCGGGCAGATTCGCGGCGTCGATTCGATCCTAGGAGCGTGGAGATGGACGGGCTCGGCGAAGGACACATGCGGCGGGTCCTCCTGACCGGCGGAGCGGTCTCGTTGCTCGTCTTCGCCCTGGCACCCGTTGTTTGGATGCTGGCGGTCTCGCTGACTTCGCAGCCCGATCGGATCGTCACCGGCGAAGCTGCCCTCACCCTGCGCCACTTCGCGGACGTCCTGACGAGCCCGTCGCTGCACTTCCTGAGCTATCTGCGCAACAGCGTCGTGGTCGCCGGCCTCACCGCCGTCATCGTCACGACGGTCGCCGTGCTGGCCGCCTACGCGGTCTCGCGGCTGCGGTTTCCGGGTCGGCTTGCGGTTCCGCTGGCCGCGCTGGCCGTGTCGATGTTTCCGCCCATCAGCATCGTGGGGCAGCTCTACCGGCTGTTCACCAGCGTGGGGCTGCTCAATACGCACGTCGCCCTCATCCTGCCCTACAGCGCCCTGTGGCTTCCTCTCGCGCTCTGGATCAACATGAGCTACCTCGCGCAGATCCCGCGCGACCTGGATCGCGCCGCGCTGATGGACGGCGCGGGTCGTCTGAAGATCATCGGACGGGTGCTCCTGCCGATCGCGCTGCCCGGCATCTTCTCCTCGTTCCTGCTGGTCAGCATCGCCAGCTTCAACGAGTTCCTGCTGGCGCTGATGCTCACCCACGACCCCAAGGCCCAGACCCTGCCGGTGGGCATCGCGATGTTCGAGGGCCTGCACGGCGAGATCCCGTGGGGTAATCTGATGGCCGCTTCGGCGCTGGCCACCATTCCGCTGGTCATCGTGACGATCGTGTTTCAACGCTATATCGTGCAGGGTCTCATGGGGGGCGCGGTCAAAGGCTAGAGGGAGGCCCGGCCGTACCGGCTCGCCGGTGGCGGCGGTCGAAGGAAACGAACCATGGCGGCGCAAGCGATCAGGATCGAGGGCTTGAGCAAGAGCTTCCGCACGCTGCGTGGGCGGGTGCCCGTCTTGAAGGACATCGATCTGGAGATCGCTCCCGGCGAGCTGTTCGTGCTCCTGGGCCCCAGCGGTTGCGGGAAGAGCACGTTGCTCAACCTGATCGCCGGTCTGGACCATCCCACGCAGGGAGCGATCCGCCTCGGAGACCAGACGGTCGCCGACACCGGCCGCCGCGTTTTCGTGGAGCCGCTGGGGCGCGACGTCGCCATGGTCTTTCAGAACTACGCGCTGTACCCCCACATGAGCGTTGCTGACAACATCGCCTTCCCGCTCACCAACCGAAAGCCCAAGCCCGCGCGCGACGAGATTCGTGACCGCGTGCTTCGCACCGCCGAGACCTTGCACATCGGGGCGCTTCTGGACCGCAAGCCGGCCGAGCTGTCCGGCGGCCAGCGCCAGCGGGTGGCGATCGGACGCGCCCTCGTGCGCGAGCCGCGGTTGCTCCTCATGGATGAGCCCCTCTCCAACCTGGACGCCCGTTTGCGCGTCGAGATGCGGGCGCAGCTCAAGGAACTGCAGCGCTCCTTGGGCATTACGACGGTCTACGTGACCCACGATCAGATCGAGGCAATGACGTTGGGCGACCGCATCGCCGTCCTCAATGAGGGACGCATCCAGCAATGCGGCGCGCCGCTGGAGGTCTACGATCGGCCGGCCAATGTCTTCGTGGCTCGCTTCGTCGGTTCGCCCCCCATGAACCTGCTGCCCGGCCGCTTGACGGAGCAATCGGGGCGGCTTCGGTTCCACATTGCCGACGCTGCGCTGCCCGTCCCCACTGAGGAGGAACCGCGCCTGCGCGGGTCGCTGGATCAGGATCTCCTGCTGGGCATTCGTCCCGAGCACGTCGATCTGGTGGAGCCCGACCGGGGCCACGCGAACGCGCGGGTCCGCGTCATCGAGAGCCTGGGCAGCGGCTTCCTGGTGCACGCGTCGATCGCGGAGGTGGAGGTGCTGGCGCTCAGCAGTCACCGGCCGGAAGGCGACCGGGTGGGCGTGCGGCTGCAGCTCGATCGCGTGCGCTTCTTCCCGGTCTCTTCGCCACAGTAGACGGCGCACCGCCGCCGCGCAGATTGCCGGCCGCGCGGCGACGCGCCCCATGGGTGAATCCCCCGTAAGCCAATGGTGCCCGCCACGCATGGTCCGCCGGTCACGTGCATGCGATCCTCGCTGTGGAGACCGCGATGGACCTGCGATGGACCCGCGATGGACCACCGCCCAACGATGGACCCCTTCGCGAAAGGCACCCACATGAGCACTCGGAACGAAAGCCAGAACGAGCGCCCCAGAAGCCTGCGCATTGCGCTGGCCCACAATCTCCGGCAGGAGGAATCGGAGGACCAGGCCGAGCGTATGAGCGAGGACTATCTCGAGCTCCTGCGGGGAGCGCTCGCTTCTCTGGGACACGAGGTCGTGCCCGTCGAGGTCACCGGCACCCCTGAGGAGATCGTCGACCGCCTGATCGACGCCCGGCCCGAGTTGGTCTTCAACGTGGCCGAGGGGACCGCCATTCCCCGTAGAGAAGCCTACTACCCCGCCATCTACGAGGTACTGGGCTTGGCCTACACCGGGGGCGGACCGGCCTTGCTCCGCGTGGGCTTGGACAAACGGCTGATGGCCAAGGTCTTCGCGGTCAACAACGTCCGGGTGCCGGCAGGCGTCTTGATCATGAACGAAGACGACCCGCTCCCCGAACACCTGGGATACCCGCTCTTCATCAAGCCGAACTACGAGGGATCGAGCAAGGGCATCAGCGCCGAATCGCTGGTGGAATCGGCGGACGAGGCCCGGGAGGTGATTCGCAAGCTGCTTGCAGAATACCCGCACGGCGTCGACGTCGAGGAGTTCATCCCGGGTCGCGAGCTGACCGTGCCGATGCTGGAAGAGTATCCCGGTCATGTCCTGGAGATCGTCGAGTACTCCATCGAAGGCGATTCGCACAACATCTTCGACTACGAGCGCAAGAGCTCCCAGTACAAGGAGGAGTTCCTGGAGACGCACTGCCCCCCGGAGCTGGACCCCAGCGTACGTCAGGAGGTGCTGGCCCTGGCCGACCGCGCCTTCCGGATCGTCAAGGCCCCCGACTTCGCCCGGGCGGATATCCGGCTCCACGAGAACGGCACGCCCTACCTGATCGAGGTCAACGGCCTGCCCGGCCTGCGGCGGGAGAGTCCGATGACGACGGCGGCCGAGGCGAAGGAGATCGACTACAACGATCTGATCGACCACATCGTTCGCTCGGCGCGCAAGCGCTATCAACTCTGATCCATGCCTACCCCACACGACATCGGCTCAGACGAGGCGACCGGTCGGCCGCATTCCCGCACGACCTCCCGAACGGCGCGGGCGCTCGCCCGGCGGATCGACCGCGTGGTCGACCGTCGCGCTGATGCCTACATCGCGTTCCTGACCGGCCTGCTGCGATTCGAGACGATCAGCGGCGGCCGGTCGACCGATGCGCGCCGGCGGTTTCGGCTGGCAATCGAGCGGTGCTTCCGGTTTCTGGAGTACGAGGCCGAGAGGCTCGATCTCGACTTTCGGACCTACGACGATCTGGCCGCCGTCGCCGTGATGCCGAGTCATCCCCCGGACGCCGCCGGCTCGCTCGCTGTGGCGACACACCTCGACGTGGTCCCGCCCGGAGAGCCCTGGCGCTTTCCGCCCTTCGGGGGCACGGTGGCAGAGGGTGCCGTTTGGGGTCGTGGCGCCCAGGACGACAAGGGCCCCGCGGCCATGGCCTTCTCCGCGCTCGATGTCCTGCGGGCCCTCGAATGGCAGCCCCGCCGGCGGATCAAGCTCCTCATGGGCACGCGGGAAGAGACCACCACCTGGCCGGACGTCGATCGGCTGGAGGCCGAGGACGAGATCGCCGATCAGACGATCGTGCCCGACGGGGCGTTTCCGGTAATCAACGCCGAGAAGGGTCGCATCACCCTGGCTTGGACCGGGTCGTGGCCGCCCCCGCACGGGCCCGCCCCCGGGCGGCCGGCCTTCGTGCAGATTACCGGCGGCAAGCGGAGCAACATGGTGCCGGAGGAGGCGCGGTTGGTGCTGGAGGCCGCGACCGGCGAGCTGGAGGCGGTCGAGCGGCACTGCGCAAGGGTGGCGGCCGATTTCGCGCGCGCGGTACCCGCCGCGCAGCTCGAGTGGATCCGGCGCGGTACATCGTCAGATCGCGTCCAGCTCGAGGTCCTCTTCCGCGGACGTACAGCGCACGGCGCTTACCCGCAGGAGGGTCGCAACGCCATCCTGGACGCCCTGGCCTACTTGGATGCGCTCGGGGACTTCGGAGCGCTGACCGCGTTCGCGCGCGACCTGCACCGCAGGTGCAGTGTGCTCGACGGTTCGGCCTTCGGCGTGGACCGCCACCACGAATACTGCGGCGACTCGACCGTGAACCTGGGCCTGATCGAGCTGGGTCCGTCCCACGGCGGCGCCAAGATCGACGTCCGCTTTCCCTTCGGCGCGACGGTCACCGAGGTGGCCGCGCGCTTCCGCGAGGTCGCCCAGCGCGATACCGGCGCGACGCCGGGCCTGCATGTGGACGCCGGTCTGGAAGGCCGCGCCCAGGAACCGCTCTTCGTATCCCCCCAGGACCACCCCGAGTTCATCGGGACCCTGCAGGAGGCCTACCAAACGGTCACCGGGCGCGACCCGCTGCTCCGCTCGATCCCGGGCACGACCTACGCCAAGGCCTTTCCGCTCGCGGTCGCCTTCGGACCCCTGGACGAGAGCGCGGGCGAGACCGAGCTGGCACACCAGGTGGACGAGCACGTGACCGTCGCACGCCACCTCGAGAACATCAGGATCTACGCACTCGCCTTGGTGCTTCTGACGCAAGCCTCGGGAAACCGGCAACCATAGGCGATCGACGCGTCCTGCGGCCGCCCCTTATCCGCAAGCCGCTGTTACCATCCTGGAGCGATCACGAAGCCGACCTGTTCTTGCTCCCCCGGCCGCTGGAAGGGACGGGCATAGTAGACCTGCATCACGATGGCGCCCAGAAGATTGGCGCGCAACGCCAGACCGGTGCTGAACACGGGAATGCGGCCGTGATCGCGATCGGACAGTCGCCACAGAGGCGGATCGCCGCGCGTCCAGGCCACGCCGCCATCCAGGAACGCCACCGCGGTGAGGGGCACGTAGGGCATGTTGAGCAATCCGTAACGATCGTTGCCGAAAACCGGCAGACGCACCTCCAGATTCATCACCCCCAGGCGCGATCCGATCAACCGCTCCACGGCATTGGCTTCATCCTGCGCTTCGTCCCGGCCGGCCTCGGCTGCGTCGACGGTGTTCATGTCATACCCTCGCACCAGGGTATGGTAGCCGAGATAGTAGGCGCTGAGCCGATCGCTTTCCGCGTCACGCAGGTAACGTCCTTGATGAAGGAGCCTCACCGCGAAGGTGACGGGATACCACTGCAGGTAGTGCCGGTAATCGGCGGTGAGCGACAGATAGCGCAAGGAGCCGAGCGTGGGCTCGGCCTCGAAGCGGAACCGGCGCCCGCGAACCGGCGACGTGAACGCGGTGAAGGAGTAGTCGCCGACATAGGCCAGACTGCTGTGGAACAGGTCCAGCGGCGAGGCGGCGGTCGGGGACAGGGTGCGGGACTCGACAACGGCGCCGTTGGCGATGAGCACCTCTTCGGACTCCACATCGTAGCTGATGTGGCTGTATCCAAGGCTGGCCTCGACGCGCCGGTTCAGGCTGAGCGGGTACTCCGCGATCACCGCGGCGCGCTCCAGAAACGCCCGTTCGCGCAGGAGGCTGGTGCGCCATCCGTGAACGGTTTCGCCGCCGACGATCGTGCTGTCGCGCCGGTAGCCCACGCGCACCGATCGGTACGGAATGTGCGCCGCCGACAGGCCCCAGTTGATGCGGCCCTCCAGGAGTTGGTAGGTCACCTGCGCCCCGATGTCGCTCAGGCCGCCGTTGGCCTGCGCGGCCACGGCGAGCCTGCGGTTGCCGAGCAGATCGCCCCAGAGCAGATGGATCCCGCCCCCCAGGTAGGTGGAGTAGCGGTCCGCGGCGACGCCCACGTGCACCTGCCCGATGCGAAGCAGCTCGAGGCGCCCAGGGTAAGGCGAGCGAGCGAAGCTGGTGTCCGGGGGCAGTCCGACGGTCTCATCCCGAAGCTGCCGGTGCACCAGCCCCTCGCCTCCGGCCGGATACGGTTCGGGGCCTCCGTCACCGCTTCTTGCCGCCGGCGCAGCCGACGCAATCGGCGTCTCGCCGCCCGCCCGGTCGGGCTCCAGGACGTGGATGGCTCGGCCCCTTCCGGTGAAGAGGTTCAGCGCGATGAGGCCCGAATCCGCAGCCACCGAAAGCGCCGGCGACAGCTCGGTCAGGCCGCTGATGCCGGTGGCGACCCGCGTGATGCGCTGGGTCTGTCCGCTCGCCAGGTCGTGACGGTACAGATCGTTGAAGCCATCGGGGTCGGCAATGAAGTAGAGCGAGCGGCCGTCCGGAGCGAATTGCGGGCTGAGATGATGCGTGGCATCCGGCAGGCGAATCAACTCGATCTCCCCGCTGTAGAGATCCAGCAGTCCGATCTTCATGATGCCGGCGTCCAGTTGTTCGAGGTCGGTGTCGCTTCCCCGTTCGGTCATGAAGGCAATCTGCTCGCCCGTTGGGGACCAGGCCGGCTGCAGCTCCGCGAAGCGGTCTTCGGTCAGACGATCGACCGTGCCTTGTTCGAGGTCGTACAGGTACAGATCGCCGATTCCCCCGGCGTTGCCGAAGAACGCCAGCCTCCCGCCGTCGGGAGACCAGGCGAGGTGGACGATGTCCGGGATCGAGTCGAGGGCGATCGTCTCACGCGATCCGCCTGCCAAATCGAGAATGGAGATCAGGAAGTCGCCGTGTCCGCTCGCGACGATCGCCAAACGCCCGCCATCCGGTGACCAGGCGCCGCCCGAATCCGCGAAGCGCAGCGCGTCGAGATGCTCATCCCGCACGGCGCTGGCGATCTTCCGCTCCACCTTTCCGGTGCGCGTGTCGGCCAGGTACAGGTCCATCGTGAAGATGTCGCGTTGGGACCAGAAGGCGATCCGCCGCCCGTCGGGGCTCAGGGCCGGCGAGAGATGGTAGCCGCCGGCGCCGGTCAGCAGTGGGCGGCCTACGGAATCGGGCGGCACGCGGTCCCGGCCCACGGCTCCGTGCCGAGCGCGGACATCCTCGGCCCAGGCCCGTGACAGCGAGTCGGGCGACAGACCCAACTCGCGCCGAAACGCCTCCCGCCAGCCCTGTCGTGACGAGGATCGGAAGAGCCGTCGCACGACGTCATCGCCCCAACGATCAGCAACATAACCCCAGACGGCATGGCCGAGCCGGTAGGGGGAGTGACGCCGGGCCTGAAACGATGCGTCCAGCGCCGGCAGCGCGTCGCGCAGCACCGCGTCCCGAAGCCACATGGTCGTCAGCGGGTGGGACCGACCCCGGGACAAGTACTCCGCCATGCCTTCCACGAACCAGAGCGGCAGCCGATTGGCGGCCGCGAACGAAAGCTCCCGGTCGGATTTCAGGATGTCGAACTGAAAGGCGTGCACCAGCTCGTGGCCCAAGACGAAATCCGTCTCGCCCAGGACGCCACTCAGAGGGAGGACGACCCTGTTCTTCATGCCCTCGGTCACGGCCCGCGTTCCCAAGCTGATCAACCCCGGCAGGACGTTGGTTTGCCGGAAGTCGGCCCGGTCCGCGTACAGAATGATCGGCTGGGCGCTCTCGAATTCGTGCTCGAAGAAGAGGCTCAGGCGAGCGTGCCAGCGCTCGGCCATGCGCGCGATCTCGGGCGCGCGGGGTTCTTCGGTGGGGTAGAAGAAGATCTCGAAGTGTTGGCTGTGCAGGCGAGCGAAATCGAACTCTTCGTACTTGATCTTGTTGCGTCCGAAGTACTGGGCCCCGGCCGGACACAGGAGGGCGACGAAGCAGACGATGAGCAGCGCGATGCGCCGCATACGCCGGCCGGGGCTTTCAGGTTCGGTGTCCATGAGCGTCTATCTCGAGTCTCGCGCTGCGGCGAGACGAGTTGGCCGGGCCGGGATCGCTGATGGCGCGCCTCCCGACGCCCATTCCTGTGGCTCCCGTTCCCTCCGGGGGCCGGCCTTCAGCCGTTCTCCTGGCTCCGGCTGAAAGCCCCGCCCAACGTACGGGTCCGGGGACCGGCACGGAATCGCGGGCCGCCCGGGTCCGTCGAGCCCCGCGACATGGAGCGTAGGCATCCACGCCCGAGGCAGCCCGTCATTCCGCCGTCATGATCCGCCGGGGCGAGTCCCCGAGCCATCGGGCGCGGGCGGCATTCCGATGTAGGGGAACCGCCCAAACGCGATGCCCAACCCTGGCGCTCCAGGCGTCGAGTCGCACGCTCGGAATCATCCCTAATCAATCAGGTCCCACCCCCAGGACCTCTTGCAGACGCTGCGCATCTCTGGGCGCGTGGGCGTGCTGGTCGTTGTCGAAGTAGATGTAGATGTCGCGTGACTGCCGCCGGGGCGGCTTGCGCGAGGTGATGGTGTGCGCGTCCCGCGGCTGCCGGCCGGCGCGCCAGGATCGAATCCGGCGCGCCCAGTGATCGAGCCTTCGGCGGCCGTATCCGCTGGCGTAGGTGTGGGGCGATCCGTGCAGCCGCAGATAGACGAACCCGGCGGTCAGCTCCTCCACGTAGGGCCAGTCGCCGCTGTCGGCAAAAACCAACGCCGTGCCGTGGCGCCGCAGGAGCCGAACACACTCGGACACCAGAAAGCTCGGGTGACGCACCTCGAGTGCGTGGCGCAAGCGGTGGTTGTCCCCCCGGGGAATCCGGCTGCGCCCGGTCACGCGCTCGTCGTGCTTGCGCGCCAGCGCGCGGGCCGCGCGCATGTCATGCGGCAGGAGCCCCAAAAAGGCCTCCAGGCGGTCCGCTTCGAACCGCACGCCCGCGGGAAGCTGCCAGACGAAGGGACCCAGCCGATCTTGAAGCGCCAAGACGCCGGACGCCAAGAAGTTGGCCAGTGGTCGCTCGGGATCTTTGAGCTTCTTGTTGTGGGTGATGAAGCGGCTGCCCTTGACCGCGAAGCGAAACCCTGCGGGCGTCTCGCCGCACCACGCTTCGTAGGTTGACGGTTTCAGGAGCGAATAGAACGATCCGTTGATCTCCAGCGAGGAGAAACGCCGACTGGCGTAGTGCAACCGCCGCGTGTTGGGAAGGTCGCGAGGATAGAACGGACCTTTCCATCCGTCGTAGCTCCATCCGGAAACCCCGATGTATAGGCGTCCGCTCACGTCTTGCGTCTCTGGTCATCGGGGCAGTAGTAGGTGGTGCGTCCCGAGACCTTGATGGTCTTCAGGCGCCGGCCGCAGCGGGGACATTCAGCGCCCTCCTCGCGGTGCGGCAGGATGAAATACGAAGGAAAGCTGTCCTCCCGTACGCGCGCCTCGATGGCGGCCTTCAGCACCGTGCGCATGGCGCGGTGGATCGAGTCGAGCGACCTCTCGCCCAACCGTTCCACTGAGGCCTTGGGATGGATGCCGGCCCGTAGCAGGATCTCGTCGGCGTAGACATTGCCGATGCCCGCCAGGATCTCCTGGTTCATCAGCGCGCCTTTGATGGACCCGCGGCGGCCTTCCAGGGCCTCCCGCCATCGGCCAGCGTCGAAGTCGGGATCGAGGGCGTCGGGGCCGATATGATTGCGCTTCAAGAAGGCCTCGATATCGCGGGTCCAGCCCACCTCGCCCAGCTTGCGCTGGGTCACATAGCCCAGAGAGAAGCCGGAGGAGAAGTCGAACTCGACGCCTACGTGATCGGGCTCCCGGCCATTGCGCCGCCAGTAGCGGAGGAAGCCGGTCATCCCGAAATGCAGGCGTAGAAACTCGCCTCCAGAGACCTCGATGAACATGTGCTTGCCGTGCCGATGGGTTCGCTTGAAAGCACTGTCGCGCAGATTGGAGATCAGGCGGCGTTTCGAGACACCCTTGAGGAGATCGGGTTCGTGAAGGCTCACCTCGCTGATGCGCTGGTGGAGCGCGGTCGCATCGAGATACTCCTTGAAGATCTGGACGTCCGGAAGCTCGGGCATGCTTCACCTCCCGGTGCGGCTGGTTCCGACCTGTGGTACCATCACCGGGTCTACGCCGCGCCAGGACCGGTTGGAAGGGGTGCAATCCCGTCCGGGTCTTGGGTCCATTCCCCAGGAAGCGGTGGCTGTCGAGTCGCAGGCCGGTCTTCTCTTCAAGGTCACCTCATGTGCGCGCGGTCGCCTTCCTGGAGGAATCCCGGAGGGAGCACTCCTCGGCACTCCCGGTCGCGTGACCCCGAGCAACCGGGTAGGATCCTGCCGTCGCATAGGTACAATCTACACGAGGGGTAACCAACGCACGCCGGCGCCTGCAGCTTCCAGCTTCACGAAACGGGCATGGGTGCGCACCACGGGCCGATCGGCAGGTGGTCGAATCATGGTATTCCGCAGCGACAGAGTCCCTTCGGGCGGCGGCACGGTCTTCGAAGTCCATGCCTCCACCAGCGGGCCCTGGAGTCCCCGCATGGGCGCCCGGGCCGACGCCCGCGTCGCGTCACCGCCTTGCTTCGAGCACGGCTGGAATCTCCTCATCATCCTCTACGGCTTCCACGGCTGCAGCGCCCAGCGTCTCTGGGGCGCCATTGCACTCAACGTGCTGCGTTTCACCGGACTGGAGCGGCTGGCGATCATCGGGGCCGACGAGTGGAAGGAGTACCTGATCCGGCGCTGTCGCCAATCCACCCGGGCGCAGATCCGCTACTACGGACACACCGACATCGACACTGCACGCGCCTGGGTCACTGAAGATCACCCATGTGCATGACGCCTCACCATGCATCCGAGCAGGCCACGGCCGACCGGCGCATCCTCGTGGTCTGGAATCCCGTTGCCGGAGGCGCGGCCGAGCAGGAGGACTTGCGCGGCGAGGTGGAGGCAGAGCTCGACGAGCAGGGCGGTCAGTTGCGCGAGTGGAGGGATCCGGACGATGCGACCCAATGGGCCGCGAGCGCGGCCGACGAGGGCTTTCGCCGTGTGGTGGCCGCCGGTGGGGACGGCACGGTAGCGGCGGTGGGCAACGGACTGATCGAAGCCGGCACGGGCGTTCCTTTGGGAATCGTGCCGCTCGGGACCGCCAACGTGCTGGCGCACTTCCTGAGGCTGCCCGCCGATCCCAGCGAGGCCTTCCGCCTGGCCGTGCATGGAGACGCCCACGATTTCGACGTCGGTCACATTCGCCTGCAATCGGGCGCCGGGCGCTACTTCCTCTTGGCGTTCACGGCCGGATTGCACGCGGACGTCGTCCGGTCCACCGAGCGTACCCTCAAACGCAGGCTCGGCGCGCTGGCCTACGCTTGGAACACGCTGCGCCGGGCGCTGACCACCGTGCCGTCCGAGATCCGGATCGAGGCCGAAGACGGCTATGACGAGCAGGTTCGCTGTCACACGGTCGCGGTCATGAATACCGGGGCGACGCGGTTCGTATCCCAGATTGCAGCCGACATGATCGAGGACGTGCCCGGCAAGCTGGAGCTGCTCGTGCCCCGACCCGGAACCCTCTTGGACGTGCTCCTCGGACTGCTAGCGGCGATCCTCGGTCGCCCTCGGGCGCCGCGTTGGCTGTTGGCCCGCAGTATCGAGCAACTCCGGATCTCAGCCGCTCCCGCGTTGGGCGTCCAGGTTGACGGCGAACCTCTGGGCGCCACCCCCGCAACCATCATGATACGGAGGGGCGCCCTGAAGATCGTCCGTCCGAATGCGGACTAGCGGGCGCGGCTTCATGAGCTACGAGCTCGCGTTCCGGCGCAGCTCCTTCTGATAGGCGTCGCGCCCTTCGGACACGGCCTCCTTGACGGCGTCGACGCGCACCCGCGCCTTGTCACCCACATCACGCACCCGCTCTTCCGCAGTGCCCTTGAGATTCTCGGCCGTCTCCCTGCCCTTGCCATAGAACTCTTCGCTCTTCTCGGTCAGTCTGGCGCGGGTTTCCCTGCCGCTGGCGGGAGCGATCAGCAATGCGGCAATCCCGCCCACAGCGGCTCCCAACAAGAACGCCAATGCAGTATCGCCATCTCGCGACACGGTAGTGCCTCCTCTCGTCTTCCAGTTCATCTTCCGGGCGATGGCGTGGCGACGTGGGCTTCACCCACACTCCGATACGTCATCGCAGGCTCAATCGTCCGACTCAAGAGACGAATCACGCCGCGTCCCCGGGCTCGAATGCGTGAGGGTCTCCCAACCCGCTCGTGCTCCAGCGTAGACAGCGCGCACCTGGCGGAAACCGTCGGTGACCAGCCGGAGCTGACCGATCAGGTCGTCTGCCATGACGTGGATGTCCCTACTAGTCTGCTCGACGCGATCAACAATGAGGTGCGACTTCCTGGTGATCGTCTGCACTTCCGCCATCTCTTCATCACTACGCTCGAGGATGCTCTCGATGCGGGGCGCCATCATCTGGAAGCGCTCCACGGTCCTCTCCGATCGCTCGAGGAATTGCTGCATCTTCTGGCCGGCGCGCGTGACCTGGTAGCCGATAACTACCATGGCAAGGGCGATGACGATGAGAGCCAAATCCTTCACCATGATCTCCATGAATTCACCTCGCTCTCTGGTTCTTCGCCCGGGATCGCACCGGCGCGCGTCCGAGCCTTCACGCGATTGTTCGTCAACCCTTGCACCGTGGATGCTGAACGGACCGCATCCGCCGAGTACGTCCTTTGACGCCGACGCATGAGATCATCCCCGGGTCGCAGGCGGACCGCTATAGGCGAGACCAGGGGGTCGGAGTTGGGAGAAGCCCCCAATTGCGATGCGCGGTCTCAACAAGCGCAGTGCGCCCATGGGCCGGGCGAGCGCGGACCTAAGTCCTGCGCCTACAAGATCATCCTCATGGAACCAACAGGAGCGCAATGCTCACGCCCAGGATCACACCTGCGACGACCTGTGGCAGGGTGTGACCCAGGAGGGTCTTGAGCCGCTCGGGCTTGAAGCCCTCATCCAGAACATGTCCGAGCTCCACGATCAGCTCGTTGAGAATGTGTGCCTGCTGCCCGGCCGCTCGGCGAACACCCATGGCGTCGTAGATGATGACCAGGCCCACAACCGTCGTGACCGCGAACAGCGAGCTTCCCAAACCCTCTTGGATGGCGACCCCCGTCGCCAGGGCGCTCACCAGCGCCGAATGCGAGGAGGGCATCCCGCCCGAGCCGAACAAGCGCTCCGGTACCCACTGCCGCTCGATGATGAGAACGAGCAACACCTTGAGGAGCTGCGCGATGGCATCCGCAAGGATCGCCACCCAGAGCACTCGATTGGCCAAGAAGTCTACCATGTGCGCTCCGCCGGATCTGGATGAACCGTGGCCATCAACCCCGGCCGGCGCGTGCTCGTGCGGAGCCTGTCGAACGCGTCGCCACGCTCTCGAGCCGCTCTTCGATCGTCCGCAGGAGCTTCTGAAAAGACGCGGCGAACGTCTCGACGCCCTTTTCTTCAAGCTGCCGCGTCACGACATCGATGTCGATGCCCACCACGGGCAGTTGCTCGAATACGTCGCGCGCGCGATCGATGTCGTGCTCCAGACGCGCGGCCGGCTCGCCGTGGTCGCGAAACGCATCCAGTGTCTCGCGCGGGGCGGTCACCACCGTGTCGGGACCGATCAGCGCCTCCACGTACTTCACATCCGAGTAGTCCGGGTTCTTGGTCCCCGTGCTCGCCCAAACCAGCCGCTGCGGTCGCGCGCCCGCCTCCGCCAAATCGGCGAAGCCCTCGCTGGTGAAGAGCTCCCGGTAGATCTGATAAGCCTGTCGGGCGGACGCGATCGCAACCTGTCCGCGGAGCTCGGCGGCCAAGCGCGCGGTCAAGTCGTTCTCGGCGCTCTTGGCTTCCAGCACCGGATCCACCAGGGCATCGATTCGACTGAGGAAGAAACTCGCCACGGAGGAGAGCTCGTTCATGGGTTGACCATCCCGCAGCCGTTCGCGCAGGCCTTCCAGATAGGCTTCGGCCACCTTCCGATAGCGCGACAATCCGAAGAGCAGGGTCACGTTCACATTGATGCCTTCGGCCGTCAGACGCCGGATGGCCGGAAGGCCCGCTTCGGTTGCGGGCACCTTGACGTAGAGGTTCGACCTGCCCACCATCTGCCAGAGCTCGCGGGCTTCGGCGATGGTGCTCTCGGTGTCGTGGGCAAGCCCGGGATCCACCTCGAGGCTCACGAAGCCGTGGCGTCCCTGGTGCTGGACGTGGCACGGATGGAAGGCGTCCGCAGCTCTTTGGACGTCCTCCACGCTCAGGCGCCGATAGATCTCGCGACCCGTGTGGCCCTCGCCGTGCAGTCTGTCAATCGCTTCACCGTAGGCGTCGGCATCGCCCATGGCCTTCTGAAAGATGGTCGGATTCGAGGTGACGCCGCGAATCCCATCTCGTGTGATCCACTGCTGCAGCTCACCGTCCTCCAACATGTTCCGGTGTAGATAGTCCAGCCAGATGCTCTGCCCCAGCTCCGTGATGCCGTGCAAGGGATTCGTGTTCATTGCGCCGATCTCCTTTTCCAGTGCCCGGATCTTCTCCAGGCGGCGAACATGGCGCGGGTGTTCCGTGAACACCGCGTCCAGGAAGATCTTGACGAGATCCCAGGCGAGGTCCTCGCCGGTGACCCGTCCGCCCAGGCAGAGGACGTTCATGTCATCGTGCTCGACACCTTGCTGAGCGGAGTATGCTTCCGTGATCAGCCCCGCGCGCACGCCCGGGAACTTATTGGCCACCACGCATGCGCCCACCCCACTGCCGCAGATCGCGATGCCTCGTTCGATCTCCCCGGAGGCCAGCGCCTTTCCCATCGGAGCCACGTAGTCCGGATAGTCGTCTTGCGGCTCAGGCCGGTAGGCGCCGAAGTCCACGGTCTCGTGACCCAGCTCTTCGATGAGCGCGCTGAGCTTCGCCTTCAGGGCGAGGCCCGCATGATCGGCGGCGATTCCGACCCGCATCGCGTGTGCTCCCGTTGGGGGCCCTTAGAGATGCACTCGACCTAGGTGCCCGGTGCTCTTGTGCGTGAGCACGGATCGTTACTCTAGCCCGCGGCCGTGCGCCGGGCCATCCGGCCCCGTGCAGACCAACCCTTCGGTCAATCCCGGATGGGGTCCTGGGGTTTCAACCCAGAGTACCTCCAGCTCGCGACAAGCCGCTGGGCACCCCGGCTTCCGTCGCCCACCGAGAAGCGGAAATAACCATCGCCCTGCCGTCCTCGACCCGGGAGGCCACGGCGCAGGGGCAAGCCCGGATATGTGTTACCGGACTTCCCGGATTCACGGCCTTCGAGCACTGCGGTACAAGTCTGACAAGCTCAACCGTAGCCATGGAATGCGCCATGCCGATTCGTCCAACAACGCTCCCCCCGCGGCGCTCGGCCCTCGCCTGCCTGTTGGCGCTCCTCGTCGTGCTCGTGGTTGCCAACGGATCCCCGCTCCGGGCGGAGAATCCCCCGTGGGGCGTCGCCGCAGGTGAACGGCTCTACATCTCCAAGGGTTGCATCGGCTGCCATGGCATCGGCGGTCGCGGCGGCGTTGGTCCGGACCTGGCGTCCACCGATCTGTTGCCAGGCGCATTCAAAGACCAGGTGCGCAATCCCCGCGCAAAGATGCCGCCGTTCCCCGAACAGGCCATCGACGAAAAGGAGCTTTCCCAGGTCTACGCGTATGTCGACACCGCCCCGGCCGGCCCGGCGCATCGATTCTCACCTCCCACGGGCGAGCAGGAACCGGCGAAGTGCCTCGAGTGCCACCGAAAGCACAACCCAACCATTGTCTCGCAGTATGTGACCTCGTTCATGCATCGCCCCGGAAGGCAGAACCCGCGCATCGCGACGGATATCGACCAAGCCGATCGATGCTCCGACTGCCATGGCCTCGACCACACCTTGATCACGCAAACCAAGGGACGGGTGGCCGAGGTGGTCTGCTCCACCTGCCACGTCCAGATCTATCAGGAGCACGTGCTCGATCTCGGACACAGCTATGGCCCCGGAGAGATCGGGGGGAATTGGGAGCGCAACATCGGCGTGCCCCATTACGATCAAATGCCCCGCAAGGTCATGGAGGTGGGTTGCGACCCGTGTCATGCCCAAGCCGGCGCCACCATGCAGAAGTACTGGGACATCGAAAGCCAGCAGTACGATGACATGTCGAGCCTCACCTATCGCAACGGCTGCATCGCCTGCCACACGCGGCACCGCTTCACGGCCTCCGAGGCGCGCCAGGCGCAGTCGTGCATGACCTGCCATATGGGGCCCGACCATCCGAACTGGGAGGCCTACAGCACCTCCAAGCACGGGGCGATCTTCGCTTCGGACGGGCGCCGGTGGGATTGGAGCCTTCCGCTGGCGGATGCCGCCTACGAGGGCCCCACCTGCGCGTATTGCCACATGCTCTACGTGGCCCCCGACGGGGCCCGATCATCCAGCCACAACATGACCCGCAAGATCATCTGGGGCATGGGCGTCCAGCCCGCCGTCGGGCAGTTGGAGGACATCACCGACACTGAGGAGCATCGCGCCAAGCGGGGACACTCAAGTCCTACAAGGGCGCCTTCCACATGAGTCCGGACTACGCCTGGTGGTACGGCTATGCCGACGTGCTAGGCCATCTCACGCGCATTCGTGACGAAGCCGCACGGCTGCGCGCCGAACACGAAAACCAGCGCCAAACCCGCTTCATGCTCTACACCGGGCCGATCATGGTGCTACTCGTTCTGGGCTCGATCCACCTCGCCAGGCGCTTCGATCTGCTCGGTCGCGCCCGTCGCTCGTTCGCCCGCTGACGTCGGCCGCGGCGATTCCGCCCGCGACTCGAGCGATACCCTCGTGCGCGGCAGGCTCCGGGGGTGTTCCCGCTGCAGGTACTCGATGAGCTGCTCGCGCACGCGACACCGCAGGTTCCACGCTGCCGGAGAGTCCGCGGCACTCATCAGGGCGCGGATCTCCACCGTCTGATCGCCGGCGCCGGTGACCTGCATGTTCACCACCCGTTCGTCCCAATCGGACGACTCCCGGACGATCCGCTCGAGCTCGGTTCGCAGCCCGGACACCGGCAAGGTGTAGTCGGCGTAGATGTAAACCGTGCCGAGGATGTCCGCGCTGACCCGGGTCCAGTTCTGGAACGGCTTCTCGATGAACTGCTGGATGGGCACAATCAGGCGTCGCTGATCCCAGATCCGGACGACCACGTAGGTCAGCGTGATCTCCTCGATCCATCCCCACTCGCCCTCCACGATGACGACGTCGTCCAAGCGGATCGGCTGGGTGAGGGCGATCTGGACGCCGGCCAGCAGGGTAGCCACAGAGCGTTGGGCCGCGAAGCCGAGGATGATCCCGAGCACGCCCGCCGAGGCCAGCAGGCTGACGCCGACCTCCTTGACCTGCTCGAAGGTCGTCAACATGACCGCCAGGGTGACCCCGATGATGACGGCGGCCACCACGCGGTGAATCACGCGGAGCTGGGTCTGCACCTGGCGCGCGCGGAGGTTGTCCTTGACGTCCACGGTGTAGCGACCGGCGATCGCTTCACGCAGCACGGCTAAACCGGCGATCAGCGTGGCGGCTGCGGCCGCGATCACCCAGAGCGTAACGGCATGCGCCAGGGCGTCCCGCACGCCGCCGGACAAGGGCATGACGGGCACGACAGCCGTCAAGCACAGACCCGGCAGGAGCCACTTCAACGGTCCGCCCAGAGGATCCAGGTGCAGACGAAGCCCTCCGAACAGAGGCGCCTCGCGGTCGCCCCAGCGGCGCAGCAGACCGGTCAGGATCTTGTGCAGAACTAGACCGACCAGCACAGCGCCGACCGCGAATCCCGCAGCGATGCCCCAACCACGTAACGATTCCAGACTGATGTCAGTCCAAGCGGACATCTTTTCCCAGAACATCGGCTCCTATCCCTTTCCTCCGCGCCTCGAGGCTCGTCTCTCTAGGCCGCCCGTCCGCGCCCGTACCTCAGCGCAGCACGACCTCCATGCCATCGTGCGCGATCTCGACCACTACATCCCCGCGCTCGGCCGCCATCCGGCGCAGGCGGGCCCCGATCCTCCGCTCGTCGCCGCTGACGATCTGGGAACCACAGTGCGAGAAGATTGCACGCGGCACGTCTTCCTTTCCGCACCAGGTGAGCTGTGTCCGCACCGGGGCGTGGCCGATGAGCGCCTGGCCACGTCGCCGGACGAAGTCGCGGTCGATCGTTGCCCCGTCGCCGATGTAGAGGTCGACCCCGCGCAAGGCCTCCGCGCGTTCGTGAATGTAGACCAGGTCGGGGACATAGAAGATGCGGGCGCGGCCGGCCTCGAGGCGGTATCCCACCGCCGGCGCGCGCGTGGAGTGCTCCACGGTGAACGCTTCACAGGTGATGCCGGCGATGGTGATCGGGTGGTGCACCCCGATCTCACGGCGGTCCTCGATGGCGAAATCGGTCATCACGTCCCAGGACGGCCCCGTGGCCCACACCGGGCACGGGGCGCCGTTCTCCAGGCCGAAGGCGTGGTCGGGGTGCGCATGGGTCACCAGGACCCCGTGCGGCCTGGGGACGCGACGCCAGCGTCCCAGCCAATCCTGGCCCCAGTCGACCAGGAGACGCCCGCCGCGGTAGCTCACCAGGAGGCTCGCATGCCGGTAGTGACGACGCGTGCGGGCCTCGATGTACCCGCGTGTGCCGAGGAATGTCAGCTTCATGGCGGCAGCTCCTCACAGAACCTCGCGGAGGCGCCGGCGAGCTTCGTGCTCCCAGCCGATTGCGCGCGCAATCCTGGGATCGTTCGTAAACAGCGCATTCTCCGACCCCGAAGCGCGGATCGGTTGGTGCCCACGGCATCCCTCGACACTGAGGCCGGGGGCAGGAGCGGCGGAATCCGGGGTAATGGGAACCGCCGGGCCCGGCGGCTACGAACTGACGCTGGGGGGATACCCCAGGCCCTGGGCTGGGGAGATCACCACGCGGGCTGAAGATCCCGCTGGGTGGCGGCGCTGGCGCCGCAAGGACACACTGCGCAGGAGGATCGGTCGCGACCATCGATGGGCCAGAACCCGGCTGTTCCGGAGGGTGCTCAGGAGAATGCTCATGTCAGCTTTGCCGGCGATCATCGTCTTTGGGATCCTGATGAACGCGATTGCCTTCAGCGGGAGCCTGACCCTCATCCTGAGGAAGTCGGTCCTGGACCGGATCCTGCCCCTGATGGTGGCCCTGGCCTCGGGGGCGCTGATCGGCGGAGCCCTGTTCCACATGATCCCGGCAGCGGTGCGACAGATGGGCAACCGCATGCCCGTCTATCTCTGGGTCGCCCTCGGCATGCTGACGATGCTGGTTCTGGAACAACTGCTCCACTGGCACCACTGCCATCGCGCCCAATCGGAGCACGCTCGGCCGGTCACCCACCTGATCCTCCTCGCCGACGGATTGCACAATCTGGTCGGCGGAATCTCGGTCGGGGCGCTGTTCGTGGCCGACTTCCGCCTGGGGCTGACCGCCTGGTTCGCAGCCGTGGCGCACGAAATCCCCCAGGAAATCGGTGATTTCGGCATCCTGGTCCAGGGCGGGTGGCGCCCGTCGCGCGCGCTTCTCTTCAACGCCGTTTCGGGGGCCAGCTTTCCGCTCGGCGGGCTGCTCGCGTATGCGCTCTCCGCGCAGATCTCGATCGATTTCCTCATCGCCCTCGCGGCCGGGAACTTCCTCTACATCGGCATGGTCGACCTGGTGCCCGAGTTCAAGGGCACCCGAAGCGAGCAGCCCCAGTTCGCCGCGACCGCGGTCTGGTGCCTGGGGCTTGCCGTGCTCTTCGCGGCCACTCTGATTCGATGAACCGCAACCGCCGGATGGGATCGAGCCGATCACTTCCCTTCGCCCAGCTCACCGGCGCGACCCAGCCGCCAGCGGGCGATCGGCGGGCCGGCCATCTCGAAGAGCACCGTGGTCGCAACGACCAATGTCAGCGTCTGGTCCCCGATCGCCGGCATCTCCTCCTGAACGAGGAGTGCAAAGCCCAGCGCAACCCCCGCCTGAGGGAGGATGCACCAACCGACGTTCTCGCGCACCACATCGCGTGCGCCGATCAACCGTCCCACGACCCAGGCGCCGCTGATGAGCCCGGCGGCGCGACCGAGAACGTAGACAAGACCGACGAGGCCCAGTGCGGTGAGCGCGCCGAGATGGAGCCGAAACCCCGAGAGGATGAAGAAGATTGCGAGGAATGGCTCGCGCACCTTCTCGATGGCCGCAAAAGGCCGCTTGGCCGGATGGGCGGTGTTGGCAACCACCATGCCCAGAACGATGGCGGCCAGCAGATAGGAAACGCCCAGCACCGTGGCGGCGCCGCTGCAGAGGAAGACGAAGCCGGCCGCTTCGACCAACGTGATGGCCCCGTCGCGAATGCGTGAGGTGATCCAGCCCATGGGGAAGCCGATCGCCGCTCCCAGCAGCACGGCCCCACCGATTTCCCAGAGAACGCGGCCGAACTCGTGCAGACTGACTCCCTGCCCGGCCACGGTCTGGGCCACTGCAAACAGAGCGGTGAAGATGAGAACGCCCCAAGCGTCGTCGATGGCCACGATGCCGAGCACCGTCTCCGTCAACGGCCCCTTGGCCTTGTACTGACGAACCGTCTCGAAGATCGCGGCCGGCGCGGAGGCCGGCGCGATCCCGGCCAGCACCAAAGCCAGCTCAACCGATGCGCCCACCGCCAGGAGGGCCGCGAGAACAACGGCGGCGGCCAGGACGATCTCGCCGATCGAGAAGCAAAGAACGTCTCGCCCGATCTCTTTTATCTTCGAAATCACGAAGTTGCGGCCCAGCAGGAAGCCCACCATAGCCAGCGCCATGTGCGTGATGAGCGGAAACCAGTTGGACACCTCGGCGGGAATGACGTCCAGCGCGGATGGGCCGAAGAGCGCGCCCAAGACCAGCAGGATGGTGACGCGCGGCACGAAGAAGCGCTTGCCGGTGAGATGCGCCAGGAACCCGCTCAGCAGAAAGGCCCCCAGGATGACCAGGCTCCAACCCTCTGAATTCATCCGCCGGTGTCTCCCACATCGCCCGCTGCACTCGCGCGCCGGCGCCGCAACCCTCTACTCATCAAGACTTCACGAGCTTCAGGAACTGCTTCTCATCGATCTTCTCGACGTCGTGCTTCTTCGCGTCCTTGGTCTTGGTTTCGCCGGGCTCCGATCCAACAACCAGCAGGTCGGTGTTGCCCGACACGCTCCCGGTCGCCTTCCCTCCCTGCTCGAGGACCTTCTCCTTGGCTTCATCTCTCGACATCGCCTCCAGCGATCCGGTGAAGACGACCTGCTTGCCCGCCAGGGCGCCCTTCTTCCGCGCGAACTTGGGATCCAGGCCGTGCTTCTTCAGCGCCTTGATCAGTTTCTTGTTCTTGCTGCTCTCGAACCAGTCGACCACCGCGTCGGCCAACGTGCGGCCGACTCCCTCCATCTCCAGGAGTTGCTTCTTGCCCGCGTCGGCCAGCTCGTCCAGCGACCCGAACCTCGCCGCCAGATCCCCGGCCACCGCTCGCCCGACATAGGGGATGCCCAGGCCGTAGATGAGCCGTGGCAGGGTGACGTTCTTGCGGGCTTCCTCGATGGCATCGATCAGGTTCTCGGCCCGCTTCGGCCCCATGCGCTCGAGGTCGACCACGTCCTTCTTCTTCAACGCGAACAGATCGCTGAGCTCCGAGATGAGATCCTCATCGACGAGTTGATGGACGAGCTTCTCTCCGAGGCCGTCGATGTCCAGCGCCTCTTTCGATGCGAAGTGGATCAGGCTCTGGCGGATGCGGGCGGGGCAAGAGGGATTCGTGCAGCGGGTCACGGCGTCGCCCTCCGGCTTGGTCGCGTCCGCGCCGCAGGCTGGGCATTTCTTCGGCAGCGTGAACTTCCGCCGCTTGCCGCTCTTGCGCTTGACCACCTTCACGACGTGCGGGATGACGTCCCCGGCCCGCTCGACCAGGACGCGGTCCCCCTCGGCGATGTTCTTGCGATCGATCTCATCCTGGTTGTGCAGGGACACGTGGGTGACCTCCACACCCCCGATGGCCACCGGCTCGAGCACCGCCACCGGGGTCAGGGCCCCGGTGCGGCCCACGCTGACCTCGATCTCCTTGATGCGAGAGGTCTCGCGCCGGGCGGCGAACTTCCAGGCGATCGCCCAACGGGGACTGGCCGATCGCGCCCCCAACTTCTCGTGCGCGCTGAGCGAATCGACTTTGTAGACGCAACCGTCGATCTCGAACGGCAGATCCTCCCGCCGCTCAGACATCCTCTCTTGCCATTTGACCGCGTCCTGTACGGATTCGCACCGCTCCACGTGGGGATTGGTCTGCAGGCCCAGCTTGTTCATCAGCTCGATGCACTGCCAGTGGCTGCTCGGCCGAGAGCTGGAGGACGGCGCCACCTCCCAGAAGAAAATCTTCAAGGGCCGGCCGGCGGTGATGCCGGGGTCGAGCTGCCGCAGGCTTCCGGCGGCCGCATTGCGCGGGTTGGCGAAGGTCTTCTTGCCTTGCTTCTCCTGCCGTTTGTTGAAGGCCGTGAACTCCTCCTTCTCCATATAGACCTCGCCCCGAACCACGAGATGTCGGGGCCGCGACGTGTTCTTGGGGTTTCGGAGGCGGAGCATGACCTGCCCGATGGTCTTCAAGTTGGCGGTGACATCCTCGCCCGTTTTCCCATCGCCGCGCGTGGCGCCCTTGGTGAACGCCCCATCCTCGTAGATCAGCTCGACGCTGACCCCGTCGTACTTGGGCTCGGCCACCAGATCGACGCGCTTGCGTCCCAAGCGTTCGCCGACCCATTTGTAGAACGCCTCGAACTTCTCGCGCTCCGAGATCGCCTGCAGGCTGAGCATGGGACTCTCGTGGCGCACGGTGCCGAATTCATCGCGCGGCTCGCCGCCGGCTCGCTGGGTGGGGCTGTCGGATGTGACGAGGTCCGGGAACCGGTCTTCGATCGCCTCCAGCTCCTTCTTGAGACGGTCATACTCGGCATCGGAGATCTCAGGATCATCCTTCACGTAGTAGAGGTAGTCGTGGTGGGAGATCGTATCGCGCAGTTTCGCCGCCCGTTTCTCGGCCTGTTTCTTGGTCATCTCCTCGACGTTCCGCGTGCTGCCCATGAGCTGCTCCTCGTCTTTGGTCTCCAGACCGTTGTGCTCCGGGCGTGCGCTCCCCGCCCCGGTTCCCCTTCGGCGGCGCCCATCCGCTACCGGCTCTTCAGCACCTTTCTGAGCTTGGTGAGCGTGACGGTGTTCAGCACATCCCGCTTCCGTACCCAGCCGCGCCGCGCCGCCAGGACCCCGAAGTCCAGGAAGCGAAAGCTCTCGGTGGAGTGCGCGTCGGTCGAAATCGTGAACTGCACGCCCCCTTCGCGCGCCCGCCGGCAGTGATGATCCGGGAGATCCAGGCGGTCGGGCTGCGCGTTGATCTCCACCCAGACGTCGTGGTCCACGCAGGCTTGGAAGACCTTGTCCAGATCCGCGGCAATGGGGTCGCGCTTGCCGATAATGCGGCCCAACGGATGCCCCAGGCAGTGCACCACGCCGCTGCTCACGGCCGACACGATCCGATCGGTCATCTCCTTCTTGCCCATGTTGCGGTCGTAGTGGATGCTGGCCACGACCCAGTCCATCTCGGCCAGGGTCTTCTCCCTGAGATCGAGCTTGCCGCTCTTGAGCACGTCCACCTCGATGCCGGCCATGAGCCAGAACCGCTTCATCTTCTCATCCACCTTACGGATCTTCTCCGCGTGGCGGCGCGCGCCGTTGTCGTCGAGCCCCTTGGCCATGGTGACGCGCTTGGTGTGATCGGTGATGGCCAGATAGTCGAGACCGTGATCTCGAGCCGCTTCAGCCATTTCCTGGATCGAGTTCTTGCCGTCGCTGGCGGTGGTATGTGACTGCAGATCTCCCCGCAGGTCGTCGCGCTCGATCAGCTTGGGGAGCTGGCCCTCCTGCGCCGCCTTCACCTCCCCACGGTCCTCTCGTAGCTCGGGGGGAACCCAATCCAGGTTCAGCCGCTCGTAGACCGCCTTCTCGGTCTTGCCCGCCAGGAGACTCTTGCCCTTGAACAGACCGTATTCGTTCAGCTTCCAATCCCGGTCCTGGGCGATGCGCCGAATGGCGATGTTGTGCGCCTTGGATCCTGTGAAGTAGAGGAGCGCTGCACCGAAGGTGGAAGGATCGAAGAAACGGAAGTCCACCTGCAGCCCGCCCTGGAGCCGGACGCTGATGCGTTCCTTGCCGCGCCCAATCACGCGATCGATCGCTTCATACTCCAGGATGGCCTCGCCGGCCTCCTTCCGATCGTCGGCTCGGATCAGGACGTCCAGATCTCCGACCGTCTCCTTGCCCCGGCGGAAGCTGCCGGCGACCTCCCAGCGCTGGATGGGGTCCACACCGTCCAGGTGTTTCCCCAACGAATCGAGGTATCCGACGGCGTCTTTGTAGAGGATGCGTCCGGCAGTGCTGCGAACCGTGGAGATGCCTTCGAGGATTTTCTTCTCCGTCTTCGGCCCCATCCCCTCCAGCTTGCGAACCTTCTGATCCTCGCAGGCCTTCTCGAGCTCGTCGAGGGACTCGACATCCAGCTCCTCGTGGATCTGCTTGACCTTCCGCGGCCCGAGACCCGGGATGTCCATCAGATCGGTCAGCCCCTCGGGGACCTTCTGGCGAAGCTGCTCCAGGCGATCGCATGTGCCGCGTTGGAGCATCTCGTGGATCTTCTCCGCCGTGCTCTCACCCACATTCGGCAGGTCCGCGAGATCCTCGCCCTCCTCGGCCAGATCCTCCAGCCGCTCCGAGTGATTGCGGACCGACTGGGCGGCGCTGCGGTAGGCTCGCACGCGGAACTCGTTGGCCTCCTGCAATTCCAACAGATCGGCGATCTCATCCAACATCTCGGCAATCTGTGCGTTTTCCACAACGGCCTCCCGGATGACCTCAGGGGATTCGGCACACGTCGCTTTCGCAGAACCGAGGCTCCTGCTCCGGCTCGTGACGCATCGGGCCGCGCAAGGGCTCGAGGTGCGCGGTCAACTCGCGGTAGCGCTCGGCGCTGATCTCCTCATAGGGCGGCTGGGCATAACTCTCCGCCCCCCACGGAAGGAGCGATACCGCTTTCAATTCCTCGTCGTGCTGTCTGAGCAGGCCGGCCAGCGCTTTCCCTTCGCGCTGTGGATCGAATGTGGCCGTGCAGCTCACCTGGTTGTCGGACCAGCGGCGTTGCATCTGGACGGCCAGTTCCACCTGCTCCCCCACGGCGACCTCGCGCCGGCTGCGCTCCTGCCCCCCTGTGTGCACCGGGAACGCGATCACGACCGTGTTCTCGGAGTACTCGTCGCGCTCGACCTGGTATCCGGCCTGCCGACACATCCCCGCCAATTCGTGGTCCTCCGGCACGCGCACACGGCGGAGGTAATAGGGGGCGTAGGCCCAGTGAACGCCGGGCGTCGCGCCCGCCAGGAGGCTGACGGTCCCGGATGGCTTGACGCTGGTCAGCTTGATCGCGAGGGGAACACGCCACCAGCGCGCGTAGCCCGCGTCAAGATGCTTCAGATGCTCGTAGCCCTCATCGCACCAGGAGAAAAACTCGCCGCGTCCGTGCTTGTGGATCGCCTGCACGATTCCCGTCATGGAGCAGCCGATCCGCCGGTTGGCCGCCATCACCTCGTTGGTCACCGCGTCCTCGGTGGGCACCAGCGTCACCGTCTTGGCGTAGACGTAGGCGAGCTCCAGCGTGCGCAGGTAGTCGCGCCGGGAGGCGTGATGCGCCGGGTAGGTCTCCACCAGGCAGCAGAGCTCGCGGTCCCACAGCGTCTGCTCGCCGCACGGGTTGGTGCCGAGGGCCGCCTCGTCCCGTCCGTCCACGGGGTCCGACATGCGCCCTCTGCGGCGCGCGTTCTCCAGCCAGAAGAATCCCGGCTCGCCGTTCTCGATCGTGCGGCGCAGGACCTGGTCGTAATCCATGCCGGCGCGAGCGAGCACGGAGTTGTTGGAGACCCACCGGTACTCCGCCACCTTCTCCGCGTCCACTTTCAGATCGAGGAACTGCTCGTCGTGCGGCGACCCGAGCGCGATCTGGGCCGAGCGGCGCACGCCCCCGGCGACCACGCAGCTCCCCACGATGTTCATGGTGTCCACGATCAGGCGGGCGTCGCACGTGCGGCCGGCGTACGAATCGTACAGCTCCCTCAAGGTCGCCAGCATCCGCTCCAGGGGCTCGGGACCGCCGGCGTGCCCACCAAAGCTCTCCAGCTTCGCGCCCTGCGGCCGAATGTGCGCGAGGTCCCAGCGGCGCGGGAGCGATCCGCGCCCGGTATACGCGGAAAGCAACCGCTCGAGCGCCGCCGCCCAACCTTCGCGACTGTCCGCAACGGCGTGGACGTCGTCGCCCTCGGTCGCCGGGCGGATTTCCACCCGACCTTGACCGCGGGTGTCGAAGCCCACCCCCACGCCCAGCATCGACATGTGGAACAGCCAGACGAACGGCGCGGCGTAGTCCCGCTCGATGGTCTCGGTCGAGACAAAGCCGCAATTGTTGAGGGCCGCCCCGCCGTGCTCGTACATGAAGCGCGTCCCCATGATCCAGAGTCCGCGACCGGGCGGGGTCCACTTGAAGGAGAACATGCGCTCGTAGGCCTCCTGGGCCTGTCGGCGCGCTCCATCCTCGTCCCACGAGAGGCCGTGGGCCGCGCAGTGGATCCGCTGGATGGTGACGGTGCCCTCGATAACGCGCCGGCACGTCTGCCACCACGCCTCCCCGTCCCGGCTGTAGCTGCGCAGGAATGCGGCTCGCGAGAGGTCGCCGAATCCCCACGGCACCGGCCGATCGTGGTAGCCGGCGAGGAAGTGCTCGCTCAGCTCGAACGTTCCTTGTTTCTCCACATCGAGAATCATGGGTCGTCCTCTCTATGCACGTCCGCGCGTCCACCCGCCGCGAGTGCGTAGAGCACCCATTGCATGGGCCAGACGGCTTCGTTGTATGCCGCGAAGACCTGGAAGAACTCATGCTGGGTGAAGGGCAACTCCATACGACCGTCCAAACCTCCCGCGCGAATGCCGCACAATGTGGAGTGACGATAGCAGCGCCTGTGCGCGCCGCTCACCCGGGCCGGGAGCAAGATCTCCTGCGAGATTCCTTGAGCGCCGTGTGGGGAGCATCCCCACGCTCTCAACCGTGCTCCGCCTGTTACACCGGCGGCGCGCGAACCGCCACAATCCTTCGGTGGAGTGCAGGATCGAACGACGCTCGTGTAACTCTCGATCCAACAACTGGGTTCAGGCCTCGAAGGAGCTCCGATGGAAGGAGAATCGCCTCAGACGTCTCCCCCGCGCGGCACGGTGTCCGGCGTGCAAGCGGGCGTGGTGACCGTGCGCTTTCCGCAGGGACCGCCTCCGCTGCACCAACGCTTGCAGGTGCGCGGCTCACCCAGCGTGGTCCTGGAGGTCTTGGCCCATGAGGACGAACAGACGGCCCAAACGATCGCCTTGACCCCCACGGCGGGTCTGCGCCGGGGCGCCGAGGTGGAGGACAGCGGCGGACCGCTGCGCGTGCCGGTTGGAAAGGAGCTGCTGGGCCGGGTCCTGAACGTGTTCGGTCAACCGGTGGACAAGGGAGACGCGCTGGCTGCCGCTGACGAACGACCTATCCGCTCTTCTCCGGTCCCCCTGGCGGAGCGCGTCACCAGCACCGAGCTCTTCGAGACGGGCATCAAGGCGATCGATCTGCTCTCCCCACTGGAGCGTGGCGGCAAGGCCGGTCTCTTCGGCGGGGCCGGCGTGGGCAAGACGGTCCTGATCATGGAATTGATCCACAACATGGCCGCGCAGCACGAGGGCGTGAGCATCTTCTGCGGCATCGGCGAACGGTGCCGAGAGGGCGAGGAGCTCTATCGGGAGATGAAGGAGGTCGACGTCCTCGACAACGCCGTGCTGGTCTTCGGTCAGATGAACGAGCAGCCCGGGGCGCGTTTCCGTGTCGGCCACAGCGCGCTGACCGTGGCCGAGTACTTTCGTGACGACGCCCGCCAAGACGTCCTGTTGCTGATCGACAACATCTTCCGCTTCATCCAGTCGGGATCGGAGGTCTCGGGATTGATGGGCGCCATTCCCTCGCGCGTCGGCTACCAGCCGACCCTGGCCACCGAGCTGGCCGAGCTGGAGGAGCGGATCTGCAGCACGCAGGGGGGCGCCATCACGTCGGTCCAGGCGGTTTATGTTCCGGCGGATGACTTCACCGACCCGGCGGCGGTACACACCTTCGGCCACTTGTCGGCTTCCGTGGTGCTCTCGCGTGACCGGGCCAGTCAGGGGCTCTATCCGGCCATCGACCCACTGCGGTCGGGGTCGAAGATGTTATCGCCGCACATCGTCGGCGAGCGTCACTACGACGTGGCCCGCCGCATTCGGCAGACCCTGGCCGAGTACGAGGAGCTCAAGGACATCATCGCCATGCTGGGGATGGAAGAGCTCTCACAGGACGATCAACGCACCGTGCACCGCGCCAGACGGTTGGAGCGCTTCCTGACGCAGCCCTTCTACACGACCGAGGCGTTCACGGGCCAGAAGGGGCGCCTCGTATCCCGCGACGAGGCTCTGGCGGGCTGCGAGCGTATTCTCAGTGACGAGTTCAGCGATGCGCCCGAGAAGGCGCTCTACATGATCGGGGCCGTCGACGAGGCGCGTGACGACCCCGTAGGGGGAGCCAAAGACGACTCCGAGAAGTCCGACGATGACCGGACCACCGGAGAGGAGGAGGAAGGCAAGCTGGAGGCAGACGATGGAGACGATGCGCCTGAAGATCCTGACCGCGACGCAGACCGTGGTTGAGCAGGAGGCGATCAAGGTGAGCGCCGAATCGCCCGCAGGCAGCTACACGCTCCTGCCCCGGCACATCGACTTCGTGGCCCTCCAGGCGCCCGGCTTGGTCTCCTACCGAACCCCGGAGGGGGACGCCCTGTGGGTCGCCGTCGATGAAGGCCTGGTGGTCAAGAAGGGCGACCAGGTGCGGATCGCGGTTCGGGAAGCGGTGTCGGGTGAGTCTCTCCAAGATCTGGAGCGCACCGTGACCGAGCATTTCCTGGTTCGCGACGAGAGCGAGAAGCGCGCTCGTGCAGCCACTGCCCGGCTGGAGGCGGATTTCGTCCGCCGCTTCCTGGAGGTCGAACAACATGTCTGACGCAGCGGGTCACAACGACACCCCTGGGCAGCAGCTTCGCAAGGCAGCGCATGAAAAGCGGGAGCGGAAGCTTCGCGCCCTGCGACGCAAGCACCGCAGCCTCTGGTTCGGTCTGGGCACCTTCGGTACCGTCGGTTGGGCTGTGGCCATCCCCACGGTGATCGGGGTCATTGTCGGAATCTGGCTGGATTCCCGTGTCACCGGGACGGGCACCACCATCTCCTGGACGTTGACCTTCCTGATCATCGGGGTCATTGCCGGCTGTTTGAACGCTTGGTTCTGGGTGCGGCGCGAACGCCGGGAGATTCACCGGGAGGAGGAGCCGGGTGACGATGCTTGACGTGCTGCTGCTGGTCCTTTCCGCGGTCATCGGCATGGCGCTGGGCGGATTTTACTTCGGTGTGCTCTATCTCACCGCGCGCTCGCTGCCGACCATGCGTTGGCCCGCTCTGATGACCGCCGGCGCCCTGTTGTTCCGCTTTGCGGTCGTGATCTGGATCATCGCAATCATCGCCATTCGATGGGGATGGCCGGAAGTGCTGGCCGTTCTGGCCGGGTTCGTGCTGGCCCGCATCGTCTTGATGCGCCGCTGGGCGCCCAGGGCGCCCAGAGTCTAGCGCCGGACCAGGTCCGGCCCAACCACAAGTGGGAGTCGCAGATGGAGATCGATCCCGACGCCATTCTGATCGCCCAGTGGGGTCCGCTGCGCCTGAACGCAACCATCCTCTTCAGTTGGCTCGTGATGGCATTGCTCGTCCTGTTGGCTTATCTCGCCACTCGTCGGTTGGAAGTGGAGGCCCCGCAGTCCCGTTGGCAGTCCCTTCTGGAAGCCGTCATCGGGTACATGCGCGATCAGATTGAGGAGGTGACCGGCGGCCGCACGGCCAGGTACCTCCCGTTCCTGGGCACGCTGTTCCTGTTCATCTCGCTCTCCAATCTGCTGGCCATCGTGCCCGGCTACCACCCGCCGACCGGCTCGCTCTCCACCACGGCCGCCCTGGCGATGTGCGTCTTCTTCGCCGTGCCGGCCTACGGCATCGCCGAGCGCGGCGTGGGTGGCTACCTACGGCACTACGTTCAACCCTCGCCGTTGATGCTCCCCTTTCACGTGCTCGGCGAGTTGTCGCGCACCTTGGCGCTCGCCGTCCGGCTGTTCGGCAATGTGATGAGCGGCACGCTGATCGTCGCCGTGCTCCTCAGCGTGACCCCTTTCATCTTTCCGGCGGTCATGCAGGCGCTCGAGCTGCTGATCGGGCAGATCCACGCCTACATCTTCGCCGTTTTGGCCATGGTTTATATCGCCTCCGCCGCGCGAACACAGAACGCATAGGCGGGAAACACCCTCAAGGAGGCTTGCAGATGGAAAGCACAGATATCGTGGCGCTGGGATCGATTGTCATCAGCGGACTCACGATCGCCATCGGGTCCATCGGACCGGCGTTGGGCGAGGGTCGCGCGCTAGCCCAGGCCCTGACCGCCCTGGCCCAGCAGCCCGATGAATCCAACACCATCACGCGGACGCTGTTCGTGGGGATGGCCATGATCGAATCGACCGCCATCTACTGTTTCGTCGTGGCGGTGATCCTGATCTTCGCCAATCCCTTCTGGAGCTTCTTCACCCAGCAATAGGACGGCCCAACGTGCAGATCGATTGGCTCACATTCGCGGCCCAAATCGTCAACTTCGCGATTCTGGTCTTCTTGCTCAAGCGCCTCCTCTACGATCGCATCGTCCACGCCATGGATGAACGTGAACGGCGGATCTCCGATCGTGGCGAGGAGGCCAAGCGCCGGGTGGACGAGGCCAACGAGGAGAAGGCCGAATACCAGCGTCAGCAGCGGGAGCTGGACGAGCAGCGTGAGGACCTTCTGGGCGAGGCCCGCCAGGAGGCCGAAGAGGAGCGCCAACGGTTACTCCGCGGGGCGCGAGAGGAAATCGCTGCACAGCGCGAGCGCTGGGTCGAAGCCCTGAAGCGCCAGCAGGATCGGTTCCTCGGGGACCTGAGGCGCGAGACGGCACAGCAGGTGATCGCCATCGCACGCCGGGCGCTGCGGGAGATGGCCGACAGCCAGGTGGAGCGCCGCATGTCGGGCGCATTCGTTCGGAAGCTGAAGGAAGCCGATGATGAGCAGACCCGGGCCTTTGTACGGGCGGCCGGAGAGAAGGAGGGCAAGCTTCTCGTGCGCAGCTCCGCGAAACTCCCCCAGGAATCGGCCGACGAGATCCGTGCGGCTCTCAAGGAGACGATGGGTGCATCGGCCGAGATCGAATTCACGCGTGACCAGGATCTGATCTGCGGGATCGAGGTCGCCGCGGCCGGACATCGACTTTCATGGAGCCTCGATCGCTACCTGGATGACCTGGAGCAGCGGGTCGGCTCCAAGCTCTCCGCAATGCAGGATTCCAAGCACCAGGCCGGGCCCCGCGAGCGGTCCGACCAGGAGGACGAGTCCCGAGACGAGGAGCAGCGCGATGGCTGACGCCGGGCGAAGGAATCCCGACCGCGGCGCCCTGGAGCGCGTGCTGCCGCCCGTGGCCGCTTCGCTGGAAGAAGCCCTGGAAGGCGATCCGCCCCGGCTGCGCGTGGAGGAGGTCGGCGTCGTGCGTGACGTGGGCCGCGGGGTGGCGCATGTGGACGGGCTGCCCGGTGTCGGCGCCGAAGAGCTGGTTCGCTTCCAGGGCGGCCTGCGCGGGATGGCGCTCAATCTTCGTCCCGACCGGGTGGGCGTCGTTCTGTTGGACACGTGGGACCAGATCCGCGCGCGGAGCACGGTGCGGCGCACGGGCCGCGTCGTCGACGTCCCCGTCGGCGACGGTCTGCTCGGCCGCGTGGTCGATCCCACCGGTCGGCCGCTCGACCATGGCGGGCCGGTCGATGCTGACGAGCGTCGGCCCATCGAGCGTGATGCCCCGGCCATCCTCGACCGCGCGCCGGTCTCGGTCCCCCTGCAGACCGGACTGCGGGTCGTGGATGCGCTGATCCCCATCGGACGCGGCCAGCGCGAGCTGATCCTCGGCGACCGCCAGACCGGCAAGACGGCCATCGCCGTCGATACGATGATCCATCAACGTGACAAGAACGTGCGCTGCATCTACTGCGCCATCGGTCTGCGGGCGACCGCCGTGGCGCGCGTGGTCGCGGACCTACGTGCCCACCATGCCATGGACCACTGCACGGTGGTCTTCGCGGCAGGGGAGGAGCCGCCGGGCCTCAAGTACATCGCCCCCTATGCAGCCATCTGCATGGCCGAGTACTACATGGAGCGCGGTGAAGATGCCCTGGTGGTCTTCGACGACCTCTCGCGCCACGCGCGCGCCTACCGGGAGCTCTCTCTCCTGCTGCGGCGCCCGCCCGCCCGCGAAGCATACCCCGGGGACATCTTCTACATCCACGCGCGCCTGCTCGAGCGGGCCACGCACGTGCGCGACAGGAAGGGCGGAGGCTCGGTCACGGCCCTGCCGATCATCGAGACCCAGGCCCAGAACATCTCCTCCTACATTCCCACCAACCTGATCTCGATCACCGACGGGCAGATCTATCTGTCGCCCGATTTGATGCGCCGCGGGGTGCTCCCCGCGGTCGATGTGGGCCGGTCGGTCTCGCGCGTGGGCGGCAAGACCCAGTTGAAAGCGTACCGGGCCGTGGCCGGGGACCTTCGGCTGGCATATTCCCAGTTCGAAGAGCTCGAGTCCTTCGCCCGGTTCGGCGCGCGCTTGGATGAAGACACGCAGCGCACGTTGGCCCGTGGACGACGCGTGCGCGAGGTGCTCAAACAGCCCCAGTACCACCCTCGCTCCGTTCCGGAGCAGATCGCGGTTCTGCTGGCGCTCAATCAGGGGCTCTTCGACGACCTGCCGCTCGAGCGCGTGGCCGACGCGGTGGAGGAGATTCAGACCGAAGTACCGCGTCGCCTGGAGGATCAGAGCGAGCGCATTCTCGCCGGAGAGGATTTCGCCTCCGAGGACCAGGAAGCGGTCCTGAACCAGGCACGCCGAGTCCTCGGCGAGATGGATCGATGAGGCGGCCATGGAGACGCTCAACGCTCTCAAGAGACGATTGGAGAGCACCGAGGACCTGCAGTCGGTCGTCAAGAGCATGAAGGCGCTGGCCGCCGCGAGCATTCGTCAGTACGAGCGCGCCGCGGACGCCGTCGGACTCTGGCGCGAGACGGTGGAGATGGGGCTCCAGATCGTCCTACGCGACTCACACGCCGGCCGCCCGCGCGAACTGGAGCCCACCGGGTCGCAGGTGGCCGCCATCGTCGTCGGCTCCGACCAGGGCATGTGCGGGCAATTCAACGACGACATCGCCGCCTTCGCGGAGCGTCACCTAACCCAGGATCGCAGTGGTCCGGCGGTCGTTCTGGCCGTCGGCGAGCGTGTGGCCGCTCGGCTGCACAACGCCGGGCTCGAGACAGAGCGCCGGTTGGAGGTGCCCCATTCGGCGACAGGCATCACCGATTCGGTAGCCCGAATCCTGGTGCAGGCGGAGAAGTGGCGCCGGGAAAACGGCGCGGGTCGCATTCTGCTCTTCCACAACCGCCGGCGCTCGGGAGCATCCTACGAACCTGAAAGAGTTCCCCTGTGGCCACTCGACATGACATGGCTGCAGGAGCTCGCCCAACGGCCCTGGGAGTCCCGCTCGCTGCCCATGTATCGCATGGACAGGGGCAAGCTCACCGGACGCCTGATCCAGCAGTATCTCTTCGTGGTGGTCTTCCGCGCCCTGGCCGAATCGTTGGCCAGCGAACAGGCCAGCCGATTGGCCTCCATGCAGGTGGCCGAAAAGGACATCGGCGAGCGCCTAGAGGAGCTGACCAAACGGCACAACCAGCAGCGCCAGCAGGCCATCACCGCCGAACTGCTGGACATCATCGCCAGCCGCGAGTCTCTGGGCAAGTAGCCTCTATTGAATCAGTAGGCACCCTGAATCCACCTGCGCAACATGCCCATGTCATCCCGGTCGCGCAGATCCAGATCGCCGTCTTCCCCGATGCGCACCTTCTTCCAGATGTTGTGACGGCGGTCGGCAATCATGAAGTCGTGGTAGTCCTCGAGTTGCAGCATGTGGCCCACGAGGTTTGCCTCGTTGACCTCGTCCCAGACATCCTGCAGAACGGGAAATGGAGAGGTCACGTTCTCACGAAGATAAAGCGTATCGAGCTCGGTCCGCGACGACCAGGGATTGATCATGATCGGCGTCACATTCGGCACCCCCTGCTGCGCCAGTTGATCGACGATCACGGCGAGGCTGTCGAACGTCGACCGGCCGAGGGAGTCCTTGACCGGGGCGTAGAAGATCAAGAGCATCTGTCCCGGGAAATCCTGCACCGACACGATCTGCCCATAGGTCGGCGAGTGGGGATTGATGTCTTCCAGCGCGAAATCCGGGACGGTGGGAAGCTGATCATCCGGTTTCGCGGTCTCCTCGTCTTCGCAAGCGACACCGACCAGAATCGCCGTCACGAGCAAGAACGCCAGTGCGGCCGCTCTACGCTTCCACTGCGTCCTACGGAACATCGTCCAACCTCCTTCCAATTGCATCGTTTTCGGTTCGGGAGGTGTTGTCCGCCACCCAACTGGAGGGGAAGCTCTTCGGGTCTTGCACATCGTCATCGAGCTTAACACCCATCACCGAACTTACAGCATTAACAACCGACCCGCGTGGCAAGAGTTCGGCGCGGCCGTCAATTGGGACTTTCCCCGACACCGTTCGCATGTGCTCCCCCACTTCCGGCGGCAGCGCGCGCGGTTCCGCGACTGTGACCTCTGCACGCATGGCCGCCGACAAACGACCAGTCCTTCGCCCCAACGAGCGGCGTCCGTCGGCTGGGCCTCGGTCCTAGGGCGATCCCCCAAGCCGTGAGGGCGGCTCACCCCGGTTGCTGTCCTCGTTCGCAGATCCTAGCGTGAATGAGACTTTCGAACTCGATTCACCGCAGCGCGCTCTGGGCGCACGGGGGCAGCTCGACTCTCAGAGCCCCCCGCCCGCTCGTCGGCGCGCCGCCTACCAGGAATGGGGTGTGCGACTCATGTCCGATGATCCAGCCATCTCACGCGACGCCTACGACGCCATCGTCGCGGACCTCGACGGTGTGATCACGCAATCGGCCACCGTGCATGCGGCAGCGTGGAAGGAGGTCTTTGATGAGTTTCTTTCCAGCTATGTAGGTCGCACCGGGCAGTCGCAAGAGCCCTTTGATCTGCGAACCGACTATCTGAAATACGTCGATGGCCGCCCGCGCTACGAAGGCGTCAAGACATTTCTCGAGTCGCGGGGCATCTCGCTCCCCTGGGGGTCAAAGGATGATCCCCCCGACCGGGAGACCATCTGCGGAATCGGAAACCACAAGAACGAGAAGTTCCGCGAGCGCATTCGCAAGGAAGGTGTCGAAGTCTTTCAGAGTTCCGTGGACCTGCTCAAGCAGGCTCGTGATCGGGGCTTCCGTTTGGCTCTGGTCTCCTCGAGCAAGAATGCCCGGGTGCTGCTCGAAGCCGCCGATGTCTCCGCGCTGTTCGACGCGGTGATCGACGGCGTCGAGGCCGAGAAACTCCATCTTCCGGGGAAGCCTGAGCCCGACACCTTCGAGGAGGCAGCCAAGCGTCTGAAGGCCCCGCCCGAGCGCGCCGTTGTGATCGAGGATGCGGTGTCGGGCGTCGCGGCAGGGCGAAAAGGCGGCTTCGGATGCGTCATCGGGGTGGCGCGCGATTCGAATCGTGAGGAATTGCTCGGCGGCGGCGCCGATGTCGTGGTCGAGGACCTGGAAGAGCTGCGTCTCGCAGACCCCGATGGCGCCGACCGTCCCCGGCGCAAAGCCGATCTCCCGAACGCGATGGAGGCCCTCGACCAACTCATTGAGACTTTGGGCGAACGACGGCTCGCCGTCTTCCTCGACTTCGACGGGACGCTGTCACCCATCGTCCCTCGCCCGCAGGACGCGGAACTACCTCTGCCGACACGTGCGGTGCTCGCCCGCCTGGCGCGCTGCACACCCACTGCGGTAGTCAGCGGCCGCGACCTGGACGACGTCAAGCCCCGCGTGGGCATTGCGGAGATCTGGTATGCCGGCAGCCACGGCTTCGAGATCCAGGGGCCGGACTCGAAGCACTTCATCCACGAGGAGGCCCGCGGCGCGCTGCCGTCTTTGGATCAGGCGGAAGAGCAGCTCCGCCGAGTCGTGGCCCGCGTGTCGGGAGCGAGTCTCGAGCGCAAGGGCCTCTCGCTGGCCGTGCACGTGCGACAGGTCGATCCGAAACTGGTCGATGTGGTGGCGGAAGACGTTCGCAAGGTGACGGCCGATCATCCGGATCTGAGGCTCTCGACGGGCCGGAAAGTCTTCGACCTGGGTCCCGATGTGGATTGGCACAAGGGCAAGGCCGTGGAGTACATCCGCGACGTGCAGGAGCTCGACCCCGAGCACACGCTCACCCTCCACATCGGGGACGATGTGACCGATGAGGATGTCTTTGAGATGCTGGTCGACGACGGAGTCGCGATCGCGGTCAAGGGCGGGCCCGAGCGGACCTACGCCACCCACGCCTTGGACGACCCGGATTCCGTGCGTGAATACCTGGACAAGCTGGAACGACTGCTCATGGAGGCCAAGCGTTGTCGACCTGGCATCTGACGTACGATGGCTTTCGCCCGGAGGAAGAGAAGCTGCGTGAGGCCCTCTGCACCCTGGGAAACGGGTATTTCGCGACCCGTGGCGCCGGGGAGGAGTCTCGCAACGACGACGTCCATTACCCCGGCACCTATCTGGCCGGGGGGTACAATCGCCGCCAGACCGAGATCGAGAATCACGTCGTCGAGAACGAAGACCTGGTGAACCTCCCCAACTGGCTGCCGGTCTCCTTTCGCATCGGGCGCGATGGGTGGATCGACTTCGAGAGTGTCGAGCTGCTCTCCTATCGACAGGACCTCGACCTGCGCAAGGGGATGTTGCGCCGCCAGATTCGCTTCCGTGACGACCGAGGACGCATCACGCGCTATGAAGCTCGGCGCATCGTCCACATGGAGAACCCCCATGTGGGCGCGCTCGAAATCGCCTTCACCCCGGAGAACTGGTCCGGGGAGGTACAGGTGCGCTCCGCGCTCGACGGTCGGGTGATCAACGACGGTGTGGCGCGCTACCGCGCGCTGGAGAGCAAGCACCTGGAGCCCCTCGAGGCCCGGCCGCTGGACGACGGCATGTTGCTGCGGGTGCGCACCAATCAGTCCCGTATCGAGATTGCTCAAGCGGCCCGTACACGGGCGAACGTCGACGGGCAATCCCTCTCAGGGCCCGAGACCGTTGCCGGAGAGGCAGCCTACGTGGCCCAGTATTTCCAGGGACACGTGGCGGAGGGCAAGACGCTCGTCGTCGAGAAGCGGGTGACCCTCTACACGTCTCGTGACCACGCCATCTCGGAATGCAGCCTGGCGGCTGTCAAGGAGCTGCGTCGCGTGAAGCGCTTCGACGTGCTGGCTCGGGAGCAGGCCACCGCCTGGTTTCATCTGTGGCACCGCTTCGATCTGGAGCTCAGGGGGTCGGACGAAGAGCAGACCATGCACACGTCGATGGTCCTCCACCTGCAGATGTTCCACATGCTGCAGACCGCCTCTCCCAACATCGTCGGTCTCGACGTCGGCGTGCCGGCCCGCGGCCTGCACGGCGAGGCCTACCGCGGGCACATCTTCTGGGACGAGATGTTCATCGTGCCGATCCTCAATCTCCGCATGCCCGAGATCACTCGGGCCGTTCTGAGCTACCGCTACCGGCGGCTCGAAGAAGCCCGGGCGGCGGCGCGCGCAGCAGGGCTGCGCGGGGCCATGTACCCGTGGCAGAGCGGCAGCGACGGTCGCGAGGAGAGCCAGGTGTTGCACCTGAACCCCAAGTCGAAGCACTGGATCCGGGACAACACCCACCTCCAGCGGCACGTCAATGCGGCCATCGCCTACAACGTGTGGCAGCACTACCAGGTCACCGACGATCGGGAATCTCTGATCTGGACCGGCGCCGAGATGATTCTCGAGATCGCCCGGCTCTTCGCCAGTCTGGCCACGTACAACTCGGCGCTCGACCGGTATGAGATCTGCGGAGTGATGGGGCCCGACGAATACCATGACAAGCTCCCTGGCTCGGACAAGCCCGGGCTGGACAACAACGCCTACACAAATGTCATGGCGGCCTGGGTGCTCTGCCGCGCGCTCGAGGTCCTGGGCATTCTGCCCGAGGAGTGCTGCTCCGCCATCCGCGACAAGTTGAAGCTGGACGACGCCGAGATTGAGGAGTGGGCCGAGATCAGCCGCAAGCTGCGCGTCATCATCGATGAAGACGGCATCATCAGCCAGTTCGAGGGATACCGAGACCTGAAGGAATTCGACTGGAAAGGCTACCGCAAGCGCTATGGGAACATCCAGCGCTTGGATCGCATCCTGGAGGCCGAGGGGGATTCCCCCAATGCCTACAAGGTGTCGAAGCAGGCGGACGTCCTGATGCTCTTCTACCTCTTCTCGGCCGAGGAGCTGGAGGAGATGTTCGAACGCCTCAATCTGCCCTGGGAACCGGAGATGATTCCCCGCAATGTTCACTATTATCTGAAGCGCACCCCGCACGGTTCGACGCTCAGCCATGTCGTGCATGCGTGGGTCCTGGCCCGGTCCGACCGTCACCGCGCCTGGGAGCTGTTCAATGAAGCGCTGGAAGCCGACATCGCCGACATCCAGGGCGGGACTACGCCGGAGGGCATTCATTTGGGCGCCATGGCCGGCACGGTCGACCTGGTCCAGCGCAACTACACGGGCATCGAAACCCGGGGCGACACGCTCTGGCTCAATCCAGCACTGCCGGAAGGCATCGATTCGCTCAGGTTCTCGATGCGCTATCGCAAGCAATCTCTGAGGGTGCACGTCTCGCAACGAGAGGTTACCATCACCGCGCGAGATAAGGATGCGGGAGCGATTCGGGTTGTCTGTCGCGGTGAGCAGTCCCGCCTGCGGGCCGGGCAATCGATCACGTTCGAGCTGCCCGGACGTCGCGGTGAGCCGGTGACCACCGCGGCGGAGTCCACGTCAAACAGGAGCTCGTAGCGCGACACTTCAATCTCGGCCGGCGCCGGACAAAGGAGTTGGCAAATGGAAGTCAGGGTTGATCAGAACAAGTGCACCGGCGCGGGCGTGTGCGTGATGCGGCTGCCCAACATCTTCCGCTTCCAGGAGGGCAGCAAGAAGGCGCGGGTTCAGGTGGATCGCATTCCGCCGGAGCTCGAGCGTGACTGCATCCGCGTCGCGGCCGAATGCCCCAGCCAGGCCATCGTCGTGAAGAGAACCGGCTGACAGCCACGACTCTCCAGGGATCTCCAAGGAACCGCCCGCAACGCTTCCGGGCTTCAGGGACGCCGGATCAGCGGGTCTCCAACCATTGCACGGCCGCGCGGATCAACTCCGGACTGTTGGCCAGGTTCAACTTGATCTTCAGGTTCTCGCGATACGTCTCGATCGTCTTGACGCTCAGGTGCAGCTTCTCCGCAATCTGGCGCGTGGTCATGCCGCGGCCGATGAGCTCGAACACCTCGAGCTCCCGATCGGAGAGCGTTTCCATCGAGGTCTTGTCCGATGCCGGCTCGCCGCCGACCATGCGGCTCAGAAGATGCTCGGACATCTCGGGGCTCAAGTAGACCCTGCCGGCCATCACCTGCTCGATGGCGTCGAAGATGCGTTCAGTCGCGGTTTCCTTGTTGATGTAGCCCAGAGCCCCAGCCTGCAGCACGCGCTCGGCGTAGAGCTTCTCATCGTGCATCGAACAGACGAGCAAACGGATGTCCTTGTCCAAGGCGCGAATCTGCTTGATGAGCTCGATCCCGCCCACGTCTTTCAAGGAGATGTCGACAATGACCAGATCGGGGCGGTTCTTGGCGATGTGGTCGAGCGCCTCGGCGGCGTCGCCGGCCTCACCAACGACCTCGATCCCGGTACGCTCGTCCAGCAGCTTGGCCAATCCCCTGCGAACGATCGGATGATCGTCGACGAGCAAGACCTTCGTGCGACTCTGAATTTGGCTGCGCATCGCCCTATCTCCCTTCTAGAGCCCTCAACCGGAGCTTGGCCGCCGACTCGGACATGCGTGCGCGAGCGGCCGCCCGAAATCTCATCACTCCTATCTCGGTTGCCACAGTCTACCGCAGCCGGGGCGCGAGAACCAGTGCGCGAGACGTGTAGGTCCGCCAATGGGACCGTATTTCGTCACTTAGAGCACTGGTGAGCCAGATTTGGGGGATTCCCCTACCCCGTGGCGCTCCCTTTCCCCTTGCCCGCGGTGCCCCATTCTGTTCTCCGACCTGATCGCAGTGGATCAGGTCGTTCCCCATGGGTGCGCGCGGCCGCACACCGATTGAGAGGGCTTCGGACAACTGCCAACTTGTTTGATGATGGTGAAGAGACCAACAACCTCGCCGCGAGCGCAGCCCGATTCCCGATTCTCATGGCTGTTCGACGGGTCTCTTCACGGAAGGTGCGCTCCCAATGAGGGCTGCGCTCGCGATGAGGACTGAGGAAGGGAGTGACGGATGTTCGGCAAGCGAATCACGCTTTTCAAGATGTTCGACTTCGCCGTGAGAATCGATCTGAGCTGGCTGTTGATCCTGGGACTGGTGGTCTGGTCGCTCGCGGCAGGGGTGTTCCCCGAGCAGATCGAAGGACTACGGTGGTGGCAGTACGGCGTGATGGGCCTGATCGCGGCCGTGGGACTCTTCCTCTCCATCATCGTCCACGAGTTGTCTCATTCTCTCGTCGCCCGGCGGTCGGGGCTCCCGATGAAAGGCATCACCCTGTTCCTCTTCGGCGGCGTGGCGGAAATGACCGACGAGCCTCCCAGCGCTCAGGCGGAGCTGCGCATGGCACTCGCAGGGCCCGCCGCCAGCGTCGTTATCATGGGCCTCTTCCTGGCGCTTTCAGCCCTCGGCGGTTCGTGGGGATGGCCTGCGACGGTCAACGCCGTGCTGCAATGGATCGGATACATCAATGGCGTGCTCGTCGTCTTCAACATGATTCCGGGGTACCCCTTGGACGGTGGGCGCGTTTTGCGGGCAATCCTATGGAAGAAGAGGGGTGATCTGCGGGCCGCGACCCATTCTGCTTCGCGCGTCGGATCGGGGTTCGGCATCGCCCTGGTGGCGCTGGGGTTCGTCAACCTGTTGCTGCTGAATCCGATCGGGGGCCTCTGGTGGATTCTCATCGGGCTGTTCATCCGCTCGGTCGCCCAGCAGAGTTACCAGCAGCTCCTCGTGCGGCGCGCGCTGCAGGGCGAGTCGGTCCGGCGGTTCATGAACAACGATCCCGTCTCGGTTCCTCCCGAGCTGTCCGTCGGCGAATTCGTCGAAGACTACGTCTACCGCCATCACTTCAAGCTGTACCCGGTCGTGGATAAGGATCGTCTGGTGGGCTGCGTCACCACGCGGGACGTAAAGGAAGTGCCCCGCACCGAATGGAGCCAGCACACCGTCGGTGAGATCGCCCAGTCCTGTTCGGATGCGAACACGATTGCGCCCGACACGGACGCCACCAAGGCTCTGGCGAGAATGGGCCGCAACCACATCAGCCGCCTCATCGTCGCCGAGGGCGGCAAGCTGCACGGCATCCTGGTGCTGAAGGACCTCCTGCGGTTCCTGTCGGTCAAGCTGGAACTTGAGGGCGAAGACGACCTGCCCCGGAACTTCGCTGCCTGAGACTCCCCTCGGGGAACCCCGAGGGACCGCTCGGACGGTTTCCCTCGCCGCAACCAGCCTGGGCCGGATGGAGCCGGTTGCAGGCCGGAGGCAACAATGAGGCCGGAGAGAGAATAGAGATGCGAGAGATGCGCCGGGGCGGTCTTGAGGGTTGCCGACTCGCATTTGCACGGAAAGGAGGTCTCTATGCTGCCAGCACCCCGGCGTAGAGCTCTGTCACGTTGGTCGGATCCGTTCGATTATGTTCCGCTCGCGTTCAGCCGCATGCTCGAGCCCTGGCGGGGGACCGTGTTGCCTGAGGACCTCCCGCGGGGGGAATACCCGGTCGACGTCAATGAGGACGACAAGAACGTCTATGTGGACGCCGAGATGCCTGGATTCAAGAAGGACGAGATCGAGGTCCGGCTGGATGGCAACGAGCTGCACATCATGGCCGAGAGAGAGTCCGAGCCTCCCAAGGGCACGCGCCACCTCAACGAGCGTCGCTATGCCCGCGTGGAGCGATTGCTGACCCTTCCCGCCGCCGTCGACCCTCAGCAAGTCGACGCGAAACTCGAAGACGGCGTACTGCGCATGAAGATGGAGAAGAGCCGCGAAACGGAGCAGAGTCGCATCGAAATCAAATAGGCAGCCATCTCCTCCGGACCCGGGTCGGCGTACACTCGCTCTTCGAATGAACGTCGCCCAGGTTCTTCCACTCCCATCCCAGCGCCACGGGGCGGGACCGGAAACGGGTTGTCCTCGCGAGAGAAGCTCGTCCGGTCCCGCCCACCCACCGAGCCCGAGATTTGTATGGGAAGCGGAATCCGTGGTTCCCGCAACAATCGACTCGGCGTGTGGGGCATCCCCCAGGGTCCTGTTGGGCGGCTCCCCGGTTGGACGGCGCGGCCGGGCTCGCTAGCTTTGGGCGTCAGAGCGTAGGCAGGAGAAGTCCGCCGCCTGGTTGGCGAACCAACTCTCGCGCTCGCGCGGAAGGCAGGACGTTTGGCTCGAACAGGAGGAACCTCAGATGGCCGACATCAGCAAACTCTATCAAAGCGACGACTGGAAGACCGAAAAGCACGTGCCCGTCATCGACGCACCGGACAAGGTGGAGAAGGGCGCGATGTTCCCCGTGACGGTCACGCTGGGAAAGGAAGTCGCCCACCCGAACGAGACCGCGCACCACATCCGCTGGATCCAGGTGTTCTTCCATCCGGAGAAGGAGAAGTTCCCCTACCAAATCGGGCGCGCCGAGTTTCATGCCCACGGCGAGTCCGCCAAGGGCCCGGACACCAGCGGTGTCTATACCCACCATGAGATGGCGCTCAAGTTCAAGACGGACAAGCCGGGCACGCTCTACGCCACAAGTCTGTGCAATATCCACGGCCTGTGGCAGAGCTCCAAGAGCATCGAGGTCTCGTAGGCGCATCGGTCGAGCTCGCCGAGCGCGTCGCATGCGCAGGGAGGAATCGTGCAATTATCGGATGAGCAGATCAAGAGAACCATCGTCGAACAGCTCGTTTGGGACGATCGGGTCGATGCGTCCCGAATCACCGTCGAGGTCCGCCAGGGACGCGCCCGCCTGAGCGGCACCGTCCCCGTCTACCAGAGCGTCGGGGCCGCGGAAGAGGATGCCCGGAATGTCCCCGGAGTGCACACGGTAGAGAACAGCATCGTCGTGCAGGCCGGTAGCCCCGCCAGCCCGGTCACGGATGAGCAGATCAAGGCCACGGTCGAGTCGCTGCTGACATCCAACTCCAGCCTGAGCGACCAGGAGATCGAGGTCTCGGTCCGCGACGGGTTCGTGACACTCTCGGGCTCAGTGACGAGCTACTGGAAGAAGGATCTCGCCGGTCGCTTCTGCTCGTACGCCGGCGGGGTTCGCAAGGTCGACAACCGTCTGACGATTGTCCCCACCCGTCTGTCGTCCGATCAGGCCATTGCGGAGGATATCCTCGCGGCGCTCGATCGCAATGCGCTCGTCGCGGCCACCATGGTCAAGGTCGAGGTGGATCAGGGCGTGGTAACGTTGTGGGGACAGCTCCCTTCGCAGGCCTCGGTGCGCGCAGCTACCGAAATCGCCCATTACACGGCCGGGGTGCGCCAGATCAACAGCCGCCTGACGGTGTCCGAGCCCCTGACCGCCTCGCCTTAGAGGCCCGCCGCACTGAGCGATGCGGGCAACAACGAACCGTCACCCGACGGCCATTTCAGAGGGAGGTCGCTCATGGCCAAGATCGCCGTACTCATCGATCGTCTCTTCGAGGACAAGGAGTATTCGCAGCCCGCGGAGCAATTTCGCAAGGCGGGTCACGAACTGACGCTGCTCGGCCCGGAGGCCGGCATCGAGATCGTGGGCAAGCGCAATCAAGACTCGGCCGTGCTTGACCGCAAGGTGGACGACGCCGATCCCAAGGAGTTCGACGCTCTCTTCATTCCGGGAGGGTATGCTCCCGATCGGTTGAGGGTTCTTGACTCAGCGGTCTCCTTCGTGAAAGAGTTCGTGCAGGCCGACAAGCCGGTCTTCATGATCTGCCACGGTCCCCAGTTGCTGATCACGGCCGATGTGCTGCGCGACAGAACCGTGACCGGATGGAAGTCGATCCGCAAGGACCTCGAGAACGCCGGCGCCGAATACCGCGATGAACCGGTTGTCCGTGACGGCAATCTGATCTCGAGCCGGATGCCCGATGACATCCCGGCATTCGTAGACGCCTGTCTGCGCGTGCTGCGCTGAACGGCGGCGTCCAAGAAGGTGCACATATGCATTTTGGTCACGTGGAACCCATGTTCGCCGATCGCAGAGACGCCGGCAACAAGCTGGGCGCGGCGCTCAGGCAATACCAGCCGGAGGATCCCCTGATCCTGGCGATCCCGCGCGGGGGCGTGCCCGTCGGTTTCGAGGCCGCCCGCCTCTTGGAGGCCGACTTCGATCTGCTGATCTCGCGGAAGCTCCCCTTCCCGGACAACCCGGAAGCGGGATTCGGCGCCATCGCCGAGGACGGCAACGTCTATCTCATCCCCGAAGCGGAGGCCTGCGTGTCCCGCGCGGCGCTCGACCAGATCATCGAGACCCAGGAGCGCGTGGCCGCTGAGCGGCGCGAGGCGCTGCGCGGCGGCCGCCCCCTGCCCTCCCTCGCCGGCCGCACCGTGGTGCTCGTGGATGACGGCATCGCAATGGGCTCGACCATGATCGCTGCGGTCCGGTGCTGCCGCAACGAGGCCGCGGCAAAGGTGATCGTGGCCACTCCGGTGGCGGGGCCGCGCGCAGCGCGCCGGATGCGACAGCACGCGGATGAGGTCGTGGTGCTTTACACGCCGGCCGGCTTCCGGGCGGTGGCCGAGGCGTACCACCATTGGCGGGACCTGGACGACCAGGACGTGCGCATGCTGATGGAGTCGGCGTGATGCGCGTGGTCGATGCCTGCGTCGGGGTCTTTTTGGTGATCATCGCGGTGCGCGTGACCGCCCCTCCCGCGGGCGCGCAGACCGGCGCCGCCGACAGCTTGCGCGCCCGCGAGATCGTCCAGTCCATCGACGAGCTGTACCGGAGTGAGTCGAGCTACGCCGAGCTGAAGATGGTCGTCGAGCATCCGCATTGGACCCGGACCCTCGAGCTACGGGTGTGGACGGAGGGAATGGACAAGACCCTCATTCGCATCACCTCCCCAGCGAAAGAGCGAGACGTGGGCACGCTGCGCGTCGGCGACGAGATGTGGAACTACCTTCCCAAAACCAACAGCATCATCAAGGTGCCCCCATCGATGATGATGAGCTCCTGGATGGGATCCGACTTCAAGAACGACGATCTGGTCAGCGAATTCACGTTTCTCGAAGACTATCGCTTCGCCATTGTTGAGCGTGACTCCGCGATGATCGCCATCCGGTGTACTCCCAAGAAGGACCGTCCCATTGTCTGGAACAAGGTCCGCCTCGAGGTGCGACGCCGAGATCACCTGCCGATACGTGAGGTCTACTACGACGAGCACGATCGGGTGATGCGCATCATGCGCTTCGAAGACACCCAAACGTTCGACGGGCGCCGCATCCCGGCGCGCCTGATTCTCGAGCCGCAGACCAAAGAGGATCGCCGAACGGTGCTCGAGTATCAGACGGTGGACTTCGGCCCCGATATTCCCCCCGATACGTTCACCCTACGAAGGCTACGCAATCCCGAGCCATGATGTTGAAGATCGCCTTCCGCAACGTCCTTCGTCGCAAGCGCCGCAGCGTCCTGACGGCGCTGACGATGTTCGGGGGCTTCGCGTTGTCGGCGGTCTCGATCGGTTGGTCGGACGGCACCTACAATCGGATGATCGACACCTTCACGCGCAACTGGCTGGGCCACGCGCAGATCCACGCGCAAGGCTACCAGGACAATCCCACGCTCTATAAGACCATCGCAGATGTCGCCGCCCTCGGCGACACGCTGGAAGCGCTGACCAGCGAGGTCACCTGGACCCCTCGGCTCTATGCCGCGGGACTGTCCTCGGTGGGCAGCCAGAGCGTGGCGGTGCGTCTGATCGGCGTCGATCCGCAGCAAGAGCAGGCCCTCACCCACATCGAGCGCAAGATTTCGCAGGGACGTCCGCTGCGTGCCGCCGGAGAGCGAGCGGTCTTGCTGGGAGACGATCTGCGCGACCGGCTGCGAGCCTCGATCGGCGACACGCTGGTCTTCTTGTCGCAAGCGGCGGACGGGTCGCTGGCCAATGATCTCTATCCGATCGTCGGGGTGATCGACGGCGACCAGAGCTATCAGGATCGCATGAGCGTGTTTCTGCCCTTGGCGACGGCCCAGGAGCTCATGGTCCTTCCCGGGCGGGTCCACGAGATCGCGCTGGCCACGCCTTCCCTGGAGAACGTGGATGACATCGTGGCCGAAATCCGGCAACGCTTGGAGGGCGCCGATCTGGAGGTCCATCCCTGGCGCGAACTGGCCCGTTCGTTCTACCAGGCCATGCAAGCCGACAAGCAGGGCATGTGGATCATGATTCTGGTGATCATGCTGATCGTGGCCATCGGCGTGCTCAACACGGTCCTGATGTCGGTGCTGGAGCGCACCCGGGAGTATGGGGCCCTGAAAGCGATCGGCACGCACCCGGGTCAGATCTTCTGGCAGGTCATCGCCGAGGTGGAGATCCTGGCGGGCTTCAGCCTGGTGCTGGGCAGCTTGCTGGCCCTGGCCGCCAACGGTCTCCTCGCTCGGCACGGCATCGCCCTCCCCGAGCCCTTCTCCTACGGCGGTGTGACGTTCGACACCATGTACACAGAGGTCAATGCACGCAGCTTCTACCTATCCGGACTGACCGTCGTGCTGTCGGCCACCCTTGTCAGCCTCTACCCGGCGCTGCGGGCCGCCCGCATCCGACCCGCGCGCGCGATGAGAATGACATGATCGCCGTGTTCATCAAGCTGGCCTGGAGGAACTTGTTCCGCAACGCGCGCCGTTCCCTGATCGCGGCCGCGGCGATCGGTCTGGGCCTGGCGGCCATGATCTTCGTCGATGCTCTTTTGGTCGGCATGAAGGAGAACATGGTGCGCTCGGCGACCGCCACGTTTTTGGGCGAGGCCCAGATCCAGAACGTCGATTTCCGGACCAGCCGCCTGCCCGCCGACACTCTGCACGCCGGCGCTCGCGTGTTCGCGCGCGTGCGGGAAGAAGCGGTCGTGGCCCACGCGGCGCCGAGGGTGCTCACGCGGGGCACCATCACGTCTGCGGCCCAGGTGCGCGCGGTCGAGATCGTGGGCATCGACCCGGATCGGGAAAAGCCTTTGTCCATGGTCGACGAAGCGATGTCGAAGGGTGAGTACCTGAAGCAAGACGACCGTCGTGCGGTCCTGATCGGGAGGAAGCTCGCTGAGCTTCTGGAGGTGAAGGTGGGTGACCGCGTCGTGCTCACCGTGTCGGCGGCCGAGTCGGGCGAGCTCTCGCAGGACCTCTTCCACGTGGCGGGCATCTTCTTCTTTCATGAACGAGCCCTGAACCGGGCGATGGCGTTCATCCCCGTTCATCAGGCCAAGGAGATGCTGCAGATCGAGGGCATCCACCAGATCGCGTTACGCTTCGCATCCGGTAACTTCGCCCGCCGTTCGGAGGCGCCCTTCTGGGACGAATACTCGCGCCACGGCAACGTGGCCCTCGGCTGGCCTGAGCTGTTGCCGCAATTGAAGGCCGCCCTCGACGTCAGCGACTTCAGCACGTATGTCACCGGCATCATCCTCTTCGGCGTCGTGGCCCTCTCCATCGTCAATACCCTTTTCATGGCTCTTCACGAGCGTCAGTTCGAGTTCGGGGTCCTGCGGGCGGTGGGGACGCGTCCTACCGGCCTCTTCCAACTCCTGGCTCTCGAAGCCGCCTCGCTGGCCCTGGTCAGCATCGTGATCGGGGCGCTCTTCGGCTCGGCGCTGGTGCTCTTGACCGGATCCGTAGGGATTGACTACCGAGGCATCGAATTCGCCGGCGTGACCTTTCAGTCGCGCATCCATCCCCAGCTACAGGCTGGTTCCTTCGTGACCTATCCGCTTTGGGTTCTCGGCCTGACGGTGCTGGTGGGCTGCTACCCCGCCGCGCACGCCGCCCGAATCCAACCCGCCGACGCCATTCGGCGCAGTTTGTGATGGAGGCTCCATGAGCACCGACGACCTGGTTCTTGCCGACGGCGTGCACAAGACCTATCAGGATGACGGCGTACCCGTGCACGCGGTGAGAGGCGCCGATCTACGCATCCAGCGGGGGGAATTCACCGCCGTGGTCGGTCCTTCCGGCTCCGGCAAGACCACGCTGCTCAACATCATCTCCGGCCTCGACCAGCCCTCTCGAGGCACGGTGCGCCTGGCCGGCCGCTCCATCCACGAGATGAGCGGTCGCGCGCTCTCGGACTTCAGACGGGACCACATCGGCTTCATCTTCCAAGCCTACAACCTCATTCCGGTGCTGACCGTCGAGGAAAACGTCGAGTACATCATGATGCTCCAGCGGGTGCCGAAGGACGAGCGGCACGAGCGTGTTCTGGACATGCTGTCCGCCGTGGGGTTGGAGAAGATGGAAAAGCGCAAGCCGCTGCAGCTCTCGGGCGGCCAGCAGCAGCGGGTGGCGATCGCGCGCGCCATGGTCTCCCGACCCGACCTCATTCTGGCCGACGAGCCCACCGCCAATCTCGACTCGGAGACCGGGCAGGCGCTGCTGGACATGATGCACGATCTCAATCGGCGCAGCGGGATGACCTTCCTGTTCTCGACCCACGATCCGCAGGTGATGGACTGCGCGCGTCGCTTGCTCATCATGCGCGACGGCCGTATCGTCGAGGACCGCGAGGCCGACTGACCCATGCATGCACGCGGCCACAGCAAGCTCTTGAGCCTGGCGTTGGGCACGCTTCTGACGCCGGCCTGCGACGCACTTGGCGCCGATGTGTCCGTCGCCGGGATGGCCAAGCACGTGTCGGCATTCTTCGCGGCCCCCGAGGGCCGGCCCTATGATTCCAACCGCAGCGGATTGTCCTCGACGCGCTTTCGGTTGGAGGGGAACCTCCAGCTCAACCGGCGCCTGATGTTCACTGCCGCGTACGACTGCGTGCCTTGGATCGGGGAACCGCCGGCAGGCTACCCGGCCGGGGGCGGAAACACGCCCCTACGCAGACCGTATCGCTGGGACGATCTCGGTGCCGACCTTCTGGCGCCGAAAGAGGATGAGACCGTGGGGGTGCGGCAGAATCTCGATCGATTGCTGCTCGAGATCCGCACCGCTCCAGGTGACATCATCGTCGGGCGGCAGGCCATCGGCTGGGGCAGCGCCCGCGGGGTGCACGCCCTGGATGTCATCGCCCCCTTCACCTTCAACGCCCTGGACACGGAGCATCGCCGCGGCGTGGACGCCCTGCGGGTGCGCATCCCTTTCGGCTTCATGGGTGAGCTCGACCTCGGCGCCCTGGCGGGCCACGAAGGACGCACCGAGAACAACGCCTACTATGCTCGCATGAGAACGTACTGGCAGCGCACCGATCTCGCCTTACTGGCCATGGACTTCCGTGAGCACCTCCTCGTGGGCCTGGACGCCGCCCGATCCCTCGGTGGCGCGGGAACGTGGCTCGAGATCGCCTGGGTGCGGCCAGGGGCCTTCTCTGCTTCGGACGTGGGGAACGGCGGCAGCTACTGGCGGCTGAGCACCGGGGCCGACTACAGTCTGACCGGCGGAACCTATGGCTTCTTCGAGTACCACTTCAATGGCGCCGGTGCGGCATCTTCTAGTGGCTATGTGGACCTGCAGGACCAGGTAGCCTACCGTGACGGCGCCGTCTACCTTCTGGGGCGTCACTATCTGGTCTGCGGCGGATCCCACCGGATCGACCCCCTTACGGAGCTTGCCGGCCAAGTGCTGCTCAACGTCAGCGACGGCTCCCTGCTTGCCGGACCTGAGATCCGGCGCAGCCTGTCGGACAACACGGATATCTCGGCCGGCGCTTTCTGGGGCTTCGGCCCGGGCCCCGAGGACGGACGCGAGCCGGTCGCCGGCAACGCATACACCGTGATCTGGCGTTCGGAGTTCGGGGCGTACCCGGATGTCTCCTACCTCTCGTTCCGGGTCTACTTCTAGCGCCGGGGCCGATTCCTCGTCCGTCAATCACGCGCACCACCTCGTCCTGGGGGGATTCCCCAGGCCGGTTTCCTAGACGGCACGGCTGGCGCGATCGGGGGTCATCGTCGATCGTGGAAGCACAGTTGTGAGGAGCCACACGCCTCGAAACCCGGCGCACCGCTCCTGTAGAGTTCTTGAACCTCAACCGGGAACGCAGATGTCCCAGCCCTGGCCACATATCTCCGCGACCAACACAGGCCTGCTGACCGACCTGTACGAGCTGACCATGATGCAGGCCTACTGGCGCGAGGGCTACGACGACGAAGCCGTGTTCAGTCTCTTTGCGCGCCGCCTGCCCGCGCACCGAAACTACCTGCTGGCCTGCGGTCTCCATGATGCGCTGAGCTACCTCGAGAATCTCCGCTTCGACCGCGCATCGCTCGAGTTCCTGGCCGACCGCGAGGAGTTCTCGCCGGAGTTCGTTCGGTGGCTCGAAGACTTTCGCTTCGACGGCGATGTGTACGCCGTTCCCGAAGGCACACCGGTCTTCGCCCATGAGCCTTTGCTCGAGGTCGTTGCGCCGCTCCCCGCCGCCCAGATCGCCGAGAGCTATGTGATGAACCAGGTCCACTTCCAGACGGTGCTGGCCTCGAAGGCGGCCCGCGTGGTCACGGCGGCGGCGGGCCGCGCGGTGGTCGATTTCGGATTGCGCCGCATGCACGGTACCGACGCGGGCTTGAAGGCCGCGCGGGCCTTCCATGTCGCCGGCTTGACGGCTACCAGCAACGTTCTGGCGGGAGCGGTCTATGGTGTTCCCATCAGCGGGACGATGGCTCATAGCTACATCCAGGCGCACGACAGCGAGCTCGATGCCTTCCGGGCCTTCGCCAAGCTCTATCCCGATACGGTGCTGCTGGTCGACACCTACGACACGCTCGACGGCGTGCATCGCGTGGTGGAGCTGGCCGCAGAGCTGGGCGATCGTTTTCAGGTGCGCGCCATCCGTCTGGACTCCGGCGACCTCATCGACTTGGCATTCCGCGCGCGCAGGATCCTGGATGACGCCGGTCTGAACCGGGTGAAGATCTTCGCCAGCGGCGGCCTCGATGAGGAGAGCATCGCGGACATCGCGGCCCAGAGCGCGCCCATCGACGGACTCGGTGTGGGCACGGGGATGGGTGTCTCGCGGGACGCGCCCGCGTTGGATATGGCCTACAAGCTGACCTCTTACGCCGGTCGGGGTCGACTGAAGCTGTCCTCGGGCAAGGACATCCTGCCGGGGCGCAAGCAGGTCTTCCGCATCGAAGACAACAGCGTGGCGGTCGAGGACATCGTGGGCCGCGACGGCGAGCAGCAGCCGGGCCGACCGCTCCTGCAAGCAGTCATGAAGGATGGGCGTCGCCTGCCGGGGGACTTCGACGATCACAACGCGGCTCGCCGGCGGGCCGGCCGGGAGATCGGCCGGTTGCCGGACCGCGTGCGGGCCATAGGGCCGGCCGACCCACCCTACTCGGTGGGACTCAGCCGGGCGCTCACCGCATATCGGGACCAGGTTGCTGCCGACGTTCAGCCGGCTGCCCGCGCACCCGCGGGCGGCTAGGGGAGGATCGCCGTGTTCGCGTTGACCAGCCCGGCCTTTCTGTCGGGTACGCGCATTCCGAAGGACTTCACGCAGGAGGGAAGCAATCAGTCCCCGCCCCTGACATGGCGGGATCCTCCCGAGGGGACCCAGGAATACGCGCTCATCTGCGAGGATCCAGACGCCCCTCTGGCCGGGTCGTGGGTGCACTGGGTGCTCTACAACGTACCCCGGGAGATTCTCGCGCTCGACGCGGGCAACGTCGACGGCGGCACCGTGGGGGTCAACAGCCTCGGCAATCGTGGCTACACCGGGCCTATGCCGCCACTACGCCACGGAACGCACCGCTATCACTTCACGCTCTATGCGCTCGACACCAAGCTGCGGCTGCCCCCGGCCAGGTCGCGGACGGAGCTGCAGGAGGCTCTCTCCGGCCACGTCCTGGCGGTCAGCGTGCTGATCGGCACATACGATCGCTAGCGCTGCCTGACCGACAGCGCAACGTATGCGGCAGTGCTGCGAGGGCCCATGGAATCCCGGTGGAATCGGGTCCATGAGCCCTCGGTCGATTCGATTCCGCCCAGGCGCTGGGCGGAGCGCTGTGCGCTAGCGTGCCCCGCGGGCCTACTCAACCATCAGATGGTTCTCGACCCAGACGGCCCCGCCTTCGTAGGCGTTCTCGGTGGCATCCGATCGCTCGGACCAGCTATCCACCGTGCCCGTGAGCGTTGCCACCCCGTCCTCGACACTCACCTCGACGTCATCGGCGTCCACAAAGGGGCTCCACCAGAGCTCGTCCTCGATTTCCCGCTCGATCTCCTCGTCCGAGTAGAAGGTCGCATACGGGACATAGTCGTACCAGTCGTAGTCGTAGGGATAGTAGTCGAACACGAAGGGGTCGTAGGCGATCGAATAACCGGGGTAGTCCACATCCAGGGAGTTCCTGACCGCTGTCACGCCACCCGCTCGCGCCGCGACGTCCTCGGCCCGACCCTTTTCGAAGTAGGAATCGACGGTCCCGCTCAGGTACGCGGTCCCATCGATGACGCTCACATCGATCTCGAAACGCTCGAGATACGGATCACGGGCAATGGCATTGCGGATGTTTCTGGCAATGTCCTCGTCCAGATATGTCTCTGGCCGCACCTTGATCCTGTTCTTGACCGCAGCAACACCGATCGTGTTGCGGGCCACCTGCGCAGCAGCGCGCTTCGCCTTGAGGTTGTCCACCTCGCCCCGCAGCGTCACCACATTCCCAACCACATCCACGTTGATGTCGAAGGAGAGCACGCGGGGGTCATAGATCAACGCATCCTCGACGGCCTCCTTCACCTCGTCTTCCGACTTGATGACATACTTGCTCTCGCGCTGAGCTTCGTCCCGCAGATTCGGGTCCACCGTGAGGTCAGATGTATCCACGGAGTGAACGCCGTAGACCCAGGCGTCGTAGCGGGCCTGTCGGCGCTCCGCAGCGCTGCCCACCCGTCCGTCCAAAGTGACCTTGCCGTTGTTCACCGCGACGATGATCCATCGGTCGTCGACCAGTGTGTCCCAACGCAGGGCGCTGTCGATCTCCTCCTTCATCTCGAAATCGGGCCGTTCCTCCGGATAGCTCACGGTGAGATTGTTGGTTACGTCCGTAACGCCTCTGACCCCCTTGACCACCTTCTCAGCTAGCATCTTCTCCCGCCACGAGTCGACCGTCCCGGTCAAGTAGGCGACATGATCGATGACCTCAGCTTCCACCTCGTAAGACTCCGTAGCCAAGTCGAACACCATCGCGTCCTCGACGTCCCGCTCGATCTCCCAGTCCATGCGGCCCCAGTAGGGCGAGACGTCGATACGGTTGATCACCGATCGCACGCCCTTGACAGTTTGTGCCAGCCGTGCCGCTCGTTCCTTGGCCAACAGGTTGTTCACGCTTCCGGTCAATGTCACGACGCCCTTGGTGACGCGAACGTCGATGTCGTTGAGCGGTACCGATTGGTCGTAGGCCAGCTCGTCTTCAACCGCATCCGCGATGCTCGTATCGCTCATGTCCGGTTCGGCCAATGCCGGTCCGCTTGCCGCGAGGCCCAGCAGCAAGGCGCCCAATGCGATGGCGGCAAGCAGACGACCGATCTTTGGATCGTGATTGGTCTGCCTTGACATATCGTCCTTCCTTTCCCTTCTTGTGGCTGCCTCTCCCGGGTGGTGAACACCCCGGATTCAGGAGCCTCGCGCGAACCGTTCCGCTGCGAGTCTCCTCCTACAACGTCTCTCCTGGTCAGCCTATGAAAGGCGCCTCGTCGGCCCAATGGGTAACAGCCGTTGTGCTTGCCTGGGACAACCTACGGCAACGACGTGGGGACTATCCCGAACCGCGGCACGGAAACAACCCTCTGGTCTCTGGGCAAGCGGCTCTGGGGAATCCCCCCACCCGGGCCTCGATGGCCACCGGGCCTCAACGTCTGGACTCTCCCCATTCCCCCCTGCTTCTTGCATGTCTACCGTCCTGGGGCGTGGGACGTCCCCCGCGTGGAGCATATTGAACGGCCGACTGAACGGCCGGCCGACTTGGATCTGAGCACGAAGCAGGTGACGGATCCGGGCTTGGATCTGAGATCTGAGCACGAAGCAGGTGACCTGATGGACGAGATGACCCAAACGCAGGGCAACCTATGCCCACAGAGCGAAGAGACCCTCGGTCCCAAGGACGCAGTCGGACTGCGCGGCATCGGTGTCGAGGCCGTCAGGGCGTACTTACGGGAACAACACGGCACGGGAGTGAGGATCAACGACATTCGACAGATCGGCGGCGCAGCCACCGGCGATGACGCGCTCAAACAGTTCGGCTATGGAAGTCCCGTCCTGGTCGACTTCACCAGCGGCCGCGAACGCAAGCGCTTCGTTTTCCGCCGCGTCAAGCGCAACGCCTTCGGGCGGGAGCGCAGCGACGACCGCCTGGCCGCATTGTGGCTGGACTACCGCACGTTCAATGACTTGCCCAACCACGTTCCGGCCATCGACCTGCTGCTGCACACCTGTGGGGGAAACCTGCAGTCCATCGCGGACGGTGATGAGGCTGTGCTCGTGACCGAATTCCGCAACGGCGAGCGCTACGCGGATGACCTGAAGCGTGTCCGCGATGAGGGCCACAAAGGTCCCGAGGAGCTGCACCGGATCGAGATCCTCGCAGGCTACCTCGCCCACATCCACTTGCAGCAGCACTACGATCCGTATCTCTGGCGGAGGCGCCTGCGTGACCTGGTAGGACACGGTGAGGGCATCATGGGATTGACCGAGAGCTACCCAACCGACGCCTCCTTCGTGGAACCAGAGCAGTTGATCGCCATCGAGGAGCAGGCCAATCGATGGCGCTGGCGGCTCAAGCCGCGCTACCACCGTCTCTGTCAGGTCCATGGGGACTTCCACCCGTTCAACGTGCTCTTCGACAAGCAGAACAACCTCACCGTCCTGGACCGAAGCCGCGGCCGTTGGGGGGAAGCCGCCGATGACGTCAGCTCCATGGCCATGAATTACATCTTCTTCGGACTGCAGCAGACCGGCACGAGCGCGCTGGCCACTCCCTTCGATGAGATGCACGACCACTTCTGGGCCCGATATCTCGAGCTGCGTCCCGACCTGGAGATCGCGCGCCTGGTGCAACCCTGGCTCGCCTGGCGGGCCCTGGTTCTGGCCAGTCCGCAGTGGTATCCGGACATCCCCGACGCGCTGCGGACGACCCTGATCACGTTCGCTCAGAACGTGCTCGCCTCCGAGGAATACGACTACGCCCATCCGGAGGCGTACCTGGAGGGGGCATCATGAACACCGGCTGCGGCACCGGCATGGCGGTCTGGCTCACCGGACTACCCGCATCGGGGAAGACGACCATCGCCAAACGCCTGCAAGAGCGGTTGGCGAGCCGAGGGATCCGCGCGCCCCTGCTGGATTCGGACAGCCTGCGCAAGAAGCTGGCGCCCCAGGCAGGGTACTCCCGCGAAGGCAGGGACTTGTTCTACGCGGAGCTCGCCGAGCTGGCGGTGCTCTGCACCCTACACGGCGTCAGTGTGATCATCGCGGCGACCGCGCCGCTCCGCCGGTATCGCGAGGTCGCCCGGACTCGCATCCGCCGCTTCGCCGAAGTCTACGTGGCCTGCGAGCCTGATATCTGCCGCCGGCGCGACCCGAAGGGTCTGTGGAGTCGAGCCGATAGGGGCGAGATCACGGACCTTCCGGGCGCCAATGCTCCCTATGAGCCCCCCCTCGATCCAGAGGTGCGGGTGGAAAGCGAATTCCTGACGCCCGAGGCCGCGGCGGAGTGGATCGACCTGCGCCTCGCCGAGCTGGGGATGCTGCCGGAGCCGGATCCGAAACGCGCCGTCATGGCCCCTGAGCGCACCTCCGTGGGAACCGCGCCGGGCAAGGAGTCGGGACCGTCCCCAGGCCATCTGGATTAGAGGGAGGAGAAATGAGTCTGGAAGCCAGCCCCATGGCCGATGGCCGCATTCTCAAGATCCATGTCTCCGGCAAACTGGAGCAGGAGGATCTCGAGCGCTTTGCATCCGTGGCCGAGGAGCAGATCCGGCAACACGGAGCTATTCGGATTCTGGTGGAATTGCACGATTTTGCCGGGTGGTCCGCCGCGGCCCTGTGGGAGGACTTGAAGTTCGAATTCAAGCACTCCCGCGATGTGGATCGCCTGGCGATCGTGAGTCACCCAGACTGGAAGACCGGATTGTCTCGTTTCATCCAGCCGTTTGCCGGCGCCCAAGCCCGCCACTTCACGCTCGAGCAGGCCGACGAGGCCTGGAAATGGGTTCTGGCCGGACTTCCGTCCCCGGCCGGGAAGCCTCCCCCCGAGCATTGAGCGAGGTGCGACGAACGGAAAGGACTGCACCATGTATGTGGCTGTGCTGATCCTGCTTCTGGCCGCGTCAGGCTGGTTGCTGTTCCAGGGAGCCCGGCACCGTAGGCGAGGTCGATGGATCGGCGGCGCCGTTCTGGCGGGCGCGACGGTCCTGCTCTTCTCGATCATGGACCTCTGGGGAGAGGTGCTCTGGTTTCATTCGCTGGGCTACGGCGACCGCATCTGGACCGAGATCCTGGCCAAGGCCCTCCTGGGTGTCGGCGGGCTGCTGCTGGGCGGTGGGGCCGCCTATCTTCTCACGCTCTCACTGAAGAACCGCCGGCGGAGCGTTCGCGTGGGAACCGTGCTTGTCGGCGCCTCCATCGGTCTTTCATGGGGCCTGTCGCACTGGGAAACCGTTCTGCGCTACCTGGAGCGCGTTCCCGCTGGAGTCCGCGAGCCCATTCTGGGCCGCGACGCGGGCTTCTACCTCTTCACGCTCCCCTTCTATGACGCCATCTACACGCTCGTCGCGCTTCTTGCCTTCGCCGCTCTGCTGGGCAACGCCGTCGGCCTGTTCATCCGGGTACGGGACGAAACGCTGGACATCGCGAAACCCGTCGAGGCGGAGGACCCCAGATCCCACCCCTACCGAACGCTCTATGCCAGCGCAGGATTGTTCCTGCTCGCCTTGGCCTTTGACAAGTTCCTGGCCCGTTATCACTTGCTCTACTCCAAGTGGGGCGCGGTGGCGGGTCCCGGTTGGACCGACGTGCATGTCCGTCTTCCGGCCTATGCGATCATCGCCGCCCTCACGCTCGTGGCCGGCCTGGCGGTCCTGTTGCCGCCGGTGCGCGACCGTTTGCAGACGCTGGTCACGCGCGTGGGACATATGCGCCAAGCGCCGAGCCATGCCGCGGCCCCGCTTCTCGGCGTCATCGGAGTCGGCACTCTGGTTCTCTGGTTCGTCGCGCTTACCATTGTCCCCAGTCTTATCCAGTGGCTGCGAGTCGAGCCGAACGAGATCACGCTGGAGCGCCCCTACATCGCTCACAACATCGCCTTCACCCGCAAGGCATTCGGCCTCGATGCCGTCGAGGAACAGGAGTTCCCGGCGGTGTCGGCCTTCAGTCGGGAAACCGTGGAGGAGTATCCGGCCATCTTCCGTAACATCCGCTTGTGGGATTGGCGGGCCCTGGACGCCGTCTACAAGCAGTTTCAAGAGATCCGCCTCTACTATGAGTTCGCGGACGTCGACATCGATCGCTATGATATCGCGTCCCAGTACCGGCAGGTGATGGTCTCTGCCCGGGAAATGGAACTGGCCAATCTCCCTGAGCAGAGCCAGACTTTCGTGAACCGGCGGTTCAAGTACACCCACGGCTACGGTCTCACCCTGGCGCCCGTGCACGAGTTCACCGAAGAAGGCCTCCCCAACCTGCTCATCAAGGACATTCCGCCGGTCAGCCGCCTTCCCGAGCTCGAGGTCAAGCGCCCCGAGATCTACTACGGCGAGCTCACCCGCACCCATGTGGTCGTCAACAGCGCTGAGACGGAGTTCGACTATCCCAGCGGTGAAGAGAATATCTATGCGCGCTACGAGGGCGACGGGGGCGTGCCGATCTCGAGTTTCTGGCGCAAGGTTCTCTTCGGCTGGAAATTCGATGGCACCCGCTTTCTTCTCTCCGGTTACCCCCGTTCCGAAAGCCGCATTCAATTCCACCGCCAGATCCGCCAGCGGGTGAACAAGCTGGCGCCGTTTCTGCAATTCGACGCCGATCCCTACATCGTTCTGGTCGATGGGCGGCTGTACTGGATTCTCGATGCCTACACCACCTCGAGCTACTATCCGTACAGTGAGCCCTTCTCGGCCAGCGAGTTCATCGAGTACCGCAATTCTGCAGGCACTCGCAGTCTGCAGACCTCCACCGGAAGACACCTGCGCGGGATCAACTACATGCGCAATGCCGTCAAGGCGGTTGTCGACGCCTATCAGGGAACGGTTGATCTGTATGTCTTCGAGCCCCAGGATCCCTTGATTCGCGTGTGGGAGCGCATCTTTCCGGGCCTCTTCAAGCAGGAGTCCGAGATGCCTGGTGAGCTGCGGACTCATGTGCGCTATCCGGTCGACCTCCTCCGGGTCCAAGGTCTCGTCTACGCCAAGTACCATATGACTGATCCGACCGTCTTCTACAATCAGGAGGACCTGTGGATCCGGGCCACGGAGAAGTACCATGGCGCGGTGCAACCCGTGGAGCCCTACTACGTGATCTGGGAGCTGCCGGACGTCGACAAGCCCGACTTCGTCCTCATGCTTCCGTTTACACCTAAGAACCGTCAGGTGCTGATCGGCTGGATCGCGGGCATGTGCGACGGTGAGGATTACGGCCGCCTGCTGGCCTACAAGTTCCCGAAGGAGAGACGCGTCATCGGTCCGCAGCAGGTGGAGACCAAGATCGACCAGGACCCGCACCTCTCAGGACAGCTCACGCTCTGGGACCAGAGGGGCTCCAACGTGATCCGCGGCAATGTGCTCGCGATTCCGATCGGTGAGACATTGGTCTATGTCGAGCCCATCTATCTCCAGGCCGATACCGCCGCATACCCTGAGTTGCGGTTGGTGGTCATCATGCACGGGGACAACATGAGCTATGCCGAATCCTTCGACGAGGCCCTGGCCGGTCTCTTGGGGGATGAGGCCGACGTCGCCGCCCGCGCGCCAGGCCCGGCCGCAGCCCCGGCGACGCAGGTAGCCCGCATCGCCCGGCAGGCCAGTCAGGCATTCGACAACTACCTGGCGGCGGTCGGCGACGGAGAGTTCGACCGCGCGGCGGGCGCCCTCGAGACGCTGCAGCGCTCTCTCGAGCGTCTGGTCCCCGACACGACCGCCGCGACCGCACGTTGAGGCGGAACACGTTGAGGAGGAAGGATGCAGTTTGCTGAGTTGATGGACACGGTGCGCACAGCCGGGTATGACATCGTTGACGGGGATGGACTGCCGGTCAACGAGGAGATGCTGGCCACCCTGGAGGAAGAGAATCTCGAGGCGAAGCAGGTGGACATCATCAAGAAGTCGCCGCCGCAGGACGTCGAACGGGCGATCGTGGCCGATGTTCACGTGTCGGATCAGGTCTTTCACATTGTCGGCAATCCACGGCACGTCGATGAGCTGGCCACTTACCTGAGCGGGATATCCCGCCCTCAGTCCCCACCCATGGAGTGACGCTCCGCCGCTCGGTTGGCCTACTGCAAGCGGCCTTGGCCTACAACAAGCGGCCGGAGCCCTGCGACCCCGGCCGCTCGTCCACCGGCGTGCGCCTTGCCGTCCTATTCGAGAATGAAGGTGACCTTCAGATTCACCCGGTAGCCGGTGATCTTGCCGTCCTTGACGAAGCATTCCTGATCCTTGACCCATGCAGCCTGAACATTGTTGACCGTCTCGGCGGCCCTCTTCACGCCCTGCTGGACGGCGTCCTCAAACCCCTTGGACGACTCGGATGTGATCTCGATAATCTTCGCGACTGACATTCATAACCTCCCTTGTTCTCTCCAAAGCCCAATCTACCCCCTGCGTCCCGTCGTGAAACCGCGGGCGGTGGCCCGGCCGACCCCCGTCGCGCTTCCGCGGCAGTCTCAATACCGCAGAACGGCGGCGACGGTCGCTTCGGCCGGCATCCGCTCCCTGGTCGACAACACCACTTCGGCGCCTGTCCGCAGGGCTTCGGCTGTGGCCGCGTCGATCAGATCCTCGTCACGAGGCTGGGGCTGCCGGTGCGTATCCAAGCGACCGGTCTCGGGATCGTAGCGTCCCCAGCAGTATTCGTCCGCTCGGGCCCAGAGCGTCTCGATGCGCCCGGCGGACGCAGCCTGCAGCACCTCCTCCAGCTTGGAGGTCGTGCGCTTGCGAAGCCGCATCTGCTGATACTGTTCGATGCGTGCCTGGTGCCTCTGTCTGCGCATGGGTTTCATGATCTCAAGGGCGCGACGATGCAACTCTTGTTCATTTATGGAGTCCGCGTTCACTCGAATCCCGTGTTTGTGAATGCGGGGATAGCTGTTGGCCTGCTCGTAGATCGGTAAGAGATACTCGATGCCCGCCAGGATGAGTGGCTCCTGTCGCCCGGCCACCTTCTTGGACACCGCTTGGTCCACCATCTGGAAGTACCGCAGGATGCGCTCCTTCTGACGGGCGGCGTCCTTGGTCTCGCCGTGCCCGTGGAAGATACCGCCAGCCCCTTGGCCCTTCGTCGTGTGGAGCTGGAGAGCGGTTTCGGTATCCTCGCGCGGCTGAAGCTCCTCGACACCCGCCGGCAGGTCGTCGTTCAGCGGCAACGGACGGAGCTCAAACGACGTGCCTTCGTAAAGGCGCACGTTGCGGAGCCCAACGGCCAGGAGGAAGAAGCGCTCCGCGTCCTTCAAGACGGGGATCAAGGGCTTGATATGGAAGCGGCCGGAAACAACGACGACCTCGGGCACGCGGTAGGGCAATCGATAGTACCGGAGCGCGTTCGGGGAAAGGAACATGCAGAGCGCCTCGGTCTGGTGCTGCCAGAAGAGCGCATCCTCCATCGTCGTGCGCACGGGTGCCAGGAATGACTGCACCTCCGATATGCGCAGGCCCCCGGCCAGCAGCCGTCCGGCCGCTTCCTGGATCTGGTTCTTGAACCGGATGCGGCTCTCTTCGGCTTCCGCCGACGTGCGGCCCGTTGGGGTGTAAACCGAGAGGCGCGGCCAACCTCGGTCCTGAAAGAGCGCTTGAAACTCGTCCTTGCTCGGTGCGTTGTGCATCCTCGTCATTGCCGTCTCGCCTCCATCTCTGCTTCACCCAGGTTTGGACTGCACTTGGAGGACGCCTTCCTCCCTTCACCGGCCCAGCGGCTTCGGCCACACGCTGGCCCGGTGAAGTGCTGTCAGAATGAATCAAACCCGATCTCATACCTACCCGGTCGATTGCTTGCGTAGCCTGGGTGTCTCCACCATCCGGCCTGGGGGTGAGCCCCCAGGCCGTGGCGCCCTTCCATTCTCCTTCTCACGGCACCGCAGATTCGGGTTGCGCCCTGGGAAGGTCGGGGGACATCCCTGACTGGGCATTGGTGCATGCGCCGGTGGGCCGGCTCCGCTCCCTGGTTGAGAATGGTGCCGCATTCGGACGCAGGGGGTGGGCACATCGGGTCTGCGACCACACCGCAGCTCCCGGAACAGCTTCGGCTTTCCGCAACTCGAGGCACGGATGAACGGAGGATCACAGATCGAATCCACTCCAGATCCCAGCCATTCGTCCCGCCCGCATGAGGACCTGCCCGTCGACTCGCCCTGGAGCATGACGGGCGAGGAGGTTCTCGACGCCCTGGACGGCTCTGCCGATCAAGGCCTGGACGCAGGACAGGTGCGCCGCAGGAGACGGCGACACGGACCAAACCGCATCCAACGCCGTCGACAGAGGAGCACCGTGAGTATCTTCGTGGATCAGATGAAGAATCTGATCGTCTTGCTGCTGGCGGCCGCGGGGGGCCTCTCCTTCATTTTCGGGCAATGGCTCGAAGGCGCTTCCATTCTTGTCGCCCTCCTGATCAACGTGCTGATCGGCTTCTTCACAGAACTGCGCGCCGTCCGTTCCATGGAAGCGTTGCAGAAGCTCGGCCAAACCCGCTCCACGGTGGTGCGCGACGGACGCGAGCGCCGCGTTGCCTCGCATCGACTGGTACCGGGTGACCTGGTCGTGCTGCAGAGCGGCGACGTGGTCGCGGCCGACATCCGTCTGCTCGAGACCCGCCGGCTCCAGACCGATGAATCGGCCCTCACGGGCGAATCGGCCGCCGTCGACAAGCAAGACGCAGCCGTAGACGCGGAAGCGGCCGTGGCGGACAAACGAAACATGGCCTACAAAGGCACTTCGGTCTTGCAGGGCTCGGCCAAAGGGATCGTCGTCGCCACGGGAATGGCCACGGAACTGGGCCGCATCTCGGCCCTGGTGGCAGAGGCCGAGCCCGAGGAGACCCCGCTCGAACAGCGGCTCAACGACCTGGGTCGCAAGCTGATATGGGTCACGTTGGGCATCGCCGCCGCGGTCATCGTGGTCGGTCTCCTGCACCACCGAGACACCCTGCTGATTATCGAGACGGCGATCGCACTGGCCGTGGCGGCGATCCCCGAGGGCCTGCCGATCGTGGCCACCATCGCGCTGGCGCGCGGGATGTGGCGCATGGCGGCCCATCAGGCGGTGGTCAACCGACTCTCGGCGGTTGAAACCCTGGGATCGACCAACACCATCTGCACCGACAAGACCGGAACGCTGACGGAAAATCGCATGGAGGTCTCACGGCTGCTCTTCCTCTCCTCTGCCGGCGAAGACGCTCAACAGATCCGGATCGATCGCTCGGACGAAGAAGCGACGTTCCAGCAGGAGGGGCAATCCGTCGACGCGTCGGACCATCGTCTTCTGGCCACCGTCCTGGAGATCGGCTGCTTGTGCAACAACGCCTCGATGGATGACGAACGCGAGGAAGGCGACCCGGAAGAGGTGGCCCTGCTCAAGGCGGCGGATTGGGCGGGCCTGAGCCGGGACGATCTGCTCGAGGAAAACCCACGCGTCGACGAACGGCCCTTCGACCCGGACGTGAAGATGATGGCCACCTTCCACCGAAACCGATCGGGCCTGCGGGTGGCCGTCAAGGGCGCGCCGGAGGCCGTTCTGGATGCGTGCCGTGGCATGCGCACCCCCGACGGGGAGGAACGCAAGCTATCGGATTCCGAGCGCCGTTCATGGTTGACGGCGACGGAGGAGACCGCCGCTCAGGGCCTGCGCATGCTGGCCATGGCGGAGAAGCGCTCGAAACAAGAATCGGTCGAGCCGTTCGAGGACCTCACACTCGTCGGATTGGTCGGGTTCCTGGACCCGCCGCGACGGGGCATCGAAGAGGTCATCGCGCGGCTTCGCGGCGCGGGCATCCGGGTGATCATGGTCACGGGCGACCAGGCGATGACCGCTCGCAACATCGCGCTTCGCTTGGGCTTGATCGAGGATGAGGACGCTTCGGTGGTTCAAGGTGAAGAGCTTCAGCCGCCCGAGAAGCTCGACCGACGTCAGGCACGAGAGCTTCTCGACACGGCGGTCTTCGCGCGCATTTCACCCGAGCAGAAGCTGGATCTGGTGTCGCTATTCCAGGAGAGCGGCTCGATCGTGGCGATGACGGGCGACGGCGTCAACGACGCCCCTGCCCTGCAGAAGGCGGACATCGGCGTGGCCATGGGACGCCGCGGCACCCAGGTGGCCCGCGAAGCCGCCGACGTCGTGTTGCGCGACGACTCCTTCCGCACGATCTCCGCCGCGGTGGAGCACGGCCGGACGATCTTCAACAACATCCGCCGGTTCGTCATTTACCTGCTCTCCGGCAACGTCGGTGAGATCATGATCGTGGCCTTCGCCATGCTGGCGGGAGCGCCCCTCCCGCTGCTGCCCCTACAGATCCTCTACCTGAACGTCATCAGCGACGTCTTCCCCGCGCTGGCGCTGGGATTGGGAAAGGGTCAGCCGGGTGTGATGAACCGTCCTCCGCGGGACCGTGACGAGCCCATCATCACCTCCCAACACTGGCTGGGAATCCTGGGTTACGGCCTGCTGATCAGTGCCTCGGTCCTGGCCGCGTTCTGGCTGGCGCTCGATCGGTACGACATGAGCCAGGAGTCGGCCGTCGCGACCGCCTTCCTCACGCTGGCCTTTGCACGCACCTGGCACGTCTTGAACATGCGCGACCGTGCTTCGGGCCTGTTTGTGAACGAGGTCACGCGAAACCCCTATGTCTGGATCGCGATCCTGATCAGTCTCGGCCTTCTCTTGGCGGCTATCCTGCTCGAGCCCCTCGCCTCGGTCCTGAAGCTCGCCCCGCCAACGTTTCTCGGGTGGCGTCTGATTCTGGGATTCAGCGCCGTTCCGCTTCTGGTGGTGCAAGTTACGAAAGGGCTGTGGCGCTCATGACGGCGACGCCCGGAGACATCGCGGTGGCGCCGGACACCCCGATGTGGTCTACTACGTGGGCCAAGTCGCGAGGCTTGACGCCACCCACCCGAGCGCCCGGACGACCGCTCTCGCCGACGGTATGCGCAGGAAGTGACGGATGAACGACCCACGGGCCCATAGTGATCCCGGGCGTGAGAAGCCGCGGGCGGATGGACTGAGGTCGGCCACTGCCGGTGGGTTTCCCACGACGGATCTGAGTGAGGAGCTTCTCGCTCTGGCGGTCGCCGGCGCCGGGGCTGGACTCTGGTGCCTCGACCCGAAGACCGGCGCCATCCAGGCCACCGCAGAGGCGCTGGCGATGTTCGGCTGGCCCGCCCACGAGACGCTGGACATGCAGCGCGCCCTGAGGCGCATCAGCCTCACCCACAGGCGGCGTGTAGCGAAGCAGTTGCGCCACGCGGTGGAGAAGGGCGACGCCTATCAGTCGGAATTCCCCATTCGCCATCCCGACGGCGCGACCCGATGGATCCGCGCCCAGGCTCGAATGCGCCCGACGCATCAGGGTCCGAGACTTCTGGGCCTCGTGTGGGACATCACGGGACGAAAGATCATCGAAAGGGAGCTGCAGGAAAGCCGAGAGCGCCTGGCTCTAGCTCAGCGCGCCGGAGGGGTGGGTGTCTTCGATTGGGACCTCGTGACGGGCAGGATCCACTGGACCCCCGAAATGGAGAAGCTCTTTGAAATCCCCGCCGGTAGCTTCGAGGGTTCTTTGGAGGCTTGGACCCAATACGTGCATCGGGACGACGCTCATCGCCTCAAGTCCCTCGCCCAGGAGTGGACGACCTCGGCGCGGTCGCGCATCGCATGGGAGTACCGCTGTGTCCGACCGGACGGCGCGGTCCGCTGGATGGCTACCCAGGGACGTGTGATCCGCGATCTGCAGGGACGACCGGTGCGGATCATCGGCACCAATACCGACATCACCCAGCGCAGACTGGGCGAGGAGTCCCTGCGACGCAGTCAGGCCCTCGTGCAACAGCAGCTCCTGGAGATCGAGGCCATCTACGACTCGGCGCCGGTGGGGCTCTGCGTCATGGATACGAAGCTGCGCTACCTGCGCATCAATGAGCACATGGCACAGATCAACGGTGTGCCCCCCGACGATCACATCGGTCGCACGTGTCGGGAGGTGGTGCCGGATCTGGCTGATTCCGCTGCGGCGATGATGGAGCGCATCCTGCACACCGGCCGACCCATTCTGAACCAGGAAGTGACCGGAACCACGCCCGCCCACCCCGGTGAGGAGCGCACGTGGGTGGAGCATTGGCTACCGCTCACCGACGAAGACGGGCAGGTGATCGCCGTCAACGTCGTGGCCCACGAGATCACCGAGCGCAAGCGGATGCACGAGGCTCTCCAGAAGCTGACCGCCGAGCTCGAACAGCGGGTGGCGCAGCGGACGGCCGTGGCCGAGCGCAGGGCGCGCCGCTTGCGGGACCTGGCCACCCGGCTCACCGATGCGGAGCAGCGCGAGCGCATGCGTCTGGCCGGCATGCTCCACGACCACTTGCAGCAGCTACTGGTCGCCGCGCGTATGCGCCTTCTTCCCATTCGCGCATCGCTCGCGGAGCCCGCCCACGAGGACCTTCGGGAGCTCGACGACCTCCTTCAGGAGTCCATCCGCGCGACCCGCGATCTGACCACGGATCTGAGCCCGACCGTGCTCCGCAGGGGATCCCTCAACGACATTCTGGACTGGCTCGGCCGTTGGTTCGGCGAGCGCCACGCGCTGGATGTCACCGTTGTGCTTCCCCCGGACCCTCCGGCCACGTCCGACGCCCTGAAGGGGTTTCTATACCTGGCCGCCCGTGAGCTGCTCTTCAATGTCGTGAAGCACGCTGGAGTTCGGGCGGCCGAAGTACGGCTCGGCTCTACCGGAGATTCGCTCGAGCTCGTGGTCGCGGATCGGGGAGCGGGCTTCGACGTGGAGCACCTCGACTCGTTGGCCGAGAACACGCGCGGTTTCGGTCTGTTCCGGATCCGCGAGAGGCTTGAGTCGATAAACGGCCAGATGGAGGTGAGCAGCTCCGTGACCGATGGCACGCGGTTCTGCATCCGGGTGCCGGCCGGTGAGGCGTCGGCGGCCAGTCGGCCGCACCCGGCCCGGGAAACCCATCAGGATCGGGAGGGCACGCGAGATGAACTGCCGCAGCCTTCAGACCCTGTCCGGCTCTTGGTGGTCGATGACCATGCCATCGTCCGAGAGGCCCTGGTGGAGATGCTGGAACAGCAGCCCGGTTTCCTCGTCGTCGGCGAAGCATCCAACGGCCAGCAGGCGCTGCAAAGCTGTGCTGCGCTCAAGCCCGATGTGGTCCTGATGGACGTGCACATGCCGGTGATGGACGGCATCGAGGCGACACAGAGAATCAGGGAGCGCTATCCCGACATCCGCATCGTCGGCCTCTCCTTGCGAGAGGAGAAGGAAGTCGCCGAGGCGATGATGAGAGCCGGGGCGCTGGCGTACGTGCACAAGGACGGCAATGTGGAGGACCTGCACGCCTGCATACGACGGGCGGGTCACCGGACGGTGCGGTGACATCGTCGCGCTCAATGCTCTTCGCGCCGAAAGGGCACACCCGGCCTGGATGTCCTACCATGTGTGCGCACTTGCTCCAGCAGCCTTTGGACCGACCCGCTCTTGACCAGGTAGCCCCGTGCTCCCGCATCCAGCATCCGCTCGGCAATCTCGTCCATCTCGAACATCGATAGGCCGAAGACGATCGCGCCTGGGAACTCGGCCACGATCTTCTGGGTGGCCTCGATGCCGTTCATTCCCGGCATGGAGACATCCATGAGCACCACATCCGGGCGCAGCTCGCGGAACCGGGCGATGGCTTCCTCACCACTGGCGGCCTGTCCTACGACCCCGATGTCCTCCTCCTGTGACAGCATCGACACGATGCCGCGGCGCACCACGCGGTGATCATCGACGACCAGCACCCGAATGGGAGGCGTCTCAACGGCCTGCTCCTCATGCTCCCCTTGGTCCGAGATTCGGCCCTCCGGCCCGGATGCCGGGCGGCGCTCCTTCTCTGGGCTCCGCGGCAGGCAGATCTTGCTGGTGCATCCCTGACCGGCCTCGCTCTCGATGTGGAGGTGCCCGCCCAGCAGTTCCGCCCTTTCGCGGATGCTCAGCAGTCCGTATCCGCGGGGGTCTTGCCCGCAGTTCTGCAGGATCGCTGGGTCGAAGCCGGCACCCTTGTCCTCGACGAGGAGGATCACGCGGTTCTTCTGGGCCAGGAGTCTCACCGTGACGCCATCCTTCACGCCCGCGTGCTTCACCACGTTGAAGAGGAGCTCTCGCGCGGCCTCGTAGAGAAACTCCCGAATCGGGGGGGCCACTTCGGTCGCGTGCGGATCCGATTGCACCACGACCTGGAGACCGTGCCGGCGTCCTGTTTCGCGGGCTAGCCACTCCAGCGCGGCACCCAGATCCCCGTGCTGGAGAATGGGCGGGTTCAAGTCCAGGGTGAGACGGCGTGCCGCCCGAATAGCTTCTTGCAGAAGCTCATCCACGCTCGCGCGCGTTTCCTGCATCCATGTCTCGTCGGCGCGCGCACTCTCCTGGTTCCCGAGAGAAGAAAGCCGCATGCGCGCCGCGACCAGAAGCTGCTGCAATTCGTCGTGCAACACCCTGGCGATGCGAGCGCGCTCATCCTGTTCCGCGCGGGCGACCTTCATGGTGAGCTGCTGGAGTTGCCGGGCGCGACGAGCCGCTCTACGGTGCAGTCTTTCTTGGTGTCCCAGCAACTCGCGCACCTGGATCTGCCGTCGGCGGGATTCCATCGCCGCCCGCATGACTCCCAGGAACGTCTGCACGTCCACCGGTCGGCGCAGGACCGTCGCATTGCGCTGCCTGGCCAAAGCGCTCACCCGGCTGTTGGGCCCAAGGGTCGACTCGAACACGATCAGCGGAACGTCCGACCAGTCCGGCTGCGCCTCCAGCTCTCGGATCAGGTCCTCGGTCTCCTGGTGCGCGAGAGCTTCCGCCGCCACCACGACCGGACCCGCGCCCCGCGCGACCAGATGGGTGAGCTCGCACATCGACCGGCATTCCCTGCAGGCGAATCCCTCCGCCTGGAGGAATTTGCAGACGAGAGACGCGTCCCTTCCCACCGGCGTCCGCACCACCGCTTGGGCTCCGGGCCCATCGCCTCCGCGAGGTGGGCTAGTCATGGCCGGGCTCCTCGAGGCCTCCCGGCCGGCCATGGGAACTGCCCGTGCTGACGAGACCGCCGGTGCCTTGGTAGAGGGGCACGCCTCCCGATAGGCCGGAGAAGGCGCGGATTGGGTCGCCGATCCGAATCCGGCCGTTCTGCAGCTCGATCTCCCGAATCGTGTTCTCGTGGGGACCGTAGCGCTTCTTCATCACGGCGATACACCGCCGGCGTTCGCCGTGCGCCTCGAAATGCCGCAGCAACAGGATCGCGTCGGCCAGCCCGCTGCCCTCCTGGTGCAACCCCTGATCGATGTCCAGCCGGCCCACCGATTCGGTCAACAAGACCGTGACCCCTTGATGTGCCATGTAGCGGAGGAGACGCCGGATCTCCTTGGCCGGGCTGGCCTGCGACTCCACGGCGATGCGATATCCAGGCAAGCCGTCGATGACCAGGATCCGGCTCTCTTTCCGGCGTACCGTCTCGGCAATGGTGTGGGCGATCTCCCCGGGCGAGGGACTCGCCGCATTGAACTGCTCCAGCGTGACCAGCCCCCGATCGATGTACTCATCCAAAGGAATGCTCAGACTCTTGCACCTGCGGATATAGACACTTGGGTGCTCGTCGAAACAGAAGATGGACGAGTGATCGCCGGTCTTCGCGGCTTCGTGGACATAGATGCTGGCCAGCGTGCTCTTGCCGCATCCCGTGGTCCCGGAGATGAGGCACGTCGTTCCCCCCTCCAGCCCTCCGCCCAGCATACGATCGAGGCCTTCCACACCGCTACATATCGGCGAGAACCGCGAAGCATCCGGCGGCAGCTCGGGATGCAGACGCGGATAGACCTCGAGCCCCCCGGTTCGAATGGCGAAGTCGTGGGTGCCGTCGGCGACCTTCACGCCACGCATCTTGGGCACTTGCAGCCAGCGTGGCGCGTGATCGCGAGACGCCCGTGCTCTTCCTAGGTGAATGGCACCGTGGACGACCGCCTGAAACGAGGCCGAAAGACCCACCGTGGCCTCGTCTGAGATGAACAGCGTGGTGCAATCCTCGTTCGCAAGCTCCGTCTTGATTCTGAGAAGCTGGCGATGCAGTTGCTGGGGCGAGGACACCAGCATGGACAACTCGCTGACGGAGTCCAGCACCAAACGGTCGGGGCGACGCTCGGCGACGGCCTGCAGAATGGTCTCGGAGGCTTCCACCAGCTCGACGTCGGCCGCGTTGAACAGGGTCTGCTCAGCCGCCGCGGTCTGCTCCACGATGTCCTTGAGCTCCAGAACATCCGTGCCGTTCAGCGTCCACCCATGCGTCTTCAGCACATCCGCGAGCTCGGATCGCGTCTGCAAGAAGGTCACGTACAGCGCCTTCTCGCCGCGCGCGATGCCTTCCAACAGGAACTGGAATCCCAGCGTGCTCTTGCCCGTGCCCGGCTCGCCGAAGACCAAGTACGACCTCCCGGCCGGAAGTCCGCCCTCGAGGATCTCGTCGAGGCCCTTCACGCCCGTCGGGGCGATGCTACTTCGGGGCTGCGGCGCATTCATCGTGCCTCCTTGCCGACCGATTCAGCGGGAATGGTGCTGTTGCAGCAGCTCATGGATGCGATCGGAGCTGCTCGATGAGACCGCCACGATCGCTGCTCCGGCGATGTCTTCCACGGTATCAGGGTCCTCGCCTCGCCAAACGCGCCGCCCCAATCGCACGGTCCCTCCAGCCTCGGAGGCAATCAGATAGCCGATCGCTCGCCGCCGGGATACCCGCCCGTGCGCAACCGCCGCCTCGGCGCGTCCCAGCACGGGAGCCAGCGCGTCGACGGCCGAGCAGTGGGATTCCACCACCGCATACCCTTCTTCATGGAGCGTCTGCCGCCAGGTCTTCGGCACACCGGGCGAGACCAGAATGGATTTGGGCGCGCGCGCGACGTGCGCCGGGACGGCGTCCCGACTCAGTTCCTGTCGATAGCAGCCCTCGCCCGACCGCGCCCAGTACGTGCACTCGTGCACCGGGAAGTGCACCAGGGCTGAGCGGTATTCCCCATCTCCGATCAGCGCGCCCATGACGGCGTAGTCATCCGAACCGCGGATGTAGTTCAGCGAACCATCCACCGGATCGACCACCAGAAGCGGCCGGCCCGCCTGTGTGGGTGCGAAGAGGCCCACCGTGTCGGTCTCCTCCTCGGCATCGACGGCCGCATTGGGCAGGACCGCGTGCAGCGCGTGCAGGATCACGTCTTGAGCCGCCAGGTCGACTGCCGTCACCGCGGCCCCAGTCTCCGTAGCGTGGCCGTTCTTGCGTCTGGGTTGCACTTCCCCCTGCAACCGCCGCGCCACCGCACCAGCCTGGACGGCCGCCAGATGGAAGGCGCGGATGAAGCGCTGCTCCGGGGTCACCTCGAGCTCTGTGGCCCGAGACGTTCGCGGTGAGGATGTGGCCATGCCCGGTTCACCTCCTTCCACGGCGGACTCCGCCGGTTCGACGCGTCGACATCACAGTCGACACAGTCGACATCGCAGCGCGTTCAGCGTCACATCCCCGGCGTCGAGCCGCAATGGGGACGCTTCCATCTCCGTCGCGGGGACATCCCCGGCCTGCGGCAGGGCCGGAGCCCGACAGAACGCGATGGGCGGATCCCCCATCACGTTTTCCCCCTAGCCCCGGGTGGCGACGGAGGGGGGTTTCACCCAGGATGTTGCCTAACTCTGGAAAGGAGGCCTGCAGGCTGCGGACCTCAAACCGACGCGCCCGAACGCCCAAGTAGCGAGGCTTGCTCGATGCAGATGCGGACATCGTGCTTCACCCCTCTCGATCGGATCGGACTGCGGGACCTGCCTGAAATCGGTTACCCGATTGTCGGCCTGGCGATGGTGCGCCGCCTCGGTCTCCCGCGGATACTCGTTCCGGAAGGCTATGCCATCGGCTCCTCCACCCTCCATGCGTGTATCGGCGGAGACTATCTGCGCGGGCGCCTGCACGAGTTGCACGACGCCGCCAGCCGGGCGGAGCTAACCTGCGACGAAAGCACATCCTGGACGTACCGCGAGGTCGAGGATGCGGGCGTGGACGCCGTCTTCCAACGCGAGGCCTGCGGCATCCAGCAGGACCTCTGCCCCGACTTCCATCAGGGTCTCAGTGCGCTGAACCTCACCTGGGTGCTGGAGCCGGAGAACCCTGAATCCGCGGTGGAATGGGAACAGCTCCGCTTGCCCCGCGCCACGGCGACGCTCGGCATGGAGCTCATGGCGGGGATTCTGCACGGGTTTGCCAAGATCTGTGCGCTACGGGCCGATCGTTCCTGCCAGCTCGATGAAATCTGGGATCCCAGCCTGTTCTCACCTTCGCTGCTCGTGCAGCGCGTACCGGCATTGAACTGGGATGCGCACGGCGTGGTCTGCCACGATCGTTGCCTCGCGATTGACCCCGCCCGCGTGTCGCGCAACGCGACGCATCCCGGCGGAACGATGGAGACAATGGTCCCCTGGGACGCGGCCGGTTCATCGGATCTGATCGAAGCAGCGCGGGCGCTCGAGCGGAGCTTTGATCGCCCCGTGGAGGTCCAGTGGGCCCACGATGGAAACCCCGCCGGGGGTCTCTTCGTGACGTGCGCCCGCTGTCTGGCAGAGCGAAGCTGATACGTGTCCGTCTCCGCCGGGGGGAGCAAAGCTTCAACGCTAACCAGAACGGACCCGCCTCTGCTCTTGAGAACGAACCCAT
>CAZPGB010000013.1:0-109880 GCA_964585945.1 uncultured bacterium | reverse complement strand
CCCGCGTGCCCAGGCACGACGACGCGTCGAAATCAGGGGTTTTGAGACGGGAACTGGGCTAGCCAACGCGTCTGTGTGAGTGCCCCCCCAGCAGCCGGACTCCGTTCCGCCACTCTGTGGGAGATCGTACCGTGCGTATCGAACGTAGCACCCTGATGGGATCGGCATGTGCGCTGGTCCTTGGACTCACCCTGTCGTCGACTCAGGCATTGGAAGGGTTTGATCCCCGGGGAACCGGGCTGGGATATCCCGAGGGCGCCAACGGGCGGCGGGTCAGCCCGCCGTCGCTTCGGGCGCATCGCATCGCACAGGGACCGATTGCGATCGACGGCCACCTGAACGAGGCCGACTGGACCGACGCGCCGGCCGCCACAGGATTCACCCAGTTCGAGCCCGATCGGCGCGGGGAGCCCTGCGAGGACACCGTCTTCAAGGTCCTCTACGACGACGATGCGATCTACTTCGGCGTCGCCTGCTATCGCCACAACGGCGAGCCGGTGACGAGCTGCCTTTCGCGCCGCGACAACATCACCTCTTCGGACCGCATCCGCGTCTACATCAGTCCCTACAACGACATGATCACCGGCTATCACTTCCGCATCAATCCGAGCGGCGTGATGGAAGACTACTACAACTACGGCGATCTCTATCACGACATCTCATGGAACACGGTCTGGGAAGCCGACACGCACGTGAACGACGAGGGCTGGTTCGCCGAGATCCGTATCCCCTTCTCCTCGATCCGCTACCGTGGGGGGGAATCGATGACCTGGGGCTGCAACGTGTTTCAGTACGTTCACAGCCGCGGTCAGCGCATCGCCTGGTCGAACTGGGACCGGAACCAGAACGGCTTCATGAGCCGCTCGGGGCACATCACCGGCATCGAGGGCATCCGGCCGCCGCGGCAACTCGAGATCACGCCTTACGTGGTGAGCGGCCTGACCGACCCGTCGGACGTCAGCGCCAGCGGGTTCGGGGACGAATCCTGGGACGGCGCGGGCAACTTCGGCGCCGACATCAAGTACGGCGTCACCGCCGACCTGACGCTCAACGCGACCTTCCAGCCCGATTTTGGGCAGGTGGAGGCCGACCCCTCCCTGCTCAACCTCTCGCCTTACGAGACCTACTACGAGGAGAAGCGCCCCTTCTTCATCGAGGGCGCCCAGTTCTTCTGGCACCCGGACTTCACCGTCTTCTACTCGCGGCGCATCGGCACCGGCACCGAGAATTCCCGCATCCGGTTCGCCGGAAAGCTGACCGGCAAGGTGGCCGGCGACATCTCCACCGCCGTGCTGGTGGCCGCCACCGACGAGGCCCAGCCAAGGAAGGCGCACAACCCCCTGCGCGACGGCACCCAGAAGGCGATCTACTCGATCGGCCGTTTCGGCAAGCAGTTCGGCGGCGGCATGCACAGCGTGAACGTCATGCAGGTCGCCGTGATGCGCGACAAGAACAGTTTCGATGAAATGACCCGCAACGGCTACGTGACCGGCGGTGACTTCGAGCTCAACTTCCGGGATCGGATGTATCAAGTGACCGGGTCATTCGTGGGCAGCATCGTCGACTACCACGCTTCCCCCGGCGATGCCTCCGATTCCGCGAGCGACCCCGATCCCACCTACGGCACCGGCACCCGCTTCGAGGTCGAGAAGACCTCCGGCGACTGGCGCTTTGCGCTCACCACGCGTCACCAGAGCGATGAGCTCGACATCAACGACCTCGGCTATATCACCGACCCGAACCACTTCGCCGTACAGGGCTGGGTCACGCGCGTCTTCAACGCCGACGACGACGGACAGAGCTTCCTCACCAGCGGCAACGTCCATGTGCGCTACTACCAGAGCTGGATCTATGCCGACCGCACCTTCGCCGACTCCAGCGATCCCGCGCGCGCGCTCTGGTCCTACGACCGTGGGCACGGCCTACTGCAGATCTGGGAGCTAAACTCGAGCGTGACGACGCGCAGTTGCTGGAACGCTTGGTGCGGCGTCGTCTACCAGCCCGACAACACGGACCTCTACGCCACGCGCTTCACGCCCGACGGCAGCGCGCGCGGCCCCTTGATGACGCTCCCGGAACGCTACAACGCCTGGGTCGGCGTCGAAAGCGACTACCGCAAGGACCTGGGCTACGTCCTGACGACCGAATTCAGCGGCGACGTCGAGGGCAGCCGCGCGGTCGAGTACGAGGCCAGTGTGGGATGGGTGCAGAGCAGCCGCACGGTGCACCGACTGTCGGCCAGCTACGAGCGGCGTCACGCCGATGCCCAGTGGGTGACGAACCTTGAGAACCCCGGCGGCGGCATCGGCGATGTGAGCTATCTGTTCGCCGAGCTCGATCAGCACACCTACGACCTCACCCTGCGCAGCAGCGTGCTCTTCGATCGCGATAAATCGCTCGAGCTCTACCTGCAGCCCTTCCTGACCCTGGGCACTTACGCGAACCCGCGCGAGCTGGCCCGCCCGGACAGCTACGACCTGCGACCCTACGAGGGGTTCGACGTCGCCGCCCGCGACTTCGCCTACGGGGCGGTCAATCTGAACCTCGTGTTTCGCTGGGAGTATCGTCCCGGCTCGACGCTCTACCTGGTCTGGACACACACCCGGGAGGACTTCGATCGGCGGCAGTGGCACAGCACGGGAGACGAGTTCCGCAACGACTTCCACACGGCGCCGCTGTTCGACAACGAGGCGGAGAACCGATTTCTAGTGAAGTTGAGCTACTGGCTGCCGGTTTGACGGGTGCAGGGCCGACGAAAGCCGGTTTGACGAGTGCAGGCCCGACGAAAGCCGGTTTGACGGGTGCAGGGCCGACGAAAGCCGGCCTGACCGATGACACATTGACCAGCGCTCCGGGGCACGGCCGGAGCGCTGGACATCGGAGCAGCCGGCACGTCGTCGGCCGAAGTCGTGGCCTAAGCCCCGGGCATTGAAGCGCTCGCTTCGCAATCGACCGCCAACCGCGCCGGTGAATGTACTAACGCACGCAGACGACCCGCCGCGTCACCGTGGCAGCTCCAGCCCTCAGATGGCAGAAGTAGATGCCCCGCGGAACCTCGTGGCCCAGGAGGTCCTTGCGATTCCAGGCGACCTGGTGGCTCCCCGCCGGCCACACGCCGTTTGCCAGACTGCGCACCAGCCTACCGTGGGCATCATAGAGACACAGACCGATGTCGGTGGCAGCGGCCAGTTCGAAGTGCACCGCGGCCTGCAGCCGCACCGGATTGGGAGCGACCGACAGGCGGCCCGTCACCGCCCATGAGATCACCCCCGGCTCCACCGCGGACGGATCGGTCAGATCGCTTTCATACCAGACCAGATCGTCGGCCAGTCCGCCCGTGGCCAGGACATCGAAGTCGGTGTCTCCGTCCAAGTCATCGACGCACAATCCAAAAGCCAGATCGAGGAACGTGTCGATGATGTGCGCCGCGAATACGCCGGTGCCCAGATTCTCGTACCACATCACGTCGTCGCTCGACAGCCCCACCGAAACGAGATCGGGCCATGCATCGTCATTGATGGGTGCGATGCATACCGCCCGGGCGCCCATCAGACTGGCGACCGTATGGCGGGTGAACCCCTGCGCGCCGTCGTTCTCATACCAGACCACCAGGTGGGCCTGGGAGCCGGTGGCCACGATGTCGAGGTCATCATCGCCGTCGAGATCGCCGACATCGACGTCGTTGGCCCCGTTGAGCGATGGGTCGACCAGATGGAGGCTGAAATTCTGTGCACCGTCGTTCTCGAACCAGAGCACCCGGTCGGCGAAGATCGCCGAAACCACGACATCGAGGTCGTCGTCGTCGTCCAAGTCAATGACGGTCAGGCCTTCTGCACCGTCGAGGTTCTCCCAGATCACATGGCCGGTGAAGTTCTGGTTGCCGTCGTTCTCGTACCACCAGATCGAGCTGGCCGTCGCCGCCGTGGCGATGAGATCGAGGTCCTGGTCGCCGTCGAAGTCACGGGCACAGACATCCCAGGCGCCCGGCAAGCCCGTGAGGTTCACGTTGTGACGCGTGAAGCCCTGGCTGCCGTCGTTCTCATACCAGACCACCAGTTCGGCGTCGCCGCCCGTCGCGATGATGTCCATGTCGTTGTCGCGATCAAGATCGACGCCGTACGACGAGCGGGCGCCCAGGAGTGTCTCATCGAGAATGTGGGCGGTGAAGACCTCGCTGCCGTCGTTCTCGTACCACAGCACCTGCCCGTCGGCGGCGCTGGTGGCCACGACGTCGTTGTCGAAGTCGCCATCGATGTCGGCCACGTCGACCCCGGAAGGCCAGACGAGGGCTTCATCGATGAAATGCTTGGTGAACTCCTGGGCCTGAACACTGGAGACCGGGCTTTCAAGCCAACCCAACGCCAGGATGAGGCCGAAGAAGACAAGGCGGGGGGGTCTTTGCATGGTGCACCTCCTGTGGCGGGCCGCTGCCCCGTGGAACGGTGGCACCAGAAGCGCTGGCGAAAGGCAGCAGTCCAGGCGGGCGATTCACTCACTTCGTGTCATGGCGACAATGATGCCATTCGGTTGCAAGGCTACGCTCTCGAGGGGATCGGCGTCAAGGAGCCCTGGGTCGCGGTTGGGCCGCAAGCTGGCCCGCGAGCGGGAGCCGTCTCGAGCGCAGCCGCTGGGGCCGGGCGGGCTTGACGGCGCGGCCGGGGCGGGGAGCACGCGAGGGCACGGGCACGACGGCGCTTCCGGCGGGGACCGAGCTGAGCGAACGGACCGCGCCGGTCGCACGCCGCCCTTCTACCCGTCAGTCTCCTCCAGCTCCTCGAACAACCCCGTCTTGCGGTTCTTCCGCACGTTATCGCAGTTGAAGTAACGCCCGTTCATCGCCACGTAGACGCCCTCGGGCAGACTCTGGGCGAAGGCGAGCGCACTGCCCAGGTTGAAGAGTCCGTCGGAGGATCCGAACGTGTAGGGAATCATGGCGCCGGTCAGGATGACCGTCTTGCCCTTGACCGTCTCCCCCAGGTATCGGGCGGTGGCGGCCATGGTGTCGGTGCCGTGGGTGATGACGATCCGGTCGGCGCTCGATTCCTGGCAGCTCTTGCGGATGATCTCGCGGTCGATCTCGTTCATCTCGGTCGAGTCGATCATCATCAGGGTGCGCACCTCGAGATCGAGGTTGCAGCGCCCCAGTTTGAGCATCTCGCGGACGTGGCTGTCCTTGAAGAAGAGCTGACCGGTCAGCTCGTTGTATTCCTTGTCGAATGTTCCGCCGGTGACGTAGATCCGGATCGCCATCGGCCGCCTCCTTTCGCCCGCGCCCCGTACTGCCCCGCCCCGTGCGCCGCCACCTCCGGCGCCCGTGGTCAATGCCCCGCGCCCCGGCGCGCCGCAGGCCCACGCACCGCGCGCCGCACGCCCACGCACCGCGCGCCGCACGCCCACCCACCGGGCGCCCCCGCACAGGGCTTCTCCTCCTCGAGCGGGGTCCCCGTCAACCCAGCAAGCGCACCAGCACCAGGCTGAGGTCGGGAAGATAGGTCACCAGCAGCAAGGCCGCCAGCAGGATCAGCAGAAACGGGATCGAGGCGGCGTAGACGCGCACGATGGGCTGCTTGAACCGGAACGAGGAGATGAACAGGTTCATTCCCACCGGCGGGGTCGAGTAGCCGATCTCCAGATTCGTCAGGAAGATGATCCCCAGATGGGTGAGATCCACTCCGTAGCGCTGCGCGATGGGGATGATGAGCGGCACAACGACGATCAGCGCCGAGAAGATGTCCATCAAGCAGCCCACGATCAGCAGAAAGACGTTGAGGGCCAGGAGGAATCCCAGCCGGCTCTGGATGAGGGTCTCGATCTGCTCCAGGATCACCATCGGGATCTGGGCATCGATCAGGAAATTGGTCAGCCCCATGGCGGAGGCCAGGATGATCAGGATCCCTCCCACCAGGGTCATCGCCTCGGCCGTCACCGCCGGGAGCTTGCGCAGCGGCAGATCGCGGTAGATGAACACCTCCACGATGAGCACGTAGAGCGCCGTCACCGCGGCCGCCTCGGTCACCGTCAGCTTCCCGCCGTAGATGCCGCCCAGCAGCACGAAGGGCAGCGGAACCTCCCAGGCCGCCTCGCGGATCGCGCCCAGCAGCTCGCGCCCGCTGAAGGCCACCGTGGTGCGCGCCGCGTGGCGGCCGGACCGGAAGGCCAGAATCGAGAGCAGCAGGATGAGCAGAATCCCCGGGAGGATCCCCGCCAGGAAGAGCCGGTCGACGGTGGGGCCGCTCAGGGGATCGGCCAGATTGGCGCCGGCGGTCGTGGTGGCGACGTAGCTATAGATGATGAGCGCCAGGCTGGGCGGGAAGAGGATCCCCAAGCTGCCGCTGGTCGTCAGGAGTCCCAGCGTGAACCGCTCGGGATAGCGCTCTTTCAGCAGCGCCGGCATCAGCAAGCCGCCCATGGCGATGATCGTCACGCCGCTGGCGCCGGTGAAGGCGGTAAAGACCGAGCAGGCGACCATCGCCACGATCGCCAGCCCGCCCGGGAACCAGCCGAAGGCGGCCCGCGTCAGGCGCACCAGACGCCGCGGCGTGCCAGACTCGGCCGCGATGTAGCCGGCGAAGGTGAAGAGCGGGATCGAGATCAGCACGGGCGATCCGGCCAGGCGCACCATCTCGGCGGCCACGGCCGACGAGGAGATGAAGTCGGCGTGGAAGGCTAAGAGGGCTGTCAGGGCCAGGACGGCGAAGAGCGGCGTGCCCGCCAGAGCCAGCAGCGGGACGATCAGCCACCAGAGCCAGGACTCGAGCCACCCGCCCAATCCGAGCACGGCGACCGGCAATAGCACCCCGAGGGCGACCGGGTGATGGGGCTGCAGCCTAGGGCTCACCGGCGCCTCCCTGGTTCGGTCGACCTCCGGCCGGGGGCGCCTCGTCCACCGGTCCTCCCACCGGGGGCGGCTTGTCCACCGGTCCTCCCGCCGGGGGCGCCTCGTCCACCGGTCCTCCCGCCGGGGGCGGCTTGTCCACCGGTCCTCCCGCCGGGGGCGCCTCGTCCGACGAACCTCCGGCCGGGGGCGCCCTGTCCACCGGTCCTCCCGCAGGGGGCGCCTCGTCCGGCGGACCTCCCGCCGGGGGTCCCTCGTCCGGCGGACCTCCCGCCGGGGGTCCCTCGTCCGGAAGCTCCTCCCCCTGCGCCTCGCGCAGTAGCAGCGCCAGCTCGGCCGTCGGGGAGAGTGCACGCGATGCAAACCGCTTGGCCATGAGGGCAAAGCCGAGAAAGATGACGCTGGTCAGGAGCCAGATCGGAATGTCGAGGAAGCCGGTGGAGCCGAACTCCTGCTCCTGCCCGAGGTAGATCCAGGCCGCGCGCGCGAGCACGGCGCAGATTACCGCCGCCACCGCCGTCGTTACGCGACGCACGACCAGGCGCGCGCGAAAGGGCAGCACGTAGGCAGCCACGTCCATCTGGATGTGGCGCAGGCGACCGGTCGCCACCACTGCAGCGGTGAAGCCGATCCAGAGCACCAGATGTCGCAGCAGGGGTTCAATCCAGACCAGACCGGTTTGGAAGAAGTTGCGCAGCACGATCTGCAGGACGGCGAAGAGGAGCATGGCCAGAAGCAACGTCGTCAGGGCCAGCAGCTCGAGCCGCCGGATGCCGCGCGCCCAGCGTTCAGCACCCAGCCAACGGCGGGCCGACCAGCGCACGACCAGGCCCACCGCCACGAGCGCGGCGAAGAGCGGGTAGAACACCCCGGCCGGCGCAACGGCATTGAAGACCTGGGTCAAGGTGCTCGGGTCATCGCCCATTGCGTCTCTTCCCGGGTCCGGCTACGAGCCTGACCGCTCGAGCGCTGCCAACAGCCGCTCGAGCAGGTTGCGCTCGTAGAGCTCACCTACCAGATCATCCCACACCCGGCGGCCGGTCTGCTCGAAGCCCGCCACCGCCGCCGGAGAAACCTCCACGCGCTCGATGTTGCGCTGCAGGATCACCTCGGCCGCTTGCTCGTTCTCCGTGCGCGTGGCCTCCTGCAGGCGTCCGAAGATGTCGGCGGCGATCCGCTCGACCGTGTCGCGTTCCTGCGGGCTCAGACGCTCGAAAGCCTTGCGATCGACCACCACGGCGCCCATGGCATGGGTGATCGGCACGTCGGTCATGTAGCTCAGACGCGTGAACCACTGCAGCGAGAGGCACCCGTAGGGGGTGGCGTAGATCGTGTTGATGATGCCGGTCTGGAGACTGGTCAGGACATCGGTGACGTTGAGCGGGACCGGTGAGACGTCAAAGGCGCCCAGCAGCGCCTGGGCCAGCGGATCGCCTTCCCACAACCACATCTTCATCGGACGCACGTCCTCGACCGAGCGCACCGGTTCCTGGCTGAAGAGGTAGACAAAGCCCACCTCGGCCCACCCCAGGATCTCGAAGCCCCGCTCGCGCACGCGGCGCTCGAAGATCGGATCGAGGACCTCGTGCGCCCGCTCGACCTCTTCCACCGAGCGGAACATGAAGGGCAGCTCCATGATGCGCAGCGAGGGCTCGATCTCGCCCAGGCCCACGCCGGTCAGCCCCGCGCCCTGGATCTGGCCGGTGCGGATCTTGCGCAGCACGTCCAGGTCGCTGCCCTGCGATCCACCCGCGTAGAAGCGAAAACCCACCTGCCCGCCGGTCTCCGCGCGCACGCGCTCGTCCAGCTCGTGCATCAGCTTCATCCAGGTGGTGCCTTCCGGAGCAATGGTGGCGATCTTGAACAGCTTCTTGGGCCGGCCGGCGTGCGCGGTCGATGCGAGTTCGCCTGGGAGGAGCGGCAGGAACGCCGGACCAAGGAGCAGACACATGAGCGCCAGCCAGACGGCCGGGCGCCGGCGGACCCCGGATGGGGCCGAGGAGCCGGAGCTGCGCCGGGCTCCCGGCAAGGACGAGCAGACGGGCCGGTGACAACCCGCAGGTGGGGCCGTGGAGCTTTGCATACGCCGGACCACGGGCAGAGCCGAGCATCCGGGCCTTGGACGACCCGTGGGTGGAGCAGAGTCGCTACAGGCGCATGCGCGGCGGTTGACCTGGTCGTGTGTGGGACGCTCTGACCTCTGGCGCATCGTCTCGAACCCCTCCCTTTCGGCCGGCGGCTTCAACCGCCAAGCCTCATTCACATCCGCGAGCAGGGCCCCTCGTGTTGGATACCCTGGCCCCGGCTCGATTCTTCCCGGCAAGGCGCCAGCCAAGTCGTCGGCCAAGGCGAAGGTAAATGCGTTGGCGAAGATAAGGTGTTGGCGAAGATGCCGCGCCCCCCCCGTGTCCATTCCTCTCCCCGCGCGATCGACGAAACCGAGGTCCACGGTGCTCTGCTCCACCGTTGCCCATAGAACGCAACGAGCCTATCAGAACCAGTCCTCCCACTCCGCGGCGAGCCGCTCGGCCCGTTGGCGGGCGACCCGATTGACCAGCCGCACGTCCGGATCCAGGTTCTCGGGGGCGGTCGCGATCTCTTCGAGCGTGGCCTGGAAGCACGCTTCATCCAAACTGGCCGTGCAGTAGTAGCGCGCGTAGTAGAGCTGGTAGAGCAGGAATCGGCGCTCGGTCACTTCAAAGGCGCGCCCGAAGAGCCGGTGGGCCTCCTCAAGATCGCCCCCCAGCATCGGCGGCGTCAGGGACAGCATCAACGCTTTCAAGACGAACGGCATCCCGTAGGAGTAGCCGGGAACCAGCTCGATGGCGGCATCGGTGAGGACGTAGACATAAGGCAGGTCCGCCAGCGCTTCCATGTCGTCCAGATTGAACAGCACATGCTTACCCAGGCAGGCGGCCGTCCAGGTCATGATCGGACCCAGCTCGGCCGGCCGACGCTGTGCGATCGTCGCGCGCAACGCATCGGGGCCGCGCTCCCATGCCTCGTGAAACCAGTCCCGCCGGTGCAGAAAACGCAGGCCCAGCGTCATGCCCTCCGCGTAGAGCCGCGCGGCGCGGTCGGGATCGTCGTCCTCCACGAAGATGAGCCCGTAGCTGGCGTAGAGCTGGGTGAGCGTCGTCCAGGTCTCGATGCGGTCGGGATCGGTGTGGCAGACCCCGCGCAGGAGCAGGATCTGGCCGGGAAGCGCGTCGCGCACGGTGGCGACATCGCCCGAGGCGTAGGCCTCGACCAGCGCCCCGTCCATGATGGGCACCATCGACGAGACCGCCAGCTTCTGCATCGAGCAGCCGGTCAAGCCCGACAGCAGCAAGCCCGACAGCAGCAGTCCCGACAGCAGCAGTCCCGACAGCAGCGGTCCCGACACCAGCGGTCCCGACAGCAGCGGTCCCGCGGCGGCGAGCGGGGCGATCCCGGACCGCGCGGGTCCAGCGGCCGTCGTTGTCTTCCTACGCGCTCGCCGCGCCATCACCGCGACCCCCATCGCGCGCACGTCCTGCCCACTGCGTTCCTCCCGGCGGCGGATCCCTACGCGTCATTGCCCGCACCTCATCGCTCATGTGTCGCGCGGTACGATAGGCCAGCCCCGGGGGCGAGTCAAACGCGGGGCGCCGTCGCGGAGAAAAGCGCGAGCGGCCCCTCCAAGTCTCTCCCCCCATCGTCTTAACGGAACTTCTTACGCCTCGCGGGGCAGCGTTGTAACGGTCAGACGGGGGGTGTGGCCGCAGCGGCGGGGTCTTGACCACCTCCGATCTCGTTCCGTATAATGCCGAATTCGTGATTCGGTAACTTTTTGCGGCACAACAAGTTCCATAGTCAGCACCAGAACTGTTCAGCCGAGAGGGTCACTCATGATCGAAGTGAATCGTCTCACCAAGCGTTTCGGCGCGACCGTCGCGCTGGGCGGGATCTCGTTCGACGTGGCCGGGGGCGAGGTGCTCGGCCTGTTGGGCCCCAACGGCGCCGGCAAGACAACGGCCATGCGGGTGATCACCTGCTACATCCCGGCCGACGAGGGCACCGCGCAGGTGGCGGGCTACGACACGGCCACCCAGAGCGTGGATGTTCGCCGTGTCATCGGCTACCTGCCCGAGAGCGCTCCCCTGTACCAGGACATGGGTGTGGTCGAGTACCTCGAGTTCGTCGGCAAGGTGCGCGGCCTGGATCAACCCAAGCTGGGGCAGCGGGTGAATGAGATGATCGACACGTGCGGCTTGACGCGCATGGCCCACCGGATGGTCGGCACGCTGTCGAAGGGCTACCGCCAGCGCGTGGGATTGGCCCAGACCCTGATCCACGACCCGGAGGTCCTGATCCTGGACGAGCCGACAACGGGCCTCGACCCCAACCAGATTGTGGAGATCCGCAGCCTGATCAAGCGCATCGGGGAGGAGAAGACGGTCATCTTGAGCACACATATCCTGCCCGAGGTGGAGACCACCTGCTCGCGCGTGCTGATCATCAACGAAGGACGGATCGTGGCCAGCGGCACGCCGCAGGAACTGATCAGCCAGTCGGCCGGCGATCAGAGCGTCTACGTCACCATCAAGGGCGAGCCGAGCCTCATCGAGCCGGTGCTGCGCGAGAGCGGACTGGCCACGAGGCTGAGCCTGGTGGATGCAGCGGGCGGCAAGGCCCGTTACGCGATCTCCGCCGAGGGTGACGAGCCGGAGGCGGCGGTCTTCGAGCTGGCGGTCAAGAACGGGTGGGTGCTGACCGAGCTGCGCCGCGAGACCGCCAGCCTGGAGCAGGTGTTCACGCAGCTAACCACGCGCGAGGCCATTCATTCCTAGACCTGGAGGTGTGATCGCGATGCGCAACGCCATGATCATCGCGGGCAAGGAGTTTCGCAGCTACTTCGGCTCGACGATCGCCTACAGCTTCTTGGTCGTCTTCCTGGTGCTGATCTCGCTGCTGTTCTTCGAGCTGCAGAAGTTCTTCGTGATCGGACAGGCCACGATGCGGGACTTCTTCGCCCTGGTGCCGTGGATCCTGCTCTTCTTCGTGCCGGCCATCACCATGCGGATGTGGGCCGAAGAGCGCAAGATGGGCACGTTGGAGGTATTGATGACCCTCCCGGTGCGCGACTGGGAGGTCGTGGTGGGCAAGTTCTTGGCCAGCTTCTTCTTCCTGCTGGTCGGAATCGTGCTCACCCTGCCGCTGGCCATCATCGTTGGATCGCTGGGCCCTCTGGACTGGGGCACGACCTTCTGCGGCTACCTGGGCATGGCGCTACTGGGGGCCACCTACTTGGCGATCGGACTCTGGATCTCGAGTGCGACGGAGAACCAGATCGTCGCGTTCATCTTCTCGGCCGTGCTCTGCCTGGTCTTGCTGCTGGCGAGCTGGGACCTGGTTCTCACCTCGCTGCCCAAGTGGCTCACGCCCTACATGAAGGGCATTTCCGTGGGCAGCCACTTCAACTCGATTCAGCGCGGGGTGATCGACACGCGCGATATCATCTACTACCTGTCGATGATCGGGTTCTTTCTGTTCCTCAACGCCCGGTCGGTTCAGGACCGCATGGGCAAGTAGATTCGCGGCGGGCCTTGGCGCCGCCGCGCGGGCCCGCACGCGGTGATTGCGTAGAAGAGGAGACGTAGAAGATGGCAAGTACGGCAGGCAAGGGCGGCCGCGTGACCAGTACCATAACGGGCGTCATCCTGGTCGCCGCCATTCTGGTGGCGGTCAATGTCATCGCCGCCGGCACGTTCTTCCGTCTGGACCTCACCGAGCAGCAGGAGTTCACGATCTCTTCGGCCACCAAGGAGATCCTGCGCGACCTCGACGATCTGGTCACGATCACGGTCTACATGACCGACGAGCTGCCCACGCAGCTCTCGACGCTCAGGCGCCAAATCTCCGACACGCTCGACGAGTATCGCAACTACGGCCGGGGCAACATCCAGATCGACTTCGTCGACCCGGCCTCCGATCCCCAGCTCGAGCAGAAGATGCGCTCGATGGGCATCCCCCAGATCACCGCGCAGACGCTCGACAAGGACCAGTTCCAGGCGGTGAACATCTACCTGGGCATCGCGATCAGCTATCTCGACCGGCAGGAGGTGATCCCGGTCGTCCAGGACACCTACACGCTCGAGTACGACCTGACCTCGGCCATCCTCAAGGTGAGCCAGGACGAGGCGTACGTTGTGGGCGTGCTCGCGGGTCCCGTGGCCCACGAGCTGGGCACCGACCTGACGAATCTGAACGAGATGTTGCGCAAGCAATTCCAGGTTCGCCCCGTCAACCTGCGCGAGGGCGAGGAGCCCGTCCCGAGCGATGTCGACCTGTTGATCATCCCCGGCCCCAAGGACGTCCCCGACGGGGTCCAGTACCGGATCGATCAGTATCTGATGAGCGGAGGACGGGTGCTCTTCCTGATCGACGGCATCGGGCTGCCCGAGGGCGGCGGCCTGCAGGCCCTTCCGCTCGAGTCAGGCATCGAGGACCTGCTGGCCCACTACGGCGTCCGCGTGCAGAAGGGTCTGGTGCTCGACCGCCTCAACGCCACCGCCTCCTTCTCGAGCGGCTTCGTGCGCTACTCGTTGCCCTATCCCTATTGGGTAAAGGCGGTGCCCGATCTGCTCAACACGGAGAACCCCGTCACCAACCGTCTCGAGACGCTGGTGCTGCCATGGGTGGCGCCGCTGGAGTTGGATGTCCCCGTGGGAGCGGGCGATCCGATCGGGCGCATCCGCGAGCTGGAAGAGGCCGACCGGGGGGCCCGCGAGCGGTACGCCGCGCAGATGGGGGTCGAGCTTCCCGAGGAGGAGGAGGACGCATCCGCAGAGGAGAGCGAAGCCGCCCAGGAGACCGACGCGCAAGCCACCGAGGACGCGCCACTGACCGCCAGCGTCCTGGCGCGCACGTCGCCCAGCGCGTGGAAGGTGACCGGTTACTATGATCTCAACCCGCAGCAGCGTTTCTCGCCCACCGACGACACCGAGCCGTTCGTCACCGTCGCGGCGTTGTCGGGCCGTTTTGAGAGCTACTACGCCGACCGCGAACCGCCGCCGTTGACGTCGGCGGAGGACACCACCGCGGTCGAGGGGGGTCTGACGGCCGCGCCGGAAGTCCAGCTCCTGGAGAGCCCCGACACGCGCGTGGTGGTCGTGGGCAACGCCCTCTTCGCGACCGACCAGTTCCTGGGGCAGTTCCCCGAGAACTCGGTCTTCCTGTTGAACGCCATCGACTGGATGACGCTGGGCGATCAGCTCATCACCATTCGCTCGCGCGGTGCGACGGACCGGCCGATCCAGCAGCTCTCCGACACCGCCAAGTCGACGCTCAAGCTGGTCGGCATCCTGGGCGCGCCGCTGTTGGTGGTCATCTACGGCCTGGTCCGCTTCGGTCTGCGCCGCAAGAAGCAGAGCGCGCGGGAAGCGGAGCTGCGGGAGGCGGCGGTGTAACGCCCACGTCGCGCGGCGCACCCGGGCGAGGTCGGAGCGCCACGGTCGGGTTCCGCGCCGCCAGCGGCGCACCCGGGCGAGGTCGGAGCGCCGCGGTCGGCCGAGGGGCCGCGTGGTGGCTCATACACGGCGCCGCATGACGAACGGCACGTTTGGTTCATACACGGCGCCGCAGGAGACGAACAGGAAACTCGGCTCAGGGCCCGAGTCAACGGAAACGGACCGGAAGCTTTGGAGGTCGTCATCCGATGAAACCGAGGACCACGATCATCCTGGCGCTGCTCGCCGTGATCCTGGTGGGCATCGCGCTTCTTTCGACGCGCAGCGAGCGATCCAAGGAGACGCTCGCCTCCGCGCCGATCTTCCCGGGGCTCGAGGCCGATCGGGTCGCGCGGATATGGCTGGCCAGCGATGCGGACACCGTGGAGCTGGTGCGACCCGACGACACGTGGCTCGTGGCTACCGAGGGCGACTACCCGGCCGATCCACAGACCACCGAGCGCATGCTCGAGAAGATCGAGCTCTTTGACCGCAAGTACCTGCGCTCGCAGAATCCCGAGATGCAGACCAGCTTTGAGGTCGACGACACCTCCGGGGTCGAGGTGTTGATGGCCGGCGAATCCGGCGAGGCCCTGGCCCACTTCCGCATGGGCAAGAACGGCCCCGACTTCCGCAGCCAGTACGTGCGTCCGGTCGCCGCGAACGATGTCTACCTGATCCCTGACTACCTGAAGTCGTCCTTCGATCCCGGTCGGTCGAGCTGGCGCGACAAGACGATCTTCTCCTTCGAGGGCGAGAAGGTCAAAGAGCTGCGGATGGAGCCCGCGTCAGCAGAGCCGATCGTGATCACCAAGAACGAGGAAGGCACGTTTGTGATGACGGAGCCCGAATCGGCAGCCGTCAAGCGCAACCTGGTCGACTCCACGGTTCGGACGCTCGCCAATCTGCGCTGCGACGCGTTTCCCGATTCGGTGCCGTCGCTGGCCGACGCCGGTCTCGCGCCCCCGCAGCAGAGCGTGGAGGTCGCTCTCGACGACGGCGCATCCTACACGCTACACATCGGGAACGAGACCGACAACGCCCGCATCTACGTACGCCGCCCCGATCGGGAGACGATCTTTCAGCTTTCGAAGGGTCGCGTGAACAGCCTGATCCGCACAGCGGAGGATCTGAAGGAGCCCCCGCCCGAGCCGGCCGAGCCGGCCGAGACCCCGGAGCTCGAAATCGGCGAGGGGGGCGCGTCGGGCGCGCTGCCGCCGGACGAAGAGGGCTAACCCGTTGGCGGGAAATCGTGGGCCGGCGCCACGCCATGGACGTGGCGCACGCACTGGAAGGAGCCCACGCGCAGCAATCGGCGCAGCGACGACTCGACCGCCTGCGCCTTGACCGGATGCGACAATACGCCGACCACGTTGCGCGGCAGGTCGCCCGGCGCCATGCGGGCCAGCCAGCCGTCGGCATGACCGTGAATCAGCATGGGCAGGTGGTCCTTTCGCCGGGCCATCGTGTTCAGGAAGCGGCGTCCGGGAACCTCGTCCAGAACTTCCGCCACCAGAGCATGGAAACTCTGGTTCTCCAGCAGGGTCATCGCCTCCAAAGTGCTTCCGATCGCAACGGTGGGCATGCCGCGCGACGTCAGATACCGGGAGAGATAGAATCCGACCCTCACGTCCGAGCTGGCGTACAGGACGTGGGATTCCCCGGTGCGCAGCAAATCGGGGTACCGGGCCCGACCGGAAAGGGCGTGCACCACTTCGGCAGCGAGGCCCTCATAGCCCATCTCGGCGGGAACCAGGTGGACCGGAATGTCCAGGCGTTCGATGTGCGGCGCGTATTGCCGCGGATGCGACGTCAACGCCCAGATCGGGATCGGCGGCAATGAGATCGTGCCGTGGCCGATCGTCAAGTAAGCCAGCAGCGTCTCCAGGTCGATCAGCGAGGGCGACTCGCGCTCGAGCGTACAGGCCACCGCGCGCGGGAAGAGCCGATCGAGTTGGGCGATGGCCTCGGGCAGCGAAGCGGCCCAGGCCGACGCCAACCCACTGCGATCAAAGGAGCGGCAGAGCTGCGCCGCATGGTCCCGGTCCCGGACCCAGACCAAGACGGCATCTTTGCCCGTTAGGTGCATTCCCCCCCCGGCGGCCTTGCTCGCGTCTCAAGCCAGTTGTGCGGCGCCCGTCTCGGGGCCGGGCGCCGGGTCGTGGTGTCGATCCCCGGATACCAGGATAAGCATTCGCGCTCTCAACACAAGCCCAATGGATGCCATCGCGGTCCGGAGCCCTCGGCAGGTGTCCCCCCGCCGCGGGGCACCGGTGAGGGGCGGGCGCAAAAGACCGAGTATCTTGTTGAACTAGAATATGTTACGGACCCAGGAGAAGTCGAAGATCCGGTTGGCGTCGTTCCAGATGATGAAGACGATCAGCGCCAGCAGCAGGATCATCCCCGCCTGCTGCAACGCCATCTTCACCCGCACCGACAGCTCCCGGCGGATGGCGCTCTCGATCAAGATGATCAGCGCGTGGCCGCCGTCTAGGGCAGGGACCGGCAGCAGGTTCAAGCAGCCGATGTTGATGCTGATGAAGGCGATGAACGCCAAGAAGGTGCTCATGCCTTGCTTGGCCGTCTCTCCGGAGAGCTTGGCGATCAGCAACGGTCCGCCCAGCTCGCGCAGGGAGGCCTGACCCGTGACCAGTTTGGCCACGCTCTGAGCGACTTGCTCGATGGTGAAGAGGGTCGTGCGCACGCCGGTCGTGAGGATCTCACCCGTGGAGGCCGGCCGGAACGTGATCGTGTACTGGGGCGCGATCCCGATCTGCCCCACCTCGCGCTCCTGGCCCTCCTCGCGGATGGTCTTGCGCTCCGGTGTGATTGGGACTTCTTGCGTGACCCCCTCGCGCTCGAAGACGATGCGAATCTCCTCTTCGGGGTGGGGCTGAATGGCCGTCGTCAGATCATCCCAGGTCTCGATGGGGGTCCCATCGATCGCGATGATGCGGTCGCCGGACTCCAGCCCGGCCTCGTCGGCCGGGCTGTTCTGGCTCACCGCGCCCACCAGAGCCTGCTCCAGGGTCTGCGGCTCGGGCACGCCCTTGACGATCGCCACGCCGGTGTAGATCAGGATGGCCAGCACGAAGTTCATCAGCACTCCGGCCAGAATCACCCAGAGCTTCTGAAGGCCGTTCTTGGAGGCGAACTCCCAGGGCGCGCCGGTGAGGGTGCTCTTTCCGTCCAGGCTCTCGTCGATCATGCCCGACATCTTCACGTAGCCGCCGAGAGGGATCCAACTGATGCAGTATTCGGTGTCGCCGACCTTGCGGCCGATCATCTTCGGCGGGTAGCCGAGCGAGAAGGTCTCGACCCGAATGCCCACCGAGCGGGCGGCCAGGAAGTGGCCCAGCTCGTGCACGAAGATGATCACGCCGATGACCACGATGAAAGACAGGATTGTCAGCATGGATCCTCCGGCCGTTTCCGGCTTGGGAATCTGTCGCCCGCGCGCGCTGACGGTCCGCGACACGGACGCCGCTGTGCCCCGGGCGCTGGCCTCGCGTCCCTACGCCCGCCCCGGGCGCTGGCCTCGCGTCCCTACGCCCGCCCCGGGCGCTGGCCTCGCGTCCCTACGCCTGGCCCGGGCGCTGGCCTCGCGTCCCTACGCCTGGCCCGGACGCTGGCCTCGCGTCCCTACGCCCGCCCCGGGCGCTGCAGGCGCGATGCCCTATGTTCGTCGGCCCACGAATGCGCTCTCGCTCTCTTCAGGATTCACTCGTCACGCCCACCGAGCAGCCCAGAGCGCAGCAGGAAGTAGAGGAGCTGCAGAACCGCGGCCGCGGCGGCGGCCACATAGGTCAGGGCCGCGGCGTTGAGTACCTTGCGGGTGCCGTCCAATTCCGGCCCGCTGAGAATGCCGTGCCCGCCCAGTACGGCGACGGCCCGGCGCGAGGCGTCGAATTCGACCGGCAACGTCACGAGTTGAAACACTACCACCACGCCGAAGAAGATGACGCCCAGCTTGACCAGGGCGAAGGCGTTCATCAGGAATCCGAGAAACAGCAGGGGCCACGCCAGCCACGACCCGATCTGGGTCGCCGGCACGAGCACCGACCGGATCTGCAGAGGAAAGTACCCTTCCGCGTGCTGCAACGCGTGTCCGGCCTCGTGGGCCGCGATGCCCACCGAGGCGATCGAGCGCCCCGCGTACACCTGACCCGACAGGCGCAAGGTGCGGGCCTTCGGATCGTAGTGATCCGAGAGGAACCCCTGGGCGCGCCGGATGCCGACGCTCGACAACCCGTACGCGCGCAGAATGCGCGCAGCCGCCTCCGCGCCGCTCATGCCGGAGGTCGTCGCCACACGCGAGAACTTGTTGTACGCACTCTTGACGCGCGCCTGCGCGATGATCGACAGAATGAGCGCAGGCCCGACGATCAGGAAGTACATCGGGTCGAACAGCCCCCACCACATCGATCAATCTCCTCTCGTGTCGTTAGCGGCCTCGTTGCGTCCAAGGACGACCAGCCTCGTTGCGCCCGCTCGCGGCTCGAAGCCCCACGTACCCCCGAGTGCGCCCACGTGCGGCCCGGGGCCCCAAGTGCGCCCAGCGAACTCTACCGCCCCCGCGGCCTCCGGGTTCCGGCGCTCAAAAGCACTCCAGCCTATCGGCCCCGACCCGGCGGCGTCAACGCTGAGGGTGCTCCGCCAGGGCCGCGCCGATCTCCCGACGCCATTGCAGGAGCATCTCGTCGGCCCGCCCCTCTCGCTCCAACTCCTCGATCAGCCCCAGGGCCTCCTCCAGACGCCGGCGCGTTTCGGGGGAATGGATCTGCTCCGGATCGCCGCGCACCGCCCCCCAGATCGCCAGCACCAGTCCCTGACGGGCCGCCGGATCGCCCGGTCGCCGCTCCAGGACCAGGCGGAATGCCTGCTCGCTGGAGGTCAGGTCGCCGGTGAAAAAGCCCAGGGCGCCGATGCGCTCGAGCACACCGATTCGGCGGTTGTCCTTCATGAAGGCGCGCTTGTAGGCCTCGATCGCCTCCTGCGGCTCGTCCAACCGCTCGGCCACGATCCCGTGCAGCTCGGCCGCATCCGCGCTCTCCTTCGGATGGCCCGCCAGCTTGCGAGCGTATCCGATGGCGGAATCGGGCTCACCCCCCTCGGCATGCAACCGCGCCATCATCTCGAGGGCGAGCGGGTATTCGGGGTCGGCCTCCAGCGTCCGGCGGAAGGCCTCGAACGCACCGGCTTTGTCGCCCGTGTTGTAGAGCAGCGCGGCCAAGAGCGCGTGAAAACGGGGATTGGTGGGGAACAGCTCGATGACGCGCCGATACTCGGCGATGGCCAGCGCATCCTCTCCGCGCTTGCGATGGTACTTGCCGATCTCCTCGTGCCCGTAGGCCTGCGCGTACGCACTCTGTCCATCGAGGACATCCCCGAAGCGGGTGAGCGACCGCGTCGCATCGGTGTTCAACCAGATCCAGGGCAGCACCAGCAAGCCCGCGACGACGGCGATCGCGCCCAGGCTCCCCGGATCGACGCCGGACCTGCCCCGTCCCGTCCAGACGACATAGGCGGCGATCACGAACACCGGCGCCTGGGCGGCCAGCAGATCCCAGTCCCGCGGCATGCCCAGCACCATGTCGAGGGTCAGCATCAGCAAGACGATCCAGGCCGATCCGAAGAGCAGGATGTGCGTGAGACGCGCTTCGGAGCAGTCGGCATGCTCGGCCCGCGAGGCCGTGCCATCCCCCGAAGGGCCAGGCGCGGAGTTGCGGCGCGCGCCGACCGCCAGCATCGCCAAGGCAACCGGGGCCAGCAGCAACAGCAGGTTGACCAGGTCCTTGATGTGGGTGACCGACACGAGGCCCGGCTCTCCGATCAGGGGCATCAGCAGGGTGCGACCTTCGCGCTTCTGGATGAAGTCGTGCTCGAACCAGGCCCAATTGTATCCCTCCAGCAGGTGGACCCCCACGGCCAGGCCCACGGCGATCAGCAGCGGCAGACCCACGTCACAGAGCCTGCGCCATCCCGGACGCGCCGCGTCGGCGGGTGGCCGGAACACGGCCAGAAGCAATACCGGCGACAGGAAGAGGGCGTTGAGATGAAAGAACAGGCCCGCGCCGAGCGCGACCGCCGGCGCGAAGAGCGAGCCCCCTTCACGATAGGCCACTGCGAGCCGCAGGAGGAAAAGGGTCATCGCGACAAGCAGCAGGCCGTAGCACTCTACATAGCCGAAGAGCATCTGGATGGGCGCGAAGACCAGGAGCAGCGCGTAGAGCAGCACGCGTTCCGAAGCATCGCGGCCCAGGCGACGCGCGCCCCAGGCGATGACCACCAGGTAGAGGACCCCGGCGATCACGCTCACAACGGCAAAGAGCCGGAAGGCGTGGCCCTCGCCCTGCAGGCTCAGCACCTGGAACAGCTTCGCGTGCAGATAATAGGCCAGCCAGTCGAATCCGTGGAAGGCGTGACCCTTGGCCACCAGCTCGCCCAGAAACCAGCCGTCGCCCAGGTACGGGACGCTCGTGCGGCATACCCAGAAGCAGACGCCGCCCGCCAGAGGCGCCAGGACGTAGGCCACCCACCGGTTGCCGGGCAGCGCCGGAGCCAGGCTGCGCGTCATCCAGCGACCCAGCGCGACTGCGGCCGGGCTCCACAGAACCGCCAGTCCGAGCGCCGGCACCATCAGACGCAAGGCCAGGGGCGCGTAGGCCAGGTGGTTGATCCCCCACAGCCACGGGCCGGGGAGAAACGCGGCCAGGGCCTGGAGCAGTAGGAGCACCGTCAAGACGAGCCGCAGACGCGGGAACCGGGCATCGGTCTCCGGCGTCCGCGCCGGGGACGGCTTCGATCCGCCGGCGTGCGATCCACCCATCCGCGTCGGGGACGGCTTCGATCCGCCGGCGTGCGATCCCGCCCCTTGGGCGGCGGACTTTCGGGCACGTTTGGTCATGCCGAACTCACGCGCGCGCCGATCCTAGAACTCGGCATTCTTGGGGGTGCGCGGAAACGGGATCACGTCGCGGATGTTGGCCAGACCAGTGACGTAGTTGATCGTGCGCTCGAAACCGAGGCCGAATCCAGCATGCGGCACCGTTCCGTAGCGCCGCAGATCGCGATACCACCAGTAGTCGTCCTTGTTGAGCCCCATCTCGTCGATGCGTCGGTCGAGCACATCGAGCCGCTCCTCGCGCTGACTCCCCCCCACGATTTCCCCGATGCCCGGCGCCAGCACGTCCATCGCCGCCACGGTGCGGTCGTCGTCGTTGAGGCGCATGTAGAAGGCCTTGATCTCTTTCGGATAGTTGAGCACGACCACCGGGGCGTGGGCGTGGTGCTCGGTGAGGTAGCGCTCGTGCTCCGATTGCAGGTCGATGCCCCACCGGACCGGAAACTCGAAGCTGCAGTCGGCCTTCTCGAGCACACGGATCGCCTCGTCGTATTCCATCTGGGCGAAGGGCGTCTTGACGATCCGCTCCAGGCGGTCGATGCAATCCTTGTGGACGTGGCGCGCGAAGAAGGCCATGTCCTCGGGTTGCTCCTCGAGCACGGTCTGGAAGATCGTCTTGAGAAACGCCTCCGCGAGCTGCACGTCCTCGGCCAGGTCGGCGAAGGCGATCTCCGGCTCGATCATCCAGAACTCTGCCAGATGACGGCTCGTGTTGGAGTTCTCGGCTCGGAACGTCGGCCCAAACGTGTAGACGCGCGTGAGCGCGAGGCAGTAGTTCTCGACGCTGAGCTGACCCGATACGCTGAGGAACGTCTGACGGCCGAAGAAATCCTGGGCGAAATCGACCCGACCGTCGGGCAGCCGCGGGGGGTTGACCGCATCGAGCGTCGACACGCGGAAGAGCTGGCCCGCACCCTCGGCGTCGTTCGCCGTGATGATGGGCGTGTGAATCCAGTAGAAGCCCCGCTCGTGGAAGAAGCGGTGAATCGCCATGGCCAGACAGTGGCGCACGCGCGTGACGGCGGCGAACGTGTTGGTCCGCGGCCGCAGATGCGCGACGCTGCGCAAATACTCGAACGTGTGGCGCTTGGGCGCCACGGGGTAGGTATCCGGGTCTTCCACCCAGCCGACCACGTGCACGCGCGTGGCCTTCAGCTCGCAAGCCTGTCCCTTACCCCGGGAGGCGACCAGCTCGCCGTCGACCTCGACCGCGCATCCGGACGTGAGGCGCAGGACCTCCGACTCGTAATTGGGGAGCCCGGCGTCGGCCACGACCTGAAGCGGGTCGAAGCAGGTGCCGTCGCTGACATGGATGAACGAAACACCGGCTTTCGAGTCCCGTCGCGTTCGCACCCAGCCCTGGACGGTGACGGTCGTCCCCAGGGGAACGTCGCCGGCGAGGATGTCGCGGATCATCGTGGCGCTCATCGAACGGTGTCCTCTTCTCCATACGCGGGCACCAGGCGCCTGCCGCCGACGACGGCCCCTACACAGGCGCAGTGAGGGTGCAAGTCTACCGGTCGAACCCGGGAGGGGCAAGGATGCGCCCGCCGCCCGGAAAGCCGCCGCGGCGGTCCGCGTCCCGGCGGCCTGCGAGCATGCATCCTTCCGCCTCCCGAGGGCCAGGCGCAGGCGTGCGGTCCGCGCGCCGGCCAGCCCGGGACCACGCGTCCTGCCACGCCCCGAGGGCCAGGTGCAGGCGTGCGGTCCGCGCGCCGGCGGCCTCGCTTCTTGACAGCCCCCACGGGCCCGCTCTATCCTCCCGCCTTCTACTCCGCAGGTCCCAGAGAGCAACCCATCGCAGGCCGCCACAGAGGATGAGCCCATGAACGACCTGGATCTTCTGGCAGTCAACACGATCCGCATCCTGAGCGCCGAAGCGGTCCAGAAAGCGAACTCCGGCCACCCAGGGATGCCCATGGGCGCCGCGGGCATGGCCTACGTGCTGTGGACCCGCTTCCTGAAGCACAACCCGCGCAATCCGCACTGGCCGGATCGGGACCGTTTCGTGCTGTCGGCCGGTCATGGGTCGATGCTGCTCTACAGCCTACTCCACCTGACCGGCTACGACCTTCCGATGGACGAGATCCGCGCCTTCCGCCAATGGGACTCGCGCACCCCGGGACATCCCGAGCAGGGCCACACGCCGGGCGTGGAGGTGACCACCGGACCGCTGGGTCAGGGGTTTGCCCACGGCGTGGGCCTCGCGATGGCCGAGCGCTTCCTGGGCGAGCACTTCAACCGGCCCGATCACACCCTTGTCGACCACTACACCTACGCCATCGTCAGCGACGGCGATCTCATGGAAGGCATCTCCCACGAGGCCGCATCGCTGGCCGGTCACCTGCGGCTGGGCAAGCTGATCTACTTGTTCGACGACAACGGCATCACCATCGAGGGCGAGACGTCCCTGGCGACCAGTGAGGATGTGCACAGACGCTTCGACGCCTACGGCTGGCAAGTCCTTTCGGCGCAGGGAGAGGACCTGGACGGAATCGCCGACGCGCTCGAGCGCGCGCGAACCACGCTGGATCGGCCCAGCCTGATCGCGGTCCGCACACACATCGGGCACGGCAGCCCGAACAAGCAGGACACGGCCGATGCCCACGGTGCGCCCCTGGGCGACGAGGAGCTGCAACGCACGAAGAAGGCCCTGGGCTGGCAGGCCGCGGAGCCCTTCCACGTGCCGCCGGCGGTGCGGGATCATCTGGGCGCCGCCATCGAGCGCGGCGCCGAGACCGAACGCCGGTGGCGCGAGCGGCTCGAGCGCTACGGCGAGAGTCACCCCAAGGCGCGCGCCGAGTGGGACCGGTGGCAGGAAGGACGGTTACCCGACGACTGGGACAGCCCCCTCTGGGAGGTCGAGGGATCCTCCAAACCGCTCGCCACGCGCGCCGCGTCGGGTCAGGCGATCAATGCCCTGGCCCCCACGCTGGGCAATCTCATCGGCGGGTCGGCCGATCTGGCGCCGTCGAACAACACGCGCATCAAGGATCGGCCAGCCTTCGACGCGGCCGGCGCCGTAGGGCCCAACATCCACTTCGGCGTCCGCGAGCATGCCATGGCGGCCGCGATCAACGGCATGGCCTTGCACGGCGGTCTGCGGCCCTATGGGGGCACGTTCCTCGTGTTCAGCGACTACATGCGTCCCAGCTTGAGGCTGGCTGCCATGATGCAGGCGCCCTCAATCTTCGTCTTCACGCACGACAGCATCGGACTCGGTGAAGATGGCCCCACCCACCAGCCCGTCGAGCACCTGGCCTCGCTGCGGGCCATCCCGGGGCTGACTGTCATCCGTCCGGCCGACGAGCTGGAGACCCGCGAGGCGTGGTGGGCCGCGATCCGCTCCCGGGGGCCGGTGGCCCTCGTGCTGTCGCGCCAGAAGCTGACGCCGCTGAATCGAGAGCAGATGCCACGACAGATCGATGAGGGCAGCACCGCCGCGGGTGCCACCGCCCGAGAAGCCAACCGTGCAGGCACCGGCGCGACCACCGGCAGCACCGCCGCGGGTGCCACCGCCGGCAACGCCAACCGTGCAGGCGCGGCCATCCGAAGCCCCGCCCAGGAGGGCGGTGTCCCCGTCGCCCGGGGCGCCTACGTGCTGGCCGAGGCCGGCTCCGATCCGACACCGAAGGACGCCGGCGCCTCCACGGCCCCGCGGCTGATTCTGATCGGCACCGGATCGGAGGTGTCGATCTGCATGCAGGCCCGCGAGGCGCTTCAGAAGCGCGGCATTCCGACACGTGTGGTCAGCATGCCTTCCTGGGAGCTCTTCGAACAGCAGCCGGAGAGCTACCGCAAAGGCGTGCTGCCCGCGGGCATCCCCCGTCTGGCGGTCGAGGCCGCCTCCCCCTTCGGATGGGAGCGCTACACGCTGCGGCGGGACGCCGTGCTGGGTCTGGAGCGCTTCGGGGCATCCGCACCGGCCCCGGTCCTCTTCGAGAAGCTGGGCTTCACGCCCGCGACGGTGGTCCAACGCGCGGTCGGCCTGCTCGAGACCGCGAGCGTCGGCTGACCGGGCATCTGGGCGGGGGTCCTGGGTCCTCCCGGACCGCCAGGGCCCGCGACACCGCCGCCGGGCGGCCCGGACGTGGGCGGGGCTGCTCAATGGAATCGTCTGCGGAGCGACCGGGAGAACGGTGCTAGGATGGGCGGCGAGACCGGCCGCGGAGGGATCCGTTCCACCACCGTCCCGGCTCTCGACCCAATGAGGCGACCGAATCTTCACCTTCAGTCGTATGAGCCGCGTCCGGTTCCGATCGTCCCTGAAAGCGCAGTTGGGTAGTGAACGAATAGCAAGGGGGTTCCGTCTGTATGAAGCAGGGAACGGAAGCGGGCCCCGAGGCCCTTCGATGGGCGGTCGGTTCCTGGCCACAGCTCGAGGGCGCCGCCGTCAAGGTGCGGCGGGCTGTCTTTGTGGAAGAGCTGGGGGTCGAGGAGTCGCTCGATATCGACGGTGAGGACGCCCAGGCCATTCACCTGGTTGCGTTTCGGGGAGAGGACCCGGTTGTGACCGGTCGCCTGCGCCCCGCCCACCACCGGATCGAGCGGCTGGCGGTGCTGAAGCCGTTGCGAGGCAACGGATTGGGTTCCTGGGCCCTCGGTTGCCTGATCCGGGAAGCCGTGCGAGCGGGCTTGTCGCGCGTGATGTTGCATGCACAGTGCGCCGCCATCGGCTTCTACGAACGGCACGGATTCTCAGTCGATGGCCCCGAGTTCGAAGAGGCGGGCATCGGACACCGCCGCATGCAGCTCGAACTATCTTGGAGGGAGGCAGTTGCAGGCATCATCGTCCGGCCGGGGCAGATACTGCTGGGCCTTCGCGCGCCTCACATTACTATGGGCGGGCGTTGGGACCTCTTCGGTGGCAAGATCGAGCCCGGCGAGAGCCCGGAGGAAGCTCTGTGCCGGGAGCTGGAGGAGGAGACCTCTCTTCGGGTTAAACCCGACCGGCTCCTGGACGTCATACTCTATGAGGACGCCCGCGGGCGGTGCTTGTGGCGCTGCCCGGTCTACCGGATAGTGCAATGGAATGGCGAGGTGCGGATCAACGAGGAGCATGTGGAGGCCCGCTGGGTGACGCCCGCACAGATGGCTTCGCTGTCCCTGGCCCACCACCGGTTGATTCGACTGGCCCAAGATGCATTGACCGGGGAGGGCTAGTCTTCGATCAGCGGTGCGTAGGAGGCGCGATCCGCGCAGGAACCATGGCCCGCTGGTGGGCATCTCGAGACAAGGATGGGGCGACGGATGTGCAACCGACGCGAGGCAAGAGATCGAGGAACTACCTCCGTCGCCTTCGCGTACGGAGGGGTGGACGTGTGCGCCACTGCGTCTCGGGCGACGCGCGACCTCAAGCGCCCATGACTACCGACGGTCACCGCGCGCACGTGGCAACCATCCGCAATGGACTGCAGGACACGACCGTGAAGGCTACGGATCCCCTCAGACCTTCTCGGAAAGAAGGTCCTCGACGGCCCGCGCTGTGGCTGGGGGCGCTCCTGACAGTGCTCCTGCTCATGGTGCCGTTGACCGGAATCCTATCACCGGGCCGGACCCTGGGCCCTAGCCGCCACGCCCTGGGCATCAGCATGCGCTCGGGCGATGACAATGGCGGTCGGGGGGCGCTCTTCGCGGCCGATCTCGAGGGATCCCAAGGTCGGGTGTCGCCGCCCAAGGGGGCGATGGAGTCCCAGGCGAATCCAGGCGCCAAGAAGGGCGGCCTGGCGGGCTTCTGGCAGTCGGTGCGCGAGACGGGCTTCGCAAGGCGGGTGGCCAAGATCGGCTCCTGGGTAGCGGGCGGCGCGCGCCTGCTCTGGTCGATCCCCAAGGCGGTCATTCAAGGGGATTCCCGCTCCCTCATCGAGGCAATCGGAGATCTGCTCTCGGGCGCCACGGGTGAAGCGCCCCAGGAACCCGCCGAGGTGGATGCTCCCGATCCCGACCCATCGGGCGAGCCGACCGGCCGCCGGCTGCAGCTCGAGGAAGAGAGCGGGCTCGACTAGCTGCTCCCTTCCCCCGCAATCCCCGCACGCGGCCCCACAGCAGGCACCGGCGCAAGCAGCCGCAAGGACCCTTCGCGCGGCCCCACAGCAGGCAGCCGCAAGGTCCCTTCGCGCGGCCCCACAGCAGGCAGCCGCACCGCCCCCCGCACCTGGCGTTCTCGGCAGAGGTCCGCACCGGCACGCGCACCCAGGCCGGCATCCGTCCCGCGAGGACTGTCTACAGCCCTCAGAGCAAGCCGAGCTGACCGTCGCTGCCGCAGATCTCCTCGAAGCTGCGACCGATGTGGACCAAGATCGCATCGGCGATGGGCCGTAGCTGCTTGTCGATGTAGTGCCTGTAGTCCAGCGGCGCCGTCACGTGGCCCACTGGCTGCGGCCCCTCGGTGGTCATCACATAGGCGATCACCCGTCCGGGCCGCCCGGGCAGCAGACGCGCGGCGCGCACGTGCGGCGGGGTGGTCTTGCCGTACGCCTCCAGCGGCTTGCGCAGCGCCTTGCGATAGACCAGGTCTCCGTCGCGTTGCCCCTCGCGCAGCTCGCGGACGAACTCCACGATGAACGGCTCGATCTCCTGCTGGTCGAAGACCCGCTGCAGCAGGTGGCGCTGGAAATCCTTGGCCAGAAGGGTCCAGTCGCGGCGAACCGACTCCAGGCCCGTGAACACCAGCTCCCGTCGCGACCCACGTCCCACGATACCCGCATAGCGCTTCTTGCTGCCTCCGGGCCTATGGCGTAGGCGGGGCATGAAGAACCGCACATAGAGACGCTCGAACTCGAGCATCAAATGACTGGGCACCTCATACGTCTCGGCGATCCATGCACCGAGGGCCTCGTTGAGCCGTCCAACGACGGTGGCGCCCATCCGCTCCGCTTCCGCCGCATCGGAGATCCCCGAGACGGCGAAGACCGAGTCGGTATCGCCATAGATCACCGGGTAGCCCATCGCCTCCAGGCGATCCCGGGTCCACAGCAGGATCCGCTGCCCGAAGGTCGTGATGGCGTTGGAGACCTCGGTCGAGAAGAAGCGGCACCGCGGCGTCGCCAGGACCCCATAGAAGGAGTTCATCAAGATCTTGATCGCCGTTGCGACCACGTGCTCCCCCCGGTCCCGGGCCCGCTCCCGCCGGGGGAACAACTCGGTCAGGATGTCGGGCAGGATCCCCCGCTCGCGCAGAAAGACGGCGCCGTTGGGTGCCGTCAGCAGTCGCGTCTCGTCGTGCTCCCCACGCGCGAGCTGGTGCCCAAGGGGGTCGATGAAGAAGGTGCGGATGATGCTCGGATAGAGGCTGCGATAATCGAAAAGCCAGACGTTGTCGTAGATGCCCGGTTGCGACTCCAGGACATGCCCCCCGATCGCCTGCGGCTGCTCGGGCGCCTCGCGGTCGGCCGCTCCGCGCACGCTGGGCGCGACCAAACCCCGGCGGTGCAGCTCCCCGATGTAGAGGAAATCGAAGGCCGCGATGCTCCCGGCCACGCGGTCGAGCGGCAGGCCGGTGAGCAGAGATCGCGTCACGGCCAGATGCATCAAATCGCGTGATTCGATGATCTCGATCACCAAGCGGGCATCGGCCAGGTTGTAGGCCAGGAAATGGCTCAAATCCTCGCGGTAGATGCGCTGGATCGCTTCGCCCCGGTCGCCCTCGGACAGCATCTTGCCTTCTCCGAGCAGCGTCTGCGCCGCCGATTCGAGCGAATAGCTGTCCAGACGGATGAAGGCGCTGCGCACCAGATCCAAGCCGTCCACCACCACACGGCCGGGCACCGTCGCGCGGGATGTGCCCCAGGCACCTGTGCGGACCTGGATGCGGCACTGCAGATCGGCGCGCCCCAGATGGAAGGGAATCTTATGCCGCGCGAAGGCGCGCTCGAGCACCGCTAGATCGAAGTCGACCACGTTCCAGCCGGTCAGAACGTCGGGGTCGATCTCGCGCACGCGGCGCACCAGGGTGTGCAGGAGTCGCGCCTCGTCAGGGTGGTCGTAGCACAGCCCCGAGGCGTTGCCTTGGTCCACCGATCCCGGCGCGTCCCGATGCGCCGGATCGACCCGGTAGTGAACCTCCGCCACCCGTCCCCCGCGGGGCAGATGGGCATAGAGGGCGAAGGAGTAGATCCGCTCGGCCTTCGGATCGGTCTCGATGTCGACGGAGAGAACGCGGAGCTGGGGTTCGTGATCCACCGGCACCAGGTCGATGTCTTCGTAGATGCGATCGATCCGCCGGCCGGCGCGCCAGGAGCCGTGCAGCACGACCGCGGAGCGCAATCCCCGATCATAGAGGTAGCGGGTCACGAACGGCACGTCCGCCTCGAGGCAGTCGAGGCCGGCGGCTTGCAGACGATCCCTCAGCGGGGGGACATCGGGCGGCACGTCCACGAAGATCTCCGTCGCCCGCTCCCCGGCCATGGTCCGCCAGGGAGTCGCCTCTGGACGCTCCGCGGTACCGTGCGCGGAGGAGCCCGACCCCGAGACGCCGGCCTCACGAGGGGCGCCGACCGATGCGTCCTCGCCACCCGGGGCGCCGACCGATGCGTCCTCGCCACCCGGGGCGCCGACCGATGCGCCCTCGCCACCCGGGGCGCCGACCGATGCGCCCTCGCCACCCGGGGCGCCGAGCGATGCGCCCTCGCCACCCGGGGCGCCGAGCGACGCATCGGCCTCCCTGATGATCGCGCGCGCTGCCGGCAGCTCGTCATCGCGCAAGAAGAAGGAGGGGCGCACCCGGGTGTCGCGCACCACAAAGCTCTCGCCCTGATCGGTCACCCCAAAGAGATGAACGACCGGCCGGCCTTGCTCGATCCGGTAGGTCGGATGGAGGATGAAGCCCCGCTCCATGGGAACCTCCGCGATCGCGGACTCGGTGCGCGAGCCTGCGGACCGCCGCGGACTCGGGGCGCGAGCCTGCGGACCGCCGCGGACTCGGTGCGCCAGCCTGCGGGCCGCCGCGGACTCGGGGCGCCAGCCTGCGGACCGCCGCGGACTCGCGGCGGATCCTCGCGGTCGCCAACGGCTCATGTGGCTGATAAGCGCCATCATAGCGCAGGATTCCCGCCATCGGCCACGTCTCACGTGTTTGACCTCTCTGCGACGGGTCCGTTACACTTAAAGGCACTCGCAGCCCTCGGATGTCCCGTGGGGTGCTGTCCAGGCACCTCGGATTCGCAACGCGCGCCTTCGCGGGAGAAGCCATGATCGGGTGGAAAACCAAACCGTTACCCGCCAAGGGGTTTGTCGCGCCGGCCGCGGGGTGGGGCGCGCTGATCATGGCCGCCGTCTGGGTGGTCGGAACAGCCTGGCCTGCTTGGGCCGCGGACCTGAGCTGGACACAGTCAGACTGGTCGGCCGGCACATATCAGCAGGCGATGGGCCTGGATCCCGAGGTCCATCCCGGGCTCCTCATCCCCGAAAACCATCCCGAGGACATGCGCTTCCTCGCCGAGCCGACCGACTATCGCGGCATATTCGCGACGGAAGTCTACCACGACTCGCTCTTCCTGGGGTGCGGCCCCTCACCCCTGAACCCCACGGGCGCCGAGATCCTCGCCTACGATCCGCTGAACGAGGACTTCGAGCTCCAACTCGAGCCGCCCGAGGAAGGCGTCCTGGTGCTCAAGGCGCGCGCCGACACGCTCTACATGCCCGGCCCCGACACGCACGCGCCGCCTCCGGGCTTCAGCAACGTCTACCTCTACGGGGGCGCGCAGTGGGAGACGATGTCGACCGTGCCCAGCGCCGTGCACCTCTTCGACATCGACCGCATGGACGATGCGATCTACGTCAGCAGCGGCGAAGGCACCGGAGACGCGTCGATCTATCGAAGCGACGATTTCTGCCAGACGTTCACACCGATCTTCACGGTGTACGCCTCCCCCGAACACCCGGTGCGGCGCCTGCACGCTCTGGCGGTGCATGACGGCCTGCTCTATATGCAGCCCGACGGGTGGGACCCCGAGGACGACATGGTGTTCACGTTCGACGGAACCGATTGGGACACGATTCCCGTACCCTGGTTTCCGCAAGGCGGCCCGGGCGAGGAGTCCGGGTGGCAGGGCACCTTCACCGCGTGGGGCGACTCGCTGCTGCTCTGCATCAAGAACAAGTTCTACATCTTCGACGACGGACTGGAGTACCGGGGCAGCCTACCCTTTTACTGCGCTCGCCTCGGGAGCGGCTTCGGTCGCTACAAGGACGCCGTCTACGGTGGCGCCGCCACCGATTCCCTTCACCGCTGGACACCGTCGGGCGGATGGACGTCCGTGTGCCGGCTGGGTCTGGAGCCCGAGACCGAGCAGATCGAGGGTGTGTCCACGCTGTACGGTCGGCTGTACGTCGCAACGGCGCGGCGATCCGGGTATACCGGCGGGCGCCTCTACGTCTCGGCGTGCGAGGTCTACGGATCGCTGATCTCGTTGCCCCACGACTTCGGGGTCGCCGTCCGGGACGGCGTGCTCTCCTGGGATCAGCACCAGCCCAACTCAGAAGCGTTCGCGCGCTTCCAGCTCCGCTCGGCCCCCTCCCTCGACCTACTGCCCGCGGAACCCTGGCTCGGCCCCGATGGCACGCCCGACACGCACTACTACGACCCGGGCACCCCGCTGCCCGATGTTCACAACGGCGATCGTTTCTTTCAGTATCGCGTGGAGATGGGCAGCCCCGGCGGGGTGGAGATGCCCATCCTGTGGAGCGTCACCCTGGAGGCCGATTCGGTGAACACCGGAGCGGTGAGCTTCGAGCCCGCCTCTCCCGCGCACGGGATCCGCATCCAGTTGGCCGCGCCCTACCCTCAGCCCGCCACGGGGCCGGTGGGGCTACGCGCGCACCTGAGCGGCTCCGAGACCGCGTCCTGGTCGGGCGATCTGCAGCTTCGGATTCTGGACCTCCAGGGACGCGAAGTGCGGCGCGCCTGGGTACCGGTGCGGTCCGACGGGTGGGCCCGCTGGGTGTGGGATCTGCGCAGTGATGAGGGCGCCCGCGTGAGCGCAGGCATCTACCAGGTGCGCATCCACGCTCCCGGCGCGTTGTCCTCGAGCGCATGCGCCGCCGCGCGAATGCTCGTGCTGCCGCGCTGACCCCGCTCTCCGCGGAAGTGACGGGAGGCGCCATGGGCCCACCACCCCACACCGCGCTCGACGTCGCGAGGAACCCTTCACCGCCGCGATCTCGACCAGCTCGCCGCGGGCCGCCTCGCCGCAACCGCACTCTGGCGATCCTGGCCGCAATCAGTTGGACGCTGGCCGGTCTGCCCCGGGGACCCTCCGCGGCCGACCTCGCGTGGACCGACGAAGACTGGTCGGACGGGAACTACGCCTGGACATCCAGCATCGATCCGGAAGTGCATCCCGGCCTGCTGGTGCTCGAAGATGCGCCGCAGCGGATGCGTTTCGCGGCGGAGGTCACCCCCTTGCGTGGCGTCTATGCGCTGGCCGTCTATCACGACACCCTCTTCATCGGAGCCTGCGACTATCCGATCACCACCTGGGCGGCCGACGTGCTCACCTACGACTACCGGACCGACGACTTCGCGTTGTCCTACCAGCCCGACGAGCAGGGTATCACCTCGATGAAGGTCTTCGGCGACACCCTCTACCTCCCCGGCCCCGAGACGGAGAACGGCTATCTCGGCGGGTGCGCCATCTACCTGTACAACGGTGCGGCCTGGATCAAGAAGCAGACCGCCGAGCTGGCGCTGCACCTGTTCGATCTGGAGGTCTTGAACCGGCACCTGTATGTAACGACCGGCGATCGCGATTGGGTCGGGTCGGTGCGCGTGAGTCACGATTGGGGCGACAGCTTCGAGAACATCCTGCAACTCGCCTACAACGCCACCAACGCCCGCCGGTTCTACGGCATCGGGTCCTTCCAGGACCGGATCTACGCGCAGCCGGACGGCTATGAGCCCGAGGGGGCCCATGTCTACGCCTACGACGGCGCCTCCTGGGACACGATCCCCGTGCCCGGTCTGCCCACCGGCAAGATGGGCACCTTCACGACGTGGGGCGATTCGCTGCTGCTGACCGTTCACAATCGCATGTTCATTCTCCACGATGAGCAGGTGCACGGCTCATGGTTACCCTTCTCGGGGGACCGCTGGTGTCGCGGATTCCACGTCCACAAAGGGGTGCTGTACGGAGGGGCCGATCACGGCGATCTATACAGATGGCAACCGGGCTCGGCTTGGACACACGTCTGCCAGCTCGGCCTGGATCCACAATCGGAGGAGATCTCCGCGCTGGCCACCTACTATGGCCGTCTCTACGTAGCCACGGCGCGTTACGAAGGGCATAACGGCGGCAGGCTCTACGTCTCGGCGGCGCTGCCCTACGGGTCGCTGGCGTCGAGCATTCACGACTTCGGCACCGCCACCGATGGAGGCGTTCTCACCTGGGAGGACTTCCGTCCCGGCGCGGGAAACCTCTCCCGTTTCCAGGTGCGGTCCGGAAGCACCGTTCCCGAGCTCGGTGCGGCCCCCTTCGTGGGTCCCGACGGCACCTCGGAGACCCACTATCTGGAGCCGGGCAACCCGCTACCCGCTGTCCACCACGGCCATCGCTATTTCCAGTACCGGGTCGAGCTGGCTTGTCCGGAGGAACTGGAGATGCCCTTCGTGGAGAGCGTCACGCTGGAGGTCGACTCCCTCGATACCTCATGGATCGCCACCCGTCCCCGGGCAGAGAGCGCGCCGCCGGGTCCTCGACTGATCGTTCGGCCCAATCCCGCCTCGCGTGAGGTGCACCTCCACCTGGAGCTGCCTGGAGACCCTGCGCCGTTGCAGAACCGGATCCGACTGCGGGTCTCCGACGTTCAGGGACGCACGGTCCGCACGGCGATTCTGCCCCCCACGGCCCGCTCTTGGCCCTGGAACCTGTGCCGGGATGACGGCGCACCGGTGGCCGCGGGAATCTACTGGGTGCAGGCGTCGCGCGATCGGGATCAGGGACGCGCGACGACCGGCACCGTGCTGGTCCTGCGATGACCCTGGCAACAGGCACCCGGGTTTGAAACCGGGCCGCGGCCGGGCTATGATCCCACCTCGCAACCGGTCGTGGACGTCTGCGGCGAGGGCATCGCCTTGGAAGAAGATCGCTTCAGCGTGGAGACCCGCCTCCTGGCCGGACTCCCCACCTATCACGTCTACCGCAGTCCGACGAGATCGTGGCCTGTCTCGATGATCTCAGGCGGGAGAAGCCCGACCGCATCGACCTGACGCGGATCGGAGCGGTGGGCATCTCGATGGGCGGCTACCTGGCCCTGCATCTGGCGGTCCGCTGCGCGGACGTGCGGGCGGTCTGTCCGATCATCGCCACCCCCGAGTGGCGCTTTCAGGAGGCGTGGTCCGGCTGGGGTCTGAATCCAGAGACCGAGGCGCGTGTGGAGCATGAGAGCCTCCACCGTCACATCCGCGCGTTTCGCGGCAAGGCGGTGCAGATGCAGAACGCGACGCGCGATGCGGTGAGCCCCATCGGGGGCGTGCGACGTTTCTATCGCGCGCTGGAGCAGACCGAAAGCTGCGCGGCGGAGTTGCACACGGTCTACATGCAGGAGCATACCGTCACCGAGCGGATGATCCGCCGGGCCGCCGAGTTCCTGCGCACGCATTTGTAGCGTGCCGGCCCGGGGTCGGCGGGGCGGTGGCTGCGGGCTTCGCGCGCACTCCCTTGCGATGCGGATGCCGCGCGCACACAACGGCGAGCGCCAGCGCCGGGGAGGAAAAGCCATGACGAGCATCCAGCATGATCGCGCGCCGGCACGGACCGCCTGCGTGCAACGGCGGTCCATCCTCGCCCGGGCGCGCTCGCCGCGTATCGCCGTGCTCCAGCGCCCGAGCGTCGTCGTGGCGCTCTGCATCTTTATGCCGGCCATCCTATCCGCGGCACCCGCTGCGGCGGCCTCGGCGGACTCATCGCCCCGCGGCTGGCTCGGCATCTACACCGAACCGGTCGCCGAGCTGCCGGCCATCGAGGAGGCCGCCGGCGGTGCGGCGGCCCTGCAGGGCGCCACGTGCGGCCTGCGGGTGGACGCGGTGATTCCCGACTCGCCGGCCGACTCGGCGGGGCTGACGACGGGTGATCTCATCATCAGCGTGTTGGGAAAGCCGTTCGCTTGCCCGCCGGAAAGCGTCCGGGCGGTCTTCAAGCGGACGATGGATGCGCTGCCCCCGCAGGCGCCATGCTCGCTGCGGATCGTGCGCAACGCCGTGACGAAGAACGTGACCGCGGCGGCATTCGATCGAGCCGATCTTCTGCGCCGATTCTGGCGGCACCCCTCAGAGGTGATCGATAGTCTGGCTTCGGGAGACACGCTGCACGCGGTGGTCGCGAAACAGCAGCGGGTCCTCGACCTTCTGGTGGTGCTGGGCGAGCGGCCCGAGGCGCGCTGGCCCGCGCCGCGATCCAACGAGGAGATCTACCCGCCCGACCGCTTTCCGACCGGCGGACTGGATGCGCTCGTGTGGGCGCTGGCCGACAGCCAGCAGGTCCGCGACGACACGCAGGATCTCCTGGAACGTCTGGCGCGTTGCCACCGCGGGGCCGACCCGTTCCGGCTCGAGTGCATGATCTACGCCCACCGCGCTCCCATGCGGATCGAAGCCTTGTCGCGCGCCATCACCGACGGGTTCGCGCAGGCCGGATCGGCGCTCGACCTCGTCGCTCGCGGCGCACCCCTGCTGGTGCCCGAGTTCACGCCCCGCATGCCGCTCACCCGCCGGCTGCAGAGCCCGGCTGCAACGGCGCCCATCTGGCGCGAGGCCGACCCGGACGGTCCAGACACCCCAACCCCGACGCCATCGGCGCCGAACGATGAGGCGATGAGCATGCGCGACGAGCGAGCCGTCGATGCGTCTCGCGAGGCTCTCGACGCCCTGATCGAGCAGGTGACGGCGATTCTGGCCGAGGCGCGTCAGTGGCATCGGCGGGCCTTTGCCGCGCTGACGCCGGATGAGCGGACGTTTCTGGAGCGCGAGCGCTGGAACCTCTCGGATGCATTCGCCGGGCAGGTCTACATCCACTTCGATGAAGACCCGGACCGGTTCCCGGTCAATAAGCGGATTCTCGCGATCGCCGCGAAGATCGATCACGGCGCCCTGTGCGAGGCGGGGCTGCGGTTGGCGCTGCTCACCGATCCGGAGTGGGTCATGCACGCGGGCCGCGTTGCGTACAACGCGTTCGCCGATTCGATCGACAACGAGATCCTGCTGGATCGTGAGACGCCCTACGGGCGCATCCTGATCGGCGGTACTTCGCCCCATTGGTACCGCGGTCTCGACACCGCCTTCATCCTCGATCTGGGGGGCGACGACTTCTACACGGGCAACTGCGGCGGATCCGGAGGGTGGGACCTGCCCCTCTCGGTCTGTGTCGATCTGGAGGGCGACGACGCGTACGAGAGCACCCGCAAGGGATGTCAGGGCGCGGGATGCCTGGGCGTGGGCGGCCTGCTCGACCTGAGCGGTGATGATCATTACATCGGCCTGCAATGGTGTCAGGGCGCCGCCTATGCGGGCATCGGTTGGCTGCATGACCTGTCCGGCGACGATGTCTACCGCGGACGGACCTTCTGCCAGGGCGTCGGCCTGTTCGGAATGGGATGGCTGCTGGATGAGGACGGCCGCGACCGGTACGAAGCCGATGCCCATGCCCAGGGCGTCGGATTGGCGCGCGGAATCGGCGTCATCTCCGATCGCAGGGGCGACGACGAGTACTACGCCAAAGGACTCTATCCGACCGGATACGGCGATGCCGGAATCTTCGAAGCATGGTCTCAAGGATGCGCCCAGGGCTTCCGGACCCTGGCTTCGGGCGGGCTGGGGGTGGTCGTGGACGGCGGCGGCGCCGACCGCATGGAAGCCGGCAACTTCTCCCAAGGCGGCGGCTACTACTACGGCCTCGGCGCCCTCCGCGCACTGGGCGCTGACGACGACGTGTACATCGGTTCGCGCTACAATCAGGGTTTCTGCGCCCACCAGGCGCTGGGCGTCCTGATCGAAGACGGCGGCAACGATCTCTACACCACGCGCCAAGGCGTGGCGCAGGGCTTGGCGTGGGACGAGTGCGTCACGCTCTTCGTGGACGCCGGCGGCCAAGACATCTACGAAGGGGGAAGGTTCTTCTCGCAGGGCGCAGCCGCCCACAATAGCTTCTGCTTCTTCTTCGATCGCGGCGGGCGCGACATCTACCGCTATGCGCCCGGACAGGCCCGTGCCGGCGGCAATGGCTACCACGGCGGCACCAGCTTCGCCCTCTTCGTCGACGAGCGCGGATCGCGGGATGTGTACACCAGCGCCGGAGCAGCCAACGGCGTGGCGCGCTACAAACCCCAGCACGGGTTCTTCCTCGACTTGGACGGGACTCGCTATGAGCGATGGCCCTCTGTCACCGCCGAAAACCCTCGGGCGCGATGACGGCCGCGGTCGCGACGCGCACACCACCATCCAGACCCACCGACCCACGTGAGCTCATCATGGCGCGTCAACACACCTGCCGAAGGACCAACCTCCGCAGCACAAAAAGAATCCCCCGTGACAGCTTGAGGCCGCCACGGGGGCGTGCGAGCTAGCAGTGGTGTTCCTACAGAACAGGAGCGGTCAGCAAGGACCGCCTATGGGAGGTCTACCCCAGTACCCTCATCCAAGGCTTCCTCCCCGTCTGTCTGCACCCCCTCACCGCTCGCTCAACAGCGTTTCGATTCCTAACAGTCCGCGAACACAAGCCCTGAAGGCGACGGCGATGGGCCGGCGCCCGGCTGGTTCGCGAGCTGGTGCTTGCGTCACTCCACACATCGGAGAAGCAGATCGTCATCGGACGGTCTTCTGCTCGCTACATAAGTATGGGGTTTTCGACCCACCTTGTCAATGCCTCCCGGGACGGCCCGGGATCGTCCCACGTCGCTAACTCCCTGTTTTTCCTATGACTGGAGGCCGGCTCAATTCCCTGGGCCCCACGGGATTGCACTTGGGGGTGGCGCCTGGGCGGCGGCGAGGGGCTCAGAAGATCTGCCCGGCGCCCACCGAGAGCACCGGCTTGTGCTCGCCTTCCGCGCCCAAGACGGCGAAGCCCAGGTCCACACGCGTGACCAGCGCCCCGCTGGCCCGGCTGCCCAGCAGCCGCAGCCCGATCCCGACCGCGGCGCGGGGCCGTGCCTCCTCGTGCCGCCCGGCGCGCCAGGCGATGCCGCCGTCGGCGAACAGCGTCAGCCCTGCGGTCACCAGGCCCAGCAGATCCTGCACCAGCACGATGCGGTCCTCGAGATTGAGCAGCAGGGTCCGCTCGCCCCAGAAGCGATAAGACTCGAACCCCCGCAGGCCGGTAATGGCGCCCAGCGTGTAGACCGCCTGCGGCGGAATGCCCTCGCCGCGATTGTGGCGCAGCGCGGCCCCCAGCGTGTGCCGGTAGGAAAGGTTGTCGTAGTAGTAGACGCCCGACTCGATGCGCACGTCCTGGCTATGGCCATCGACCCAGCGTGCCTCGGCCAGGATCGCCCCGAGCATGAACCGGCGCGGACCCAGCGACCAGCCCTGATAGCCCTCTCCCAGCATCACGCCGCCGTCGCGGGCGGCGCCCCAGTCGGCCGGCGAGTAGGCCACGCGCATCTGGATACGCGTCCCCAGGTCGAAGTCCTCACGCCGGAAGAACGAATTGATGCCGGCGCGCTGCGAGTAGCGCTCGCGGCTGAAGTCGAGCTCGACACCGACCCCGCGGATCTCGCGGCGCGCCAGCTCGTCGCCCAACGCCAGCGCGCCTTGCGGGTCCTCGTCCGGCAGCCGGTAACGCTCGCTCACCAAGTAGGCGGCCGGTCCACAACGCAGCGCGTCGCGATCGGTGCCCCAGATACGCACACCGGCCGATGCGGTGACCAACCACTGGTCAGTGTGCCACTCGGGACCATCGACGCCGCCGCGCCGATCGACGTAGACGCCGCGATAACGCTGGGCCTCGATCCGCACCCCCCACGGGGTGGTCGCCTGCGCGAAGGGGCGCTCCAGAAGAAGGCTGCGCGACCAGAGATCGTCGCCGTCGAACAGCCCCGTCACGAAGAGCATGTCCTGGCCGCCGAACTGCGGGTCGCGAAACCAGCCTCCGTGGTAGGCCTTGACGTCGTCGTGGCCGATCTCCAGACCCAGCCCTTTGCCCAATCCGAACAGATTCGATTCCGACAGCCCCAGCGACCAGGTGAAGACCTTGCCCTCCTTGCGGAACTCGAAGGTGGGGCGCGTGGTCCAGACGTCGCGCGTGCGCACCACGAGGTCGACCGAATCGGCCACGGCGCGCTCCACCTCGAGCTCGATGTTGCCGTGCAGGAAGCGGTAGTCGCGCAGGCGGCGCACCGCCGCGGCCAGATCGCGGCGACAGACACGGTCGCCGGTCTCGAAGCGCAGCCCCCGGCGGATGACGTGCTCGCGGGTGGTGATGTGCAGCCGGTTGGCCAGGCGGCCGTAGAAGCTGCGGGCGTAAGGTTCGCCGGGCGCGAAGATGTTGTGGCGCACGATCCGCAGACGGCGAACATGGACGCACTCGGCCGGCAGATCGACGTAGGCGGCTTCGCCCACCTCCGGTGGCACGGGTCTCGCTGAGGGCGTGGGGGACTCCGGCGCCTGGCCCACCGGCGCCGGCGCTTCGGGCACCGACTCGGAGACCCTCGTCTCCGTCACCGGATCGGGGCCCCGGATCGCCGAGGCGGTCTCCTCGGCCCAACCCCCTCCAGACGCCGCGATGGCCCCCGCAAGGGCGATGGCGGGGATCAGGATCGCCGCTCGGTGTTCGGTCCGCATCTGCCTCCTTAGTCCTGCTTGCCCATTCGACGGGGTCCCAGCCGTAGGCGGGGGCCCGCCCCACGGGACGCCGGCGCCGTGATCGGGCGTCGCGGCCGCGGGTCGTGGTTGCCGGACTTGAATCCGCTTGTCTAGAATAGCCCAAACTCAGGGTGCACGCGAACGTGACCCGATCGTGAGGTGAACCATGGCGCGCACACATTCACGGCTGCGGCGGCTCTACTGGATCGACGCCGCCCTACGGCAGGGCGACTCCCCCAGCGCCGCATCCCTGGCCCGGGAGCTGGGGGTGGCGCGGGGCACGATCCACCGTGATCTGCAGATCCTGCGTGAGCAATACCGGGCGCCCCTCACCTACGACCCCTCCAAGGGCGTGTACACCTATGGCCATCCTTTTCGTCCCGAGCTGCCGGGCCTCCCCGCGGAGGAAGCCCTCGACCTGGCCCACCTGATCCTGCGCCGGGGCCAGCTCCGCGACAGCGCACTGGGCGATTCGCTGCGCGTGCTGCGCGAGCAGATCTGCGGCCTGCTGCCCGGTGAGCCCGCCGCGGCGAGGACCTCGCGCAACGCCCCGGGGGGCTCGCCGGCGGACGGCGGCTCGACGGGACCCGCAGCCGACGCAGGCGAGCCGCGCGCCTGGCGCCGTCCGGCCGAGGGGGCCACGTCGGAGGACACCGTCTCGATCCTCCTACGCTTCGATCCCACGCTCACGCGCCAGGTCCTCGACAGCGGGTTCTTCGCCCCGCGCGAGGTCCAGCTCCTCACCAACGGCGGCTTCGAGGCCACGGTCGTCACCCAGGACCCCGACGCCTTCCTGCTGAGCCTGCTGCGCTGGGCCCCTCACTTCGACATCGTGGGGCCGCCCTGGGTGCGCCGCCGCCTGCCGCAGCTCCTGCGCCGACTGCTGCGCCAGCTCGAAGGACGCAAGCCGCGCCGACGCAACAAATAGGACGCCCGAACCGCGTCTCTTCCCCGCGCCCGATCTCCGCCAGCCCGTTTCTGGGGCGTCAATGTTCCCATCCGCACATCCGATAGGTAGTCCGTAGCCGTTGGACGACGGGTCGTCCATCTCCGGCGCATCGGCCGGAAGATGCCGCGAACCCCGCGCGCCCGTCCATGCGCCGGGTGCTTCCGCGACGGACCCCATGCACACGAGAAGGAGACGTCGGTCGTGCTCAAGAAGGCCATCCTCCCGGATCAGGCGATCCCCCGCATCTGGTACAACGTTCTTCCGGATCTGCCCGAGCCGCTCAAGCCGCCGCTGACCCCGGACGGTCAGCCCGTGCCGCCCGAGGCGCTGGCACAGATCTTCCCCATGGCCCTGATCGAACAGGAGATGTCGACCCAGGGCGAGATCCCCATTCCCGAGGAGATCCGGGAGGTCTACTCCATCTGGCGCCCGACGCCGCTGGTGCGCGCGAGTCGCCTGGAGGCCTACCTGGGCACACCGGCCAAGATCTTCTACAAGTACGAGGGCGCCAGCCCCGCGGGCAGTCACAAGCCCAACACGGCCGTCGCGCAGGCCTACTACAACAAGGTGGCGGGCATCAAGCGCCTCACCACCGAGACCGGGGCCGGACAGTGGGGCAGCGCCCTGGCCTTGGCCTGCTCCCTCTTCGACATGGAGCTGAAGGTCTACATGGTCCGCGTCAGCTTCGACCAGAAGCCCTACCGCAAGAGCATCGTGCAGACCTACGGCGGCCAGATCGTGCCCAGCCCCTCGCCCGACACCGCCACCGGCCGCCGCTTCCTGGAGGAGCATCCGGACACGCCGGGCAGCCTGGGCATCGCCATCAGCGAGGCGGTCGAGGACGCAGCGGGCCGCAAGGACACCAACTACTCGCTCGGCAGCGTGCTGAACCATGTCCTGCTGCACCAGACGGTCATCGGGCTCGAGGCCCAGCAGCAATTCGCCGATTTCGACACCACGCCCGACGTGGTGATCGGCTGCGTCGGCGGGGGCAGCAACTTCGCCGGCCTCGCGCTGCCCTATGTGCGCGAGAAGGTCGCTGGAGGCAACCTGCGCATCGTGGCGACCGAGCCCACGGCCTGTCCCACCATCACCCGCGGCCACTACCACTACGATTACGGCGACGCGGCGGAAATGACCCCCTTGCTGGCCATGCACACACTGGGTCACCAGTTCCTGCCGCCGGCGATCCACGCCGGGGGACTGCGCTACCACGGCATGGCCCCGATCGTGAGCCATCTGGTTCGGCTGGGGCTGGTCGAGGGACGGGCCTACAACCAGCTCGATTGCTTCAAGGGCGCGGTGGCCTTCGCGCGCAGCGAGGGCATCATCCCCGCTCCCGAAACGTCCCACGCCCTGGCCGCGGCCATCGCCGAGGCCGAGCGGTGCAAGGCCGAGGGCAAGGAGGAGACGATCGTCTTCAACTTCTCGGGCCACGGCCTGTTGGACATGAGCGCCTACGACGCCTACTTCTCGAATCAGCTCACCGACTACGCGCTGCCCGATGAGGAGCTGGAGGCCGCGTGGAAGAAGATCGAGAAGCAGCCCAAGCCTTGAAGGGATTCGCCGTCAAGAAACGGAGCCCGGTGGCCGAGCCATGGAGTAGACAGGTTCGCAGAATCTATCGCAGATGAAGATGATGCTTCCTCCTAGCGCACGAAGGCCCGCGGGATGCGTTCCGCGGGCCTTCGTATGATCCGCCTGCGCCGCCTCAAGATCCGGGCGCGGGGATCCGGGACGATATCCGCACGACCCCACCGGGCTCCAGACGCACGCGCTCGCCCACGAAGTGCGTGATCGTCGCGGCATTGGTCTCGAGGTGCGACGTGATGCGCTCAGTGCGGAAGGTCAGCTCCGCTCCCAGGAGGATGGCCGGCACCAGGATCTGATCGGCCAGATGGGCGTCCAGCGTCGCCTCGCCCGCCAGAAAGGACGCGGCCGCCCGGGCGGCTTCCTGCGCCACGCGTTCAGCCGGCTTGCCCCGCTCGCCCAGACCCGTGAAGCCCCCGGCGATCCAGGCCGCGGCCTCGACCGGCGGGTCCACCTCGTCGCGCGGAGCGACCCGAATGAACATGTAAGCGCCGGCCGGTCCGGACGCCTCGTGCAGCTCGTCCTGCAACGCCCATCCGCCCGCGCCCAGGATCGAGCGTCCGGTCTCCAGCATGCGCCGGCCGATGTGACGGGGCAGCGAGGAGACCCACGCGGTCAGACGCACACCGATCCGCTCGACCGGCGGACGCTTCAGGAAGAGCCGCGGCCCCGCCGGTGCCCCGGGGTCTGCGGGGATCTCCACCCGGATCGCGCCGCCCCCGCGCGGATAGAAGCCCAGACGATCCAGGTGCGCCCGTGGACGGCACCCCAGCAACCCGAGTGTGGGGTGCAACACGCCCTCCACGTAGTCAAAGGGCGGCGCCCAGGCCACGTGGGTGCCGCCCTCGATGTCGAGCTGCGAGGCCGCCGGCGCCCGCAGCAGCGGGGGCACGGCCGCCTGCGCGACCAGGGTCGTGGCGCCGGCGGTGCCCACCTGCACGCGATAGCGGCCCGGCTTCGGCCTGCCCGGTTCGAAGCGCAGCTCGCGCGAGCCCAGCTCGTCGCCCGCCACACTCGCCGCGCACAGCTCGGCCACGGCGCGCACCGCCGTCAGGTGTTGCGCCTTCAGCCCCGGTGAGCGGCGGTTCTCGCGGATGTGGGTGATGCGGAATCCGATACCGAGAGCGGCCGACAGGGCCAACGCGGTGCGTAGGACCTGTCCGCCGCCCTCACCCGCGCGTCCGTCGATCGTGACCATCGCCCCTCCCCGATGCGGCGCGGCGCGGGGGCGCACGGCCCGTGGTCCGCGCGCTCGCGACCCCCGGCCCCCCCAGCCCTAGTTGCGATTGCGGCGGGCGATCGAGATGCAGAGCGCCAGACCGCCGTAGAGCACCACGCACCCGAAAGCGAGCATGATCCAGGCCGACACCGGCATCAGCGATCCTCCTTTCCTCGGGCGCGGTACAGGAAGAAGCCGAGCACCGCGAGGGCGATCAGCAGCCCCCACCCGCTCAGGTTGGTCGCCCAGCGCGGGTAACCTTGGTATGTGCCCGCCAGCTCCGACTTCAGGTTCATGACCAGGATGACCAGCAGCGCGGCCGGCGTCAGGTAGCGCAGGGCCCAGATCCACCAGTTGCCCAACCGCACCTCCGAGATACTGTTCAGGTAGGCGCGGAAATCGCGCACGCCGTAGAGGTAGCCCACGACGATGCACTGGATCAGCCCGGCCACGACCAGACCGAAGTCGCAGATCCACTTGTCCCAGATGTCGAACCAGTAGTAGCCGCCGCGCGTGGTGAAGAGCAGGGAGATGGGAAAGGCGACCAGCACGAACCCGAGCGCGAGCCGCTCGGGCGACACTCTCCACTTGTCATGGATGCCGGTGGTGAAGGCCTCCTGCAAGGCGAAGGCCGAGTCGATGCCCAGCGTGAGCAGCGTGACGAAGAAGATCACGCCGAAGAGCTGATTGAGCGCCGGCAGCTTGGTGATGGCGGTCGGGTAGGCGACGAACGCCAGGCCGGTGCCGCTCTGCGTGACCTCGGGCACGGGCATCTGCTGCACCTGCGCCAGGTAGCCGAGCATCGAGAAGACGGCGAAGCCGGCGAAGAAGCTCGTCCCGCAGTTGGCCAGTCCCGTGATGAGCGCGCTGTTGGTGATCTCGGCCTTGCGCCCGAGGTAGGATCCGTAGCCGATCATCACCCCCGAGGCGAGGCTCAGGGAGAAGAAGATCTGACCGTAGGCGCGCAGCCAGATGTCGGCGTCGAGCAGCTTGGAGAAGTCGGGCGTCAGGTAGTAGCTGATTCCGTCGATCGCGCCCGGCAGCGTGAGTCCGCGCACCAGCAGCACGGCCAGCAGCCCGAGCGGCAGGGGTACGGTGATCAACACCACCTTGCTCACGTTGCGCACACCTTTGCGCAGAATGAGGTAGATGGCGATCCAGGTGAGCGCCATGCCGAGGATCAGGTACCAGATCGGGGCGCCGATCTCGCCCGGCCCGCTGGAGCGCTGCAAAATGTCCTGGACGAAGAACTGCTCCGTGCGGCCTTCCCAGCCCAGCGAGAAGCTGTGCCAGAGGTAGACCCACGCCCAGGAGAGGATCGTCGAGTAGTAGATGACGATGCCCGCGCTCAGACCCGCGGCCCACCAGCCGAACCACTGCAGCTTGGGCCGGATGGCGGCGAACGCGCCCGGCGCGCCCCGCTGCAATCGCTGCCCCAAGCCCATCTCCAGGATCAGCATGGGGATGCCGGCGGTGAAGAGCGCGATGAAGTAGGGAATCAGGAACGCGCCCCCGCCGCTCTGGTATGCAACGTAGGGGAAGCGCCAGACGTTGCCCAGCCCAACGGCCGACCCCACGGCGGCCATGATGAAGGACGTGCGACTGCTCCATCGATCACGCGTCTCGGCCACGACCACCTCCTTTGCGCGCCTTGGGTTGGCGGATCCGAGAGCGCAACGCTATCATGGGGCGGGCATCGCATCCAGGCCATCATGGGGCCCGGCGGCGGGCGGCGGGTGGGGCCCACGGACACAAACGAGGGAGCGGATCGACGTGATCAATCGGCGACAGACGCGACCCGTGCGGGTCGGCCCGGTCACGATCGGCGGCAGCGCGCTGATCGTGATCCAGTCGATGACAACGACCCGTCCGAGCGATCTGCGGGCGAGCGTGGCGCAGATCGAGGCCCTCGCGCGGGCCGGATGCGAGCTGGTGCGCCTGGCGACGCCCTCGATCGAGGAGGCGCGGGCGCTGGGTCCGTTGCGCGAGGCGCTGACCGCGCGTGCGATCCGGGTGCCGCTGGTGGCGGACGTGCACTTCAACCCCCGCGCGGCCTACGAGGCGGCCCGCCACGCCGAGAAGGTCCGCATCAATCCCGGCAACTTCGCCCGCTCGGTCGACGATGCCCGCCGGCGTCTACCGCCCCTGCTGGATCGGCTGCGTGAGCACGGCGGCGCGTTGCGCATCGGCGTCAACCACGGCTCGCTGGCCCCGGTCGTCGCCGAACGCTTCGGGCACGGTCCGCGCGGGATGGTCGCATCGGCGATGGAGTATCTGCAGCTCTGCCGCGAGGCGGGCTTCGAGCAGATCGTCGTGGCCCTCAAGGCCTCCAACCCGCAGGTGATGGTCGCGGCCAACCGGCTGCTGATCGAGCGGATGAGGACCGAGGGCATGGACTACCCCGTCCACCTCGGCGTCACCGAGGCCGGCGCCGGAGAGGAAGGCGCGCTGCGCAGCGCGGTGGGCATCGGTGCGCTGCTGCTCGAGGGGATCGGGGACACGATCCGCGTGAGCTTGACCGGGGATCCAGTGCGCGAGATCGACGCCTGCCGGCGGCTGCTGGCGGCGGTGGCAGCCGAGGCGCTGGAGGACGGCGCAGCGCCTCAGGGGGCCGCGGCGCCGCAGGACAGCGTGGCGCCGGCCGAGGGCGCGGTCGCGGGCCCGCGATCCGAGCCGGCGCGCTGGCTGGGTCTCGCCGTCGGCGGTGAGCAACCGCCCCGTGTCGAGGTGTGGCTGCCGTGTGAGCCGGCGCAGGCCGGCGGCCTGGGTGCGGCGGCCGCGCGCATCGAACAGCTCACGAGCCGGGCCGAGCAGCCGGCTGAATCGTGGCTGCTGTGGGACCGTTGTCTGGGGGATGCTTTCGGCAGCGACGAGCAGGGGGCGGCTCCGGATCCCACGGCATGGACCACGGCGGTCCCGATGCTGCGGACCCGCGGCCGCGCCCGCGCGCAACAGCCCCCCTTCTGGCTGGCCTGGCCCGCCGGCGTCCTCGGCTCGCTCCCCCTCGCCCTGGCGGCCGCCGTGGATGGACTCCACCTGCTCTGCTCCGCGAACGCGCCGGGGACCGGCGACCCGGTCATCGCCGACCTGCAACGTCTGAGCGTTCTGGCACCCGCGCTCGCGGTGCGCTGGCAGCTCCCGGTCGGCGAGCGGGCGTCGCTCGCGGCAACGGGTGCCCGGGCCCGCGCGCTTCTGGACGCAACCCGGGCTGCGGGCTTCGACACGCCGGCCTTCTCCTGGGGCGGTCTGGGCCGCGCCGCTCTCGGCCGGGCCCTGACTGCGGCTCTGGGCGGGGCTCCGAGCGGGGCCTCGCGTGTGGCTCCGAGCGGGGCTCCGAGTGTCGCTCCGGCCGGGGCTCCGAGCGGGGCCGGACCGTCGGCCACACTGCAGCATCGGCGCACACGGCCGCTCATGGTGCCCTGGCTGGGCACGAACCCCACGGAGGCGGCCGTGGGGCTGGGACCCTTGCTGCTGGACGGCCAGATCGACGGGCTGATCGCGTCGCCCGCGCATCTGCAGACCGCGTACGATCTGCTCCACGTCAGCCGGCGGCGCGTCGAGCGGGTCGACTTCATCTCGTGCCCCGGGTGCGGCCGCCTGGCCTACGATCTGGAGGGCACCGTGCGGCGGCTGCGCCGGAAGCTGGGCCATCTGCGCAGCGTCAAGATCGCCGTCATGGGCTGTGCGGTCAACGGACCGGGCGAGATGGCCGACGCCGACTTCGGCTACGTGGGCTCGGTGGCGGGCAAGGTCGATCTCTACGTCGGACGCGAGCGGCGTCACCGGGCGCTGGATCCCGAAAAGGCCGACGCGCTGCTCATCGAGCTGGTGCGCGAGCGGGGGCTCTGGCGCGATCCGCCGCGACAGGCGGGGGATCGAGAGGGCGAATAGAGGGCCGGATCCGGCGCAGGCCGCTCGGGCTCACAGGCAAGAACGGCCGCCCTGCCGCAGGCCGCTCGGGCTCACAGGCAAGAACGGCCGCCCTGCCGCAGGCTGCTCGGGCTCACACGTAGCGTCGTCCGACGCGCAGCCGGTGATGATCGACCACAACGTCGAAGCGCGCGCGCAGCACGTCGCGGTAGGGGCTCTCGGCGGCGTGCTCGCCGTTGATGCGCTCCACCACCACCGCGCGCCGCGGTCGGGCATCGCGTCCCAGCAGATGATCGAGGAACCCGAAGCAATCGCTCAGATGCGCGTCGTCGGGCGCCGGGCGGATCTCCAGGTGCCGCGCGCTCTTCTGCGAGATCACGACGAGATCGGCTCCGCGGTAGACCAGATGCGTCGTCGGCACGCGTCGCACGCTATCCACGTCCTCGACGGGCAATCCGCTCACCGCCGCGGGGTCGGCCGCATTGATCCAGTAGATGGGGTCACGACCTGCCAGGTGCGCCAGCCGTCCGACGGCCGCGGGCTGCATGAACTGCAGCCCCGGAATGCCGGTGAAGAAATGGCCCCCGATCACCTCGCCGCTCAGCTCCATCAACCGCAGGGTGCGGAAGAGCTGCGACCACTGCAACGGCTTCAGCTCGCGCAACAACAGCTCGCGGAAGAGCAGACCGTAGCGATCCAGCAGCAAGCGCACGCGCTCCCGCTGAAGCTCCCCGCGGGCCATCGCATCGGATGCCGGAGGGACCGGCATGAGCCGATACCATGCTTCTCCGAACGGGCGCGTCATACGCCAGCGGTTGAAGCCGGAGCTGCGCATGCGGCGCCGGGGACCCGCGCGCGGCCCATCCACGCGGGCGGCCCGAAACCCGGATGCCAGGCCGCGTCGCAGCGCGCCCATGGTCGTGGTCGCCACCCGGCCGCTCCAGGCCAGCTCCCACAAACGCTCGGCCAGGCCCGCCGAATCGGCCGCGCCCGCACGCGCCAGCAGGTCATCGAGCTCGTAGCGGGCGGCCGGATCGGGGAACAGTTCGTTCAGGAGCTGATCGGGGGCATCCGGGAGATCCGGGGCGTCGGGGACCGCCGTCGTCTCGCCGCCCTCCCCTTCCCCCGCGATCAGCTCCGCCTCCTCCCCCAACACGAACGTGATCCGGCGTGGGCCGCAGCCGATCCAGCGCAGATCGCTTTCGACCATCAGCGCATCGAGCCACGCCGTGCGGTAGCCCGCCACGCGCGCCGGCAGGATCTCCTGCTCCCACAGCGCGGCCTCGGCCGGATAGCCGAGCAGCGGCTCCATCACGCTCGGCAACCGATCGGCGCCGGAGGCTCTCGGGTCTACCGCGGCCCCGTTGCCGTGAACCCGCTGCGGGTCGGACACGATCCCCTGGTGCATCGCCAGGAAGAGCGGCAGCAGCCGGCCCGGCAAGGGCTCGATCGCCGGGCGCCGGCGGGCGCGCACGAGGCGCAACAGGCGCGCCAGATTGGTGACGTCACACACCTCGGGCGCCTGGGCGCCTTCGGTCAAGACGTCCTGCACGATGCGACCGCGCTCGATCAACAGGCACAGCGCCTCCGCCAAGTCTCCGCGGGCCGATGCGAAGCGCGAGCGCACCTGGGACACCGGTACGGGTCCCTGATAACGGAGATAGGACTCCAGCACCCCGGCGATCCCGGCCGTGTGCTGGGATGGCCCTTCGAACCACGAGGCGGTGCCGTTCTCCTCGCTCTCATCCGGGCCAAGACCGGGCTCCTGCGCCTGCTCGGCCCACGCCGCGCCGGGCCCGCCGCCCGCATCCTGAGGCGCGCAGGCGCGTGCGGCCGCCGTCGCCCCGGGCGCGGCCTCGCGACCGTCGAGCGCCGCGGAGAGCAGAGGCTCAGCGTGGACACCGACAAGCAGACCGCGCAACGGACCCACGTGCTCGGTGTGGGTGATCCAGAGCGCGCGCGAGGGATCCTCCGGCGCGGGCAACGCGACGATGCGCTCCGCCACCGCGGGCAGCAGCTCTTCGCGCGCCAGTCCGTGATCGCGTCCGACGGCGGCCAGCAGGGCTTCCCACTCCTCGGGGGCCAGAAGCCGGCGCTCCTTGACCCACTCGATCAACTCGCCCGCGTCGGGGGGCGCGTATCCGGGCGCGGTGCGCTGCAGCTTCGCGCGCAGCTCTTCGCACAGGGAACGCGGGATGCGGGGACGCAGCCGGCCCGCGTGCACCGCCTCTTCGATCAGGTCTCCGTGCGCCGGCGTGCCGCGCCGTCCCGGGACGTCGTCTTCGTACATCAGCGCGTTGGTGCGCCGCCAGACGATCTGGGCGGCGAAGGGCGACGGCGTCTCGCTGGTGATCTCGCTCACGCGGATCTCGCCGGCCGCGACCTCGCCCAGCAGGCGCGCGAGCACCTCGAGATCGAACTCGTCCTGCAGACACGTGCGGTAGGTTTCGAGGGTGATGGGGAAATCCGGGCGATCGCCCACCGCATCCATCAGCTCCTTGGCCCTCTGGCGGCTCAACCAGAGCGGCGTGCGCCGTCCGAAGCCCGCACGCTGGAGCAAGAGCGCGCGGCCGGCGTTTTCGCGGAAGCGGGCGCCGAAGAAGCCCGATCCGCCCAGCGTCCGCTGCACGAGCGGCTCGATGCCCTCTGGGGGAACCCAGCGCAGGAGGTCGGCCGCGCGAGGCTGCTCGGGCAGATCGAGCGCAACACAGTCCTCGTCAGCCACCACCTCGACCGGGCCGCGCACGCGCTCCTCGAGCGCGGCCTGCAGCGCGAGCGCCCAGGGCCGGTTGACCTGCCCGCCCCAGAGCGTGTGCACGATCGTCAGGCGGCGTCCGTCGCCCGATCGGAGCGGGTCGAGATGCTCGACCACGATGTGGTGGCGGTGGGGCGGCGCGCAGCCGGTCGCGGCTCGTTGCGCCTGCAGGAGCCGCACGAGCGCTTCGGCTCCCTCGGAGTCGAAACGGTAGGCGCGCTGCAAATGGGCGACCAGCCCGGGCTCGTCCAGCCCACCGACGAGCTGTTCGGCCAGGCGGGCTCGCCGATCGGCCAGATGGGAGGGCGTGCTGCGCCCATCGAAGCGCCAGAAGGGCGTCTGGACCGCGGCCGACCCGCTGGGGCGCACGTGCACGTCGTCCTGCGTGATGCGCTCGATGCGCCAGGTTTGCACCCCGAGGCTGAAGATATCGCCGACGCGACGCTCCCAGACGAACTCCTCGTCCAGCTCCCCCACCGGCGTCCGGCTGTCGGCCAGACGCATGCGGAAGGTGCCCCGATCGGGGATCGTCCCGCCCGAGGCGTAGAGCAGACGGGCCACCGCGGGCCGCGCGCGGGCCGTGCCGGTGGCCCGATCGACCGCCAAGCGCGGCTTCAACTCGGGCAGCCGCGTCGCGGCGTCGCTACCGGCCAGCATCGCGACCGTCCGGTCGAACAGCCGGCGCGAAAGGCGCCGGTAGGGCTCGGCCGCCCGCACCGCATCGAACAGGTCGTCGAGATGCCATGAGCGCGTCGCGGTCATCGAGAGCAGGAGCTGCGCCAGGACGTCCAGGGGCGCCCGCGGGGGCCGGAGAGGCTCGATGTCGCCCTCCAGGGCGCCGCTGACGACGGCGGCGGCGTCGAGCAGATCGAGCGCGTGCACCGCGTACAGGCGGCCGCGGCTGGTCGCGCCCACGCGGTGGCCGGCGCGGCCGACGCGCTGCACGGTTGCCGCGACCGACGGCGGCGTGCCCACGAGCAGCACCTGGTCGATCGCCCCCACGTCGATGCCGAGCTCCAGGGAGCTGGTGGCGACGATCCCGGCGAGGTCGCCGGCCTTCATCCGCTCCTCGACCACCTCGCGGATCTCGCGCGACAGCGACCCGTGGTGTGCGTAGACGAGCTGCCGGTCGGCGGCCGCGTTGACGAGGCGCGCGATGCGCTCGACCACGCGCCGGGAGTTGGCGAAGATCAAGGTGGCGCGGTGGTCGAGCACCCGGCGCCGAACCTCGTCGGCGAGGGTGTTCCAGATGGGGTGGCCTTCCTGGCGGGCCGGGTCGGGCAGTGCGTCGGCCGTCCGGTAACGGATCGCCAGGTCGTAGGCCTTCGAGCCGGCCGCATCGATCACCGCCACCTCGCGCGGCTCCAGGCGGCGCGCGGCCGGATCGCCCACCAGGCGATGGCCGCCCACCCATGCCGCCACCCGCTCGAGCGGCTGCACCGTGGCCGACAGCGCCAGGCGCTGGAATTCGCCGCCGGCGAGGGCCAGGCGCTCGACCGCGGTGATCAGGTGCGTCCCGCGCTTGGTGCCCGCGACCGCGTGCACCTCGTCCAGAATCACCGTGCACACGTCTCCGAGGATGGCCTGTCCGCCGCGGGAGGTGAGCAAAATGTTCAGGGTCTCGGGCGTGGTGATGAGGATCTCGGGCCGGCGCCGCAGCATGCGGCGCCGCTCGCTCTGGGGCGTGTCGCCGCTGCGCGTGGCCACCGTCACGGGCGCGAACGGCGCTCCGGCCTCCTCGAACCGCTGCCTCAGCTCGCGGAGCGGCTGGATCAGATTACGGCGGATGTCGTTGTTGAGCGCACGCAGGGGCGAGACGTAGACGACCCGCACCGCGCCCCCCTCCCACCGGCCGGTCGCCAGGCGGTCGATCGCCCACAGGAACGCGGCCAGAGTTTTGCCGCTGCCGGTGGGCGCGGTCACGAGCAGATGCTCGCCCGCGGCGATCCGCGGCCAGGCCTCCTCCTGCACCGGGGTCGGCCGGCCGATGCGATCGGCGAACCAGTCCCGGATCAGGGGATGGAAGAACTTCGGCGCTGCGTGATCGGTCATGGCGTGTCGGTGCTCCGCCGGCCGTCGCCCGGCGCGCGCATCAGCTCGAAGAGCCGCTGCGGCGGCACGTCGTTGGCGCCGGCGGCGTCTTTGAGCGTCTGCTCGGGACCCGCCACCTCCAGGCCGGCGTTGCGCAGGCGCTCGAGCCCTTGCTCGAGGTCGATCCCCACCTTCTGCGCGAACTGCGCGAAGGTCGAGAGCTCGGCATGGCCGTAGGGAGGCTCGCCGTAGCGCTCAGCGGCCGTGTCCTTGATGGCGGTGTTCCAGTCGATGAGCCAACCGAAGGGACCGATCAGCATCAGGCCGCCCCCAGCGAACAGCAGCGTCAGGATGAGGCCCAGCGTGGACTCGCGCGTGAAGACGACCATCCGGCGCAACCGATCGCGCAGGTAGGTGGTGATCGCGTTCCAGTTGTACAGGATGTGCAGGATCCCGGCCAGCAGGAACAACAGGCTCACGTTGAGGTGCATGTTGGTCCAATCGGTCTTGGTCCAGCCCCACAGCCGCCAGTCGGACCAGTAGGCCACGCGCCCTTGCGGCGTGATGAAGAGGACCACGCCCGTGACCACCAGGACCACAAAGGACCAGAGCGCCGTCAACGATACCAACCTTCGCATCCGCACCAGCCGATCCTCCTTCTCGTTCTGCCTTGGCGTTTCGCCTTGGCGTTTCGCCTCGGCGTTGCGCTCACCGCATCGCGCAGGGGCGCCTCGGCCTGAGGCCGGGACCTGTTCGGAACCGCACTGCCGCCCGTCTCCCGGCCCGGTCTCAGGACCCTCGCTCGGCCTGTGGATCGCGCCAGCGCTTCAGCTTATAGCGCAGGCCGCTTTCGGTCAGCCCGAGCTGCCGCGCGGCGCTGCTCTGATTGCCCCCATGGCGCCGCAGCGCCTCCAGAACGATGCGTCGCTCGACGCGATCCAGGAAGGCCGGCAGGTCGCCGCCGACCTGATCGGGGCACCCCGCCGGCGCGGCGTCCGTGGTTCCCGAAGCCCCAGCCGCCGGGGTCTCCTCGAATCCCGAGGCCCCCAACGCCGGGGTCTGCTCGGATCCCCAAGCCCCCGCCGCCGCACCGGCGACGCCTTCGGGTAGATCGTCGCGCGCAATGGCCTCGCCGGCGCTGAGGACGATCGCCTGCTCGATGATGTTCTCGAGCTCGCGCACGTTGCCCGGGTAGCCGTATTTGATCAGCGCATCCATCGCCTCGCGCGTCAATCCGGTCACCCCACGGTCGTAGCGCTTGGCGTAGCGCACGAGGAAGTGCTCGGCAAGCTCGGGGATGTCCTGCCGCCGGGCGCGCAGCGGCGGCAGCGTCAGGCCGACGACGTTGAGCCGATAGTAGAGGTCGTCGCGAAACGCACCCGCCGCGATGCGGGCCTCCAGGTCGCGGTGGGTGGCGGCCACGATGCGCACGTCCGCCGCGTGCGTCTGCTCACCCCCCACCGGGGTGTACTCCTTCTCCTGCAGGAAGCGGAGCAGTTTGACCTGCACCGCGGCCGAGACATCGCCGATCTCGTCGAGGAAGAGCGTGCCGCCCTCGGCCTGGGCCACCCGGCCGGCGTGACGACTGTGCGCGCCGGTGAAGGCCCCCTTCTCGTGGCCGAAGAGCTCGCTTTCGAGCAGCGTCTCGGGCAACGCCGCGCAGTTGACGGCCAGGAAGGGCCGCTCGGCCCTGGGGCTCAGGTCATGGATGGAGCGCGCCAGCAGCTCCTTGCCCGTGCCGCTCTCGCCGCGGATGAGCACCGTGGCGTCGGTGTCGGCGGCGCGCGCCGCCTTCGCCAACACCTCTTGCAGCGCGGGCGAGCGCCCCAACAGGCGGAAGCTGCCGCGGGCCTCCTCCAGCCGCCGTCTCAGGCGCGCGTTCTCGCGGATCAACTCGATCCGCTCCAGCACGCGGCCCACCACCAGCTCCAGCTCGTCGAGATCGATCGGCTTGGTGAGGTAGTCGGCCGCGCCGGCTTTCATCGCGGCGACCGCGTTGGCCACCGTGCCGTAGGCGGTCACCACCACGACCGCCACCGACGGTTGCTGCTCGCGAACCCGCTCCAGCAGGTCCAAGCCCGACAGGCCGGGCATGCGCAGATCGGTGATGACCAAATCGATCGCCTCGCGCCCCACCAGGTCCAAGGCCTGCTCGCCCCCCGCGGCCACGTGAACGCGGTGACCCGCGCCACGCAGGAATCCGGCCAGCGTCTCGCGCTGGGCCTGCTCGTCGTCGACAATCAGGATCGTTCCCCTACGCATCCCCATGAAGGCACCTCATCGCGTCTCGCCGCCGGGTGAGCGGGACCAGCGCACGCGGAAGCGCGCGCCACCGCCCGCGACCTCTTCCACCCGGACGCCGCCCCCCATCGCCGCCGCCATGCGGGCCACCTCGCTCAGTCCGATGCCGCTGCCGTCGGGGCGGGTGGTGTAGCAGAGATCGAAGATCCGCTCGCGCTCTTCGGGCGGCACGCCGGCGCCCCGATCGCTGACCACCAGCTCGACCTCGTCCCCGCGCGCCGCCAGCTCGACGCGCACGATCGACCCGGCCGGCGCGGCCTCGCGCGCGTTGCGCAGCAGGTTCTCCGCAATCTGGATGACATAGCCGCGATCGGCCCGCCCGGTGACCCGCGTGGGCTCGAACGCCAGCTCGACCTGGGCGGCCTCGAAGGCCGCGCGCGAGGCGGCCACCACGTCGGCCACCACCGCATCCAGCTCGAGCTGCTCCCACACCGGCGGCTGTGGCCGGGCGAAGCGCAGGAACTGCTGAATGATCTCCTCGATGCGCCGGCCCTCGCTGCGCACGAGACCCAGCGACCGGCGCGCACCGGAATCGATGGCCTCGCTGCGCTCGAGCTGTTGGGCGATCATCGTGATCGTGTTGAGCGGATTGCGGATTTGGTGGGCCACGCCGGCGGCCAGAGCACCCATGGCGGCCACCTTCTGCGTCTGCAGCGCCTCCTGCTCGCGCGCCTGCAGCTCGGCGCGCACGCCCGCGATCTCGCGATCCAGAACGCGGTGACGTTGCCATGCCAGTGCCAGCAAGCCCGCCAGCGCGCCCGCCACGACGAAGACGAGCAAGCGTACCCAGGCGCGCCGCCGCAGGCCCTGCCACATCGTGTCGAAGACCTCGTCGTCGAGACCGACGCGCAGCAGCGATCCGATCACGCCCGGCATCTCCATGGGAACGGTCGCCTCGATCACGCCGCCCTGCGCAAGCGCCACGCGGCGCACGCCGACGTCGCCGCTCATCGCGCCGGCCGCCGGAGACTCTTGCGGCAGGGGCGGCAGCGGACCGGCGCCCTCGGGCGACAACGCCAACAGATCCTCCCCATCCTGCAGGGCGACGTACCGAACACCGGGGGCATGCGAGAGGATCTCGATCAGGTGCGCCGGCTCGACCTGGGCCAGCGTCCCGCGCAAGCTGTCAGCGTCGACCGCGACCACCACCGCGCCGCCCCGGACCCGCGCCGCACCAGCCGCCAGCCGTGTGCCCGAGCGCATGCGCGAGCGGTGCTCCCCGAAGTGCTGGGCTCGGCGGCGGCCCTCGAGCAGCGGCGCCAGCCGCTCGCGTCCGAAACCGCCCCAGGGCCCGGCACCCATGTGCATGCCCGGCCGCCACCCCGGACTCGTGCTGGCCACGCGCCTCCCCTCGCGGTCGTAGAGGTGAACGCGGTAGAGCGCGTGGGGCCGGGCGAGCTCCTGGAGCTGCTCGGGGGTGAGCGGCGCGATTGAGTCGAGTCGGGCGATCCAGAGCGCGTTGTCGAGCAGGCGGCGGCTCAGGGCGTCCTCCCAACCGCGGAAGGCCTGCAACCCGTGCTCGCCGCTCTCGGCGATGATCGTCGCCACCGAGCGCGCGTAGGCGGCGGCCATCTGCTCGATCTGCTCGCGACCGGTGCGCACCTCGCTCCAGGTGACCCAGCCCAAGGCCAAGGCCATGACGATCAGCAGTGCGACCAGCAGCCCGCTGCGCCATGCGCGCGCGGCCGGGATCGCGGTGTGCGCGGATGCGGTCGGCATGCCCGCTTCTCCCTCCAACAACCGACGTCGGTGCGTCCCGCTGAGGATAGGTCCGCCGGCGACCTCCTCCAAGAGGGAACCCTCTGCAAGAGGAATGCCCCCGTGCTCGGCCGCTGGAACCACACCTGCGTGCGGCGGATCGTGGCGCGACCACGGCCCTGGCTCGCAGCTTTCGACGAGCCGAGCTGCCCGATCCTCGCAGAGACCTGCGAGGCCGCAAGGAGCCCCCTCAACGGCGGCGACCGAGCGCGTCGCCGCATGTTCCGATTGTGCGAACGGTTGCATCCGCATATGCGGAAACGGCGCGGCTTGGCACGCGATCTGCTTCCAGGTTCGTACAGAAACGGGGCGCGAACAATCACCCGACGACGCCGCGCCCGGCGCGGCATCGAGAGCAAAGGGGGTTCACCATGAAGACGCGGAATCATCGTCACCAGAGCGTACAGGGCAATGGAATCAGGAATCGGCTGGCGGGCGCATTCGCCGTGCTCGCCCTGCTGGCCACGCTGGCGCTGGCCGGATCGGCCGCCGCCCAGGGTCCGGGACGCGGCGCCCGCGCATCGGCCGGCTGGGGCGATGGAGCCTGGAGCGGCAGGGGCTGTCTCGCCGGTCTGGAGCTCACCGAGGAGCAACAGCAGCGCATCGATGACATCCGGGAGAAGGGCCGCGAGGAAGTGGCGGCGCTGCGACTGGAGCAGGCGCGCGTGCGCAACGAGATCCACGGCGAGATGCTCACGGAGCAGCCTTCCACCGATCGGCTCAACACGCTCGTGCGTCAACTGGGAGACCTGCGGGATCAGCTCCAGATGCACCGGCTCGAGCAGCAGCTCGCGGTGCGCGAGGTGCTCACGCCCGAGCAGCGTGACGCCTGGCTGATGCGCGGCGGCTTCGCGGGCGCCGGGACCGGTCTCGGTCGGCGGGCCCACAGGGGCTGCGCGGGATGGGGTGATGGCTGCGGGGCCGGATGCGGCCACGCGCGCGGCGACGGCTGGGGACGCGGATGCGGCCACGCGCGCGGCGACGGCTGGGGACGCGGATGCGGCCACGCGCGCGGCGATCAGTGCGGACCCGGATGCGGCCACGCGCGCGGCGATCAGTGCGGACCCGGATGCGGTCGGGCACGTGGCGACGGCGAGGGCCGGGCCCGCCGGCGGTAATGCAACAAGACAACATGCGCGCAGGCGCGGCGATGGAACTGCACCCATCGCCGCGCATTTGATAGAATGGAGCACTCGTGCACGCGGCTGGCATCCGCGCCGATCAAACGATCAAACGATCAAACAGGATCGCGCCAGGTCACGGCCCGTCGCCTTGCGCGTCGAGATCACCAGGGGACTTGGGGGGAAGGAACAGATGGCTCGCAACAGAACGATCCGTGCGTTCACGCTCACACTCGCCGTGGTGCTGTCGGCTCTTGCCGCGGCGCCCGCCCACGCCGACAGCGAGGCCGCGCAGGCCTTCGAGCGAGGAGAGGCCCTGCTCAAGCAGAGCCAGCTCGAACAGGCGCGCGAGGCGTTCGAGCGCGCTGTGGCATTGGACAACGCCAAGCAAGAGTACCGCGAAGCGGCGGCCATCCTCCGCCGGGTGATCCAGATTCGCGAGCACCTCGAGCGCGAGAACAATCAGGACCGCTGGGTGCGCATGGCCCGGTCGCTGCGTTCCTACTACCTCGACAAGGGCGCGCTCGACGAGGCGCTCAAGGTGGACCGAGAGCTGCATCGCCGGTTGGGCACGCTCGAGTCCGCGGCCTTCCTGGCCCAAACCCACCTCGAGCTCGGGCAGGACCAGGCGGCCCGCGCCCTGCTTGAACAACACGAGCAACTCGCCACCCTGCCCGAAGCGCAGCTCTTGCTAGGCATCGCCCACGCACGCACCGGGCAACACGACGAGGCGACGCGCCTGGCCGGGCAGGTGGAGCTGCCCCAGACAGCGACCCCCGATCAACGCGTGCTGGCCGCGCGATTGCACGCGCTGCTCGGCGACGCGCCCCGGGCCCTGGCCATGCTGACCGCGGCGTTCGAAGCAACCCCTCCCAGCCGCCTGGCCGCGGCCAAGGCGGCGGTGAAGGCCTGTCCGGATTTCGGCCAGCTCGACGGGGAGCCCTCCTTCGCGCGCGTTTTGACGACGGACTCGAAGGTGAGCGAGTCGAGCTGCAGCAGCGGCTCGAGCTGCGGGGCCTGTCCGAGCCGTAGTTCCTGCGGGAAGACGAGCAGCGCGGCGAGCGAGATGCAGTAGCTCGAACCCTGGATCCAACCGTCGATGCGAGTCTTCCTGCAGCTCGGTTTCTTGGCGCTCACCCTGATCGCCGTCTTCGTGGTGGGCGGCAACGCGGAGCGCTGGTGTCCCTTCGGTGGCGTGGAGGCGCTCTACACCTACGCATCCGAAGGCAACATGCCCTGCTCGCTGGGCGTGTCCAACTTCTACATCCTGGGCGCGGTGCTGGGCATGACGCTGCTCCTGCGCCGCGCCTTCTGCGGCTACGCCTGCCCCATCGGTGCGATCTCGGAGTGGGTGGGCCGCGGGGCGGCGCGTCTGGGCATCCGGCCGCTGTCGGTCTCCCCCCGTCTCGACGCCTGGCTCTCCTGGCTCAAGCTGCCGGTGCTGGCGCTGCTGCTCTGGCTGACCTACCGCGCCGGCGAGCTGATCTTCCGCGGCTTCGACCCCTGCTACGCCTTGCTGAGCCGTCACGGCGAGGACATCACCTTCTGGGCTTACGTCAGCGCGGGCGGGATCCTGCTCGCGTCGATGGCCTTGCGGGTGCCCTTCTGCCGCTGGCTCTGTCCCCTTGCGGCGGTCCTGCAGCCGTTCTCCAAGGTCGGCCTCGCGCGCGTGCGACGCGATCGGGACCGGTGCAGCGACTGCGGCCGCTGCGCACAAGCCTGCCCCATGCGCATCGACGTCGATCGGACCGAGCAGGTGACCGCCGCCCGCTGCACCTCGTGCCTGGATTGCGTCGACGCCTGTCCCGTGCGCGGGGAACCGTCAGCGCTCGCGTGGGGACCACCGCGTCGCTGGGGACGATGGGCACGTCCGTGGCCGCGGGGCGTGCTGGCCGGCGTGCTGCTCGCGCTGGTGGGAGCGGCGGCATTGGCCTCGCAGCTCGCTCCGCTGCCTTCCTTCACCTACGAGCGCGGGGACCGACCGGCCCAGGTCGCCACGATGTCGCTCGATCTGGAGGAGCTGACGTGCCGGGGACGCTGCTCGCTGCTCGTCTTCTTCCTGGATCGGGACGATGAGTTCGCCCTGGGAGAGTACGTGAAGCTGGAGGCGTGGCCCGGCCCCGGCACAGGCCGGGCCACGATCACCTACGACGCCGGCATCGCCGACGAGGAGCTCGTGCGGTCGGCGATCACCGAGCCCTACTTCAACCTGGTCGAGGACCGCTGGTACGCATCCCCCTTCGTGATCGCCGGCGAAGGCGGGCCCTGATCGCGGGCCTTGGGGTGCCTGGGGCAACCGCGCCCACCTCGACGCGCCAGGGGTGCCTGGCGCAACCGCGCCCACCTCGGCGCGCCAGGGGTGCCTAGCGCAACCGCGCCCACCTCGGCCCGCCCGGAGCGCGCAGCCCTCTCCAACGCGGCGGCGCTCAGCGACCGGGCTTCTCGGCCACGACGACCAACCGTCCGGCGTCCTGGTCGTAGGGCGCGCCGGCAAGGCTTCCGAAGACCCGTGCGCCCGTGAATCCCACGCTGCACAGCAGCGCGGCCAGCTCGGTGCCGGTGTAGAGCCGGTGGCCGAAGCAGAACTCCTCACGCTCCTCGCCACGCAGCACGATCCACCGGTCCTTGATCCAGCTCCAGTCGCCGGAGAGCTCCCGCTCCTGGAGCAAGAGGCTTCCGTCCTCGTTCCGGTACCAGTCTCGCGCGCGGTAGTGGCGCGCGATCACCTCCCGGCCCATCAGCTCCAACAGGATCCGGCCCCCGGGCCGCAACGAACGGTAGGCGTTGGCAGCCACGCGCCGATCGTCGGCAGCGTCTTCGAAGTAGCCGAACGAGGTGAACATGTTAATCACCGCGTCGAAGGCCTCGACACGCTCGAAGCGGCGCATGTCTTCCTGAATCCACTCGATCTCCAGTCCCCGGCCGCGCGCCTCTTGCCTGGCGTGGTCGAGATAGCGCGATGTGCGGTCGACACCGGTCACCGCGAACCCGCGCGCCGCCAGCTCGAGGCTGAAGCGCCCCGACCCGCAACAGAGATCCAGGATGGCGCCGCCGGCGGGCGTATCCAGGAGGGCCAGCATCTGGTCGGTCTGCTCGGGCGTGGCCCCGAGGCGCCTGGGTCCGAAGAAGATCGGCTCCAGCACCTCCCAGAAGCGGTCGTCGTCGAACCAGGCATCGGACCCCGAGTCGGACCCCGGCTCGGGGCAGGTCCCGTCCCGCGCAGGGGACGTTTCCGTCGAAGCGGATGTGGGGTCGGATTGCGGATTCATCGGACACCTCCCTTTGCCGCTGCTTCGCCCGTCGCCGCAGCCGATTTCAGCCTACGGAGGACGGGCGTCCCGTGGAGCCTCCGGGCTCGCTCGACCCGCCCGGCCCCCAGCCTCGAGCGGGCCGGGGATTGAGCCTACCGCCGGCCGAGTGGTAGGATCGTTCCTTCGCGTCGATCACGGGAACGCGCGCACGGTCCAGAGGACGGCATGCAGGACGCCTCACATCATCACCCCACGCCGCCCGCCGAGTCGAGCGCGGGCGAGGACCTGGCGGCCCGCCTGCGTGAAGCGCCCTACTTCATCCTGCCCGATGGAACCAATCGCGAGCTGGTGGCGACCCTGGGACGCCGCTTCCTCGACCTGACCCTGGACGCGGTGGCCACCGCAGAGCGCCGCCCGCTGCTGCCGTCGTCGCCGTCATCGGCCGGACCAGCTCGCGCCGAAGATGACATCCTGCCCGCCGACTACAGCCCACCTCTGCGGGGCAGAGACCCCGAGGAGCTGATCGCCCACATTCGCGCCCGCGTGCTCGACCGGGTGATGAATGTCGCCCACCCGGGCTATGTCGGCCACATGGACACCCTTCCCAGCGCGATCGGCGCCTTCTCCGACATGCTGGTGTCCGCGCTGAACAACAACATGTTGTGCTGGGAGATGTCGCCGGTCTTCACCGAGATGGAAGCGCGCTTGCTGGCTTGGGTCACGCGCACCATCGGGTGGAACGAGCCACCGGAGCCCGGCGACGACCGGCGCCGTGTCGAGCGACCTGCGAGCGCGCGTTCGAGCGCGGATCGGCCCACCGGCTTCCTCGTCAGCGGCGGAAGCCTCGCCAACCTCTCCGCCCTGCTCGCGGCCCGCAATGTGATGTGTGGCCCTGGATTTCGTGAGCGGGGCCTGCAGGCGGCCCCGGGTCCGCCGGTGATTCTGGCCTCCGAGGAGGTGCATTACTCGCTCGACAAGATCGTCAACATTCTGGGCCTCGGCGCCCGGGGACTCGTGCGCGTCGCCACCGACCGGCAGATGCGCATGCGTCCCGACGCGCTGCGGACCGCGTTGCAGGACGTGCGCCGCGAAGGGCGCTGGCCGTTCGCCGTGGTGGGCATCGCGGGCACGACCGTCACCGGCGCGATCGATCCCCTGGCACAGATCGGCGCGCTGGCGCGCCGGGAGGGCCTCTGGTTCCATGTCGATGCGGCCTACGGCGGATCGCTGCTGATCTGTCCGCGGGAGCGTCCGGGCTCGCGCCGTGAACTGCTCGCGGGCATCGAGACGGCCGACTCGGTCACGTTCAATCCGCAGAAGTGGCTCTTCGTCCCGAAGGTGTGCGCGGGGGTGTTCTTCCGCGACAGCCTGCGGGTGGACGAGGCCGTGCGCCAGAGCTTTCCGTACGCGGGCCTCGGCAACGGGCCCATCGACGATCCCCGCCGCAACGTCGGCGAGTACACCGTTCAGGGCACGCGCCGGGTGGACGTCCTGAAGCTCTGGTTGACCCTCGAGCATTTCGGCCTGGACCTGCTGGCGGACCTGATGGCCGATTCCCTTGAGCGTGCCCAGCGGCTGACCCGTCACATCGCCGCGCAGCCCGAGCTGGAGCTGCTCGCCGAGCCTCAGCTCAACATCGTCTGCTTCCGCTATCGCCCGCCGGGCATGGACGGCCGGCGCGACGGCGAAGCGCTCGACGAGCTCAATCTGGCCATCCACCGCCGTCTGCGGCCTTCGGGCCCGGGGTGGATCGCCATCCCCCGCCATCGCGGCCGCCGGTGGCTGCGCTTCGTCGTGCTCCACCCGCTGGCGCGCGATGACCGCCTGGCGCAGATCGTCGACGAGGTGATCGCGGCCGGACGCGCCGTCGTCGCCGAGCACACCTCCTAGGCATCGCCCCCCGGTCGCAGACAGTGGCCGCACGCGTAGCCTAATCATCGCCCCGGGCGTAGGCCGAAGCCGCCTCCACGAGCGATTCGAACAACCGCCGCATCTGCACATCGGCCAGCATGTCTTCGGGATGGAACTGCACGCCCAGGAGATAGCGCGGATCGTCCGGGTCGGCCGGCTCAAACGCCTCGATGAGCCCGTCGGGTGACCAGGCCGTAGCCTTGAGCCCCTCCCCCAACCGGTCGACCGCCTGATGGTGGATGCTGTTGGTCATCAGGTGCGTGCACCCCACGATGCCCGCCAACCGGCTGTCGGGGTCGATCCGGATTTCGTGCGCCAGATGGTCGCGCGGATGGGGCGAGCTGAAGAAGTGCTCCTGCGCCTCGGGACGCTCTGAGGCGATATCCTGGATCAACGTGCCGCCCCAGGCGGCGTTGAGCACCTGCATCCCCCGGCAGATCGCCAGGATTGGAAGCCCGGTATCTTTCGCCAGCTCGAGCAGCGTCATCTCCATGGCGTCGCGCTCGACATCGGGCGGCCCGCAGCGGGGACGGCGCGGCTGCCCGAAGTAGGAAGGATCAAGGTCCCCGCCGCCGGTGAGGCAGACTCCGTCGAGCGCCGGCGACGAACGGCGATGCGCATCGTCGGCCGCCTCGCGAGCGCTGCCCACGAAAAGCTGCATCTCCTCGGGCGGTCCGGGAAGGAGCGCGATCGGGACACCGCCGGCCGCACGGATGCCGGTGAAATACGTGCGGTTCATCCCGTAGCGCGGCACATGGGTGTCCCGCTCCGCCTCGTCGAGCATGAGCGTCACGCCGATCCGCGGCCGGGTCGGATTGCCGGAGGTGCCGCCGGGCTTCCCGGCACACGGCTGACTGGGGGTCATGGTCTCTTCGATGCCTCCTACGCCCTGTGATGCCTCCTACGCCCTGTTCCGCATCCGTCGTCCGTTTCTGTAGTCTAGACCATGGTGCGCCGGCCCGCAAAAGCGCCCTGACCCGTACGAGCCTGCGGCCGGCAGGGGCGCCGCGGCTGCCCGGAGCCCGCGGCCGACCGGAGCGCCGCGGCCGACCGGAGCCCGCGGCCGATCGGAGCGACGCGGCCGACCGGAGCCTCGAGCGGATCCCCGGCGCTGGCGATCCTCGGGACCTCGGCCGATGGTTACGGGTGAAACGGTGTGGTCATTGCGTGCTGGTCCAGGCCGGCCGAGACGGGCTGGTTGGCGCGCCGAACGCCGGCAGCCGGACGCCGGCTTGCACGGCAGGACCCCCAAGGCTGCAAGGAGGCCCCGATGGAGTCCCCAGCACTGCGCCGCCGCCCCGCGGCGATGGAACCCGGAGCCGAGGCGTCACGCCGCCGCCCCACCGCGACACGCGTCGTCAATCGCCTCTCGGCCTGGGCGACGGCGCTCACCCTGAGCCTGGGTCTGTTCCTGATCGGCTCGGGATGCTCGCGGGTCACGGTTCACTCTCAAGTCGATCCCCGCGCCGACTTCGCCGCCTACGGCAGCTTCGAGTTTCTTCCCAAGGGCGGCATGGAGCGGCCTGAGGGGCGCGTGCCGCCCAGACTGCGGGCCACGCTCGACCCCCTCTACCACGCCCACATTCAGGATGCGGTGACCGAGGATCTGAGCGAGAAGGGCATGCGCCTGGCGCCCAGCCGCCGCGAGGCGGACCTGCTGATCGGCTACCGCACGATCATCCGCGACCGGGCCGATGTCGCCCCTCCGATCTACGGTGTCGGCTGGCGCGGACACGTCTACGTCGCGCGTCCGGGATACGTCAACTGGTACAAGGAGGGCACCCTGGTCATCGACATCATCGACCGGCGCGAGAAGCATCTCGTCTGGCGGGGCGTCGGTGTGGGGGCCATGCGCGACATGCGCCCGGGCGACCAACTGAAGGCCGCCGTTCAGGAGATCCTGAAGCAGTTTCCGCCCCAGGAATAGTCCCCGGGCCCAGCGCGGACCGCGGTCCAGGGCCCGGGTCGACACCGGGCCTCGGACTGGCACCCGAATCGACAGCGCTCCTCGAACCAGGGCCTGGGAGCGGGCCGGATGCGGTGCTCGGCGTGTAGCTGGGATCAGGGCTGGGGCGCGGGCCAGCCGTGGAACACGTACTCCACCTCCCGCACGGCGTACGTCCGGTTCCAGATGTGGTGGTCGGTGAACACGATCTCGAGCCGCAGCGGCAGCGCGTCGCGCACGCAGACCTGTTCGAACTGCGCGCTCATCGATCGCAGCTCGGTGGTCAGAGGCAGCGCGATTTGACACGCCTCGGCGCCCTGCGTCTGAACGCGTAGGCCCAGCGCATCCAGGACCTCCTGACCGCAGCCGGTCACCTTGACCTCGACGGCGCGGCACGCGGCATCGACCTCCAGGCCCCGACGGGCAAACATCCCTTGCGCCAATGTCGGAAAGAAACCCGCCTCGTCGTCCTCATCGGGATCGAGCACGAGCACAGTGCAGCCGTAGTCGAACCAGTCCGGGCAGCCGATCGCGGCCGTCTCCTGGCCGTCGAATTCCAGGTCGATCCGGCCCTCCATCCAGGCGGGATTGTTGGTCCGCACCGTCCAGCCTCCGCCCGTGAAGTCGACCCGCAGATGGACCGCGCTGCGAATCTCGAAGGGCGCCGCGCTCGTGTCGGCCAGCTCGGACAACAGGTCGGTGACCGCGATGCGGTAGTCGGCCTGGCCGCCGCAGACTTGGGGGGCCCAGGAGAAGGCCCCGTCGTTGGGCGTCGAGGCTGCGACGGTGCGACACACGACACCATCGCTCAGTAGATCGATCCGCACTCTCTGGCCGCACGAAGCCGAGGCGTCCCAGCGGATCTCGGCGCGTCCACCGGCAACCCAGGTCTCTCCCCCGTCGGGCGCCAATACGTCGAGGACGCACGGCTCGAGGATCGAAAACGGTCCCGAGCTCTCATCCCAAGCGCCTCCGAGCGGGTCGCGGATGCGGATGGCGTATCCGTTGCTGCGACCCGACACCCGAGAGGGGATCCAGGCGAAGCTGCCGCTGTTGGGGGCCCCTTCGGCCAGCATCTCGGCGAGCACCCCGTCGAGCAGCAGCTCGACGACGACCTCCGGGGCGCAGGCCTCGGTCAGCGCCCAGCCGATGACCCGCTCGCACCCCTCGATCCAGGTCTCGCCGCCGTTGGGGCTCTGCAGCCGCAGCTCGCAGGCGCGCTGGATCGCGAACGTCCCGTGGCTCTCGGCCGTGGCGCCCGAGCCCAGATCGGTGATGCGGATGCGGTAGCCGGTCGTCCATCCACCGCATGGATCCACGATCCAGGTGAAGCTGCCGCTGTTGGCCGTCGCGCCGCTGATCGTGGCGCAGGCCGTCCCGTCGTGCAGCAGGTCGATACGCACCGGATCGTCGCACGTGCCCGAGCGCTGCCAGCGGATGATCGCTTGCGCACCCTCGAGCCACACGTCGCCCAGGGTCGGCTCGAGCACGGCCATCTTGCAGCCCTCGACGATGGCGAAGGCGCCGTCGCTCGTGTCTTCGGCCCCGGTCGATGGCTGAGAGATGCGCACGCGGTAGTCCTCGGTCTGGAGCGCGCACTGCACCGCCACCCAGTCGTGGGCGCCGCTGTTGGCGACTCCCGCGGCAATGGTGTGGCACGGCTGTCCGGACTGCAGCAGCTCGATCCAGACCAGGTCGTCACAGCCGCCCCGGCTCTCCCAGAGGATGGCCTGCGATTGCCCCACACCCCAGGTCTCGCCGCCGTTGGGTGTGAGCAGGGTGAGCGCGCACGCCTGTTGGATCGTGAACGGAGCGTCGCTGTCGTCGACCGCGCCGGTCACCGGATCGGTGATCCGCACCCGATAGCCGGACTCGGCGTCGCCGCAGCGCTCAGCAACCCAGTCGAAGCTGCCCGTGTTGGGCGCCCCCGTGGCGATCGCGCCACACACGACGCCGTCGAGAACGAGGTCCACGTCGAGCGCGGGCCCGGTCTGCGCCGTGGACTCCCAGGTGATCGCGTGCACCGTGCCTTCGGTCCAGCGCTCCCCGCCATTGGGCGATGTGAGCACCAGCGGCACGGGGGGCACGATCTCGAAGGTCGCGTCGCTCTCATCGGTCGACCCGGTCTCGAGCTCGGTCACCTGAATCTGGTAGCCGGAGGAGATCTCTTGATGGCGCTCGGCGATCCACTCGAACGTGCCGGAATTGGGCGCGCGCTCAGCGATGGTCGTGCGAAAGGCCTCGCCGCGGTGGATGAGCTCGATCCTCACCTCCTCGCCGCAGGCCCCGTCGCATTCCCAGGTCAGCGTGTAGACCTCTCCCGCCGTCCAGCGTTCGCCGCCGTTGGGCACCTGCACGATGACGTCGCACGATTCGGGGGGAGCGGGCAGAATGGTGAGCTCCCCGTCGCACTCGTCGAACGACCCGCTGGACAAATCGGTGACGCGGATCCGGTAGCCGTCGGGGTCGGGCGAGCAGGCCGCGACGGTCCACTCGAAGCGCCCGTCGTTTGGGGTCACCTCGGCTACGAACAGGCAGGGAGCGTGATCCTGGACCAGCTCGATCATCACCTCCTCGCCGCAGGCGCGGCCGCGGGCGTTCCAGGTGATCGCCATGCTGTCGCCGACATACCACTCGCCGTCGCCGTGGGGCTCGGTGACCTCGATCGTGCAGACCACATCCAGCACCGCCACGGCGAAGGGACGATCGCTCTGGTCGAACTGTCCCGTGTCCAGATCGGTCACGCGCACCTCGAAGCCGGCGCTGTCGGCGCAACAGGGATCGCAGGACCAGACGAAGATCCCATCGTTGGCGGTCGAGTCGGCGATGACCGCACAGGGCGCACTGTCGTGGAACAGCTCGACGTGCACCCAGTCGCCGCCGCCCTGCGAGCGCCACGAAATCACGTAGGCGCGTCGCAGGCCCCACACCTCCCCGCCGTTGGGCGCCAGCACCGTGAGTTCGCTCGGTGTCCGGACGTATGGGAGGGACGTCGGTCGCTGCGGGCCTTCTTCCAGACACCCTGCGGCAAGCAGACCCCCGACCAGCAGGATCGCCGCCCGGATTCCTTTCCTCGGGCTGCACATGAGACGTTCTCTCCGCGAGGACGGCCGCCGTCGCGACCGCGGATCGCGTCCTGGCGATCCGCACCGGGGTCGCGCGGGCGCACTGGTCCTTCTCAACCATGATCGACCAAAGCCTTGCCAACCTTGAGTCCTGGGCTGCCCGACGGCGGTCCGATCCTTGACCGCCGCCGCACCTGCGGAGGAGGAGTCCCGCGACCGCCGCCGCACCTGCGGAGGAGGAGCCCCGCGACCGCCGCCGCACCTGCGGAGGAGGAGCCCCGCGACCGCCGCCGCACCTGCGGAGGAGGAGTCCCGCGGTTCGTCGGTCCATGAAGTTGCTGGACTTGCACGCCGATACGAGGGTAAAGCCGCGGCATCGTCCGGTGCGCGCACGTCAACCCATTGAGGGAGAAGAAGATGGGCTTCAGATGCCTGACAAGTGTTCGCAACAGGTTCCTGGTCCCCACCCTGGGCCTGCTGCTGGTCGGCCTGGGGGTCACCAGCGTGGTGAGCTACGTCAACTCCAAGTCCGCGCTGGAGAACCAGATCCACGAGCAGATGGGCAACAGCGCCGCCACCCTGGCCGCGGGGCTCCATCGTTGGTTCGATCAGGACCGCCGGCTGGAGGTTCACGGCTGGTCTCAGCGGGAGATCTTCCACGCCGCCCTGGAATCCTCCTTCGTCGGCAAGGCATCCCGCAAGAAGGCCCGGGGGGTCATGGCCGGCATCGTCGACCAGTATCCCTACTGCGAGGCGCTTCTGCTGTTCACACCCGAGGGCGAGATCGCCGCCGCGTCGGACGATCGCCTCGGCGCCAGCACGACCCTCGCCCAGCGCGACTGCATCCGGCGTGCCCTCGAGGGCGCCTATACCGTCTCCGATGTGGAGATCAGCGCCGCAACCGGCCACCCGGTCGCGATTCTCTCATCGCCGTTGGAGGAGGAGGGTCGCGTCGTGGGGGCGCTCGCCGCGGTCGTCGACCTGCTGAGTATCAAGCGCGAGTTCATCGATCAGGTCAAGGTGGGCCGAAAGGGCTACGCGATGGTGGTGGCCCGCGACGGAACGGTGATCTCGCACCCGGACGCTGCGAAGATCATGGCCCTGGACGTGTCGGAGCAACCGTTCGGCCGCAGATTGCTGCAAGAAAAGAGCGGGTTGATGACGGTCGAGGTCGACGGATCCCGTCAGATGCTCTCCTTTCGCGATGTGGGCGTGCAGGATTGGGTCGTCGTCGTGGCCGCCGATAGCGAAGAGCTGATGGCGCCGGTTCGCCGCCTGCGCAATCTGAACATCTCGTTCTCGTTCGGCATCCTGCTGTTCGCCGCCGTCACGATCTACGGTGTGGCCCGCGCCGTGACCAAGCCGATCGTGCGCGCCACCGAGGTGCTGCGCGACATCGCCGAGGGTGAGGGCGACCTGACGCAGCGGTTGCGCATCGACCGGGAGGACGAGGTCGGTCATCAGGCCGGGTATTTCAACCGCTTCGTGGAGAAGATCCACCGGCTGGTGGGCCAGGTGGCCGACAGCTCGTCGGTCGTTAACATGTCGTCCGACGAGCTGCGCGGGCTGGCATCGGAGCTGGCGGCGGCCGCAGCCGAGATGAAGGAGCAGTCCACGGGCGTGGCGTCGGCGACCGAGCAGATGTCGGCCAACCTGGGCACGATCGCATCGTCGACCGAGAGCACTTCGGATGCGATCCACACGGTGGCCTCGGCCATCGAGCAGATGAGCGCCTCGCTTGCCCAGGTGGCCAAGAGCAGCGCGCAGGCGTCCCAGATCGCCGCCGACGCCGACCTGGAGGCGCGTAGCGCGGGAGAGACCATGGAGCGACTCAACGACTCCGCGGTCGAGATCGGCAAGGTCTTGGACACGATCATGAACATTGCCGACCAGACCAACCTGTTGGCGCTGAACGCCACCATCGAGGCGGCCTCGGCCGGAGAGGCGGGCAAGGGCTTCGCCGTGGTGGCCAATGAAGTCAAGGAGCTGGCCAAGCAGACCGCGTTGGCCACCGAGGAGATCGGCCGCCAGATCGGAGAGATGCAGGCAAACACCCAAGGGGCGGTGCAGGCCATCTCGAAGATCACCCAGATCATCGGCGAGGTGAACACCATCTCCCAGACGATCGCCAGCGCGGTGCAGGAGCAGTCCGCCACCACCGGCGAGATCGCCGGCAACGTGGGCGGGGCCTCGCGCGCGGCGCAGGAGATCGCCCAGAGCGCCCAGCAGGCATCGGCCGGGTCGGGCCAGATCGCGGCCGGCATCTCGGCCGTCAGCCGCCACTCGCAGACCACCGCCGACCGGGCGCAGCAGACCACCGAGAGCGCCGAGCGGCTGGCAAAGATGGCAGCCGCCCTGCAGGAGCTGGTCGGTCACTTCCGGATCTGAAGCCTCCACTCTCGGCCCGGCCTCTAAACCCTCCGGCCGGGCCGGCCGTCTCCCCATAGGGCTGGAGTGCCGCCGGAGACGCCTCGGCAGTGGTGCGCTGCACCCGTCGCGGCTGAGGCAACTGCCGATCGGCCCCACTCGTAGGTCCCTCTCGCGCAGGTGATTCGAACGCGGGACAGCGCAAGGGATCCCCCGGCACCTCCCGGGGACCGACCCTGGGGCGCGCCGCATGGGGAGGATGGAATCATGACAGGACCCGAGTTGCGGACCTGCCGCCGCCTACACCTGGTCTCGTTGGGGCTTTTCGTGGCGCTCGGCGCCGGCGTCGCCTCGGCCGGGGAATTCGAGCGCAGCTTCACGTTCGACAGCGAGGAGCTGCTGGTCGCCAGCCTGATCGGCGAGATCCAGGTGGAGCAGAGCAACGCCGACGTTTTCGACATTGAGGTGCGCGTGCGCGGCGAAGACGCCGACGAGAGCCTGCTCGACTTCGAGACCCACGAGGGCCGCTCAGCCGAGCTCTTGATCCGCTTCCCGATCGATGAGGAGCGCCAATACGTCTACCCGCGGATGGGTCGGCGGGGATCGGCGTCCTTCTCGCCGCCCGGGGCTCGCGGGGATGACGGCCTGGGCGGGCTGTGGGGCATGCTGTCGGGCAAACACCGCAGCATCAAGGTCCGCGGGCGCGGCCAGGGTCTCGAGCTGTGGGCCGATGTCACGGTGCGCGTGCCGCGGGGCAAGTCGCTGGTGGTCGTCAACGGCGCCGGCGATCTGGTGGCCGAAGACCTCGAAGCCTCGCTGGTGCTGGATGTCTCGACCGGACAGGTCTCGGCGCGGCGGATCGCGGGCGATCTCGTGGCCGACACGGGCAGCGGCAGCGTGATCGCCGAGGAGGTCACCGGCGAGTTGACCGTCGACACCGGCAGCGGCAGCGTGGCGGTGGCCGGATGTCAAGGGTCGAGCGTCTCGGTCGACACCGGCAGCGGCAGCGTCTACGTTGATCGGGTCGATTGCCGGCGGTTGACCGTCGACACCGGCAGCGGCGGCGTGGAGGCGCGCGACATCGGCGCCGATCACGTGACGATCGACACCGGCAGCGGATCGGTGGAACTGGAGCTGACGCGCATGGGCTCGGGACGCTTCAAGGTGGACACCGGCAGCGGATCGATCGACCTGCGCGTACCGCCCGACGCCTCGGCCCGCGTGTCGGCCGACACGTCCAGCGGCACGATCACGACCGACCTCGAGGGCCGGCGCGTGCGCCGGTCGCGCGATGAGGTGCGCCTGACGCTGGGTGACGGGGACGCGGACGTGACGCTCGACACGGGCAGCGGGTCGATCCGCATCCGGAGCTAGCGGCGCGCCTCGAGCTCGGCGGTCGCGCGCTCGTAGGTTCTGCGCACAAGTGGGTGGAACTCGTCCTCCATGTGCAGGCGCACGAACGCTCGGGTGGGCTCATCCCCCAGAGCCAACAGCCCTTCGACCGCCGCCGCGCGGCACGCCGGCTCGCTGGTTTCCAGCGGCGCTTCCAGAACACCCATGAGCGCGCGTCGCGCCGCGGCGCGGGCGGTGACCGAGGCCGCATCGGTGCTGTCGCGCAGCCCGGCCGCCAGGGCGCCGAGCGTGTGGAGCGCGAGACGGCGCTGATCGGCGACTCCATCCCCGCGACGGTCGGCTCCCGCGCGACGATCCCGCGCCCGCCCTTCGCGTTGGTCCCCCTCGTGCGCACGCCAACGATCGATCAGCGGCGCCACGCTGCAGGCCCCAAAGGCGAGCAGCGCCTGATGCGCCGCCGAGCGCACGGTGAAGTACTCGTCGCCGAGCAAGCGGACGAGGCCGTCGACCGCGGTCGTGTCGCGCAATGCCCTCAGCGCCCCCACGGCCGCCAGGCGCCGGCGTTGCTGCTCGTCCTCCAGGAAGGGGCGCACCAGCGGCGCCGATTGGGCGTCTCCGATGCGGCCCAGGGCCGCGATCACCCGCGTCCAGTGCGTCTCTTGGCGGTCGCTCTGCAACATCGCCTCCAGCGGCCGGCGGGCGTCGTCGCGCTCCAGCTCGCCCAGCAGTCCGATGACGTTGCGCTGCACGCGCTCCCGGCCGCTCTCGAGCAGCGGCAGCACCCGGGCGGTGAAACTGTCCGGGTAGGCGCGGGCCAGCTCTTCGATGGCGCGCAGCTCGAGCCCGCTGCGGCTCCCGAGCTTCTCGCACACCACGTAGTCGAGCGCCTCGATGCCTTTGGCGATCAACGCCTGACGGGCCCGGCGCACCTTCTCGCGCGCGCTGCCCACCTCCCAGAGCGAGGCCGTCTCGAACAGGTCGGCCACCGCGGCGGCCGAGTCTTCGGCAGTCAGCACGATCTCGGGCAACACTTCGTCCGGCAGCGTCACGTCGCGGTCCAGATCGATCCCCAGACCGTAGGTCCGCTGGCTCCAGACCGCGCCGTCACGGCCGGGCGAGGAGGCCGGATAGGTGTCGTGTCCCTCCAGATCGAGGAAGATCCCGGCGCCGCAGAATCCGCGCGCCCAGGTGAGACTGCCCTGACCGCCGCTGTAGGTGGCGTAGAAATCATCGCCCTGCCCGTCGATGAAGATCGCGACCGAGTTGGTGATGCTGAAGCCTTGTCCGTCGTTGACGACGTAGTAGTCGCGTCCGCTCTCGTCGAGCAGCAGGCCGACCGAGAGATCGTGCGCGTTGCCCTGGGTCACGCCGAACTTCGAGCAGTAGTGATCGTCGCCGCCGAGGTCCCAGAGCGCGCCGACCGACAGATGGATGCCGGCCCCCTGCCCGTACTGGGTGGCCAGATACCGGTCGTTGCCGCCCCCGTCGCACAGCAGGCCGAGCGAGTACCAGTAGCTCGCCCCTTGCGCGTAGACCTCGGCCGCGTAGAAATCGTTGCCCTCCTCATCCAGAAGCAACCCCACGCCGCCCGCGGCGCGCGGGCGAAAGCCGATCGCGAACCCTTGTGAAAGGGCCTGGAAATCGTTCGGCAGCAGCGGCGCGTGCAGATAGGTACCCCCCGCCCGGTAGGTGTCGTTGCCCGTTCGGTCATAGAGCAGGCCCACGCCGAAGGTCGAGGCGAAGCCCTGCGACTGACGCGCGCACTGATAGCTGTCGTTCTCGTCGGCGCGGATGGGTCGCGCGCCGGTGCCGGGCACCCTCACCAGCCCGGCCTCGAAGGCCCGGTCGGGCTCGATCTCGGGACCGGGCGGCGGCGGCGTGGTGCACTCCGACACGAGCATCCCCAGCCCGAACGCGCCGGCGCCCTGCGAGAGGTTGCGCCCGGTGAAGCTGTCCCTGCCCGAGGCGTCGTAGAGCACGCCGGCGCCGAAATAGCCCGCGCCGCAGCATCCGTCCCGGCCGCGATACACGTCGTCGCCGCCCAGGTCGAGCAATGCGGCCAGGCCCAGCACGGCGCCGCCGATCCCATAGTCGCGATCGCCCCCGTCGTACAGATCGTCCCCGCCCCAATCCACCAGCGCGCACAGCGGGCGCAGGAGCCCACCGACCGCGGACGCCGCGCGGCCGCGGTAGACGTCGTCGCCGCCCGGCTCGAGCAGAAAGGCGATGCGGGCCAGAACCTCGGGGCCGTAGGTGTTGTCCGACGGTCCCCCCACGACGAACAGCCCCCAGGGCGTCTCGGCCGCGAGCGTGATCGGGCCGTCGACGCCGTCGAGCCCCTGGATGGCCGGGGGCAACTGAATCTGGTCGGCGTCGGCCGCCAGCAGCGCGAGCTGGTGGAGGAATCCGCGAGCCGCCCGGGTCAGCGCGCGGCGGTCGACGGCGACCGCCCAGTCGAGCAGCACGTCCTCGGTGAGCTCGGCCGTGGTGTCGGTCACGGCGCCCAGCTCGCGGTGCAGCGCTCCCTTGCGGGCCAGCTCGGCCGGAACGCTCCAGTCCCCCCACACGGCCGGGGCGCTCATCAGGAGCTGATCCCGGGCTTCCGGCGAGAGCCCTTCGAACGCCCGCTCCAGCTCCTCGGCCGCTTCGGCGGCGCCTTGGATGAAGCGGTCGAACCGTTCCTGCAGGTCCACCGCCTCGGCGTACACCCGCCCGCGCGTCTCGCCGGGCCCCGTGATTGCAGGCCAGGCGACCGGCGACAGGGTCTGGCCGTCCTCGGCGTCACTGAGGCGCGCCAGCTCGGCCATCACGGCGGTCGGATCGGTGATCGTCTCGCGCAGTCGCGTCACCGTCTCGCTCTGCCATCCGGGCAGTCGCAGCGGATCGTTCAGGATCTGCTCCACGACCGGCAGGCGGAAGGTGTCGTCCTCGGCGTAGAGCTTGTCGAATCCCAGCTCGTGCTGCTCGATGTCCAGGTAGTCGAGCGCCTGCAGCAGGGTCGCGGCGGCCAACGAATCGAGACCCGCAAGGTCCGACGGCCGCGGCGGCGGCGTTGCCTGGACCGCGATCGGGATGCTCACGAGCAGCCCGACCCCAAGCGCTGCATGCCGACCGAGGCGCTTTGGCGATATCTTCATGCTCCCAGCTCTCCGTCCGGGTAGGACTCGGTGTGCGGGGCGCTCCCCCGCGCGGCCTTGGATCCAGTGCGGGAACGACCCCGGAACAGGAAGTCCGCAAGCAAGTTGAGCACATGGCCCGGAGCGGCGTGCTCCCGCCGGGCGTTAGTCTACGGGAGCCATCGCGATCACAACAACGTCGATCCTACGGGCACTTGGGGGTAGAATCGCTCCCTGTCGTCGTCTCACGCGAGTAGCCGGCCGGGGATGCGCCTATCCTTTCATCGATCCGCAACACGATGGCCGCCGGGGGACTCGCAGCGACCGAAAGGAGCCGACCATGCGTCTACAGCCGATGCCTCGATCGACCGTTGCCGTGCGCGGAGCGGGGAAGGGCGGTGCGTCTTCGATTTGCCGGCCCCGGCGGCACGGGCTGGGTCTGCTGGCGGCACTGGGGATGGTGTCGGTGCTGGGGATGCTGTCGCTGCCGCCGGTCTGCCTGGCGGGAGGCAACCTGCGCTGCACCAGCGCCACCGATGTCGACCTCACGCTGACCCATGCATCGGGCTGGAGCGCACAGGCGCGCGTGACCGGCGGGGTGCTGACGCTCTGGAATCTGCCCGCCGGGTCCTACCGGCTGGAGCTGCGCCATGGGGCGGAGGTGGCCGGCGACGTGACGATCTGGGACGGCCTGACGACGCGGGTGACCCTGGATCCCGGACGCGGCTGGATCGCGGTCGAGGAAGGGGCCGACGATGCCACCGGCGCCATGCTCGAGCTGCGTCCCGAAACCTGGAGCGCCTTGCCCGGTGACAAGGAGCACGTGCTCGCCGCGCTCGACACGCAGGTGCGCTGGCGCCCCGGGACCGACGTGGGCGATATCGATGCGGGGATCGCCGCCGAGCGTCGCGAGATCGTGCCGGGACAGCGCGAGGCGTTGAGCGCCGCCTGGCTCGGCCACTCGCCGGCCGGGCCTCAGGCGGGATGGAATCCGCGCAATCTGTCGCTGGGGCCGGGCCGGTTCGGTCAGAACGCCTGGCCGCGGCTCAGAGCCATTCTCCGGCGCAACTCCTCCGACGGCACCGATGTCGCAGCGCAGCTCGGGCTCAGCGATTCGCGCTGGCTGGGCCTGCCGATGCGCGGCTGGGGCTCGGCGCGTTTCGCGAACCTCGAGGACGCCCACCCGCGCGCCGCCGGCGGCCGCGTGCTTCCACACAACGACGCCGAGCAGCTCGATCTGACCGCCCACTATCAGCTCGGCGATCCGACCGCGGGCATCCTGATGAGTGGCGCATCGCCGCGCGGGGGCCCTTCGCGCGGCGGCTGGGCGCTCGACCTGGACGTCGCCGCCCGCGGATGGCAGCGCAACCACTTCCTCGAGGTCTACCGCTACGTCGAGGACCACGCGCCGTTCGAGGAGACGGCGCTCTTCACCGGACGGGCGGCCGTGACGGCGCGGCTCGGGGCCGCATCGGCCGCCGAGGCATGGGTGGGCTACCGGCGCTACCTGACCTGGATCGGGGACGGCCTGTACCGCAAGTCGCTCAATCGCTACGGGATCGAGTCGGCCGGCGGCGTCAACGGCGACGCCGACTCGACGGGCCTCTACTGGTCGAGCGGTCGCGATGTGATGGAGCCCTTCCACATCTTCGAGTACTTCGGGCGCAAGTACAGCGCGACGATCTCGGGCGGACTCGAGCTGCGCCACGCCGCTGAAGGGGGCGCTCTCTACGGACTGCGGGCCGAGGGCGACGTCCACACCTACCGGCGCTACGAGCACTACTCGCCGCTCGACACGTACATCAGCGACCCGAGTGTCGCCTATGGCAAGGTGCTGGCGATCGGCTACGATCGCACCGGCGCCGAGACCGACGGCGCGTCCTATGATCCGGGTCGTGCGCTGGCCGGGAGAACATCTCTCTGGTTGCGTCACGCCGCCGATGAGAAGCTGCGGGTGGACGCCTCGCTGGGCGCGCACTTGTACTACTGCGACGATTCCTCCCTCGTGTCGATCGAGAACCCGCTGGCCGGCGGGGCCGACGCGGGTCGCCTCGAGCCCGAGGACCTCGAGGCGACGGAGGTGCAGATCGACCCGGAGGCCTACCTGGGCGCGCGCTTGCGCCTCTCGAAGGACCGGCGGATCTGGGCGCTGGGCTATCGCCGGGTCTACATGCCTCCGCTGGAGGCGGCCTTCTCCCCGCGGGCCTACCTGACCGACGCCGCTACCAAGGAAGGCGTGATGGGCAACCCCGGGCTCCAGACCGAGAAGGAAATCGGCTTCGAGGTGGGCGCGCAGGCGCCGATCTCGCTGGCCGGGAGCCGCTGGACGCTGCAGGCCGCCGCGTACGGCGGCTTCATGGACGACGTGATCACGATGGAGGCGGCCGACCTGGGGCTCGAAGCCGGCCAAAGCACGAACGCGGCGGGCGGTCTCGTGCCCGTGTACGTCAACGGCGGCAAGATGCGTCGCTACGGATTGCACGTGGCCGCCGTGACCGGAGACCAGCGCGGCCGGTGGTGGATGAGGCTGGCGTACGATCTGGGCCGCATCGAGAGCGATCAGTTCGAGCCGCCGCTGCTGGACGGGCGCTGGCTCTATCCCGACCGCCCTCAGGACGAGTACGAGTCCGAGGGCCTGGCGGGGCCGCTGGGCGGCATCTACGAGGCGATCAACGATCCCGATGGGCTGGACGCCGGAACCTACCGTCCCTCCAACTACGACCGGCCGCATCGGCTCAGCGTGGCGCTCATCTCGCGGCCTTCACCCCGCACCCGCTACGACGATTGGTTCACGGCGATCACCAGCGGGTGGACCAAGGCCTTGATGGTGCGGCTCGAATCGGGACGTCCGCACACGCAGACCGGCGCCGGGCCGGCCGGACTGGTCCCGATGCGCGACGATCAGGGCCGGATCATCCTCACCGACGTGCCGCTGGAGGATGCGTCGCGCAACGATCTGAGGATGCCCACCCGGTTCACGGTCGACGTCGCCCTCACCCGCGAGGTCGAGGTAGGGCCGCGCGCGGTGCGCTTCTGGATCGAGGCGCTCAACATCTTCGGCGTGAAGAACGCCATCGCAGTCTACCGCGCCACGAGCGAGCCCGACGCCGACGGCTGCCGCCTGATCGCCGGCTGCGAAGAAGCGGTGCCCGACCCAGGGCAGGGTGAGGTCTACACCGAGCGCATCGAGGACCCGCGTCACTACGATCGGGCGTTCCAGCTTCGGGCCGGGATCGGGATCGAGGTGTTCTAGAAGATGTTCTAGAAGACGCGCCTCCCAGGGATTGGGAGCGTAACGGCCCGGGGCGGAAATCCCCCGCGAGCGATTCGGATCGGGCGCAAGATCCGCAGCCGCGGGTGCCCCGTGCACCCGCGACCCGGCCACCCCCCTGCAACCGAATCCTAACGGCTGCGGATCGAACCTATGCCTGTCACCCGCTCCGAGACCCGCTGGGGATCTCCGTAGTAGGTGATGGTGCCGACACCGGAGACCGTGCCGCGAAAGCGCTCGGTGGCGTGAACCCGCACCGCCCCCGCGCCCGCGAGCCGCACGTCCGCGTCCTCGGCCCGCAGGTCGCGGGCATCGACGTCGCCGGCGCCGTTCAGACGAACCTCGAGCGCGCCCACCGAGCCCTCGATCGTGAGATCACCGGCGCCGTGCAGGGCGTACGCGAAGCGCTCGCCGTCGAAATCGCGTATCTCGACATCGGCCGCGCCCTCGATGGTCAGCTCCTCCAGCGCGGGCATTCGAATGCGCACCAGGCAGGAATGATCGCACCGGTGCTCTTCGCGGCAATCGAGCGTCAGCGTGCGGCCGCGCACGTCGGTCTCCATCAGCTCCAGCAGGTTGTCGTCGTGGGTCAGCTCGACCAAGAAGTCCTCCCCCACGACGATATCCAGATCGAAGGCGCACCCGACGTGAATGCGCGTGAAGCCGTCGATATCGCGCCGCTCGGTGGCGAGATTCCCGGAGCCCTCCAGACGGTCATCGTCGAACCAGGTGCGGTGGTGACGGGAACCGGCCATGCTGCCGGAGGTGAGGATGAGGAGCGCCGTCAGCGCCAGGGCCATGCGTCGCATCATTCCGTCCCCTTTCGTTGGCGAGCCCGAGCCACGGGGCACGTGCAGGACCTCGCCCCCCGAGCACGGTGCACGTGCTCTTCGCCGCGATCGCGGTCTCTATGGGATGGACGGGCAGCTCGGCCCGAGCGTTTGAACGATCGTTGCCCCCGAGCGGGTTTTTCTGGATTGGTCCGCCCCGGCGAGCCGCCCAGGATGCACGGGTGATCTGGGCCCGCGAGGGTCGCACCGCCGTTCGGCGGGCGCAACACCGTGACCGGGGCCCCGCCATGGGGGCTTGCGCGGAGGCTCGGCCGTGGGGTATTCAGCGTAATGTATTTCGCAGTCGAGAGATGTGCGGTCGGTGCCGGAGCGCGAGCAGTTGGGGACCATCCAGGGCCGGCGCCAACCGCCTGCCGAGAACCGGGACCCCGCGCCGCAAGCCGAGGACGATGCCATGACCACGGGACCGCGCCCGAGCGCCCTACACGGGGCCGTCGATGCGCTGCTGCCGCTGGTGCGTCAGCCGGCCCGCTACCTGGGGACGGAGATCGGCGTCGCGCGACGCTCCTGGGCCGAGCCACGCGTGCGGTGGCTCCTGATCATGCCCGACCTCTACGAGATCGGGATGAGCCACCAGGGCCTACGCATTCTCTACGACATCCTCAACCGCCGCGACGATGCGCTGGCCGAGCGGGCCTTCGCCCCCTGGATCGACATGGAGCGCGAGATGCGCCGCGCCGGCGTGCCGCTCTTCGCGCTCGAGAGCCGCAGGCCCGCCCGGGACTTCGACGTCATCGGCTTCTCGCTGCAGTACGAGCTGCTGGCCACCAATGTGCTCAACTTGCTCGACCTGGCCGGCGTGCCGTTGCGCAGCGCCGATCGCGCCCCCAGCGATCCCTTGATCGCGGCCGGTGGGCCCTGCACCGGCAACCCCGAGCCGCTGGCCGATTTCGTCGACTTCTTCCTGATCGGCGACGGCGAGCAGATGGTGGGGCGCATCAACGAGACGCTGGCCGCCCTGCGCGGCGCGCCGCGCGAGGAGCGCCTGCTCGCGCTGGCCCAGCTCCCGGGCGTCTACGTGCCCCGGTTCTACGAGCCGATCCACGAGCAGGGCCGGCAGGTGGGCGTGCGACCCACGGCCGCGGTGCCGCACCCGGTGCGGCGCACCTTCGTATCCGACCTGGACGCAGTCCCCTATCCCGAGCGTCCGGTGGTGCCGTTGATCGAGGCGGTGCAGGACCGCCTGACGCTGGAGATCCAGCGCGGCTGTACGCAGGGATGCCGATTCTGCCAGGCGGGGATCTTCTATCGCCCGGTGCGCGAGCGGTCACCCGCCACGCTGGTCGACCTGATCGCATCGGGACTGCCCGCCACCGGCTGGAGCGAGATCAGCCTCTCCTCGCTCTCCACGGCGGACTACTCGCAGATCGAGCCGCTGGCGCGTCTGCTCACCGATGCGCTCGCCGAGAAGCGCATCGGCCTCAGCTTCTCCTCGCTGCGCGTGGACACCTTCAGCGTACAGCTGGCGGAGCTGGTGGCGCGCGTGCGCAAGACCGGCTTCACCTTCGCCCCCGAAGCGGGCACGACGCGGCTGCGCAGTGTCATCAACAAGCGCGTCACCGACGAGGACCTGCTGGCTTCGGTGGAGGCCGCGTACGCCAAGGGATGGCGGCGCGTGAAGCTCTACTTCATGATCGGTCTGCCGACCGAGACCGAGACCGATCTGGAAGGCATCGCCGCGTTGACCGCGCGCATCCGTGCGATCGGGAAGCGCCACGGCGGCGCCAACCGGGTGACGGTGAGCGTGGGCGGATTCGTGCCCAAGGCGCACACGCCGTTTCAGTGGGAGCCGTTCGACGGCCGCGAGCGCCTGCACGAGAAGATCGCCTACCTGAAGGAGCGCGTCGAGAGCCGCTGGTCGCCGCTGCGCTGGCACGATCCGGACGTCTCGCTCATCGAGGCGCTGCTCTCGCGGGGCGATCGCCGCGCCGGGGCGGCGATCGAAGCGGCCTGGCGCGCCGGCGGCCGCTTCGACGGGTGGACCGAGCAGTTCGACCTGGAGCGTTGGATGAGCGCCTTCCGCGCGGCCGGACTGGATCCCGATGACGCCTCGCGCCCGCTCGATCCGGCGGCGGGGCTGCCCTGGGACCATATCGACCTGGGGGTCGAGAAGCGCTGGCTGCTCGCAGAGCGGAAACGGGCCGGTCGGGGCGAGTCGACCGCCGACTGCCGCGACGGAAGCTGCACGGCGTGCGGCCTGGGCTGCGGCGCGCAGCGGGCTCACGCCGAGCCGCCGGAGCCGGCCCGGTGGGACCGGTTGCGGGACCGGCTCCTGCACGCGATGGAGGATCCCGCGCGGGCGGCCGCCGACGGCCGGGAGGCCCCGATCCCGGTGCGCGTGACCTACGCCAAGACCGGCCGCTTGCGGTTCATCTCGCATCTGGAGACCGGGCGCCTGCTCACGCGCGTGCTGCGCATGGCCCGCTGGCCGCTGGCGTTCACCCGCGGGCACCATCCGCACCCCAAGATCAGCTACGGCCCTCCGCTGCCGCTGGGCGTGGAGGGCGAGCAGGAGCTGATCGATGTGCACCTCACCGGCCCGCTGACCGACGCGCTCATCGAGGCCGCCAACGCACGCGCGCCCGAGGGGCTGCGTCTGCGCTCTTCCCGGGCACTGCCGCCGCGCACGGCGAGCTTGACCGCCGCAGCCGTGACGGCCGAGCACCGGGTGCTGCTGCCGGCCGATCTGGCGGCGCAGGCCCGGCGCGAAGGGCGCATCGACGCGTTCGAGGCGGCCCGAGCCTGGCCGGCGCTCAAAGCGGGCAAGGGCCGTCAGAAGACGATCGACCTGAAGCGCTGCGTCACGAGGCTGGCGTGGGAGGAAGCCGGCGCCTACGAGAGCGCCTCGGCCTTCGCGCGCAACGATCCGATCGAACCGGCTCTGGAGGACGCCTCCCAGCCATCCGCGGTGCTCCGCCTCGACCTTCGTCTGCAAGAGCCCGCGGGGCACGTTCTGGGCCCCCTGCCGGCGCTGCGCGAGATCCTCAAGTGGACCGATCGCGACCTGGGACGCTGCCGCGTGATGCGGCTGAGGGTCCTGGATGAGCGGGGAGACGCGCTGGTGTAGGGCACGCCGGCGCGGCCGCACGGCAGGGGTCGGGGCACATACCCGTGGCCGCGCGCCGCCCAAGGGTGTAGACTGCGATCGCATCCTAGGAGCCGTCGACCGTGGGTCTCGCGTACGAGGAGGTCCGTGATGCAGCGGCGATCGGTCTCTCTATCCCTTGTCTGGTTCCTTGCATGCACAGCCTTGCCTCTGTTCCTCGGCGGATGCAGCGACGATGACTGTGTCTGCCCGGCGCAGGGCGGCGAGACACCCACCGAGCCGGAGGGCTGGTTCCTGCAGGACTCGCCCACGTCCGTGCAGCTCACCGCTGTCCACGCCTTCGACACCGATCGCGCGATCGCCGTGGGGGACTCGGGGACCGTGCTGCGAACCTCCGACGGCGGCGACACGTGGGTCCTGGACAAGCTGGCCACCGACGCGATGCTGATGGACCTCTCGTTCGTCGACCCCGATACCGGCTGGGTGGTCGGTGCCGCGGGCTCGCTCTACAGGACCACCGACGGCGGCCTCACCTGGCAGGCCCAGGAGCCGGGCACCACCGGAGAGCTGCGGGCGGTCTGTTTCGTCGATGCGCGCATCGGCTGGATCGGCGGGGGGCCGTGGCCGGAGCAGTCGAGCGATGGGATCGTGGCCCACACCGAAGACGGCGGTGAGACATGGATTGCTCGAACCGCAGCCGGTCGGGCCAACGTGCTGTACGCCATCGACGCCGATACGGCCTACGCCGCCCTCGGCGGCGGCGCCATCCTGAAGACCACCGATCGCGGTGATTCATGGGAGGAGTACAACTGCAGTCCCCCCGCGTTCGTGGGCGGGCTCCACTTCACCGACCCGATGACCGGGTGGGTGTGCGGCGCGCTGGGAGCTCTCATCAAGACGAGCGACGGCGGCCGAACATGGACGCCCATTGCCAGCGGCACCACCCGCAACTTGGTCGACGTCTACTTCCTCGACGCCCAGACCGGCTGGGCGGTGGGCGGTCTCGGCACGATCGTCAAGACCCTCGATGCGGGTGAGACCTGGACGTTTCGCACCTGCCCGACTGTCTCGGCGCTGCGGCAGGTGAGCTTCGCCGACGACCAGACGGGATGGATCGTGGGTCGAGACGGGGTGATATTGAAGACGGTGACGGCGGGAGAGCCGCGCCCCTAGGGCCGCGCCGCCGCGCCGCGCGGACGACACCGGCGGACCGGACAGCGTGTGTTGCCCCGGGGCAACTCTGCAAGTAATTCGAAAACAACGGATTGCAAAACCGAGGCATGACAGACCCATCCGTCTGTACACGATCCTCTGGAGCCCTTGGGGGATCCTGGACGCTGTGTGCCGAGGAGGCGGCGTCACACCCGGCAGCGACCGTCGCGTCGCCGGCGCGCCCGCGTCACCCGGCGCCGACCGTCGCGTCACCCGGCGGCGACGAAGCGCGCCCATGAGCCTCGGCCCCCGCTACGAAGCGCGCCGGGGCCTCGCGTTCCGCCCCGCACCGGTCCCGAGCCCTCAGACCCGCCCTCGCAGCATCCGCACCGCCATCAGTCCCGCGGCGGTGAAGAGCAGCGTCGTCAACAGACTCGCCTCCACCCCGAAGCCGCCGCCGGTCCAATGCGAGGGTCCCTCCAGGGAGACCTTCGTCACGCCTTCCAGGACGAATCCGCTGCACGGAACCGACAGCAGGAGCAGCACGGCGTTCCAGCCGCCGTGAAACCCCACGGCCACCCACAGCGAGGTGCGCAGCCGCAGTGCGCTGATGAAGACGCCCATCAGCGTCACGTTGAGCAGAGGGACCCATCCGGAACCGGGGTTGAGGCCGTGCACCACGCCGAAGGCCACGCTGTTGAACAATACCCCTGCCGCCGCCCCGCGCCACAGGATCAGGTTCCGCATCAGATAGCCGCGAAAGACGATCTCTTCGGTTCCTCCTTGCAGCAGGGCGGCCGCCGTGACGGCCACGGTGAACCCGATCGCGGTGAGCGCGCCCCCGCGCCACGGAGGACCCGCGCCCTCGAACCGCACCCAACCCGCAACCGCGGTTGCGCCCAAGATCAGGGCCAGCGCGAGAACGGCCGCTCCGAGGCCCAGCGCCACGTCGCGCCCGATCGGTCGCGGCGCGGGAAGGCAATCGGCAACTCCGGTCGGCATCCACGCGGCGCGCCCCGGACCCTCCGAAGCGGGATGTTCTCCGGGCGCCGGCGCCGAGGCGTTGGGCTCCGCACCCTCCGGGGAAGCATGGCCATCGGTCGGCACAGGCCCGGCCCACAGCCAGCCATCGGTCAGGCAGCGCCAGGAGCAGCCGTCGAGAAGGCGCGTCATCAGGAGCGTGTAGAGCAGGAAGAAGGGACAGGCCGCCAGAGCGACCAGCCAGGCCTCCCACGGCAGGACGCCGTCCTGTGCGTGCGCCCAGGCCCCGGGCCGCACCCGGTTCAGGAACGCCCCCTGCGCAATGGCCAGCACCACCGCGCCGGCGACCAAGCCGGCCGCATAGACCACCGCGCGCACCAGCGGCCGCCCGGCGCCCCGCGGCCCCAACGCCAGCATGCCTCCTCCCGCAGTTCGCCTCGTGCGCGGCTCAGGGCAGGAATTGCTTCGGGTTCTTCAGCTTCGCGGGCAGGTACTCGTCGATGACGTAGTTGAGCCCCCACTTGGCCAGCGCCTGCTGCTCGGCGCGCACCCCCATCTTGAGCAGCATCTCGATTGCCTTGCGCCAGCTCCGATGCTCCTGGAAGAACGGGTCGTTCTTCAGCGCGTCGCGCGCCCGCTTGATGTCCACCTCCTTCAGCGGATGGGTGGGCAGCTTGAAGTCCTTGATGTCCTCGGGCGTCACGCCCAGGTAGTGCGCGGTGGGAACGCAGAAGAACTGGTTGATGTGCGCGGCGTTGCCCGAGCCCACCTTGAGCGTGCGGTAGATATTGGAGATCCCGTAGGGATCGCAGTCGACGAAGGCGTAGACCGGGATCTTGGCCTGCTCCGACAGACGCCGGATGAAGCGCCGGGTGGAGCGTGTGGGCACGCCGCTCATGCTGACCAGGATGCACCCGGCCTTCTTCCAGAACTTGTGACTCTGCAGCCGCTGGAACATGCCGCCGGTCTCGATCGCCAAAATGAAGGAGGCCTTGGTTTCGAAGGAGAGATGCTCGACCAGGCTGGGGATCGAGTAGGCCCCCGATCCGAACCGGGTGCAATCGATCCGCTCGATCTCTCCGGTCTCGATGTCCGGATCGTAGACGATCAGCTCGCCGGCGACGGCACCGCCGTGCTCGTCGGGGATGAAGCGGAGTTGCTCACGGTTGATCGACTGGATGGAGAAGAGAGCCTCGATGTCGTCCATGACCGCGTCGGACTCGGTCTGCTCCTTGAACATCGCGTCGCCCCAGTTCTTCGACTGGTAGTAGGCGTCTCGCTTCGTGGCGAAATCGCGGGTCTCGACGAGCTGTTTCGAGAGGCTCATGAGTCGCAGGGTCTGGGCGAAGGTCTTCACGGTGTTGACCGTCAGCGTGCGGGTCTTCTTCTGGCGCCCGATCTCGAAGAACCCCTTGCGGGTCGAGTAGGTCACGTTGGACAGCGAGCGCACCGGCAGCTTGAGCTCCGGCTTGGTGCGACGCAGGATGCGCCGATTGATGTCGTCCGCGGTGGACTTGATCAGCTCCGTCGTCTGCTGGTCCAGCCGCTCGTTTCGGCGGCGCACCTCGGCGAGCGTATCCCTGGTGACTTTGGCCGGCATGCGTCTTCCCCCCACGACAACCTCTACATCTTGCGGCTGCGCTCGAGAACGTCGGTCAGCGTCGTGATCGTCTTCTCGCGCGAGCGGTCCGAGAGCCCCAGGATCTCCTGCAACGCCACCCCGATGTGCGGGATGTACTTCTGGATGTAGCTGCGCTTCTTGTGCTCCTCGGCGGCGCGCCGATGGCGCCCGATGTGAAGCGCCACGCGCCGGCCGCACTCCTGCAGCGCCCGGCGGATCTCGAGCAGGATCTCGGGATAGTGCGCCACCGCTTCCTTGCTCTCCGATGTGAACGGCACCCAGACCGACGCGATGTTGACCACCAGAATCACGGGCGCCACGGGCAGGGCGCCGCGGCTCTGGGAGATCTTGTAGTTGCGCCAGGGCAGGTCGACCACCGCCTTGGTGATGGCGCACGCGCCGCGCTGATACTGCAGCGGCACCCGGTTGGCGTAGCGGTAGACATCGATCAGGTTGTCGGACGTGAGCTCGCCTCCGTAGGCGAGGCCGGCCTCGATCTGGAAGGGATTGCCGCGGTAGACGGCCGGCGGGCGCGTCACCGCGGTGAAGAAGTCGGCCTCCACCCGATTCTGCAGCGCCTTGATCAGCAGCTCTTCCCCGATCGGGGAGAGACAGTCGGTCGGCGGCGCCATGATCTTCACGCGTCCCAGCGCCGAGTGGAGCAGCTCGGCCTCCTCGACCGTCAACGACTTGGGCCGGGAACGTGGGGTGAGGCGCAGGCCGCCCTCGCCCGTCTCCGCGAAGAGGTCGGTGATCACCTTCTTGCCGACGCGCGAGAACTCGGTCTGCAGGAAGGACTGCAGATTGCGCGCGGTCGTCCCCTGCAGCATCTTCAGGAAGACGCCCAGCTCGACGCCGTGCGGATGGGGACGGATCTCGCGCGGCTCCCGGGGGAGCTGGTCGGTGGTGCGGTCATAGACGACGTCTTCATTTTCGCCGTTCTTCGCCGGGGGCACGTAGACGATCCGAGCATGCGGGTTGGCGACCGACACCTGTTTCAGATACCCGTCGATCGAGTGGCGCCCCTTCTTGTAGGTCCCCTGCAGCGTGATCTCCACCCGCGTCCCGTGGTCCTTCTCCCACTCGATCTCCTCTTCGAGCTGGATGTCCGGGGCGTTTTTCTTGGTGTTGATCGCCACCTGGAAGCGGCGCGCCATGCTGCGCCGGCTGGTGCGCGAGACCACGGTCAGCGGCTTGCCCGTGGTGAGCAGTCCGTACATGCCGGCGGCCGAGATCCCGATGCCCTGCTGACCACGCGACTGCCGCAGGCGATGGAACTTCGACCCGTAGAGCAGCTTGCCGAAAATCTTGGGCACCTGCGACTTGACGATGCCCGGGCCGTTGTCCTCGACCGCCACCATGAACCGCTCCTCGGCGAGCTGCACGACCTCGATGCGCAGATCGGGCACGATCTGCGCCTCCTCGCAGGCGTCCAGCGCGTTGTCGACCGCCTCCTTGACGGTCGTGAGCAGCGCCTTGGCCGGATTGTCGAACCCGAGCAGGTGGCGGTTCTTGGCGAAGAACTCCGAGACCGAGATCTCGCGCTGGCGACCGGCCATCTCCTTGGCGATGTCCTCGGAGGCGCGCTTGATCGAGGACTTCTTCCGCGTCGGGCGCGCCGACCGTGAGTCGCCGGCCTTCTTCGTCGCCGATTCGGCCCCGCGCGCGGCCTGCGCTTTGGACGCGGATTCAACCCGCGCGGGGGCCTTCCGGCTCCCGCCGGCCGGCCCCGAGCGGCCGTTCGAACGACGGCCGGCCCCGGCGCGGGCTGTCTCCACGGCCGCGCCGCCGGACCCCTGCCCGGCCGCCGGCGTGATCACCAGTTGACCAGGCGGTGCGAAGGGGACCTCGAGCTGGGGGTGAACGGGCACGGGACGTCGATCAGGACTTCCGGTGCTTGGCATGAACGAATCCTCCCTGGGTGCATGCCGACTATTCTAGAGGCGTCGCCCACGGCTACCAGGGAAAAATCCGCGCCGACCGGCCGGTGATCGGCCATCGCGCCGATCGGCCATCGCCCCCGGCGGCCACCGCCCCCGGTGGCCGATCACCAGCGGTCGGTCCCGCTCATGGCGAATCCCGCCGCCGGCGCCCCATCGCCCGGAAGCCGTCAACGCGCGAGACGTGTGCGCATCGAGTTGCTGCATGCTGTACACATTGTGTGACTTTATCAGAAGTACCGGTTGACACGCGTTGGTCCTCTGATATGGTGGACATTCGCGGAAGAGACACCAATCAGCGTCTTTTCCGCGCAGCCTCGAAGGTCCTTGTACAATGGCATCGGCCACCGCTCGGATCTTCGAGCACCTAGAGTAGGCGTCCCCGATCGTCGTCTTCGCTGGTGGACGGATCGGAAGCATGACGCCGGCATCCGTACCAGTAGAGAGGAGCGTTTGCTATGCCCGCAGCAAGAACGCTGACCAAGGCCCAACGACTCGCACGCGAGAAGGCGATCATCAAGGACCTGAAGGCAGGTAAGTTGAGTTATCGCCAGATCGCGGCCAAGCACAAGGTGTCTTTGCCGACCGTGAACTCCAAAGCGCGCAAGGCGGGGATCTCCCGATCCCGGCGGGGTCCGGCTGGATTGGCCAAGACCGCCACGCGGCGCAAGAAGCGGACGACGCGGCGCACCCCCGCGATGCGCGCCCGGACGCGCACGACCGCACGCAAGAAGACCCGCCGCAAGGCCACGCGGCGCACCGCTGCCCGCACCCCGCGCCGGTCGGGCGCCTTCCAGGAGCAGTTCCGCGAGCTGATCATGCGGCACTATCCCAACATCTCGCTGAGGGCCTTCGACAAGCTCACGACGGCGGTCGAGCGTGTGCTGAAGTAGGATTGCGCGGGGCGCGAGCGACACCCAGCCGTCGCCCGCTCTGCTATGCGTACGTCAGCGGGGAGGTCTCACGGCCTCCCCGCTGTTCTCTTGCCCTGCAGATCTCGACGTCCGCGCCCTTGGGTTGACCGAGCCCCCGGCCGATAGGTAGGATGCTGCTCTGTTTCGGTCCGGCGCGCCCTGGTCGGCGCGTGTTCGGACGCAGGATCGGCGATATCGGGAGAAGCGCAGCGATGAGCACCACCCACGGATCCACCGGCGGCGGCCCGCAGGCCAAGCCCTACCTTTTCAGCGGCATTCAGCCCAGCGGCGAGATCCACGTGGGCAACTACTGCGGCGCCATCCGCAACTGGATCCGGCTGCTGGACAGCTACCAGTGCATCTTCTGCATCGTCGACTATCACGCCATGACCGTCGAGTACGACGCCGCCTGCATGCAGGAGCGGATTCACGGTGCGGCGGTCGTCAACATGGCGGCCGGCCTGGACCCCGAGCGTTGCCTGCTCTTCGTGCAGTCGCGCGTGCCCGAGCACACCGAGCTGACCTGGGTCTTCAACACGCTGGCGCCCATGGGACTGCTCGGCCGCATGACGCAGTTCAAGGAGAAGTCGCGGCGCCACGAGGAGAACATCAACGTCGGCCTCTTCAGCTATCCGGTGCTGCAAGCGGCGGACATCCTGCTCTACCGGGCCGAGGCCGTGCCGGTCGGCGAGGACCAGGTGCAGCATATCGAGTTCACCCGCGACATCGCGCGTAAGTACAACCTGCGCTACGGAGACTACTTCCCCGAGCCCAAAGCGATCGTGCCCAAGTCCGGCGCCCGGATCATGGGCCTCGACGGCGAGGCCAAGATGAGCAAATCGCTGAACAACACCATCGGCCTCACCGAGCCCCGCGACGTGATCTGGGAGAAGCTGCGCCCGGCCTTCACCGACCCGGCCCGCAAGCGACGCAGCGATCCCGGCGACCCGTTGAAGTGCAACATCTACACCCTGCACGAGAACTTCTCGCCTCCCGAGGTCCAGGAGGAAGTCGCCCACGGCTGCCGCACGGCGGGCATCGGCTGCATCGATTGCAAGAAGCAGCTCTTCGAGCACATGATGGCGGTGCTCGACCCCATCCGCGAGCGCGCGCAGCAGCTCGAAGCGCAGCCCGAGAAGGTCCAGGACGTGCTGGCCAGCAGCGCGGCCAGGGCCAAGGCCTTGGCGGAAACCACCATGGCCGACGTGCACAAGACGGTCGGTCTGCGCTAGCCCCGGTCAGCCCATCGCCTTGCGGCCTCTTGACATCCGCGGCCGTAGAGACCACCCTAGGCGGAACCATTTCCACCGCCTCCGACCTTCGGGTCCGGAGGCTGCGGCCAACATGCGGAGGAGCCATGAGTGTGAAGGAACTGCAGGCCTCCCTGCTCGAGCTGGTGCGCAGGACCTCGTGCGACCTGCCTCCCGACGTGGAAGCGGTCCTCAAGAGGTCGCTGCGTAAGGAGCAGAAGGGGACCACGGCGCGCTACGCGCTCGATGTCATCATGAGGAACATCCAACTGGCCCGCGAGAGCAGCCTGCCGCTCTGTCAGGACACCGGCAGCCTGCTGTTCTTCGTGCGCGCACCCAAGGGTTACGATCAGCAGGCCTTCCACAAGGCGGCCGATGCGGCCGTCAAGCAGGCCACCGAGGTGGGCTACCTGCGTCAGAACTCGGTCGACTCCCTGACCGGCAAGAACAGCGGGACCAACCTGGGGCCCGGCAGCCCCAGCTATCATTTCGAGCAGTGCAGCCGCAAGTCGATTCAGGTGCGCCTGATCCTCAAGGGCGGCGGATGCGAGAACTGCGGCATCCAGTACGCCCTACCCTACGGGCCCCTGGGCGCGGGACGGGACATCCAGGGCGTGGAGAAGTGCATCCTGGATGCGGTCTATCGGGCGCAGGGCAAGGGGTGCGCCCCGGGCGCGCTGGGCGTCTGCGTCGGCGGCGATCGCGCCACCGGCTACCTGCACTCGAAGGAGCAGTTGCTGCGCACCCTCGATGACAAGAACGAGAACGCCACGCTGGCGAAGCTCGAGAGCCGGATCATGAAGAAGGCCAACAGCCTGGAGATCGGCCCGATGGGCTTCGGCGGCCGGACGACCTTGCTGGGATGCAAGGTCGGCGCGCTCAACCGCCTACCGGCCTCCTATTTCGTCAGTATCTCCTACATGTGCTGGGCCTACCGGCGGCGCGGATGCGTGCTGAGCGCGAGCGGCCGGGTGTCGAAGTGGCTGTACGAGTAACCCCCGAAGATTGAGAGGAAACCATGGAGATCACCACTCCGATCAGCGAAGAGGTCATCCGCTCCCTGCATGTGGGTCAGGTCATCGAAGTCACGGGCTCGGTCTTCACCGGCCGCGACGCCGTCCACCGTTACCTGTTCGAGGGCGGCGCGAGTCCGGTCGACATGCGCGGTTCGGTCATCTACCACTGCGGCCCGGTCGTCGTGAAGGAGCAGGGGGTGTGGGTGGTGAAGGCGGCCGGACCCACCACCTCGATCCGTGAGGAGCCGTACCAGGCCGACGTGATCCGCATGCTGGGCCTGCGGGGAGTCATCGGGAAGGGCGGCATGGGCGCCAAGACGCTGGCCGCCTGCCGGGAGTTCGGCTGCGTCTACATGCACGCCATCGGCGGCGCCGCGCAGGTGCTGGCCCGCGTGGTCAAGGAAGTCAAGGACGTCTACTTCCTGGAGAAGTTCGGAAGTCCGGAGGCGATCTGGCACTTGGAGTGCGAGCGCTTCCCGGTGGTCGTGACGATGGACGCGCACGGCAACAGCCTCCACGACGAGGTCGACCAAGCTTCGAAGGCCAAGTTGGACGCCTTGCTGGCCGGCCTCTAGGCCGGCGGGCTCATGGACGTTCGGGCACTCATCGGACCCGCCGGATCGGGCAAGACCTACCACTGCATCGCAGCATTGCGGCGGCAGGAGCGGTCCGGCCGGCGGGGGCTGATGCTGGTGCCCGAACAGTTCACCTATGCCGCCGATCGGTTGCTGCTCGACGACCCCGATCTGCCCGGCGCCCGGTGCGTGCGCGTGGCCAGCTTCCGCCGCTTCGCCCACCTGCTGTGCGCGCCCGAGGGCGCCCGCCCCACGGTCAGCCCGCAGGGCCGCCAGATGCTGCTGCGCGCGGTGGTGCATGGCACGCCGGTGGAGGAGCTGGGACCGCTGGCGGCGGTGCGCGGCACCGCCGGTTTCATCGTCACGCTCGCCGGCCTGCTGCGCGAGATCAAAGGCATCGCCGGACGGGACGCCGCCGCGCGTCTGGAGCGCTCGGGCGGCGGCGATGAGAAAACGCGCGCCTGCGGGCGGATCATCGCGCGCTACGACGAGGCCCTGGACGCCGCCGGTCTGACCGACCCGGAGGAGCGCCTCCACGAAGCGGCGGCGCGGCTGCGCGACGGAGCCGCCCACTGGGATCCCCAGCCGGTCTGGATCGACGGCTTCGCCAGCTTCACCCCCGAGGACAAGGTCTTGCTGGAGGCCTTGGCGGAGGCCGCACCCGGGATCACGGTCACCGTCTGCGCCGATCCAAGCGAGGCCCAGCGCCTGTTGTCGGAGGCCGACGAAGCGATCGAGCGGGACCTCTGGCCGGGGATCGACACGTTTCTCGAGGCGCACCGGTCTCGGCTGGCGCGGCCGGTCTTCTTGCACACCCTGCGCAACCTGCTCTGGATGCGGTCCGCCTTCCGCGGAGGGTTCACCGTCTCGGCCTGCGCTCGCCGGCCGCGCTTCACCCGCCAGCCCGACCTTGCGCGCCTGGAAGAGGGCCTTTTTCGAGCGGGCGACCTCCTCGCCGCTCAGGAAGGGGGGATCGGGCCGCAGGCGCTGCACCCCGGGGCCGATCCAGCGACAGCCGCCGGTGGCGGGCCGACCGCACCCACCGAGCCGACCGTGGCGGTCTTGCCGGCGGGCCACCCGTTTCAGGAGGTGCAGGCCTGGGCCCGCCTGATCGACGGGTGGGCGCGGCGGGAAACGCCGCCCGTCCGCTACCGGGACATCGCCGTGATCGTGCGCGATCTGGACGCCTACCGGCCCATGGTCCAGGAGATCTTCGCGCGCTACGCCATCCCGTGCTTCATCGATGAACGTCGCGATGCCACCGCGCACCCCCTGGTGCGGCTGCTGATGGCCGCCCTCCATCTGGTCGCGCGAGGCTGGAGTCGAGGAGCGGTGATCGACCTGCTTCGCAATCCCCTGCTCGCGCTGGACGCCGAGAAGGTGGACCGGATCGAGCATCTGTCGATCGAATACGGTGTGGAGTACGAGCGCTGGTGGGAGACCGACTGGAACGTCCTCGATCTGCCGGCCCGCGAGCGGCTCGAGATCGAACGTGATGACGAGGGTTCGGATGAGCATGCCGCGGGCGACGACGAATTCGACGACGACAATCCCGAGAACGAACGGCCACCGGCGGCCTGCGCCACGCCCGGCGCCGCCGCCCCAGGCGCATCGGGCGGCGGGATCGACGACCCCCGCCGCCGACGCCGCGAGCAGGCGGCCGCCGACGCCCGCGATGCCGCGACCCGCTTCTTCCCCACCTGGCGAGCGTTCGTGGAGACCTGGCGATCGGGCCCCGTCCCCTTCGCCATCGCGGCGCAAGCGGCGCGGCGCCTGCTGCACCGCACGCTGGCGCAGGAGGAGACGGCCGCGGACCTGACCGGGGCGGTATCGGACCGCGCGCTGTCCGGTTGGTCGCCCGATGAGAGCGAGCGTATCGCCCGACTGCTCGACGAGATGTTGACTCAGGGCGAGGCCTTGATGGCCGGCGTGCCGGTCGACGGCGCGCAATTCGCCCGCCTTCTCCGCGACGGGCTTTCCCGCGCCACGATGGGCCAGACACCGCGAAGTCTCGATGCGGTCACGATCGCCGAGCCGCGCCGCGCGCGGATCAACGAGTGCCGGCGCGTGGTCTTCGGCGGACTCGTGCCCGAGTCCTTCCCGCGGGTCAATGAGCAGGATGCGCTCTTCAGCGACGAAGAGCGCCGCCGGCTCTCCGAGCAGGGACTGCCCATGGCCTACACGGCCGCCCAGCAAGCCGAGGAAGACCCCTACCTGTTCTACGTGGCCTGCACGCGGGCGACCGAGCGGCTGATCTTCAGCTACCCGGCGCTGGGGCCACAAGAGGCGGAGGGTGAGCACTCGCCCTTCCTGGCCGAGGCGGCGCACGTCATGGGTGGCTCGCTGCCGACGGTGGCCACGGGCGCGCGGGCTGCCGCCACCGATCCGCTCGATGCCTGCGGGCATGTCAGCGAGCTGTCCCCCGCCCTGACCCGGGCCATGGTCCAAGCGGCGGAGGATCCCGCGGCGGTCGACGCGCTGGGCCGGCAAGCGCGCGAGCGGCTGCCCGAACTGGAGGAGAAGGTGGATCTGGGTGTGGCACACGCCCAGCAGCTCTTGCGGCCCATGCCCGAGCGGCTCGAGCCCGACGTGGTGGCCGCCTGCTTCCCCGAGCATGAGATGAAGGCCTCGGTGTCGCGCCTGGAGACGTTCGCGCGCTGTCCGTTCAAGTTCTTCGCGCGTTACCTGCTGCGCATCGAGCCGCCGCCCGAGCCGCAGCTCACGCCGCGGTCCACCGGGCAAGCAGCCCACGACGCGCTGGAGCAGATCTTCAGCCAGGGCGTGCCGATCGATCCGCACGAGGCCCCGGGTCGCGTGCGGCGGATCTTCGCCGCGTTGGCCGAGCAGGAGGCCTATCGCGTCTTCCAGGTGGACCCGCCCAGCGCCTATCTCTGGGATCGCACGCGGCGCGCTCTGGAGTTCTTCCTGCGCGCCGAGCTGCAGCGGCTTCGCGCGGCCGCGTTTCAGCCGGCGGCCGTCGAGCTGGCCTTCGGGGAGACGCCGGCCGCCGAATCCGATCCAGAATCGGCGCGCGCGGCGCTGCTGCGTCCGGGACCGCTGCGACTCCCGTCGCTACCGGCGCTGGAGATCGAACTGGGCGAAGAGGACCTGGCGGCCGCGGGATTGCCGCCCGGTCGGGCGTGGAAGGTCCTGCTGCGCGGGCGCATCGACCGGCTCGATCTGCGCGCCGTTCCCGGCGGCGGGGCCGAGGCGGTCGTCGTGGACTACAAGCCCCGCGCTCGCAGCGGATCGGTGCAGGAGCAGATGCTGCAAGGCCTGAACTTCCAGGTCGGACTGTACATGCTGGCCATGCAACGGCTGCTGGGGCTGCGTCCGATCGGCGGCCTCTACTACGCTTACAGCCCCAAGCCGCATCGCAGCGACCGCAGAATCAAGCCTGCCAACCCGCTGGGATTCGAGATGCGGGGCGTTTTTCTGAGCGACGCCCACGAGCAGATCGACAGCGACAAAGCCTTCCTGAGGCCCGGGCGCGGAGCCTACCCGCAGGCCGTCTCGTCGCGCCGACTGAGCGATCTGCTCGTCGGCGCAGAGCGGCACCTGAGACAGACCACGGCGGAGATCCTGGGCGGCTGGATGCGGGCCCATCCCGCGTCCGCGGGTAGCCGTCTGCCCTGCGAGTGGTGCGACTACGCGCAGGTCTGCCGGTTCGACATCCGCCGGCATCCGGTTCGCGTGCCCAGCATCCCGGAGGTGGACGATGCCTGAGTCGCCCGCCACCTCGTTCACGCCGACGCCCGAACAGGCGCTGGCGATCCGCAGCCTGGCGCCCTACGTGCTCGTCTCGGCCAGCGCGGGCACGGGCAAGACGCGCACGCTGGTCGAGCGCGTGCTCTTCCATCTCGAGCAAGGCGTCGCGCTGGATCGGATGCTGATCATCACCTTCACCCGCAAGGCGGCCGGGGAGCTGAAAGCGAGGCTCTACGACGCCTTCGGCGCCAATCCCCGCCTGCGCCCGCTGCGCCTCACCCTGCCGCAGGCCCATGTGGCGACCATCGACGGCTTCTGCTCGCGCTTGCTGCGCGAGCAGGCGCTGCTGGCCGGCGTGGATCCGGGCTTCACGGTGATCTCGGACCCCGACGACCGCCTGCTGCGCGATGAGATCCTGGACGAGATCTTCCACCACTGGTACCTGGGCCGACCGGCCGAGGAGGCGCCGACCGACGCGTGGCGCGAGGCGCCCGAGCGCGGGAGCGACGCGCACCACGAGTTCCTGCGCCTGGTCGAGCTGTGCGGCATGCGGGCGGGCCGCGAGCTACTCAAGGATGAGCTGCTCCGCCTTCTGGACCTGGCCCGCGTCCACCCGCAGCCCGATGCATTCATCGACCGCCTGGAGTCCGGACTGGACGCGGCGGCCCCACCCTACCTGGCGGCGCTGGCCGAGGACCTCCTGCGGCGTTGGCGCGGTGCGCTCGCGATCTACGAGCAGATGATCGAGGTCGGCACACAGTCGGTCGGCACCGAGGCCCTCGCCAAGCAGCGCGCCTTCGCCGACCGGCTGTCAGCGGCGCCGGCGCCGTGGGGCAACGCGGACCGCGCCGGTGCGTCCAGCTCCGGCGACAGCGCGGATCCCCGGCGCGACGCGAGCTCCGGTGGCGGCGCGGATCCCCGGCGCGACGCGAACTCCGGTGGCGGCGCCGGCGGCGAAACCCAGGGCCTCGAGGCGCTGGGGGCCTCGGTCACCTCCCTGCTCGAGGGCGTGCGAAGCCTGAGGCGTCACCTGAAGGCGGTCGACGCGTTCGAGGACGCGGCCTCCTGGACACTCGCCTGGCCCAGCTTGCCCCGGGGAGCAGGAAAGGCCTTGAAGCCTCTGCACGAACGGGCCAAGGCGCTGCTGGGACACGGCTCCTCGCGCGTGAGCCCGTTCGCGCAGATTCCCGCCGACCCCGAGGTGTTCGCGCAGCAGTACCGCGCGATCGGCCCCACGCTGCGCACGCTCCTGACGCTGCTGCGCCGCCTGATGGCCAGCTACGAGGAGGCCAAGCGCGCACGCGGCGTCCTGGACTTCGCCGATCTGGAGCTGCGCACCGTCGAGCTCTTGCGCCGCGCGCCGACCGAGCTGCTCACCCGCTTCGACATGGTCCTGGTCGACGAGGTCCAGGACATCAACGCGCTGCAGGCCGAGGTCATCGACCGCCTCCAGCCCGCCCGCGGGCGCTTCCTGGTCGGGGACATCAAGCAGTGCATCTACCAGTTCCGGCTGGCCGATCCGACCATCTTCCGCGCCCACTTCGCCGAGGCGCAGATCCTGCGGCCGCAGGGAGGCGACGGCGCTGCGGCGGGACGCTCGGCGACCGCTGTCCGGACGGAGAAGGCGCGCCTGTTCCTCTCCAAGAACTTTCGCTCGCGCTATCCGGTGCTCGAGGTGGTCAACGGCATCTTCGCGCGCCTGATGCCGACCGAGATGTTGGGCGGCGACTACGCACGCGAGGCCCTTCGCTTCCACGCTACCGGACAGGAAGAGGGCCAGGCCCGGAGCTGGGACGACACGGCGCCCACCTGGTCGCATCCCGGCCAGTCCGACCGCGCGTTGCCGGCGGGCCGCGGCTGGGCGCCGGTCGAGGTCCATCTGATCGACAAGTCCCCCTCCTCACGGCGCGACGCGGCGACGTCGGACGTGGTCGCCGAGGCCCGCTTCGTCGGCCGGCGCATCGCGGCGTTGGTGGCCGAGGGATTCCCGGTCTACGACAGCCGGCAACGACGATGGCGGGACCTTCGATATCGTGACGTCGCCGTGATCCTGCGCAGTCCCGGCGTGAACGGGCCGGAGTTCGCGCGGGGGTTGCGCGCCGAGGGCATCCCGATCGCCGCGGCCGACCAGGACTTCTTCGATCGCGAAGAGGTGCGCGATGCGCTGAACCTGGTGGCCCTGCTGAGCAACGCGCACAACGACGTCGCGCTGGCCGCCGTGCTGCGCTCACCCGCGATCGGCTTCGACGACAACGATGCGATGCGCGTGCGCCTGGCCTATCCCCACAGCCATGCGCTGCTGGCGGCTCTGCGGGCCGTGGCCACCGGCCGCGGGGACGTCTACAGCGGACCGCCGGATCGTCTGGACCTGCTGGCGGATCCCGGGGCGCGCGGGCTGCGGCAGCGCGCCGATCAGTTCCTGCGCAGACTGGACCGCTGGCGGTTTCTGGCGCAGGGGTTCGATTTGCCCGCGGCCCTGACGTCGATGCTGAACGAGGGCGGGCTGCTCGATCTGTCCGCGTCGCACGAGGACGGCGCTGCGCGCGTCGCCAACCTCGAGACGCTGATCGCCGTGGCGCGCCGCTACTGCCGCGAGCGCGACCACAGCCTGGCCGGCCTGCGGGATTATCTCGAGAGCATCCGCCTGGCCGGCGGCGGGATCGAGTCGGCGTCCGACGAAACCGCCTCCGGCGATGCGGTGCGCCTGATGTCGCTGCACAAGTCCAAGGGCCTGGAGTTTCCGGTGGTCGTCCTCTCGCTCCTGGGCCGCAAGTTCAACGATCGCGACGCCACCAATCGCGTGCTGACGGGCGCGGACTGGATCGGCGTGGACCTGTTCGATCCGGCCACCTACGTCCAAACCCGCACCCTCGCCCGCGACCTGCTCGCCGACCGGCGCAGGCGCGACACCCGCGAGGAGGAGATGCGCATCCTCTACGTGGCCCTCACCCGCGCGCGCGAGAAGCTGATCGTCACCGGCCGGCTGCGCCGGGAGTGGACCCGCGCGACCGACGCAGCCATCTGGCGGGCCCGCCCCGAAGCGCGCCGCTGGGAGGCCGAAGGAGCCTCCTGTCCCCTCGATTGGGTGACGGGGATCCTGGCGGCGCAGGGTTGGCTGGATGATCTGGACGAGCCCGGCGCGGCGCGACAGGTGCGCCCCACGCTGAGCGTGCATCGCCACGCCGCCGACCTGGGGCTCGAGGACGGCACCGCCGCGGCAGCGCCGGAGGCGCCCCGCGAGGCGGCGCGGGAGACACCCCGCAAGGCAGCGCCGAAGACACCCAGTGAGGCACAGCCCGAGGTCCCCCCCGCGGCGTTGGCGGAATTCCCGCCCGCGGCCCAGCGCGCGGGCCGGCCCGCGGCCGAATCGGCCCCCGACCCGGCGGCGGCGTTGCCCGCGCTGGCCGCGCGCGTGCGCACGCCCTACGCTCACGCGGCGGCGACGGCGTGGCGCGGCAAGTACTGGGTCACCGAGTTGAAGCGCTGGGGCGATGTCGACCTCCTGGCCGACGAAGCAGCCGAGGGCACGTACCTGCTGCACGGAGAGCCGGCACCGCACGAGTTGGTGTACGAAGAGCCGGTGCCGCGCGCATTGCTGCACGGAAAGCCGGCGCCGCGCGCCCTGCCGCCGGAGGAAAGGGCCATCGATGCGCGCGAGGAAGGCACCTGGCTGCACGCCGTCCTCGAGGCGGTGGATCCCCACCACGCCGACGCCGACGGCGTGCTGGACGCGGCCGCGCGCCTGGCGGCTTCCGGAAAAGTCCCCGCCGCCTGGGTCACGCCCGAGAACTTGCGGACGGTCACCGCGTTCTTCGCTTCCTCCCTGGGCCGCGAGATGACCGCGGCCGCAGCAAGCCTCGAGCGGGAAGCCAGCTTCAGCCTGCGCCTGAGCCCCCAGCGTTTGCCGGCGCTGCAGGCGGAGCTGGGCGAGCTGGATCCAGAGGAATGGGTGCTGGTACAGGGACAAATCGATGCATTGTGGCGCCGGCCCGACGGCTCCTGGCGAGTGCTCGACTTCAAGAGCGATCGCATCCTCTCGCCCGAGCAGTTGGCGGCGCGCGTCGACGGCTATCGACTCCAGATCCAGCTCTACCTGGAGGCGGTGCGCACGATCTGGGGCGCGCGGGAAGCCGACGGTTGGCTCTACTTCCTGGGTCCCGGAGAGGCGGTGCCCATCTCCTGAACGACAACCGGAGGACGTGCAATGATCCTGCAGATGCTGACCGTGGGACTGTTTCAGTCCAACTGCTACATCTTGGGCTGCTCGGAGACGCGTGAGGGTCTGGTCATCGACCCCGGTGAGGAGCCCGATCGGATCGCCGCCGCGATCGAGCGGCTCGGGCTGTCGCCGCGGATCTGGCTGCTGACCCACGGCCACATCGATCACGTGGGTGCAGCGGCCCCGCTGCGCGATCGGTTCGGCGGCGAGATCCGATTGCACCCGGACGATCTGGCGCTCTACGAAGCGGTTGCCCAGCAGGCCGACACCTTCGGCGTGCCCCGGCCACCGACCGCGAACGTGGATCGCCCTCTCGCGCACGATGAGACGATCCGCTGGGGACAGGCCGAGGGCCGGATCCTGCACACGCCGGGCCACAGCCCGGGCGGCGTCAGCCTGCATGTGGCGGGAGAGCGGATGCAACTCGATGGAGAGTCCGATGTGCGCGTCCCCCGACGCTCTGACCATCCGCCTGATTGGGTCTTCACCGGCGACGTGCTCTTCAGCGGCAGCATCGGTCGCACCGACCTGCCGGGCGGATCTTATGAGGTGTTGATGGGTTCGATTCGCAACAACCTGCTGCCCCTGCCCGATGAAACGGTTGTGGCCTCGGGCCACGGGCCGCTGACGACGATGGGGCAGGAAAGGCGTCTGAACCCGTTCGTGCGCGAGCTGCTGTAGCGATTGTAGCGATCCGCACCGCCGCGGCGAACCAACGGGCGCGACGCCGGGAGGATCACCCGTGAGAAACGCGCGTGTTCACGCCCGCTTGCACGACTTCACCGAGGCGCTGGTCCAGACCTACGGCGAGGGACCGGTTCCAGGCCACAATCTGGAGCCGCGCTACGCCCTGCCCTCGCGATCGAGCGTGATCTCGATTCTGGAGCGGCTCTTCGAGGCCTTCTTCCCCGGGTTCGTCGGCAAACAGTATCTTACCCGCGCCAACGTCGGCTTCTACGTGGGCAGCCTGCTCGACGGGTTGGCCGAGGACCTGGGCGAGCAGATCTACGCGGCGGTGCGCCACGAGGAGCCGCGCATGGCCAACGACCGCGGGGCGGCGCGCGAGTTCGCCGAGAACTGCGTGCTCGCGCTGTTCGAGGCGCTGCCGGCGATCCGCCGGACGCTGCTGCTCGACGTGGAGGCCGGCTACGACGGCGATCCCGCCGCGAAGAACTCCAACGAGGTGATCTTCAGCTATCCCTGTCTGGATGCGATCGCCACCTACCGCGTGGCTCACGTGCTGGAGGAGCAAGGCGTGCCGCTGCTGCCGCGCATCATGACCGAGTGGGCCCATTCGCGCACCGGCATCGACATCCACCCCGGCGCCCGCATTGGGGAGCGTTTCTTCATCGATCACGGCACCGGGGTCGTGGTGGGCGAAACGACGATCATCGGCCGGAACGTGAAGCTGTACCAGAGCGTGACGCTGGGCGCGCTCAGCTTTCCCAAGGATGAGCGCGGCAAGTTGATCCGCGGGATCCGGCGCCATCCCCAGATTTGCGACAACGTGGTCATCTATTCGGGGGCCACCATCCTGGGCGACGTGACCATCGGCGAGGGCTGCGTGATCGGCGGCAACGTCTGGCTGACCCAGTCGGTCGAGCCCTACACCAAGGTGGTCAACCAACCCCAGATGCCGCGCTTCCGGCGCGATGCGATCGAGCCCCGGGCCGACGATCACTCCCGCGAGGCGCATGCCGGCGCGCACACGGCGCCGGACGGGGCCGCTTTGGCGGGTCCGGAGCCGCCCGCCAGCCGCGAGGAAGACGACGGGCCCGAAACCCGCAGCGAGGAAGACGACGGGCCCGAAAAGCGAACGCCCTGAACGGCGGGCATTCCGCCGCTCTCCAAGAGAGGAGATTCCAACCATGCGCATCTACGACACCATCCTCGACACGATCGGCCGCACGCCCCTGGTGCGCGCGCCGCGCTTCAGCCAGGGGCTCGATGCCAACCTGGTCTTCAAGCTCGAGTCGTTCAATCCGCTCTCCAGCGTCAAGGACCGGGCCGCGCTGGCCATGATCGAGGACGGGTTGGAGAAGGGACTCATCCAACCCGACACGGTGATCATCGAGCCCACCAGCGGCAACACCGGCATCGGTCTGGCGCTGGTCTGCGCGGTGAAAGGGCTGCGGCTGATCATCACCATGCCCGAGTCGATGTCGATCGAGCGGCGCAAGGTGATCCAGGGCCTGGGCGGCGAGCTGGTGCTGACCGAGGCCTCTCAGGGGATGAAGGGCGCCATCGCCAAGGCCGAGGCGCTGCGCGAGGAGATCGGCCACGCGGTCATCCCCGGGCAGTTCACCAATCCCGCCAATCCGACCGTCCATCGCCGGACCACCGGGCCCGAGATCTGGGAGGACACCGACGGAGAGGTCGACGTCTTCGTGGCCGGCGTGGGCACCGGGGGGACGATCACCGGCGCGGGCGGTCACCTGAAGGAGAAGAAGCCCGGCGTGCGGCTGGTGGCCGTCGAGCCCGACGGCTCGCCGGTGCTCTCGGGTGGGCAGCCCGGACCCCACAAGATCCAGGGCACGGGCGCCGGGTTCATCCCGGACATCCTCGACGTCTACCTGCTCGACGAGATCGTCCGCGTCACCAACGAGGACGCGTTCGAGACCGCGCGCCGACTCAGCCGCGAGGACGGCCTCATGGTCGGCATCTCCTCGGGCGCGGTCGCCTGGGCCGCCCGCGAGGTCGCGCGGCGTGAGGCCTTCGCCGGACAGATGATCGTGGCCTTGCTCGCGTCCCACGGAGAGCGCTACCTTTCGACCGAGCTGTACGGCTAGCCGCGACCGGCGCGGGGCGCTGCACCGGTTCTCGGGCTCCGCCCCCGGTGATGCATGGTGCTCACCGCGGTCGCGACGCTACCTTGAGCGGGGACAGCCATGCGCTTCGGGTCCGGTTCGGACAACCCACCCGCGGATGCGATCGCCATGTCGATGCTGGCGGCCATGGGGTCGGCGGCAGAGCATCTTGCTCCGGGTTCACCGCCGCAGGGCGCACCCGGCTCTCGCCGCGCGCCCGGAGGCGAGGCGCAAGCCGGCGATCCGTCCGCATGCGGCGGCGTTCCCGCCGGCGGCCTGCCGCAGGACGGCTCCCGTCCGCTGTGGGGCCTCTACCGCCACACGCTGCTGGTCGACGTGCGCACGGGCGAGGAGTTCGCCGCCCGCCACATCCCCGACGCCGCCTCCCTGCCGGCCGAGTCGCTACAGCAGCAGCGCAACGAGTGGCCAGCGGCCGGCAAACGGCTGCTCGTCGCCGGACCGTCGTCCGACGCCGCCGCCCGTGCGGCCCGATGCTTCCGCGCGGCGCGGCCCGACCTGCGGGTCCTCGCGGTCGACGCCCCGATCGACGCCTGGCCGGGGCCGTGGCACACGGGGCCGGCCCGGCGTCTGCTCTGGGAGCCCTCGCGACTGGTCCGCGACTGGGCCGGCGCGGGTCGCGGCCGGCGGGCCCTGGACCTCGGGTGCGGCGGCGGGCGGGACGCGGTGACCCTGGCGATGCGCGGCTACCGCGTGTTGGCGGTTGATCGGCTGCCCGACGCATTGGAGCGCGCGCAGCGCCTGGCCACGCGCATGGGGGTGTCGATCGACACGCAGGAGATGGATCTGCGCCGGCAACGGCCGCCTCTGGAAGTCGAAGGCGGCTACGATCTGATCCTGATGGTGCGCTACCTGGATCGCGCGCTGTTTTCCTGGGTGCGCGACGCGCTCCGTCCCGGCGGCGCGTTCCTGTTCGAGACCTTCGCCGAGGACCCGCGATGCGGGTCCGAGCGCGCAGCCGGCGGGTCCGAGCGCCCAGCCGGTCCGCACGAACGCCCGGCCGGCGCGCCCCAGAACCGGCGCCACGCCGGCGGCCCCAAGGACGCTCGCTGGCTGCTTCGTCCGCAGGAGGCCTTGCGGGCCTTCCTCCCCCAGCTTGGGCCTGGCCCGGCGGAGGCTGCCGATCGGGACGCGGCAATGGAGCTGATCACGTATGCGGAGACGACCACCGAGGACGGCCTCCCGTGGGTCCGCCTCGTGATTCGCAAGCGCAGGGAATGACGCGCAAAGGGGTAACCCATGGCGATCATCGCAATCGATCCGGCCCTGGGCGACAAGATCCGCCTGGGCGTCTTGCAGGCCGAGGGCATCACCGCCCGCGGGACGAGTGACCGGCTGGAGCAGGATCTGGCCGCGCTCACCGAGAGCATCCGCGAGCGGTACGGCCAGCCGTCTCAGGCCGCGCAGCTCCACGGTCCCGCCCGCGAGCTCTACCGGGCGATCGGACTCGACCCCACGCGCCGCCGCCCCTCCTCCGAGGCCCTCGTGCGGCGGGTCATCCAGGGCAAGGGGCTCTACCGGATCAACCGCGTCGTCGACACCTGCAACCTCTGCTCGATCGACTTCGCGCTCTCGATCGGGCTCTACGACAGCGACGCGGTGCAGTGGCCCGCCGTGCTGCGGCTCGGCCTGGACGGAGAGGGATACCGGGGCCTGGGCAAGGACCACGTCAACGTTGCGGGCCGCTGGACCCTCGCCGATCGCGAGGGCCCCTTCGGGAACCCGTCGTCGGATTCCTTCCGCACCCGCATCCGCGAGGACACCACGCGCTGCACGTTCGTGATCTACGCACCGGCGTCCTATGACCCGGCGCGGTTGCGAGCCCATGTCGAGAAAGCGGGCGAGCGGTTGGGGCTCTACGCGGGCGGGCGCGTCACCGGCAGGGAGATCCTCTAGCCCGCATGTCTCACCAGCCGACCGCCCGTGGGGGGTTGCCGAACAGCAACCACGCTCACGCTACCCGATGCCGATCAGTCCGCCCAGGTCAGCGGATCGACCTGCGGGAAGACGTTGTTCTTCGCCTCGATCGATGCCAGCCACGGCTCGTCCACGGTGCCGCTGCCGATGTCCTCGTAGAGCTTGGTGAAGTTCATGATGTGCTCTTGGGTGCGGGCGACCGCGTAGGGCACCATCGTGCCGGTCTTCATGATGAACGCCCAGTCGCTGCTCTGGGCGAGCAGGAACTCGCGCGCGGCCTGCCGCAGCGCGCGCCAGCCGAGCGCGCTGTCGCCCAGACGGCCCTCCTTGGCATGGTTGGCCATCTCGATCATCCGCTCACCCGCCTTGTGGAGATGCCGGTAGATCCAGTCGTTCGACCCCTCGAGCCAGAACTCCGCGTAGCCCTTGTAGCCCCAGCTCGACATCGAGGGCGTCGCCACCTGCAGGACGGGAAACGCCTGCCGGTACTCCGAGAGGGTCGTCGTGCGGATCGTCTTCTGGTCGGAAGCGATCTTGCGCAGCAGCATCTCCAGGAAGGCGGGCCCCTCGTACCACCAGTGGCCGAACAGCTCGGCGTCGTAGGGTGCCACGATGATGGGCGGCCGCTCCATCAACCCGTGCAGGTACTCGCTCTGCTTCTCCCGGTTGAACATGAAATTGCCGGCGTGCTCGGCCGCCTTCTCGCGCGCCCGGTCGAAGTCGTAGGGCTCCTTCTGGTCCGTGTCGCCGGTGATGCGGTAGTACTTGATCCCCAGATTGGTGCGCTTGCCGTCGTCGTGCAGATAGGGCCGGACGTACTCGTACTCGAGATCCCAGCCGACATCGCGGTAGAACTCGCGATAGGTGTAGTCGCCCGGGTAGCCCTCCTTGGCCGACCAGACCTGCTTGGAAGACTCCAGGTCGCGGCCGAAGGCGGCCACGCCCCGGCGCGACATGATCGGCGCGTAGATGCCGAACTTGGGCCGCGGGGTGGCGTGCAGCACGCCGTGCGCATCGAGGATGTAGTGATGGATGCCCTCGTCGCCCAGCACCTCTTCCAGCCCTGGATGGAATCCGCACTCGGGCAGCCAGATCCCGCGCGGCGGCCGGCCGAAGTGACGCTCATAGTCCTTGGCGGCGGTGCGCACCTGTCCGCGCCACAGATTGCGGCTGCCCAGCATCAGGGGCAGGAAGCCGTGGGTCGCCCCGCAGGTGAGCACTTCCAGAAAGCCCTCGTCCTGGAACTGCCGGAACGCGGTGAGCAGATTGCAGCCGTAGTGCTCGACGAAAACCTCGCGGGCGCGCTTGAAGAGATCGTGATAGCGAATCGCCAGCGAGTGAAACTCGGGCATCCAGCGCGTGCGCTCGATCTCCTTGGCCGAGAGCTCGATCAGCCGCTCGATGTGCCGCACGTAGCGCTGCTGCAACAGGGGATCGGCCAGCATCCCCGCCAGCGGCGGCGTGATCGACATGTTGAGCCGGAAGGACACGCCGTCGTCACGCAGATCCTCGAGCATCTCGATCAGGGGGATGTAGGTCTCGGTGACCGCTTCGAAGAACCAGTCCTCTTCCAGGAACCGCTCGTGCTCCGGATGGCGGACGTAGGGCAGATGGGCATGCAGAGTCAGCGCCAGGTATCCCTTTGGATCAGCCATGCAATCGAACTCCGTTCGCGCACCCGCGGCCTGGGGGCCCAACGAGCGCGCCCGTGACATCCTTGTAGTTTCTCTGAATGGCGCGGGGCCCCGACGCCGCTTCCTCAGGAGCGCTGGCGCTCGTCGGTCTCGATCATCTCGGTGGCCCGGGTCTCGCGCCGCACCGTTGGCGTGATGGTCTTGCGGAACACCTTGTCGGCCGAGACCGCGGTGGCGTCGATCACCTGCGTGCCGTCGGGCAACTGGAACCGTAGGCTGAACGTGCCGTCGGGACGGAGCTTCACCGGTCGGCCCTGGACGGTCACCGTGGCATCGGCCTCGGTGGCGCCGTAGATGATCAGCTCGGCATCCACCACGAACCAGAAGCCCCTCCCGGCCGGCTTCTGGGCGGCCAGCTCGCCGCTGCCCATGCTGGCAAGCATCCCCGAAGACCAGTCCGAACGCAGGCGCTCGCGGAGCAACATGCCCAACTCGGCCGAGGAACGGCCGCCCAGATGCTCCGCGGGAGCCGCCATCTCGTAGAGACGCGTGAAGGCCTCGGGTGACACCGCCCACTCCTCATCGGTGATGGGCGAGACGCTGTCGCGGGGCGTGCTGACCAGGTTCGACCGGGCGTACGCGTGGAAGCGGCCCTTGCGGTCGATCACGCCCACGGCCACGCGGTAGGCGCGATCCGCCCTTCCGACGTTGATGTACCAGTTCTCCGAGCCGGGGGGCAGATCGATGTCGTAGCGGTCCTCGCCGTTGTCGCTGGTGGCGCGGGACTCCTCGATGTCCGGCGGGTAGTCGTAGACCCGCAGGACGGCGCGGCTGCCTTCCCAGGCCTTGCCCAGCTTCGCGCGCAAACGACCCACCGATCGGTCGGTGACCTCCCAGTAGGCGTGCAACCAGTACGGGTCGCGCGCCATCAGGGCGATCTGGTCCACGCCGTAGCGATGCGGCATCTGCAGGGGGGCGCCGCTGGGGGTGGTCCGCCTGACGGGTCCGCGGGTCACACCGCTCTCGGGGGTCTCGACCTCGGTGGGCGGCGCGGCGCGCCGGGCGGCGGTCTTGGCGCGTTCATCGGACGCCTTCGGCGACACCTTCGTCCGCTTGCGGCTCCCCGGCTTGACCTTCCGCGTGGGCTCACCGCCGGTGGGTCCCGATGCGCGCGTCTTGGCCACGACCTTCTCCAGGTCCTTGGCCCCCATCTGCCGCTTGCCGCGGGGCCTGCCCGCAGCGGTCGCGCCGGCGGGCTTCCGTGTGGTCGCCTTTGTCCGGCCGGCGGGCGCCGAAGCATCGGCCCTGCGACCGGCGGCGCGCTTCGTTTCTGCGGCCGGCTTCTTGGTCGGTCGCGCGGACCGCGCCGGCGGCGCGGTCGCCTTGCGGGCGGTTTTCTTCCGGGATCCGAAGATCGGCTTGCGCGACCGACTCTGGACCTTCAGCAGCGCGCGAATCAGGCCGTCCTTCGACAGACCGCTGCGGCCCGGGAGATCCAGCTCCCGGGCAATCTCAAGGATTTGCTGCTTGGTGAGCGCTTCCAGTTCCTCTCGCCTCATGGCCACCCTCTCTTTCCGCTGCACATGGAGATCGGATAGCGGTGTCTCACAACCAAACGCGGGGCCGGTTCCGGTCTCGTGACGATGTGCAGCACTATCGACTGGACGAGCTACCGTTTTCCTGCTCGATGATCCAGTGGATGTTGAGCTGTAGCGCAACGGCAAGCGCCTCGAAGGCTTGCCAGCACCGAGCGTCCGTCTCACTGGAGCTGTGGGCCCACGAGCGCAGCCGATCTCTATGCTTCCATAGGACCCGGTACCCTAAGTCCTCCAGAGGCCTACGGTCCAGAGGAAAGTGGAGGTCGTAGCTGCTGCGAATGACTTCCTCACACTGCTGCGCCCACAGACAGTCGGGCGACTCCTGGAGCTTCTCCAGCAATTCCTGGATCACCCGGCCGTAGGCGGCCACCAGCGCGTCGATCGATACCGGCAACTCATTGCTGCGGGCGAAGTTGAGGAGGTCCGCAATCTCGCTCAGCTTGCGCGCCTGCTCCTCGGCCACGAGCACGTGGGCGTCCTCGGACCGCTGAGGGCCGCTCCCCAGCCGCTCGCGCAGACTCTGCTCCAGGGCGAACGCCTTGTCGCTCAAACGCCGGGTCAGCACGTGGCCGGCTGCGGCGCGCAGGACCGGCGGCGTCTCGACGTTTGCCTCGCGGCAGGTGGCGATCAGGTCCCGCCCCTGCTCGAAGAGCCTCTCCAGCAGGGCTTCGGCCGCCAGGAGGATCTTCTCATAGGCGGTCTCGATGATCTGCGTCCGATTCTCGGCCACCAGATTGCTCAGCGTCATGGGCGCGCCGCCGCCTGCAGCGCGCACCTGCGCCTCGTCCGGGGTGCCTGGGAAGCGGGGCTCGATCGGTTGCCCCTGCTCCCCCGCGATGGGCAGCACATAGCAGCGCAGATCGCCCGGGGCACTCCGGTAGAGATGGGTCTCGAAGAAGTGCTCTTCCTCGGTATCCCTGTGGGTGAGGCGCAACACCGCGTGGACGCTGGCGGGGCCGTCGTCGTCCGCGCCCACCTCCGCCGTGGCGAGATCGCCGTGGGTGCCGGCGAAGCTCTCGGTATGGATGCGATAGCGGAACTCGCGCTCCGGCGGCCGGCCGCCCAGCACCCCGGCACAGATCGAGACCCCGCCCGCCACCGATTCCGGAAGCACGCGCTGCGGGAGCACGAACCTCCGGTAGACATCGGCCCCGTGACCCATCGCGGGGATGTTGCTGCGGCCGTCGGCCAGGTAGTCGAGCAGCATCTCTTCCAGGTCCAGCCGCAGCCATGGACGCGCCAGCTCGATGGCCCGCCGGGCGTAGGCCATGTTCTGAACCGTCTCGATCCCGGAGATGTCGGCGAAGAACCAGGCGCAGCTCGTGTACATGTACATCGCGAAGCGCTGCGACTCGAGCAGGCTCCAGAGGCATTGCCGCTCCCGGCCGCTCAGCTCGCGCTGTGCGTGCTGCTCGAGGAGCGCCCGGCGCGCCTCGGGCTTGGGGTCCAGCAGCGCCAGGACGTAGTCGTCGCGCACCGCCCAGGGGTCGTGCACGAGCGGGCTGACCTTCTCGAGAAACGTCTCGGCCAAGCGGTCACGCACCGCATCGAACCCCCGGCGCAGCGGCGTCCGCCAGCGCTGGTTCCAGCCCTCGCGCCCACCGGTGGAGCAGCCGCAATCCCGCTCCCAGCGCCCCACACCGTGGGCGCAGCTCCACGCGGTGCCCTCGTCCTGGTCGCCGAAGTTGAGGTCCACCTCCTGGGTCGGGGGATGCAGGTCGAGGTACCTTCCATAGTTGGTCAGCTCGATGCCCCGGCGGGGGGCCTCGCGCCGCGCCAGGTACGCGAGGCACATGTCGCCGAACGGCTCGTGATGGCCGTAGACCTCGCCGTCGGTGGCCACGCTGACCAGACCGGGTCCGCCGTTCAGATCGGCGCCAGCCTGCTGGATCCGCTCCGCGTAGGCGGGCGCGGAGCGCAGCAAATGGGCGAAGCTGACGTCCGCCGCGAGCGGTCCGTCGTAGAAGAACACGTCCAGAAAACGGTCCTCGACGCGTCGCCGGCGGGCATCCTTCAGGAAGCAGCGGTACGGCTGACGCGGATCCACCTTGCCGCCCGAGGCGTCGGTCCAGCCGCGCGAGCGATCGAGGGGCCGCGTGCGCAGGGCCTGGTACGGCGACAGCACCACGTAGCGGATGCCGAACTCGATCAGCATGCGGACCGTCTGGAGGTTGATCGCCGTCTCGGCCAGCCAGATCGACTCGCTCTTGCGCCCGAAGCGCCACTCGAAGTCTCGCAGGCCCCACACGATCTGGGTGCGCTTGTCGCGGAAGTTGGCCAGCGGCATGATGACGTGGTTGTAGACGTGCGCGATGGCGTTGCCGTGCCCGTCGTGGAGACGCTGGCTGATGCGGTCGCCTTCGATGATCTGCTCGTAGACGCGCGGCGCCCGGTGCTCCAGCCAGGTCAGGAGCGTCGGACCGAAGTCGAAGCTCATGAAGGCGTAGTTGTTGACGATCTCGTCGATGCGATTGTCGGCGCCGAGCAGGCGGCTGCGCGCGTTGGGCCGATAGCACTCGTCGGTGATCCGCTCGTTCCAGTCGTGCGCGGGGTGCGCGCTGTCCTGCCGGGGAATGCGCCCCGTCCAGGGGTTCTCCCGGGGTGGCTGGTAGAAGTGCGCGTGTACGACCGCCCGCATGTTTGGTTTCCTCTATCGCTTCAGGCGTGGGGCGTGACGATTGCCCCGCCCGACGACCTCTGCCGACCGCGGGCCCTAGACCATATGGAACAACCGACCCCCTGGTTGTAACCTTCGTGCGTTAGCA